>URXX01000025.1 GCA_900551895.1 uncultured Lachnospiraceae bacterium | reverse complement strand
TCTTAGCTATATCCTTCCCACTACTAGGGCGGATTAGGAACTTCCATCCATTAGAAACGTGCGCCGCTAGGCGCACTAGAAAAATGAGGAATGTCGAATTCGGCACTCCTCATTTTTTGTATAAATTATTCCATAAAAGACTGGCTCATAATATAAAATTCGTCCTGACTCGGCTGGTGTTTTTTCTCCAACGGTTCTAAAGTTGCATCATATTTCTCGGCATCTTCTTCACTGATTTGCATAACAGGGCTGTCCGAATATGTCCATTTCTCCCCATTCAACACATTTGGAACAAGTTCCTTCACCATCATGGCTGACGGATATTTGCCTCCCTCAATTCCTACATTATATTTCTTACAACTTTTAAATCCACGACTTACATAATTACTTGGACTTCCAAAAATCACTATCGTATCATATCCTAATTCCACCGCTTTTTGGAAAGAATGCTCCATAAGCATTTTCCCATACCCCATTCTCTGATACTTCGGAAGAATGCAAACCGGTCCAAACGTAAGAACTTCTTTTTCTTCTCCGCTTTCCGATACAAGTTTCGCCTTTGTATACATAATATTTCCGATTACCTGTCCGTCCAACTCAAGAACAAAATCCAACTCTTTTATAAAATCCTCATGTTCTCTCATAATATGCACTAAGTAATGTTCCACACATCCCATAACGTACATATTATAGAAAGATTTTCTTGTAATTTCTTCTACTCTCCCATAATCTGCTTCTGTTTCATTTCTAATGATAACCTGATTATCCATTTTTGTACTCCCTTCAAAAGTTATATTCGTATTTTACCAAATATGACTTCTTTCTTCTACATAAATTTAACTTTTATCGATTGAAAATCTTGTACGACTATTTACAATTCCTCCCCATTGCTCTTAATCACATTCTGATACCAGTAGAATGATTTCTTTCTGCTTCTCTTTAATGTTCCGTTTCCTTCATTATCTCTATCCACATAAATAAATCCGTATCTTTTCTTCATCTCCCCTGTTGTAAATGAAACACAATCAATACAGCCCCACGGTGTATATCCGAGTAATTCTACCCCGTCTTCCAAAACTGCTTTTTTCATCTCTTCAATATGTGATTTCAAATATGCAATTCTATTATCATCGGAAATACTTCCGTCCTCCTGCACTTCGTCTATCGCACCAAATCCGTTTTCAACAATAAACAACGGCTTTTGGTATCTGTCATATAACATATTTAAAGAATATCTCAATCCCGTTGCATCAATCTGCCAACCCCAGTCACTTTTCTTTACAAACGGATTACTTACGCTCCCCGGAAAACCGTCCACACCGTTTCCGTCTGAAACAGCATTCGCCTTAACCGCATTTGACATATAATAACTAAATCCCACATAATCTACCGTTCCTTCTCGGAGAATTTCTTTATCTTCCTCTGTAATGTGGATATGAAAACCCTTTTGTTCCCACTCTCTTTCTATATATGTCGGATATTTTCCTCTCACGTGAACATCTCCAAACAAATATCTGTCATGCATGGAAACCGCTGCAAACATAACATCATCCGGATGACATGAATATGGATATAGCGGCACAAAAGCAAGCATACAGCCAATTTGAAAATCAGGGTTAATTTCATGCCCCTTTTTTACAACCAATGCACTTGCAACCAACTCATGATGCACAACCTGATACATCATTTCTTCGGGGTTTTCTTCTTTTGAGAAAATCACGCCTGAGCAGGTATATCCGAATAAATCATATTTATAGTTCTTTTGGTTATTAATTTCATTAAATGTCAACCAGTATTTTACCTTATTCTTATAACGCTCCATAACAGTCACGGCATATTTCACGAAGAAATCAATCACTTTTCTATTTTTCCAGCCGCCATATTGTTTTACCAAATGATACGGCATTTCAAAATGTGAAAGTGTAATCACCGGCTCAATATTATATTTCAATAATTCATCAAATAAATCATCATAAAACTGAAGCCCTGCCTCGTTCGGCATTTCCTCGTCACCGTTTGGAAATATCCTTGTCCATGCAATAGATGTTCGGAAACACTTAAAGCCCATTTCCGCAAACAACTTCACATCTTCCTTATAATGATGATAAAAATCAACAGCCTCGTGGTTTGGATAATAGCAGTCCCTCTTTACTCCGTCTGTAATTTTACGATCGACACCATGCGCCCCCGCTGTAAGTACATCAATGACGCTCATTCCTTTTCCGTCTTCATTCCATGCTCCCTCTACCTGATGAGCTGCAACAGCGCCGCCCCAAAGAAAATCTTGTGATAATGTACGCATATCATATCCTCCCCTCTATTTTATTCTCATAATTGTTTCTAATGCCTCTGCTTTTTTCCCAAGAGTAATCTGTAAATCTTTCTTATCTCCCATAGAGGTGATAATAAAAATAACTGTAGAATCATATCCCTGCTGCTCAATATATTCTTTGTCAAATGTAATAAGAAGATCGCCTTTTTTCACTTCTTCTCCTTCTTTAACATGAATTTCAAATCCCGTGCCACCTAATTTCACTGTATCCAATCCGATGTGAATAAGTACTTCTACACCGTTTTTCCTCATGCCTAACGCATGACCTGTCGGAAATAATGTTTCTATTTTTGCATCAAAAGGGGCATATACGTTTCCGTCCGCAGCGATAATACCAACCCCTTCTCCCATCATTTCCGAAGAGAACACTTCATCTTTTACTTCTGAAACAGGAATAATATCTAAACTTTTTACCGGACAGCCAAATGCTATCTCTTCTTCATTCTCTGCGGCATCCGTGATTGTTTTTACCTGTTCCCCAGTATTGGAAACTTCTTCATCAAATCCTACAATCCAAGTCAACACTGCCCCCAAAACAAACGATACTAAAATAGAGAGTAAAAATCCTAAAAATTCACTCATATGACCTGACTTAAAGAAGGCTGGTACTGTGGCAATGCCAGGCATATTATAACTCCACGATACCGCGTGAAACGCTCCGGCTATGCCTCCTCCGACTGCTCCGGCAATACATCCGCAAATCATCGGCTTTTTCAATCGAAGATTTACACCGTAAATTGCAGGCTCAGTAATACCAAAAAGTCCCGTTAACGCCGCTGATGCAGAGATACCTTTCATATCCTTATCTTTTGTTTTCAAAAATACTCCCAAAGTTGCTCCCGCCTGTGAAAATACTGCTGACGCCTGTAAGCCCGTAAATGTATCATAGCCGAGAGTTGCATAATTTCCTACCGTTACCGGCGTAATTCCCCAATGCACACCGAAAATAACGAGAATTTCCCATAAACCGCCCACAATAACGCCGGCTACAATCGGACTTAAATCATAAAGATAATTATAAATACCTCCAATTGCATTTCCAACTGTATTTCCTATAGGTCCAAATGCAAGTAAAGTAAGAGGAACCATAATCGCGATCGTAAGCATCGGAGAAAATAAGTTTCGTATAACTACCGGTAAATACTTATCAAAAAATCTCTGAATATATGATGCTATCCAAATTGCCAAAATAATCGGAATAACTGAAGATGTGTAACTCAAAAGTTGTACGCGCATTCCGAGAAAATAAACTTTTTTCCCCGCATTTACCATATTAATATAGTCCGGTGAAACAAGCGCACAGGCAATTACCATTGCCACATAAGTATTCATTCCAAACTTTTTCGCTGCCGTTGCCGCAATCAGTACAGGCAAAAAGGTAAATGCCGTCCATGATATAAAATTCAATATCTGATATGTTCCGCCTGTAGTGTCAATAGCATTCAAGGCAACAAGAACACCTAAAATTCCCTGCAAAATACCGCACGCAGCCAGTGTATATAGAAACGGCGTGAAAATACTTGAAATTACATCTATAATTCTGCTAAATACCCCCACTTTTTGTTCTGTACGGTCTGCCTGCTTTTCATCAACCGTTACCAACTCCATAACAAACTCAAACGCATCTTTTACATGATTTCCGATAACCACTTGATACTGTCCGCCTGCTCGGACAGTTGTAATAACTCCTGAAATCTTTTTCACCCTATCTGCATTTACAATAGATTCATCTTTCAAAATAAATCTAAGCCTCGTTGCGCAGTGTGTTACATTTTTAATATTTTCGTTTCCACCTAATTCTTTTACCAGTTCTCTCGCTGTAATTCTGTAATCTATAGCCATACTGCTACCCCTTTCTCTTATTTAGCACCGGTTACTTTATGATTTCATTATACATATTTCCCTAAAAATCACCATAGATTACTCTTGTTTAGAAACATATGTCACACATTAATATATGTTTCTTCAAAAAAACACCTTGTTACATCAGCCTCTTTCCAATCGTCTCCAATAAATACAAAACCGGAACCTGTGTTGTAATGTTATATTCATTCTGAACAAGATGATGCCCCACAAAATAGGACAAATGATAATCCGATATTTTTGCTAATGTACACTCACTTCCATTTGTGATGCTAAAGATTTTTGCATTATGGCGTTTAAAATGCTCTGCAAGATGAACAATCTGCTGCGTTTCCCCCGACTCTGACAGGGCTACAACTACCGTGGAATCCAAATCCGCCGTAATCGGATAATAAGGATCTTCTATATACTGACTGTATTTTCCAATATTGGAAAAATATCTCGCTCCGTATTTCCCCAGTATTCCCGAAGTTCCTATTCCTATAAAAACAATGTGTTTTGCAGTCTTTAAATGTGTAACTATCTCGTTAATTTTCTCCTCATACCGATTAGATGTCATCGTATGAAAGAAATACATGATCTCATCTATTCCATTATCTCGAATTTCCTTTTTCTTTTTATCTTCCGACAAAAATTGTTTAAATCTTACCTTAAACTCGGAATACCCCTCACAACCTGTTTTTCTGCAAAACCGAATAACTGTTGACGTAGATACATGAACCGCCTCCGCCAATTCACGTATCGTCATATATTTTACTTCTTCTTTGTGTTCCATAACATAACTGTATACAAGCATTTCCAATTCATTATATGACTCTAAAACTTCATATGAAAACATATCATTCCTCCGTTCACTTGTTGTTTTTCTTATTTTATCAGATATATTTTCCTGCTTCTACATTGTTTTTGAGAAAAATTTAGGAGAAATTATGCTGGTAAAAATATTTTGACACAAAAACTGAGGAATGTCGTTATTTGGCAAACCTCAGTTTCTAGATTGGATTGATACAGGGGAATTACTATTCTTTTATATTTAAAGGATGAACGAACAAGTAGTGTGTCACAAACATATTCTAAATAATTTCAATACATCTCATGTTCTTATTTATCCAAAAGAATTCGAAAAGGTAAATCCGTATAAAGAATTTCAATACATCTCATGTTCTTATTTATCGGAAAAAAGAACTGGGATTTATCAGGAACGATATAATTTCAATACATCTCATGTTCTTATTTATCTTGCGGAAATCTGTAAAAACTTGGACGCTGACACGCATTTCAATACATCTCATCTCTTTTGTTCTTTCTTTTCCCATAGATCCTGCCTTGCGTGCAGCATTGCTTCTCAAATCATAGAAATTAACTGCATGATTCAAAATTGCACTCAGCTGATTATGGATGGTCTTTAGATAGACCTGCGAATAGCCTTCTCCTTGTTTATTCCGATAGTTCATCATGGTGTTCTGCCACTGTCGAATATCGGAAGGTTTTATTTCCTGCAACTTCTTTTTCGAAAAATATGGGAGAATCTTTTTTTCTACAATATGCTTTTTCGTCAGCCAGGTATTATATTTGATTCTGGATTTGATATCATTCAGATAAAGATCTACAAAATCTTCAAAATACATATCCAAACTCAAATTCTCCTTTAATTTAAACGCTCTTTCCCATTCCTGGGCATCACATTTGCGTTTAAATCCCCTTTTCGTCTTCTGCTTTCTTACGCCAGTCCAGTCCTTATAATAGGTTCTTACCTCATAAGTATTTGACTTTTGGTTTTTGATTACTGTCAAAACATCACCTCCTGCTATTTCATTTCGTTCATACCGTAAACTCGTTCTTCAAAATATTTACGGCTGATTTTTCCTTTGACAACAACGAAACCTTTTTGCTCCAAT
>URXX01000024.1 GCA_900551895.1 uncultured Lachnospiraceae bacterium | reverse complement strand
GCAATTATATAGAGAAAATCGGGAAAAAGGAAGCTGCCGCTTCACGATTTACTAATCGTTAAAGCGACAGCCCCTTTGTTGTTTTAAATTAAATAAGTGCTAACTGCTGCATGGCATTCCCGCCGATAATAATATCACAATGTTCCTCAAGATATGCTAAAGTTGCGCTGCCGGTTTTCTCAAAAGAGCCGTATTCTGAGAGCATATTGCAAATCTTGTTATAGTCAATCGGCGAATGCTCAGATTGTGAAAGGACTAAAATGTAAAGGTCATCTTTCGGATCTTTATATAAAGTGTTTGCACCGGTATACATTGTTGCAAGCAGGTGGGAAGCCTCGATTACATTATCTAATGTAGCAAATGTAAACAGACGCACGTCCTTCTTTGTATTTCTTTTAGGGGCGGTGGTCTTTGGCGCTTCTATTTCAGGTTTTTCGGAAACTGCTTTCTTTACTTTGCCGAGCAAATCAAGAAATTCTTCCGCACCTTCTAATTTATCTAAAACATTCTGCATTTTGCCGGTTGTTCCGCCCGATGCTGAAGGGGCAAATTTAGAAAAACGGGTATCAAGTTCCTCCGGATCGTCCACTTTAGTAATAATAAGTACGATTGTATCAGCGGAGGCCGGAATTGCCTCGATCATAAGAGGAGTGTCGTCCGCCTCAAATCCGAATTCAAAGGCTGCCTGTTGCATCATATCTTGGAAAAGTGATTTTGCTTTTTCTGTTCCATAAGCCAACTCGCTTAGTTTGAGTTCGCGTTCGGCTAAATCAGCACGCGTCAGCGTACAACGAATTTGGTTATCATTTAGTTTTTCAATCTTCATATAATCACTTCCTATCTGCAAATAAAAATATTTACTCAATTATTAGTATAAACAAAAACGAAAAATATGTAAAGAAATTTAAAGAAAATACTTGAAAAGGAAAATATTACTATTTATAATGGGGATTGCAAGAAGATAGTCTTTCCATGTAACTATGTTTATATAGATGAAGGAGGGATATATGTTCGGAATAATAGAGAAGTCTTAATTTTATAGTCTACAAATCATATCAAAAAGTTATCTGTAATTTGTTGTAAACAATATCGAAAAGAAAATCAGTCGTTTCAGACAAAATATCAGCAAAAGACAACACATAACAAAAATTAAAAAAGAAACTGTAAATTATAATACTGTCTTCTTGCCAGCCCGAGAGATAAGTTTAATATATCACACATCCTTATGGCATATCTGCGGGCCATAGTTACGAGCAGAGAAAGGTAGGAAAATGCAGGAAGAAGATAAGGCATATCGCGAACTGTTCACGGAATTATCGGAATATGAACGACACGGAGTTCCCATGTCTATTGACGGAGAAAGTGCAAGTCCGATGCAGATAGCGGCGGCACATATGGTAAAGGAAAGTGGCGGCTATATGCGGGATTATATATGGGATCAAAATGGTAATGTGGAGGCGCTTCATTTTCATGAACTTAAAAGTGTAGAGTAGAATTACAATACCCCTCGTAAAGACGAAAACCTTTTAGCATGACGAAAATTGTCGAAATAGTTAATGACGTATGCCTAAATAATTGCTATAATGTACTGGAATAGGAGGTGCGTCATGAACGAGAGAGACAGAAGGGAACAAATGAGACGCAGAAGAAATTCCCGAAAGAGAAGACAACGCTCTTTAATTCTTAAGGTTAGTATCGTTATTGTATTGGCGCTGGTTGTTTTATGTGGAACTATATTGTGGAAAAAATACAGTCCATCAGATCAAAAGGCGAATAGAAAAGAATATTATGGTATTACAAATGAAGAACAACTGGCAGTAATCGTGAATAACGAAGTTTTAGAGCCGAAGGGAAGAGTGTTTGACGGAAGAGTGTATTTGGAATATTCTGCGGTCAGAGATTATGTAAATGAGAGATTTTATTGGGATGCAAATGAAAATCTTTTATTGTACACTTTACCAAATGATATGGTGTCCGTATCTGTTGGAAGCAGCGAGTATGCAGTATCGAAAGAGAAGAAGAGTGAAGAATACGTTATTTTAAAGACGGAAGGAAACACTGCGTATATTGCGCTTGATTTTGTAAAGAAATATACGGATATAGAATATAAAACATATAAAGACCCAAATCGTGTAGTCATTCAGAGTAATTGGAGTGATGCGAAAGTAGCGACAACAAAGAATAATTCTGCGGTGCGTGTGCGTGCAGGGGTGAAAAGTCCGATTTTAACGGAAACAAAATCAGATGATATTGTAAGGCTTATCGAAAAAGAAGGTAAGTGGAGAAAAGTTCGTACAAAAGACGGTTTTGTTGGCTACATGAAAGAGAGTGACCTGAAAGACGAAAAGACAAAAACGTATAAGCGTGAATTTAAAGAAGAGAAGTTTACGAACATTAAGAAAGATTATACAATTAATTTAGCATGGCATCAGGTAAGTTCGCGTTCGGCAAATAAGCAGGTGCTGGAGATGATTGCCAATACGAAAGGACTTACGACACTTGCACCGACGTGGTTTAGTGTAAAGGATACAAAAGGGAATATAACTTCCATTGCGAGTTCGGAGTATGTAAATTATGCACACCAGTCCAATATAGAAGTGTGGGGCTTAGTGAGAAATTTCGATCCGTTAAATCAAGCAGGAATTAAAACATCAGAGGAAACACATGAGTTATTAAGCCGCACATCAAGCAGAGAAAATCTGACAAATCAGTTAGTTTCTGAAGCGCTTCAGGTAGGTTTGGACGGAATTAACGTAGATTTTGAGACGGTGGCAGAGAAAACAGGAGAACACTATATTCAGTTTATCCGTGAATTATCCGTGAAATGTAGAAAAAATGGTATCGTTTTATCGGTAGATAATTATGTGCCGAAAGGATACAACAAACATTATCACCGAAAAGAACAGGGAATTGTAGCGGACTATGTTATTATTATGGGATATGACGAACATTTTGCCGGTTCATATGAAAGTGGCTCGGTAGCCTCTATCGGATATGTAAAAGACGGTATTAAAGAAACGCTAAAGGATGTTCCGGCAAACAAAGTGATTAATGCGATGCCGTTATATACAAGACTTTGGAAGGAAGTTCCGAAGACAGAGGCAGAGTTAGCGGAGCAGTCGGGAACAGAAGCGGGAAAATATTCTACAAAAGTAACAAGCGAAACAGTTTCCATGAAAAGAACAAATAAAGTCCTTGAACAGTACGGTGCACAGGCAAACTGGGACGAAAAGACAGGTCAGAACTACGCAGAGTGGGAAGCAGACGGAGTTACCTATAAGATTTGGCTGGAAGATGAGAAATCAATTGAAGAAAAACTAAAAGTAATGAAAGCAAATAAATTGGCGGGTACGGCAGTCTGGAAACTCGGTTTTGAATCACAGGGACTTTGGGATTTAATTTTAAAATATGTAAATTAGACATTCCCTCTGTGGCATATATTTGAAAGAATATATGTTACGGAGGGGATTTTTTTGTATCGGAAAACAAAGTTATTTATGGCAGTTATACTTATTTGTTCAGCATTTTTTATGGGGAAAACGCTGAGTGTTTGTGTATCGGGAAATCATATAGAAAAAGGGAAAAAACTGGTTGTTCTTGACGCGGGACACGGTTCTTCCGATCCCGGCAAAATCGGGGTAAACGGGAAAAAGGAGAAGGATGTTAATTTAAGCATTGCTAAAAAAGTGGAAAAGAAATTAAAAAAGCAAAATATTGCCGTTAAGATGACAAGAAGAGAAGATAAGGGGCTGGATGATACGAAGATAGGAGATATGAAAGCGAGGGTAAATATGATTAACGGAACAAAGCCTGCTCTTGCGGTAAGTATTCATCAGAACAGTTATACGCAGGAGGAGATAAAGGGGGCTCAGGTTTTTTATTTTACACATTCTAAGGACGGAAAAGAGGCGGCGGAGGTGATGCAGGAAATGTTTCGCCTGTTTGATAAAGAGAATAAAAGGGTGTGCAAAGGAAATAATACATATTATATGTTGAAAAAAACAGAAGTGCCTACAATTATTGTGGAATGCGGATTTTTGAGTAATTGGGAGGAGGCGAAAAAACTTTCCACAAAGGAATATCAGGAAAAAGTAGCACAGGTTATATGCGATGGTATTATACATATTTTACAAAAACAAGGGGAATAGGCACAGTGGGTTTTTTTTTCGGCGTAATAATGGTATAATAAAATTTATGGAAACGATAATAAAAAAAGTAGACAAAAACCAAATAGAGAAAGAAGTCATGGAGCAGGCAGGCAGAATTATACGAGAAGGAGGTTTGGTCGCTTTCCCAACAGAAACGGTATACGGACTTGGTGCGAATGCACTTGATGAGGAGGCAGCGAAAAAGACGTATGAGGCGAAAGGCAGACCTTCAGATAATCCGCTGATTGTTCATATTGCGGATCTCAGTGATTTGAACAGAATTGTGCAGAATATTTCTAAGAAAGCAATGGATTTGGCGGAAGTATTTTGGCCGGGACCACTTACAATGATTTTTGAAAAATCGGATATTGTGCCATACGGAACAACGGGAGGATTAGATACAGTTGCCGTCCGTATGCCCGATGATTGTATTGCGAGAGAGTTGATTTTAGAAGGGGGCGGGTATGTTTCAGCGCCAAGCGCCAACACTTCGGGACGTCCGAGTCCGACAACGGCAAAACATGTTGAGGAAGATATGACAGGGCGAATAGACATGATTTTGGACGGGGGAAGTGTGGATATCGGTGTAGAGTCAACGATTGTGGATATGACTGTAGAGCCGCCGATGATTTTAAGACCGGGAGCAGTTACAAGACAGATGCTTGAAGAGGTTATCGGAGAAGTGCAGATAGACAGAACGCTTCTCGGCGAGGAAACAGAAGAAGCGCCGAAAGCGCCGGGAATGAAATACCGTCACTATGCACCGAAAGCACAGTTGAAGATTGTGCAGGGAACATTAAAAGACGAGGTGCACGCAATCAAACAACTTGTCCATGAAAAGACAAAAAAGGGAAAGAAAGTAGGCATTATTGCCAGTATGGAAACGGTTTCTCAATACACGGCAGGGCTGATTAAGACAATAGGGACGAGAGAAAATCAAAGTTCCATTGCAAAAAATCTCTACAAAGTATTGCGAGAGTTTGACGATGAGAATGTAGATTGTATTTACAGTGAATCTTTTTCGGTTGACGGCATTGGAAGTGCGATTATGAACCGTTTGGAAAAGGCGGCAGGTCATCAGATTATTGACGCCCATGAGATTGCGTCAAAGCAGAAATTCAGACGGGTTATATTTGTCAGTAAGAGTGACAACAGCAGAGGACCTATGGCGGCAGAACTACTGCGAAATCAAGATCTAATTCAGGAGTACGAGATAGAATCGAGAGGGATGATTGTTCTGTTTCCTGAACCGGCGAATCAGAAAGCAGAGGCAATTATGAAGAGCCAGCAGATGACTCTTGAAGGACACGAGGCGGTTGCGTTCAGTGAGGCAGATTTAGACGAGGATACACTTGTTTTAACTCTTGAAGAAAATCAAAAATGGAAGATTGTTACCGATTATGAATATGTAAAACATGTTTATACATTGAGTGAATATGTGGAGATTGATAAGGAAGTGCCTTCGGCCTACGGTCAGCCGTTGGTGGAATATGGCAAATCCTTTGAAATTCTGAAAGAAATGATAGAGAAACTTGCAGAAAAATTAAATGAAGAAGCAAAGAAATAAGAAAGTGAGGAAAAATATGGCAAAAGTACACGTAATGGAGCATCCGTTAATCCGTCATAAAATCAGTTACATTAGAAGGGCAGACTTAGGCTCAAAAGACTTTAGGGAGATGATAAGCGAGATTGCAATGCTTATCTGTTATGAGGCGACAAGAGATTTGAAATTGCAGGATGTGACAATTCAGACACCGATTTGCGAAACAGTAGAGAAAGAACTTGCAGGAAAGAAATTGGCGGTTGTGCCTATTTTAAGAGCGGGACTTGGTATGGTTGAAGGGATGTTGGCGATGATTCCGGCAGCAAAAGTAGGACATATCGGTTTATACCGTGATCCGGATACACTCGAGCCTGTGGAGTATTACTGCAAATTGCCGGCAGACTGTGAAGAACGAGATGTATTTGTTGTTGATCCAATGTTAGCGACAGGCGGTTCAAGTGTGGCAGCAATCCAAATGTTAAAAGATAAAGGTGTAAAAAATATCCGTTTCTTATGTATTATTGCAGCGCCTGAAGGAGTGGAACGCATGAAACAGGCTCACCCTGATGTAGATATTTATATCGGAGCATTAGATAAGAAATTGAATGAACACGGATATATCGTTCCGGGCTTGGGAGATGCGGGGGACCGTATATTTGGTACAAAATAGTACAGAAGGTGATAGCATGAGTGAAAAAAGAAACGATTATATTTCATGGGATGAATATTTTATGGGCGTTGCAATGTTGTCGGGGATGCGTTCCAAAGATCCGAGTACGCAGGTAGGATGCTGTATTGTAAGTCAGGATAATAAAATTCTTTCAATGGGTTATAACGGATTGCCGAAAGGCTGCTCAGATGATGAATTTCCGTGGAAAAGAGAGGGTGAGGACCCGCTGGAAACAAAATATGTGTACACAGTACACAGTGAATTAAATGCCATTTTGAATTACAGCGGCGGAAGTCTTGCGGGAGCAAAACTATATGTTTCCCTATTTCCGTGTAATGAGTGTGCAAAGGCAATTATTCAGTCGGGTATTAAAGAAGTTGTCTATGACAGCGATAAATATGCGGATACGGCATCGGTTATGGCGTCAAAGCGAATGATGGACTGTGCAGGAGTTCGTTATCATCAATATCATCGCACGGGAAGAAAAATCGAAATAGAACTATAAAGCAGAAGGGGCTGTCGCACTAAATAATTAGTGCGCAGCCTCTTTTCTATGCAAAAAATTACAGCCAGGCTTCGAAAAGT
>URXX01000023.1 GCA_900551895.1 uncultured Lachnospiraceae bacterium | reverse complement strand
GACTTTTCGAAGCCTGGCTGTAATTTTTTGCATAGAAAAGAGGCTGCGCACTAATTACTTAGTGCGACAGCCCCTTTCTATAAATCTCTAATCTGTGCATGTAATTCCTGAAGTGATTTCACTTCTCCGCAACCCGGTTTTTTCATTGACTTAATACCGCTGACAGTTGCTTTTGCTGCTGCCATTGTTGTCATATACGGAACTTTTGCTTTAATTGCTGCTTTACGAAGATAACTGTCATCTTCCTGTCTGTCCTGACCAATTGGAGTATTGATAATCAAATCAACTTTTCCGTTTGTGATTAAATCCAGCATATCCGGTCTGCCCTCATTGAGTTTGTATACTCTCTCTGCTTCCATTCCGGCATCCTGAATTACTTTACATGTATTTTTAGATGCTAAAATCTTAAATCCACATTCAATAAATTCTTTGGCAACTTCTACTACTTCCGGCTTATCTTTGTCATTAATAGACATCAATACTGTTCCCTCTAGCGGAATCTTTTTCTGTGTTGCTTCCTGCGCTTTGTAGAATGCTTCGCCGTAGAATGAAGATAATCCTAATACTTCACCTGTCGAACGCATTTCAGGTCCTAAAACAGGGTCTACCTCTTGGAACATATTGAATGGGAATACCGCTTCTTTTACTCCATAGTGTGGGATATACTGTTCTTTTAACTGTGGAACAGGTGACGGTTTTCCTGTCAATTCAGAAGTAATAATTTCTGTTGCAAGCGGTACCATTTTGATGTTACATACTTTTGAAACTAATGGCACTGTTCTTGATGCTCTTGGATTGGCTTCCAATACATATACTTTACCGTTTTCAATCGCATACTGCATATTCATAAGACCTTTAACATGCATTTCTTCTGCAATTTTTCTCGTATATTCTTTGATAGTCTTAATGTTTTCTTCTGAAATATGTTTTGACGGAATGATGCAAGCAGAGTCACCTGAATGTACACCTGCTAACTCAATGTGTTCCATTACAGCCGGAACAAATGCATGTTCACCGTCACTGATTGCGTCTGCCTCACACTCTAAAGCATGATTTAAGAAACGGTCAATCAAAATTGGTCTGTCCGGTGTAACACCTACAGCTGCTTTCATATATCCTGCCATACTTTCTGAGTCATAAACAACTTCCATTCCACGTCCTCCGAGAACGTAAGAAGGTCTAACCATAACCGGATAACCGATTTTTTCTGCAATTTCCACTGCCTCTTCAACATTTACTGCCATTCCTGACTCAGGCATAGGAATTTCTAATTTTTCCATCATTGCACGGAACAAATCTCTATCTTCGGCAAGGTCTATTACAGACGGTGCTGTTCCAAGAATTTTCACTCCGTTTTTCTCTAAGTCCGCTGCAAGGTTAAGCGGTGTCTGTCCACCGAACTGAGCGATAACTCCTACCGGTTTTTCTTTCTTATAAATGCTGAGAACATCTTCCAATGTAAGTGGTTCAAAATACAATTTATCTGATGTATCGTAATCTGTAGAAACTGTTTCAGGGTTACAGTTTACGATAATTGTTTCAAATCCTAATTTCTTCAATGCAAGTGATGCATGTACACAGCAGTAATCAAATTCGATACCCTGTCCGATTCTGTTAGGACCACCGCCCAAAATCATTACTTTCGGTTTATCTTCGCGAACCGGATTTTTGTCCTCTGCATTGTATGTTGAATAATAGTATGCATTGTCTTCTGTTCCGCTTACATGTACGCCTTCCCATGCCTCTTCAACACCAAGTGCAATTCTCTTTTCTCTGATTTCCGCTTCTTCTACATCTAATAACTGACTTAAATATTTATCAGAGAAACCGTCTTTTTTCGCTGTAATTAACGCTTCGTCAGAAGGTAACTGTCCTTTTGATTTTAAAAGTTCTTCTTCTTCCTCAACTAATTCTTTCATCTGCTCGATGAAATATGCTTTCACTTTTGTTCTTTCGTGAATTTCTTCAATTGTAGCACCTTTTCTCAATGCCTCATACATAATGAAGTGACGTTCACTTGTAGGTGTTACTAACATTTTAAGAAGTTCGTCTTTTGATTTTGTATCAAAATCTTTTGCATGTCCAAGTCCGTAACGTCCTGTTTCCAAACTTCTGATTGCTTTCTGTAACGCTTCTTTATATGTTTTACCGATACTCATTACTTCACCTACAGCACGCATCTGAGTACCTAATTTATCTTCTACGCCTTTGAATTTTTCAAATGCCCAACGAGCAAATTTAATTACAATGTAATCACCGTTTGGAACATATTTATCCAATGTTCCGTATTTTCCGCATGGAATATCTTTTAAAGTAAGTCCTGTTGCCAACATTGCCGATACAAGAGCGATTGGGAACCCTGTCGCTTTTGATGCAAGTGCCGATGAACGTGATGTTCTTGGGTTGATTTCGATAATAATATCTCTGTCTGTCTTTGGATCATGCGCCCACTGTACGTTACAACCACCGATTACCTGAACTGAATCTACAACTTTATGAGATTTTTCCTGTAAACGCTGCTGTACTTCCTCTGAAATTGTAAGCATAGGCGCTGAACAGAATGAGTCACCTGTATGTACTCCGAGAGGATCGATATTCTCAATGAAACATACTGTAATCATATTACCTTCTGAATCACGGACTACTTCAAGTTCCAATTCTTCCCAACCTAAAATAGATTCCTCAACGAGTACCTGACCTACCAAACTAGCCTGAAGTCCTCTTGCGCAAACTGTTTTTAACTCTTCCTTATTATAAACAAGTCCGCCGCCGGCTCCACCCATTGTATATGCCGGTCTAAGTACAACCGGATAACCGAGTTCTTCTGCAATTGCAAGCGCTTCATCTACTGAATAAGCAACTTCGCTTCTTGCCATCTCAATTCCGAGGCTGTCCATTGTCTTTTTAAATTCAATTCGGTCTTCACCTCTTTCAATAGCATCAACCTGAACACCGATTACTTCCACATTATATTTTTCTAAAATTCCTGCCTGTGCCAATTCTGAGCATAAATTAAGACCGGATTGTCCACCTAAATTTGGTAATAGTGCATCTGGTCTTTCTTTAGCAATAATTTGCTCTAATCTCTCAACATTGAGAGGTTCAATATAAGTAACGTCAGCAGTTTCCGGGTCTGTCATAATTGTTGCCGGATTAGAATTAACTAATACAATTTCATATCCTAAACTCTTAAGAGCTTTACACGCCTGTGTCCCTGAATAGTCAAATTCACACGCCTGTCCGATAATAATAGGGCCAGAACCAATAATAAGTACTTTGTGAATATCTTTTCTCTGTGACATTGTAACTCCTCCTGTTTTCTCGTTGTTTTTTTCCATTGCCAACTATTATACAAAAAAAAAGATGGAATAGCAATCCTATTTTCCATCTTTTTTTTATTTTTTATAAATTAGGTAATAAACTCATTTATTTTGTTGTATCTTCAAAAAAGTTAAGCGTACTTCCCGAGAAATATTTATCGGCATTTCCATCATGTGAATATGAATGTAATCCTTTCACCTTAATGTACTGCCATGCCTTAGAAGAATCTAACTTGATTTCTTTAGCATCCGTATTATTCGCTAATGTAACAGGTCCACTTATTTTCGTCCATGTTTTTCCGTCATTACTTCCGTAAACTTCCACTTCCTGCCAACGTCCATTACTTCCTCCGGCACTCGGAACATATTCTAACTTAGATATTTTGCGTGCCTTATCAAATTTCACGGCATATTCTTTCTTATCCGTAATGTTATATTGTGAATGCCAGTTAGTATTTCTCTGTCCGTCTATCAGATTTTTTGCCGCCTGACCTCCGTCATTCTGCTGACTTGAAAATTCATGTAAAGAAACATATTGTAACTGTAAATATTTTTCTTTTTCTTGATCAGTTGCATTTTTAAACTGATATTCTGCCGGCTCACTTGCCACATACTGACCGTGTGCAGTCTTTCTTACAGTCACTTTCTTTTCGCCTGAAAAACGTATTTTATTCTTTAGCCCATTTTGCTCATATGGTTTCCAGTCGTTCTTTCCTGTTTCACTGTACTCTAAATTAGAAACATCACCAAGTAAAAGGTCCTCATTATCATTTACTTCGATATTTTTAGGTGCTGCCTGCTCCATGATGTCAATTTTACAAATCGGAAGACGTCCGTACATATCTTCTGAAGCACCTTCTACCGTCACCTGAATATCATTTTCAGCTGTAATAGATTTTATTTCATCATTTGTCAACTGAATTTCATCCTGAGCAGAAATTTTCCACGTTTTTCCACCGTCAAGACTATATTTTACCTTAAGACCTTTTCCTCTAAGTTTTTCTGTCAACACGATTTTTCCGGCTTTTTCTCCGTCAAATGAAAATTCCGCTATACGTGAATGGTCTTTTTCAAGAATCGCTCTTGCTACATCCCCTGCATACCATGGCTGTCTTGTTTTTTCATAATCCTCTGCCGTCAAATCTTTTCCGTCTTTTCTTAATGTGTATGCTTCCTCTAACGCTCTTTGTCTTTCCATATAGAGTTCTGCCATATGTACCGGATTTGTTAGTTTTCCTGAAAGTTCTACTTCTCTCATAAGATCTGCCATAACCATCGGATAGTATGTGTATCTTGAAGCCGTTTCTTTTACGAAATAGTTTAATTCTCCGCTTGTTACATCTTGTTTATTCAAGTATAAATCAAGCATACCATATGTTGCATCTAAAAATCTCGGACTTTCATTTAATGCCATGTAATATGCTTCTCTTTTTGATGAAAAATCTTTCAAACTATTGGCAAGCAATGTATATTTTTTAGCCATTACATATGAATCCCAGTTTTGAATTACATCTGTTGCGAGAAGAGTATAACTTGACGCTCTGTTTCTGTTTGTATCAATATCTCCTAACTTTCTGCGGTTTCCCCAACCAAGAATATAATCACTATATTCACTGGAAGTTTCTCGGAGACTCCAAGCATTGTTCTGAATGCCCCATTCATACTGACCTTTATGGTCCGGACCTGCTCCTTGAACCCATTGCCATGTTAATGCTGCCGCATGTGCCGGCTGTCCTGTTACTATAGACGGTCTTCCCGCTACTTCAGCAAGGTTTGCATATGTTTTTGCATAAGCGCCACAGACTCCGCCTTCTTCCCATACAATCCATGAACGGATTAAATCTTTCGTTCCGTATTTTGCATTAGCATCAAAACTGTTGAAATCGTCAAATTTATATTTCTTATTCCATTCAGCACGTTTGTCCTGACTGTAATATTTCTCATCTGTATATTGCCAATTATTTTTCTTATTATGCACATACATATAAGAATCTAAAAAGTTTTTATTCTGATTGCCTTCTTGTTTAGCCCAATCTGTAATATACTGTGCAAGCCACTCAAACTCATCTTCATGCATACGTGAGTCCACAACCCATCTCATCATAGGTACGGATAACTCTCTAAACTGTTTGCCTGACCATGACGCACTTTCCATTTTACGAGACGGTTCTTTTGCAAGTTCCGCAATCTTATCCATATAACCGCCCTTTTTTGACAGTTCTTTGTATGTTTTATAGCGTCTTACCGGATCTTCTTTCTGAACTGCCTCCACACCACTGTTTGGATTATCATTTCCTGTCCAAAAACGAACTGTCTTTGGATTTGCATATGCTGATGCTACCGATACGGCAAGTCGAATATTAAAGTCATTCTCACTCTTATCATCTAATTCATTTTTATACGCATTATATAATTTTCCAAATGCAATTAATGAATTTTCATAAGTTCCTTCGCTTGGTTTCGGACCTCCGTTAATATAATAATAGAGTGCTTCACTATCATTTAATAAGTATTTGATAGCATCTGCATATAAACTCTTTCCTTGTTCATCTTTCATTTCATACACTTTATTGATTGTATAAAATCCTGCCTGATTTACAAGTTCTCTCTGATAAATTTTCTGTGTATTATTATTTACAGCATTTTTATCTTTATAGTTGACTTTACTTAACTCTTCATCATACTGCGCTACTGTTTTAATCGGTGCAGTATACTTTTCTGTAGGGCTATAGTCAGTTGTCACAAACCCCGCATCTGCATAAACAACATGATCTCTTGCGTTTTCACCGTTATTTTCTGCTTCAAGTTTAATATACTTTTTACCTTTCATTGAAAGATTAACATATACTGACTCATTCATAGTTACTACATCACTATGATAAATTTCTTCCCAAGTATTTTTATCATCGGAAACCGAAATTTTAAACTTAACTCCGTTTCCGCCTCCCGAACGTGAGTCCACTCCGAGATAACCGGCAAAATTTGGATATTTTTCTTTAATTCCACTGACATCATAAACAACTGTGGAAGGTGCATGAGCAAAAATTCCTTTTGAGAATGTTACCTTTTCTCCTCGAATTTTCACCTGTAATCCGTCTTGTTTGTTCTCAGTATTTTTATCTTTACCGAAACTACCATATCCAACCTGTTTACTTACTTCCTGCAAATCTGACAAATACTGAATTTTTCCACTTTGCTGTTTCGTTTCAGTAAACACTGCTTTTGTTTCTTCTGTGTTTGTCTGATTATTTTGAGGAACTTCTGATGTAGACCTTTCCATTTCACTGTTAACTGTATTTTCTGCATATACAGAAACCATCCCCGTTGATGATACCATTGTAATCACCAATAATCCCGCAAAAATTTTCATCAACTTTTTCTTTTGCATTAACTATTTTCTCCTCTTCTGGTTTTACTATTTTAGAATTTCCTCTGCAGAGTGTTATCACTTTATCACAATAAAGAATACTTGTCAACAATTTATTTAGTAATAATAACTATTTTTGATTTTGTTTCTTTTCATATCTGGCATGTAAAATCAACGCCGTAATTGTAAATAGTACAGGTCCTAAAATACTCCATACCGTTGTCGCTATATCTCCTGCCATTGCCGGCTGAATAATCGTAAAGAAATTTGCAAAACCAACTATTGCCGTTACGAGTACTGTAAATATAATTGCAACCGTGTCATTCTTAAAAATAACAAACGGCTTATGAATATCCTTATTTTTCTTAAACTTAATAAATGCCGCCGAAATAAACATATACGGAAGTGTCATAGCAACATTTGTCATTGAAACGAGAATATTAAAGAACTGTGTCATTGTATCTCCACCCATAGAAATGAGAAGAATAAATGCAACAACTACAACTGCCTGCACTTTTAAAGCAAATTTAGGCATTCCGTTTTCCATTTTACAAAACTTCTCCGGAAGAAGACCTTTTGGACTTCCTTCAATTAACTGTTTTAACGGAGAATAACATAATGTAAATACTGCTCCTGCCAATGAAAGTAAAATAGAAATACCCATAATTCTTGCTGCCCAGTCACCCATTTGTATACATACACTCTGACTTGCACCAAATGCCGAACCAATCTGATATCCTAAATTATTCATAATAACATAAGACGCATTTCCCTTATGAACTGTTGCTGCTGAAAGTGTTTCACTCCAGTTTGTAAAAATACCTACACAGAAAATACCAATTGAATATCCCACTGCTACAATAATCGCTGCAATCGTTAAACCTTTTCCAAAGTTCTTTTCCGGATTCTCTGTTTCATCTACAAGACCTCCGACTGCCTCTGTTCCACCATAAGCAAATAACGCATATACAAGAAACGCTAACATTGCCAAAGAACCCGCATATTCCGGATTCGGTGATTTTACCAATGACGCTGCCGAAACAACAGGCTGTGCAAGTTCTCCTCCATTTCCGATTAAAACAAGAAGTGCGCCGCCAATTAACATAACATTTAAAAACATACAAGCAATACCACCGATAGATGCTACCTTCTGAATATTTTTCATTCCCTTACTTGCAAAAAATGTTACAAAAATAATAAAAACAACTCCCAAAAGTCCTAATGTCTGTGTAGAACTTAATCCGAATATACTCCATTCCTGTGTCGTATCTTTACCAAAAATTGCATTGGAAAGAGGAACCATAATTCCTGAAGCAATATTAACAAGCCAAATTACATAAGATGTATACCACATAAATGTAGCAACAAAAGCGTATTTCGTATTTACACAAATCTGCATCCATGAAAATATTCCACCTTTTTCATCCTTAAAGGCAGAACCGTATTCTGCAATCATAAACGCAAATGGTACAAAGAACACAACCGCTGACAATAAGAAAAACGGAATTGCTCCATATCCCATTAAATAAAATGAGCGGGGCATATTATTGAATCCGTATACCGAAGTAAAAATCATCAAAATCAATGCACCCATACTTAGTTTTTTTGTTTTTTCTGACATAATTTTTCCTCCAAACCTATTTAAGATAGTTTATATTTTATTTATAAATTCTTTATAAAGCAAACACCATATATTTTCTTGACAGGAAAATTTAAAAATATTATTATCATAACAAGAAACTATTTATATAAAAATTATGTGAATCAAAAATCAGATTTTAAAATATGTCACTTTTTATAAAAATTTTGATTTATAGGAAACTTATCAGAACTGGAGAAAATCTTATGACAATGAATAAAACTGTAGGGAATAATATAAAAAAATACCGCATAGCCCATAACTATACTTTAAAAGAAATGTCAACACTCATACATAAAAGTTGTTCCACCCTATCTAAATATGAAAAAGGTGTCATTCCTATCACTGCTGATACCATTGAAGAATTTGCTCACATATTTCATATACCGCCATCACAACTTCTCGCTACACCTTATGAAAATGCAATTCCTATTGAACAAACAGATTTTATTAACAGACAGTATATGTATTCTTATGATGGAAAACGAAAGAAAATCATGAAAAGCATACTGGAAGAGTTTTCTATATCAAATAAAGAAAGTACCTTTGTAGAACTTTTCTACGATATCGAGGACTTTAAAAATCCTGAAAAGTGCAAAGTAATTTACTCCGGAGAAAGCGTAAAATTCGGTCCGTGGCAGAACTACCATTTACAAAATCAATCTCATTCTTCTGAAGAAATTTGGCTTTGTTCTATGGATACTTTTTCTCACAATAACAAAATTGGAATTTTAGCCGGAATTTCCAGTGTTACAATGTATCCCTGTGCAAGAAAAGTTTTAATTGCTCCGGAAATTCAAAAAGAAAGTGCGATTTTAAATGAACTTATTTTTTCAAAAGAAGATATACAGTTATTTAAAAAATATAACCTTTTTAGCATACGCCAATTTATACAGGAAGAATAAGAGAGAGAATTTTTTCTCTCTTTTCTTTATACAAAAAAAGAACAGAATTATCTGTTCTTAAGTGAAGCATCGGGGATTCGAACCCCGGACAACTTGATTAAAAGTCAAGTGCTCTACCGACTGAGCTAATGCTCCA
>URXX01000022.1 GCA_900551895.1 uncultured Lachnospiraceae bacterium | reverse complement strand
TTTCTTTTTTATTATCGGCGAAAAAACAATAAGTACCGAGTTCCAAACACACTTGAACCAACGATACTTATTGTTTTAATATCTCTATTATCTTAATTTCGTAACCCATTCTAATATCACATTTTTCTCATATAAGAATGTCAAAAGTTCGCTCTCTTCTATATACTTAAAGCATGTTCTTCCTATATCATTGCTATACAACAACGTAATAACAAGAAAAGCAATCCATACAAGAATAACCGCTATCAACACTCCCACCAGCATTCCGGCAAGACGATTCAGCCCATTGATAACCGGAAGGGCAGTAATAATATCCAAAGCGAAAATAATTGCCCGTATAAAAATCGTGACAACGATAAATGTGATTAAAAACGAAATCATTTTTATAATAATACCCGAAACATATGCACCTATATAGTCTACAAAATTTGAAACACCCAATTGTTTATATGCTTCGTTGTTATTATTTTCTATTAATCCTTTTTTTAAAAACTCCGGTATATCCGCTTTTTCCAAGATTTCTATCTGCTTTTGTCTCGGCAGTTCTATTTTATCTAAAGGAAGTTTGGATATATCAATATCCACCCCTTCCGGCGTCATCATAGAAATACATTTTTTCTCTATCATTTCATCTATAGGAGTCAGCGACACAATAGCCTTACTCGTGTAAGGCGTCAGAAAAATAACAAGTATAAGGCTCGCAATCGTTGTGCCAAACGATACGATAATTTTAATAAATCCTTTGGCATAACCGGCTACCATACAGATAAAAAAGATAACTCCTACTCCAATTAATAACCAATTCATATTTTCTCCTATTTTGTAAGCCTGATTTCCTCCAAGCCGTTCGCATTTATCACTAAGTATTTATTCAGTCCGCCTGCGGAAGTTATATTAGAAATATCATTTTCCATTTCTCCGTTAAATAAATGTACTCCCGCCTTTGTAATTATCCGACATTTCTTTCCGTCATACATAAGAATTTGTCCGTCTTGTATTTTTACATTTTTATACGCCTGCTCGACTGTTTCCGAAAGCAGTTCCTGACCGCTTTTATCAAATAATTTAATCAGATATTCTTTCTCCCCTTTTAACAGCATACCGATATATTTGTCATCATAGAAAACCTTTTCTATCCGCTGTTTTATTTTCACAACAGCCTTTTTCTGCGGCTTATCCTTCCCCTCATAAATATGTAATTGATTGTCCGAAACGACCGCAGATGTTTTATTATCAAAGAAAAACACTGTCGGCGCTATTGCATTTTCGTATTCATCCTCCAAAATAAGATGATTTTCTTTTTTCTCGGTCTTTTCAGAAAAATTGTAATATGCTATTTTCGTTCCCATTTTCCCCTGCTCGGCGCACAGATACGAAACCAAAAGCGTATATCCGTCATCGGAAATGGCAACATCCAGCGGATAACCTGTCGTTGTCGGAGAAGTAATATGTTCTACAAGAATATCTCCTTTTGCATCATAACAGACAATTTTTGCGGAAGTTTCATCTCTTAAAATCGCACTCACAATTCCCTGTTCGGAAACCTCTGCCTTTTCCACCGGAAGACTTGTGTGAATTTCCCCTTTCACGCCCTGTTTTTGTAAAACAACCAAATCATTCGCACCCTTATCAATCACTACGGCAGATTTTCCGTTGATACTGACAATCGGATTTTGCATCTGATAAGAAAAATTCCACTTCTCTTTTCCTTTCTTATCTAAAAAGACAACTCCGTCCTTACTATATTTCAAAATCCCCTCCGAAAACTCCGCATATTTTTCTCCGTTTTCACGTTCCAGCGCCACCGTACTTAACACATGAACCTTGTCATATGTTCTATGGGTTAAAAAAATATATACTCCGATTCCGACAAAAAGAAGTATGGCTATAATAATCAAAAGCCATTTTATCAAAAATTTCCTGCTTTTTTTCCCTTCCATTTATTTCTCCCCTTTTCGCATTTGTATTTTATGATTATAGCATATTTTTTCTTTATGGCAGCAATAATTTTTGACCGATATAAATTAAGTTTCCGTTTTCCAAACCGTTCATCTTGCTGATTGCTTCAATATGCTGAATATCCCCATATGCTTTTTTACTGATTTTTTCCAGCGTATCTCCTTTTTCTACAATATAAACATTTTCCTCCTGTTTTTCTTTTTTCTCTTCTTTACTTTCTTCCTTTTCTTTTACCTCCTCTTTCTCTCCAACCGAATTAGACATTATTTCTATTGCTTTTTGAACCGATTTCATTCTGTCATAATTATTAATCATCGTCACCCCGATTACCAAAATCACCAAAACAAGAAAAGTCGCCGCTCCATACGCCCACTTGTTCATTTCTTTTTTCTCCTGTTGCAGCATTTTGTTCTGCACTAAATCGCGAAAACTTTTTGCAGCCCTATCCACAACAACCTCACTGGGTGTAACGCCAATCTTTTTACGGGAAGCAATCATATAGTTTTGCATGGACGGATTTTTTTCATAATAGATGTAATGCCCGTTCATCTGCATTAAATCGTTAAATTTAGGGGCAAAATACATTTCATCTTTGCAGACAGGGTCTTTTAAAATAAAAATCCCCTTATCTTTCGCAAATATTTCCTGATGCACTTTTTTCAAATTTCCGTTCATCGCAAAGGGAATGCCCGGTACGGTTGCAAACCAGCCGATAATTTCTCCGTTTTCAAAAAATGTCTGACACACTTCACAGGCATTTTCCCATGTTTCCTCATTGACAAAAACACCATTTTCGTCCTGACCGAGTTCCTCCATTCGTATCGCACCGTAAATATACTGATACTCCAATTCCTCTTCTCTGACAATATCTCCTATCAGAAATGCTCCCACCGGATTTTCCGCCTCTTTTTCACAAAGTTGATTTAGATATGTATCGACATAATCCTCCACATAAATTTTCAGAGAATCACTGACATTTCCTATCTGCTTCACATTTTTAGGGATTTTTCTTTCCATAACTCTTCACCTCGTCCGCATATTTTTCTTCATACTAGCATATGGGAAACGCTTATTTTATCGGATATTGTCATCTCACCCCTGAAAAGTTTCGACTTTTTCATACAGAAAAAGACGGGATTTTTATTTTTCCCGTCTTTTCTCTCTTTTTCTTCGTTTACTGCTCTCACAAGCACCGCAATATTTGTCGGTTAAAGTCGTAATAAATCCCTCTTTCGTCTTTGGAAATCTAAACAAAGTTACCGGCCACATATGAGAATATATAATATCTTTCTCGATTTTATTTAATTCAAAAAACTTCTCTGCATTTTTCAAGGCAGTGTTCGGATGTGTCAACCCATGAAATTTATCCCCCGTTTTCTCCGCATGGGTATGCCAGTCATACAAAAACAAATCATGCAGCATAGCGCCTCTCGCCGCCGATTTTGCATCTAAATGAAAAAATCTGCACCACTGATAATTATAATATGCCACATTCATACAATGTTTATAACAATTTGTCGTACCGTGATGCGGATACAATTTCATACGCAGCACTACCGGATGCTCCGCAATATCCTGCACACACTCATAAAAATCATATTTCCACTCTTCCCGCAACCTATATATCTTCTCAATGATATTTTTCCGCTTCATTTTGCCCCCATTTATCAAAAATACACCTCAAGCCAAAACTCAAGGTGTATTTCTTCTATACAAATGCTTTCACTTTTTTGTAAATGCTTTCCGCATCTAAACCATATTTTTTAATTAATTCTACTGCCGGACCTGATTCTCCGTACACATCATTAATTCCGATTTTCATTACTTTTGCCGGCGCTTTCTCCGCAACAACATCACAAACAGCACTTCCAAGACCGCCGATAACGGAATGTTCCTCCACTGTAACGATTTTGCCCGTTTCGTTTGCCGCTTTCACGATAATTTCCTCATCTAACGGTTTGATTGTGTGAATATTAATTACTCTTACAGAAATTCCGTCTTTCTCTAACATTTCTGCTGCCTCAAGAGACTCAGAAACAGGAAGTCCTGTAGCGATAATCGTCACATCTTTACCTTCTTTTAAAGTAATACCTTTACCTAATTCAAATTTGTATTCTGTATTGTCGTTGATAACAGGAACTGCCAATCTTCCGAAACGAAGATAAACCGGTCCTTCATATTCATAAGCCGCTTTTACTGCCGCCCTCGCTTCCACATCGTCCGAAGGATTAATAACTACCATTCCCGGAATTGTTCTCATCAAAGCAATATCTTCATTACACTGGTGTGTCGCTCCGTCTTCCCCTACGGAAATTCCCGCATGAGTTGCACCGATTTTTACATTTAATTTCGGATACCCTACAGAGTTACGGATTTGCTCAAAGGCACGTCCTGCCGCAAACATGGCAAACGAACTTGCAAACGGAACCATTCCTGTTGCCGCAAGTCCTGCTGCCACACCAACCATATTACATTCCGCAATACCGCAGTCAATATGACGTTCAGGGAAAACTTTCTGGAACATTGCTGTCTTTGTCGCCGCCGCCAAATCTGCGTCAAGCACTACAAGATCCTCATGCTCTTTTCCTAATTCCACTAAAGCATTACCATAACTTTCTCTCGTTGCAATTTTCTTTACATCTGACATAAGGCTTCACCTACTTTCTCTAAATCTGCCATAGCAACTGCATACTGTTCTTCATTCGGAGCAGCACCATGCCATGAAGCCTGATTTTCCATAAAGGAAACATCTTTTCCTTTGATTGTTTTCGCAATAATGGCTGTCGGCTGACCTTTCGTTTCTCTCGCTTCTTTGAAAGCAGCGTCAAGCGCATCAAAATCATGCCCGTCCACATTGATTACATGGAAATTAAATGCTTCAAACTTCTTATCAATCGGATATGGAGAGTTGACTTCATCAATAGAACCGTCAATCTGAAGATTATTGTTATCCACGATAACAACTAAGTTGTCTAAGTTGTGATGTGCCGCAAGCATTGCAGCTTCCCAAACCTGTCCTTCCTGAATTTCTCCGTCACCTAACAATGTATATACACGATAGTCTTTCTTTCTCAATTTTCCTGAAATAGCCATACCAACTGCCGCTGAAATTCCCTGTCCGAGAGAACCGCTTGACATATCCACGCCCGGAATATGCTTCATATCAGGGTGTCCCTGTAAATATGAACCTACTTTTCTCAATGTTGTTAAATCTTCTACCGGAAAAAATCCTCTATTTGCCAACGCCGCATAGTAACCCGGTGCCGTATGCCCTTTTGACAGCACAAAGCGATCCCTGTCATCTTTCTTCGGGTCAGCAGGATCAATATTCATCTCTTCAAAAAATAAATATGTGTAAATGTCCGCTGCAGATAACGATCCGCCCGGATGTCCTGACTTAGCATGAAACACTGCTGTTACCGCACCTTTACGAACTTCATTAGCAACTTTCATCAATTCTAATTTGTTCATTAGACTTGCCTCCTGTTTTTCTTTCTTTTCTACCTTATTCTATCCTACTTTGCTGTAAGACGCAACTCCTATTCTCCGCCTTATAATTCTGTTCGCCCTTCCAACGCCCTAAGCAATGTTACCTCATCAATATATTCCAAATCCCCTCCCACAGGAACTCCGCTCGCAATTCTGCTCACCTTAATTCCCGTAGGTTTAATCAGTTTGCTTATATACATCGCTGTCGTTTCTCCTTCAAGACTGGAATTGGTCGCAATGATTACTTCGTCCACATCGCCCTGCAGACGTTCCATTAATTCTTTCAACTTAATATCGCCCGGTCCAATTCCCAGCATAGGAGAAATCGCACCGTGAAGCACATGATACACTCCGCGATATTTTCCTGTTTTTTCGTAGGCAACTAAATCTCTCGTCGTTTCCACAACCATAATCGTCTTCTCATCACGACCGCTGTCACTGCAAATCGGACACACTTCCCTGTCCGTCAGCGTATAACATTTTGAACAGTAGCGGACATTATTTCTCGCCTCCACCATAGCATTTGCCATTTGCTCTACCTGTTCCTTCGGCATATGAATAATATGAAAAGCCAAACGCTGCGCAGATTTTGCTCCTATTCCCGGAAGTCTTGAAAGTTCCTCTATCAAATTGCTTATCTGACTGCTATAATAATCCATTTCTATTTCCCCTAAATTAGAATGGCATTCCCGGCATTCCTCCGCCTAATCCGCCTGTCAGTTTCGCCATTGCAGACGAAGATTCTTCCTCTACTTTGCGGAGCGCTTCATTTGTGGCTGCCATAATTAAATCCTCTAACATTTCAATATCATCAGGATCAACTACTTCTTCCTGCAATTTCACTTTCGTTACCGTTCTTGTTCCCGATACAGTTACTTCTACAGCACCGCCGCCTGCTGTTGCCGTAAATTCTTTCGCTTCCATTTCTTTTGCCTGTTCTTCCATTTGACGCTGCATTTTCTGAGCCTGTTTCATTAAATTCGCCATATTTCCCGGCATTCCTCCCGGAAATCCTCCACGTTTTGCCATATTTAAAATCCTCCTTAATCTTCTATTGTAATGTCCATATGCACTACTTGTTCTATATCCACAAAACTTTCCTCAAATCTACGTCCGTCTTCCACCTGACGTACTTCTATCGTAATCGCTTTGCCGATTCTGTTTTCAATCAATTCCGTTAATTCCTGTTTGTGTTGCTCCTGTCTTACAAAATCCGCCGACAGTTCGTCCGGCAGAATAACAAGTAATTTATCCTCGCCCCCAAGACTTAATCTCGCATTCTTCAAATATCCTTTTAAAAGTCCTGAAGTTTCATTGACAATGGAACGGAAATTTTTTACAACCTCTTTAATATCCTCCGGAATTGCTTTCTCCAACACCGGCTTTGGCATTGGTTCTCTTTGCGGCTCAACTACTTCTCTGACAATCTGTATCTCTCCCGCCTGCTCCACTTTCTCTTCCACCGCACGAATACGGTCAAGAAGTGTGTCTTGATTTGTTTCCATAGCAGGCTTACACAATTTAATCAGAGTTACTTCCAATAAAATACGTTTCTGTACCGCATATTTTATCTGATTGGACAAATCCGAGAAAATTCGAATATAGCGGAGAAGCACGTCAACTTCTATCATTTCCGCCTCCTCTTTTAACTGCTGTAAATTTTCAGTCGAAACATCCAACACTTCTTCCATATTATCAGAAGTTTTTGCCAAAAGCAGATTTCTCAAATACCATGTGAAATCATTTACCATTTGCGTCAGTTCACGTCCCTGCATAACAAGTTCTTCCACACTTTTCAGCACGGCAGGAACATCCCTTTTCAATATTTGACGCAACAATCTGCTAAACACATCTGTATCTACTGCTCCAAGCACCTCTAATACATGGTCATAAGTCAATTTCTGTCCAAGATAAAATGCAATGCATTGGTCTAAAAGGCTTAAAGCATCTCGCATAGAGCCGTCCGCCATTTTCGCCACATAACGAATCGCCTTTTCCTCCACATCAACTTTTTCCTCCAGCATCAGTTCCCTCAGTCTGTCGGCAATCGTATCAATACTAATGCGTTTAAAATCATACCGCTGACATCTCGACAAAATGGTAATCGGAATTTTATGCGCCTCCGTAGTTGCCAAAATAAAAATAACATATTCCGGCGGTTCTTCCAAAGTTTTCAACAGTGCGTTAAACGCTCCTATAGAAAGCATATGCACCTCGTCAATAATATAAACTTTGTACTTTCCCTCAGTTGGTCTGTACGCAACCTCCTCACGGATTTCACGGATATTGTCTACACCGTTATTTGATGCGGCATCTATTTCAATAACATTCATGGATGCCCCCGAAGCAATGGCACGGCACATCTCACATTCACCGCACGGACTTCCGTCCACCGTATGCTCGCAGTTTACCGCTTTCGCAAAAATCTTCGCAATTGTCGTTTTACCCGTCCCTCTTGTTCCACAAAAAAGGTAGGCGTGGCCGATGCGGTCTGCTTTTATCTGATTTTTCAAAGTCGTCACAATATGATCCTGTCCTTTGACATCATCAAACTCGCTTGGACGAAACTTACGATACAATGCTGTATATGACATATATCCTCTCTCCTTTTATTGCTGACACAAATTTGTCTGATTGACACTTCATTATAGCACGAATACAGGAACACAAACAAGATTTTTAATTTCCATTTTACCCGTGTCATTCTGCAAAAAATGTTCTATAATAGAATAGAATGAAAAAGAAGGAGGATTTAATATGGAAAGAAATGATACCTGCTGGTGTGGCAGCGGTAAAAAATATAAAAAATGCCATATGTTTATTGACGAAAAAATTGCTTTACTGGAAGAACAGGGGCATATCGTGCCGACCCGCGATATATTGAAAACTCCTGAACAGATTGAAGGAATTAAGAAGAGTGCGGAATTAAACACCGCAGTCTTGGACCATGTTGCAAAACATATTCATGCGGGAATGAGTACCGCTGAAATCGATAAACTCGTATATGACTACACAACCGAACACGGCGGAATCCCTGCCCCTCTCGGCTATGAAGGTTTTCCAAAAAGTGTTTGCACATCATTAAATAATGAAATCTGTCACGGAATTCCCGATGAAAATATTATTCTCGCAGAAGGAGATATTATTAACGTAGACGTTTCTACTATTTTAAACGGTTACTTTTCTGATGCCTCAAGAATGTTTACAATCGGAAAACTTTCTGAACGGGCAGAGAAAATCGTTCGCGTTACGGAAGAATGTGTCGAACGAGGTCTTGCAATGGCAAAACCGTGGGGACATTTAGGGGATATTGCAGACGCTATCAACTCTCACGCACAGGCTAACGGTTATTCCGTTGTAGAAGATATTGGAGGACACGGAATCGGACTTGAATTTCACGAAGAGCCTTTTGTCAGTTACGTTACGCCAAAAGGAAGTGAAATGGTACTCGTTCCGGGCATGATTTTCACTATTGAACCGATGATAAATGAGGGAAGTCCTGATTTCTTTGTCGATGAGGATAATGGCTGGACAGTTTACACGGAAGACGACGGTCTGTCCGCTCAGATTGAATATATGGTATTGATTACAGAAAAGGGCGCTGAGGTGCTGACGAAATAAAACTGTGGGGTGTATCAAATGATACCCCCACAATCTGTAATCAGAATATTTATAGTAGTTTTCCGGTCTTTATTAGCAACGCTATCTGCAAAATCAAAGTAACAAACAATGCAAGAAATGAGATAAACGCTGAAATTTCCCTGTTTTCTTTCCACTCACGAAACTCCTTAAATGTTATCTTTGGTAAAAGAATGAGAAGAACAAGATTAATCGATAACCAATTACGAACTATACCAATTACAACAATAATGTAGATTATAATATCAATAATGTAAGGTAAATATTGTTTTGTTTTTTCCATAGCAATCCACCCCGCTTCTGTATGAATCTCTT
>URXX01000021.1 GCA_900551895.1 uncultured Lachnospiraceae bacterium | reverse complement strand
GCCTTTGAATGTATAGCCTTCTTTTTCTGGTGCTGTCGGAAGTTCATTTCCGATTGTTTCACCTTTCACTATAGAAATTTCTTTTACTGTTTTTCCTTCTGCTGTAAATGTTACAGTAGCCGAATCTACCGCACCTTCTGTTTTAGTTATGAAGTATGTTTTGCCTTCCTCTGTTGCAAATGTAACTCTTCCTGTTTTTCCTTCTACTTCTTTTGCCTGAACTTTCTTTCCTTCGCTGTCCTGTACAAATACTTTCTCCCAACCATTTACCTGTACTGTACAATCTCCACCGTTTCTAGATTCAATCGTCGCTTCTGTCAATACACCCTTGTCCCAGTTTTCACTTACAACAAAGTTTCCTCTTGCAACTAAACCGCTGACAGAACCTGATTGCCACTGATTCTTAGGCATTGCCGGAAGTAAATTGATATATCCTGCATTTGACTGCAATAACATTTCAGCTACACCACTTGTATATCCGAAGTTCCCATCAATTTGGAATGGTGGATGTGCATCCCAAAGATTTGAATAAATACCGTTTTTGATAAACGAATCAATAATCTTGTATGCATGATTTCCATCACCTGTTCTTGCCCATGTATTCAATCTCTGTGCAATTCCCCATCCTGTAGCATTATCTCCTCTGTCATTTAAGGAAACTTTAGCTGCATCCATAGTCTTCTCATCATCAACTGTCACCAAGTCTCCCGGATATACTGCTAATAAATGAGACATATGACGATGTCCTTTCTGATACTTAGGAATATTTCCTTTTGTATTATGTCCAAGAGTTGTCTCATCATACCATTCTTTAATTTGTCCACTCTGTCCAATTTCAATAGGTTTTAATCCAGCACGGTATTCTTTCCACTGTGTAATCTGTTCTTCCGAAACCGTTCCAGCCTTATTTGCATTTAACGCATCTGCCGCTTCAATACAATCATTAAATAACTGCCATACAAGTACATTTTCATATACATTTCCTGCTGTATATGGTCCATGTTCTGGAGAATATGCAGGAATTGTTACATAACGCTCTTTTCCATCTGCAGTTGTTACCTTTTTCAAGATAGACATATAGAATTTTGCTTGTTCTTGCATCATTGGGAAAATATCTTTTTCCAATTTTTCAATATTTCCTGAATACTCATACGCCTCATATACATTCTGAAGCATCCATGGAACTGCTGCCGGAGACCATCCCCAAGAAAATTCCCATCCCGGACAAGTCCAACCAAATGGTGTATTCTGCGTATGTGCAGTAAATCCATTTTTCTGTCCATTTGAATTATCAATACCGAAATATGTGGATGCTGTAACACGTCCCGGCTCACGGAGCCCTTCTATATACTTAATCATAGGTTCTGCACATTCTGCCATATTTGTTACATAAGTCGGCCAATAATTCATCTGCAAATTGACATTCATGTGATAATCGCTTCCCCATGCAATAGGAGCGTTTGCTTTTCCTGTACAGTCTAACCATACTCCCTGTAAGTTAGCAGGAAGTTTATCTCCTTCTCTTGTAGATGAAATCTGAAGATAACGTCCATATTGGAATAAAATTGCTTCTAAATATGCTTTTTCTTCTGCACTCGCCTTATTACTCTTATATGATGCAATCAATTCATCTACTGTTTTCTTATATGCTCCCTGTCCTAAATCTAATTTCACACGATCATAAATCTTTTTGTAATCTGCTACCGCATCATCTTTTACTGCCTTATATCCTTTTTTTACTGCTTTGTCCAATACCGTTTTTACTTGAGTTGAAAGTTCATCCGCAGTGATACCTGAACGATATTTTGGATATGTCATCTTATAATCTGTATCTGCTGTCACATAAATATAGACTTCTGTAGCCCCAGATACAAGAAGTGTTCCTTCTTTATTTGCTATCTGCTCAACTTTACCGTCTTTTGTAACAACTTGCAATCTTCCGTTAAACAAAAGACCGTTATCTCTCATATGTCCGGATACAACAATTGTGCCATCTTCAGTTGTTTCATATTTCACTTCTTTTCCAAGGGCTGCTTCTGAAGGCTGATCCACCGGAAAACTCACTTCAAATTCCAAAGGTTTCATTTCTTTTTGAGAACCTTTCAGCGCTTCTGCAGTCAGTTTCATTGCAATGACATTATCAGGATAACTTGCAAAATATTCTCTATAATAATGTGTATAATCTCTGTCAAAAGATACTGTTGCAAGTGCGGAATCAATATCAAGTGCTCTTTCATAATTTGTTACTTCTGTATGCTCCGGTTTTGACTTATCCATTGAGGTAACAATACCATCAAAAGAAACTTTATTATTTTTTATTCCTTTGATTGTTAATGTATGTTCTCTCTTCTCCAACCCATTCACTTTCAATAAACGCTGTCTTGCAAATGTGTTCGAGCGTGTGTCCACTTCTTTCCATGCACCATTATCTATCTGATACTGAAATTTTCCAACTTGATCACTTTTCGCTCCAAACAATTCAAAACCAGTTCCTGTAAATTTACAAGTTAATGTTGCTCTTTCAGCTCTTGAAGGATCGATAAACACTTCATCTTTACCAAACCATTGATTTGCATCTGAGTCATTCGTTCTATCCCAGCGTTCCCATCCACCTGTAAATGTTACTTTATCTGTTGTATTCTCTGGATTCCAATCAATTGTTTCCCCCTCCAACACTTTAAAATAGTCAAAAGAAGTCTTTGATTTTCCATTTTTACTCTTAGACTCAAAAACTAACTTATGTTTTCCATATTGTAAACCGGAAATTTCAAAAAGAGCAACGCCCTCTTTCTTTGTTTCCGAATACATACTGCCTGAAACTGTTTTTGTGTCATCTACTGTAGCAGTAAAATCACCCATATCAATATACTGCACACCAATCATCTGGATTCCTGTTCCTTCGAACTCTACTTCCAGTCTTGCCGGATTCATCGCATAATGTTCTGAGCCGGCCTCCCATGTAGGCTGTGGCCATTCTCCCCAACCTTGTCCATATTTTATCTTGTCACTTTTATCGCTGATAATACTTGATTCTTGTTTGTTACTTTCTCTATCGAAATCAAGATAAATATCTCCCCAGCCTTGATAAGCTCCATATTCTCGTGTATTCTGTCCAACTAACTTTCCACACATGTCGGACGCATTACTTTCTCCATCCAAAAACGCTTTCTGAACAGATCCCAAATATTCCGCCATAGATTTATTACCAACTTTATTGATATTACCTCCTGTATGCGGTTTATCTGTTGTAGGTCCACCATTCCACAATGTTTTATGATTAAATGTTAAATGTTCCTTTTCTACTTCCCCATATACATTTGCACCCATATAAGAGTTACCAATCGGAAGTGATAATTGCTGCCACCAGTCTGTTTCACTGCCGCCTCCTGTAAACCCTCCGGATTGACCTGTCAGTCTTCCTTTTGAAAGTGGTTCATCAAATCGAATCTGCATTGATTCCTGCTTTGTTTCTATCGACGATGCCTCTGCAGAAATCCCTTTCGGAAAAGGTACTGCCGTTGCTGCTAATATAGCTACCAATGCACCACTTAATATACGTTTCGCATATTTTGTTCTCTTTTTCATTTTGCCTTTCTTTTCCTCCTCTATTTATTTTTTAGTTAAAACACAAATTTCAACTAAAATAGCATTATGTATAATTTAGCATATTTCCCTATTTTTTTCCACACTTTCCTAATATTATTATATGAATTTTATGTATTTCTTTGATTTTTCTTCATTTCATTTGTGTATAATAACAAAATTCCCATGAAAATCACACCTTATAATATGATTTTCGTGGGAATCTAACTTACTTAACAACAATACTTCTGCACGATTTCCTGCATTTTTCCAAATTGCTGTTCCATCTCATCAACCAATCTGAATTGTGTACGTGCACGTACTAAATTATGTTCCGGATATGCTGTTTTAAAATATGTATCTCCTTGTAAATAATCTGTAAGGAAACGGATTCCGCATTCTAATGTCATAAGTCTTGCTCCCCATGGAAGACTTGCAACTTCCTCCGGTGTAAGAACATCTTTTGTTGCCTCCAAATATCCTTTTACATATGTTTCGTACAAAGAAATATCAAAATGTACCAAATCTAAATTTTTCTCATCTTCCGCTGCTGTTGCCGCACCAAATCGAATTGAATCACCGAAATCATTTGCAGCCAGTCCCGGCATAATTGTATCTAAATCAATGATACACAATCCTTTTCCCGTATCGGCATCAAACAAAATATTATTTAACTTTGTATCATTATGTGTTACACGAAGTGGAAGAACTCCTTCTTCCTGCTGTTTTACAAGCACACCACAGTCATCTTTTCTATCTAATACAAACGAAATTTCGGGACGACAGGAAATTGCTCTATTTTTAATATCACGTTTCAAGGCAAATGTAAATGCATCAAAACGTTTTTCTGTATTGTGAAAATCCGGAATTGTTTCATTTAAATTTGAAGCCGGATAGTCACCTAACTGTTTTAAGAAATGTCCAAAGCTGCTTGCCGACTGATAAAATTGTTCCGGCTCTTCTACTAACTGATAGCAAACAGAGTTTGGAATATAGTGATAACTTCTCCATGGTTGTCCTTCACTATCCTCAAAATATGTCGAACCGTCCTTTGTCTTAATTGCAGATAATGTTTCTCTGTCAGGGTCTCCCCCTTCTTCTCTGATTACATTACGCAAGTATTCTGTGACATTAAAAATATTATCCATTACGCCCGCAGGGTCTTTAAATACATTGCTATTGACTCTCTGCAAAATGTAACAAAATTCATCTCCTTCTTCTCCCGGCATATATACGGCATATGTTTCATTAATATGACCTTCACCGAAAGGTTTCACATAACTACACTGTGGTCCAAATCCAAAAGCATAAAGTGCATCTTCCAAATTCAAATTATCTACTCCGTCAATCTTTCTTCTTGTAGAAAATACAACTTCTCCCGCTTCCACTTTTCTCTTTTTGTCTATTGTACAGTTTGCCTTTACAACACTGCACAAACCAATATGTGCCCCGCTTTCCACATGTGAATCGTGGTCTACTACTGCACCACTGTTGACTAAAACACCATTTTCAATTACTACGTTTGTATTCAATACCGCTCTTTGCATAACGAAACTTCCCTGTCCGATTTTTGCACTTGGGCTGACTATTGCTGATGGATGAATAATTGAAGGTACATTATATCCTGCTTCAATAAGTCTTTCTGTCCAATAAAGGCGTACGCCGTTATCTCCAATTCCCGCTACCGCTGTGTCATATTCACCGAGAAATGCCTGATAGTCACAACATTTCCCGATAACATCTGCCCCTTTTACCGCATCATCTAAAAATACCACTTCTTCGTATCCTAATTCTGTAGCAGTTTCTTTAATCATCTGTCCGAAACCGCCTGCACCTATAATCAATAACTTCCTCATTTGAATTCCTTCCTTATTTTCATTTTACTATTACTGCCTGAATTTTCTGTAGATACTATAATAAATATAATATCTCTATGGAGTTTTGGTCAAGTCTTTTCACACATTTTCACTGATATAATATGCTATATATCCCAATAAAACACCTGTTATCCCTGCTGTCACGGCACAAAACGGATGTATTGCCCTACCGCCTATCATCTGAAATATTTCTAAAACCAGACCTAAAATGCCTCCTGCGTAAACCAACCTGTTTCCCTGCCGATATTTCTTCCATATCTTCGGAAGAAATACGCCTATCGGAAATATAGAAATAACAGTATCAAATATCATTTCTGCACTACGAAAATTTGATACAACCACTTCAAATATATAAAATATTAAAATCATTTGTGAAACTATTTTCTGTTTCTCCGTCATCTTCTCACCTCTCACATATCTAATATATGTAAGAAAATGATTTTTAGACCTATTTTATTCTACTTCTACACCGACTACGATATATCTTTTTTTCGGTTCTCTCCGTATACAAGTACTAAGTGTAACAATTTTACTGTTTTCATCCACCGTCACATCATTCCGATAATGATTTTTCATGCTTCTCGATTCTCTAAGAGATTGAAGAAATGCCTTTTTCTCCGCCGGATTTTGATTATCATAATTGTATAAAATATGTTTACTGCTATACTCTACCGCTGCAAAAATTTTATATGTTTTTTTCTCCGTTTCCGTATAAATACTAAAGGTATCGTGATTATTAAAAAACTCCTCTTCCTCAAATTTATGAAGATTTTGGAAAAATGAACCATCTTTAATGTTATGTCCATAAATCACTGTATTGAAATCCGTAAAGTCTTTCTTATTAATTCTCTCGGTAAACACTGAACCGAACACATCATACTTCTTATCAAAAGCATGGTCCAAATAAAAGGCATCATCTGTTTTACTCTGCAAAATCGGATAGTCAATATTCGTATCCGGTACTTGAATCCATGCATATATTTCATCATTTACTTTCTTTAGTTCCGCAAAATCTATCGGAATTTCATCCTTTTCTTCCTCGGTTTTTTCCTCCTTTACAACCTTTTTCTTTACTTCTTTGTAGTCTTTCTTACTTTCCGCTTTCTGTACATAGTAATACCCGATATATGCTACACAAAAAATACAGATTATACTACAAATCCAAAAAAATATTTTATCTCTCTTTTTCTTCATTCTTCTATCCTCTTATTTTATTTGTTAAATCCCATACTTTCTTACCATATCATTAACTTTACATGAATACAATACTTTTATTTTTCAAAAAATATGTTATGATAAGTTATATCATTTAATTTAGGAGGTAATAACAATGGAAAAATATTTATGTGAACCTTGTGGATATGTATACGACCCGGAACTTGGTGATCCAGATGGCGGAATCGCACCGGGAACACCTTTTGAAGACATTCCTGATGATTGGGTATGCCCAATTTGCGGACTTGGAAAAGACGTATTCGTAGTAGAAGAATAAATGTAAAAAAAAGCGGATTATCCGCTTTTTTTTACTTGAATACTATTTCCATTGTCGTTCCTTTTCCCACTTCACTTTTCACCTTTACTTCTGCATTATGCAGCATTGCTCCGTGTTTTACTATAGAAAGACCCAGACCTGTTCCACCACTTTGTTTTGAATGACTTTTGTCCACGCGATAAAAACGCTCAAAAATTCTTTCTCTATCCTCTTTAGGAATGCCAATTCCCGTATCTGTTATAATAATTTTTTTCCCTTGAAGTGTATTTCCTGCCCAAACGGTAAGTTTTCCGCCTTCTATATTATATTTAATTCCATTTTCACATAGATTATAAATCATCTCATTCAAAATCTGTCGTATCCCCCGATAGACAACAGACTCTCCCATAACTTCTATTTTTACTTTCTTTTTCTCTGCCTGTAACGACAATCTGCTGCATACTTCGCGACACAGTGTATATAAATCCACTTCCTCTTTCTCAAGTTCCACTTTCCCTTCATCCAGTTTCGATAACTTAATAATATCTTCCACAAGAGTAATCAATCTAACTGCTTCCATATAAATTCTCTCAGAAAATTTTTGCATATCTTCCGGTTTTACAAGACCACTTTTCATAATCTCCGCATATCCTGATATAGAGGTAAGAGGTGTTTTCAACTCATGAGAAACATTTGCGGAAAATTCTTTTCGCATTTGTGCTACTGCTTCTTTTTCTCTATTTCTTTTATCCAATCCTTCCACTAAAGGTTGTAATTCTTCATACACATCATTTTTCAAAGGCTCTTCCAAATCCAGTTCATTAATCGGACGAATCAGTTTCGCCGTCTGCCATCTCGCCAAAAGGAATGCAATGGCTATCATCAATATACCAATTCCTATCATATACGGAAGAACATCTAATATCATTGGCCAAACATTATCCATCGTTCTCGCCACACGAAGCACGTTTCCGTTTTCTAACCGTATTGCATAATAAATGGAACGCTCTTTCGTTGTATCAGACTTTCTGACATCGCTTCCCTTTCCGTCCTTAAGCGCCTCTTTTATTTCTTTTCTTTCTTTATGATTTTCCAGTTCTTCCTGTCCCGCTCCCGAATCATAAGTTACTTCTCCATTCGGGCGTACTACCGTAACCCTCGCTTTTTGACGTACATTATCCATAGCCGCCAAATATCTCTCTCCTGAAATATCAATAGCAGCCTTCATATAATCGGCTTCCTGTTCTACTTCTTCTTTCAGACTTACAAATGACTGGTTATATAAAACAACTGCTATCAATGCATATGTAGTCATAAGGGTAATGCAAAGGATAAACACCATACTCCTTTGTATTCTACTCTTCATTGTCCCCTCCAATCCGGTATCCGACACCTCTTACAGTTTCGATAAGTTCTCCGGCAATTCCCAGTTTCTGTCTGAGTGTCCGAACGTGTACGTCCACAGTTCTTGTTTCTCCGGTAAAATCATATCCCCAAATCTCTTCCAAAAGTCTATCCCTCGTCAATACAATAGACCTGTTTTTCATCAATTTTTCCAACAATTCAAACTCTTTCAAGGTCAGGGCAACTGTTTTTCCGTCTACTTTTACCTTATGTTTTTCCACATCAATCAAAAGATTTCCAATCTGATACTTCGTGTCTTCTTTTTCACGCATTGTTCTTCTAAGAACTGCTTTAATTCTGGATACAAGTTCCATCATCCCAAACGGTTTCGTAATGTAATCATCCGCACCGGTATCCAATCCGATTACCTTGTCATATTCCGACCCTTTTGCCGTTACCATAATGACAGGAATGTCTTTCGTCTTCGCACTCTTTCTAAGTTTCTTTAATATCTCTATTCCATCTTCACCCGGAAGCATAATATCAAGCAAAACAAGCTCTGGCGTTTCAAACGCCAAAGCTTCCATAAATGCTCTTCCATCTTCAAATCCACATGCTTTCATCCCTGTAGATTCCAATGTGTATACAACTAACTCCCGAATGTTACTATCGTCTTCTACACAATATATCATTCTGTTCTCCTTACTTTTTCGTGTTCTTTCTGCTCACGGTGCACACCTGTAATGGAAAATTCAACCCATTCGGCAATATTTGTCGCATGGTCTCCGATACGCTCCAAATATTTTGCAATCATAAGCATATCAATCGCTCTCTCACCCGAATTATCATTTTTCGCCAAATAAGAAACTAATTTTTCTTTTACCTTATCGAACAATTCGTCCACCTTATCATCTGCCAAAATAACTTTTCTTGTGAGTTCCAAATCTTTCTCCACAAAAGCCTGTACACTTTTTGTTACCATTTTACTTGTAGCCGCAGCCATATCTGTCAGATAAGGAATAGGCGATGATTGGCTTGCATGAGCAGAGATAAGTATTTCCGCTATATCTGATGCCTGATCGCCTATACGTTCCATGTCCGTAATCATTTTCAACGCTGCTGAAATCTGACGCAAATCTCTTGCAACCGGCTGCTGCTGTAAAAGCAATTTCAAACAAAGTCTTTCAATGTCTTTTTCCATCTGGTCAATCTCTTCATCTTCGCCAATAACGACTTTTGCCATTTCAAGATTGCCGTCTGCTACCGCTTTCGTTGCGTTTGCAATCGCTTTTTCGCACAGTCCCCCCATTTCCACAAGCATCCTGTTCATTTTATCCAACTGCATATCGAATTTGTTTCTCATTTCTAACCAAACCTCCCCGTAATATAATCTTCCGTCCTTTTATCAGACGGTATTGAAAATAGTTTTTCCGTATCATTATATTCAATCACTTCTCCGAGAAGGAAGAATGCCGTATTATCCGAAACACGCACTGCCTGCTGCATATTGTGGGTAACCATGACAATAGTATAGTCTTTTTTCAATTCTATCGCAAGGTCTTCTATTTTTGATGTAGAAATCGGGTCTAACGCCGAAGTCGGCTCATCCATAAGAAGTACTTCCGGCTGTACAGCTAATGCCCTTGCAATACAAAGTCGCTGCTGCTGTCCTCCTGACATACCTAATGCACTCTTTTTCAGTCGGTCTTTTGTTTCCTCCCAAATCGCCGCATCGCGAAGTGACTTTTCAACAATATCGTCCAATTTTGCTTTAGAACGAATTCCGTGAGTTCTTGGTCCGAAAGCGACATTGTCATAAATACTCATTGGAAATGGATTTGGTTTTTGAAATACCATACCAACTCTTTTTCGGAGTAAATTCACATCCATTTTTCCGTAAATGTCCTCTCCATCCAACAAAATTTTTCCATCAATTTTGCATCCTTCCACTAAATCATTCATTCTGTTTAATGATTTTAACAATGTTGATTTACCGCAACCGCTCGGTCCGATAAATGCCGTAATTTTATTTTCCTCTATATCTAAACTTACATTTTTTAGTGCCTTAAAATCTCCGTAGTGTAAATCTAAGTTCTGAATACTTATTTTACTCATTATTTCTTCCTTTCGTAATCTTCTTTGCTATAAATCCTGACAAACAGTTAATTCCAACTACCATGATAAGCAGAACAACTGCTGTTGCATATGCCTTATCCACAAACAACGCTTCATTCGACAGATTATACATATGCACGGCAAGAGTTCTTCCTGAATCCATAGGGTTAGCCGCAATCTCCGGCACAGTTCCCGCCGTATAAATCAATGCCGCCGTTTCTCCGACAATCCTTCCGACTGCAAGAATAACTCCGGCTAAAATCCCCGGAACCGCACTTGGCAGAACAACTCGAAATACGGTTCTAAGTTTACCTGCTCCAAGTCCAAAACTTCCTTCTCTATATGTATCCGGAACTGACTTTAATGCTTCTTCCGTTGTTCTCATAATCAACGGTAAAATCATAATTGCCAGCGTAAATGCCCCGGAAAGAAGGGAATAGCCCCATTTCAAAGTGGATACAAAAAACAACATACCAAACAGACCGTACACGATAGACGGAATACCCGATAAAGTTTCTGTAGTAATGCGGATAATGTCCACAAACTTATTTCCTTTTCCTGAATATTCCACTAAAAATATAGCTGAAAAAATTCCTAAAGGCACTGCGACAATAAGAGATAAAAATGTCATAAACAGTGTATTAAGAAGTGCCGGCATAAGCGAACCGTTTTCACTCGTATATTTCAAGGCAAATAAATCTGCTGATAAATGCGGAAGCCCTTTTATTAAAATATAGGCAATTAAAAATAGCAACACCGAAAACGTAATCAGCGCTGATAGCATAACTAATATCATTCCAATAAAAGAGGCCGGCGTTTTTAAATAAGAACGTAATTTACTTTTCCACTTAGACATTGCGTGACCTCCTGTTTAATAATGATACACATAAATTAATAATTAGAATAAATACAAACAAAACAACTGCAGTTGCAATCAATGCTTCTCTGTGTAAATCTGCTGCATATCCCATTTCCATTACGATATTTGCCGTCAATGTTCTGACACCCTGCATAATTCCTTCCGGCATTCTTGGCTGATTTCCCGCTACCATGATAACCGCCATTGTTTCACCTATAGCACGTCCGACACCAAGAATTACGCCCGCCAAAACACCTGATTTTGCTGCAGGAAGAACAACTCTGAAAATGCTTCTCTCATGTGTTGCTCCTAAGGCCAGTGCTCCTTCATAATATTGTTCCGGAACAGCACGAATAGCAGATTCTGTCACACCGATGATTGTCGGCAAAATCATCATTCCAAGCAATATGGATGCCGTAAATATACTTTTTCCATCTCCTGAACGTTCCAAAATCCCCGCTCTTCTCAAATCCAAACATATTTCATGAACAAGCGGTACGATCACAACTAAACCGAAAAATCCATAAACAACCGATGGGATACCCGCCAACAGTTCTGTTGCTCCTTTTAAGAAAGGATAGATTTTCTTAGGACAATATTTTGCCATAAAAACGGAAGTCAAAATTCCAATCGGCACACCAATTATAATCGCACCAACCGTTACATAGATACTCCCGATGATCATCGGAAAAACACCGTAAATATTATTTCCCGGTTTCCATTTTTCTCCGAGAAGGAAATCACCGAATCCGATTTCTTTCATTGCAGGAACTCCATTTGCAAATAAAAAAATACAAATGAGAGCTACCGCCAGTACCGAAGCACAGGCGGCAGTGAAGAACACTCCCCGCATGAATTTTTCTTTCCATGCCTTTTTCATCTTATTTTACTACCTCATCCCAAGTTACGATTTCACCCGTAAAAATATCTTTTACCTGCTCACTTGTCAATTCTTTTACTTCACTGTCTTTATTGGCAATTACTGCTATTCCGTCTAATGCGATTACTGTAGGTTTTACACCTTTTGAAACTTCACTGTCTTTAAGTTCTCTTGATGCCATTCCAATGTCAAAAACTCCATCAATCGTTGATGTTACACCTGTTGTTGAATCACTTGTCTGAATTTCAATTTCCGCTTTTGGATTTACTCCTAAATATGCTTCTTTTAATTTTTCCATTGCCGGTGATACTGATGAAGAACCACCGATAACAATTTTACCTGTCGCACCATTTGACTGGTATTCTTTTACATCATCTACCGGAATACATCCTGCTTCCTCAACAATTTTTTGTCCTTCCGGACTCATGATATAATTAATAAAATCCTGTGCTACATCACTTACTTTGTCTT
>URXX01000020.1 GCA_900551895.1 uncultured Lachnospiraceae bacterium | reverse complement strand
ACCGCCGTGTACCGAACGGTACGCACGGTGGTGTGAGAGGTCGGCTAATCAAATAATGATTAGCCTCCTACTCGATTGCGGAGTAAATTCCCTGTACCGTAATTCTCTTGAAAAAGCGGGACAATCCAAGTTGAATGGTGTCGTCTGCCACTTCAGGTATTCTGCGGATAAGAACCTCTCCGAACTCATGGGGTAAACTTACAAAATGGTCTGCTTTTAAAATGTTTGTTTCATCTGTGTCAACAAATCTTGCTGAAATCTCTAAACGAGAACCGCCTCAAGTGTGACACATCATAGAAGTAATCAAAATATTTTGCAGTTGATTTTCACGCATATAAGTTTTTAAATGGTCATCTAATTGTATATTCATTATCTTTCTCTCCTTTATATTTGGTAATCTTATTATGCACGAATATAAAGGAGAGTTCTGTAATGAAGTCACATAAAGTAGTTTTTGCCAAAAAGTATTCCGGATAGAAATAAAGATGTTCCTAAACCTGAATAGAATACGGCGATAAATCTTTCGGGAGCGATACCGGAAGCACGAAGCCATATTCCTCCGGCTATCATAAATGCCATAATACAAAAAGATTTTACATCAAAGAATTTCAAAAAGAACTGCTTTTGTTCCTTATAATTTAAAATTCTGTCGGTATGTTTTTTTACTAATCTTCCAAAAACAAAATATTGGAATGAAAGTAATTGTAGATAGAGCCTACAGAAACATTACAGGCAGATGCAACAGAGCGTATATTAACGGAATTCCAACCTTTCTCGATAATTAAATTTTTGCTCACTTTTAAAATTTCTTCCCGTGAAGTAACAATATGATTCATAAATAAATCCCCCTTCAATATGAACAATGTTCATTTTAAAGAAAATAAAATAATTTGTCAAGAAAAAAGGAGAACATTTCTCTAGTTTAGCACTAAAGAAATATCCTCCATTTTCTATTCTGCCGTAGGAACAGCCTGTGTATCATCGGCTTTTTTAAATACGCATACGACACAGGAAAGTGCCATAACAGCGACTGCAACAACAACCCAGCCAAGACCGAGAGAGTATAATGGAAGAGAGTGGCAAAGTTTATTTACGAAACCAAATGTTACGCCGACTTTTTCCAAAGCGTAAATTACACTGATTACTCCGACAGCCCCGATTGTACATGGATAAATGTATGGGTTGCGTTTTAACCATGTATCGCAAAGTCCGAGTACGATTAACATAATAGAAATCGGATAAATTGCATCGAGTACAGGTACGGAAATACTTAAAATCATATTTAATCCCTGATTGCATACGATAAATGAAAATCCCGCGATAACGCATACCCACCGGCGATAAGATAACTTCGTTGTCAATGTTGAAAAATATTGTGAGATTGAAGTAATCAGACCAACGCAGGTTGTCAGGCAAGCCAATGTAAAGATTGTGGCTAAAAGGATTGCTCCCGTATCACCGAAAAGTTGGTGGACGATACAGCGAAGTGTCCATGCACCGTTTTCCTGAATTTCAAATACACCTGAAGATCCCATACCCATGTAAGCCAGCATCAAATATACGGATGCCAAAATTGTTCCGGCAAAAATACCTGTCGTAACCGTGTAACGCATAACTCCTTTTTTCTCTTTGACGCCAAGACTTCGGATAGTTGTGGCGATGACAAGACCGAAATTTAATGCGGCGATTGTATCCATTGTCAAGTACCCTTCCAAAAATCCTTTTACCATTGGATTTGCATTGTAACTTTCCTGTGCAGGTGCGACATCAACCGTTCCTCTGAACAAAAAGTTGAAGAATAGGAAGAGTAACAGACAAAGTAAAGACGGTGTCAAAACTTTTCCGATACGCTCAACCAGTTTGTTCGGTGTCATTGCAAGCCAGCCGGCAAGTAAAAAGAATACGCATGAAAATACAAGCATGGCTGCCGTTAAATTCGTTCCTTCAGGAAGATAAGGCGATACTGCCATTTCAAAGGGAAGGGAAGCAGCACGAGGAATTCCCAAGCCCGGTCCGATAGACAGATAAATTAAAATCGTGAACATGATTGCAAATTTAGGATTTACTTTTCGGGAAAGCCTTTCCAATCCGTCAAACCGTGCGACAACGATAACGCCTAAGACGGGAAGGGCAACGGCAGTAATTAAAAAGGTTAAGATTGCCAGCGGAGTATGTTCTCCGGCATTTTGTCCCAAGAATGGAGGGAAAATCAGGTTTCCTGCTCCAAAAAACAGTGAAAACAACATAAAACTTACGAGTAAAACTTGTCTTTTCTTTAATTTCATCATTAAATCCTCCTCAAAATAAATATTGCATTTGATACAATCTTCGCTATGACGGGAGTGCAAGCAGTAGTGTTGTCACTGATAATTAAGTATAAAAAAAATCGTCCTATAAAAAGGACGATTGTTAATCGTGGTACCACCTTAATTCCCAAGTCTAAACTCAGCTCATATCGCATCATCTAATGCGTGTCACCTGTAACGGGGCTTTACTCCGGCTTGCTTACTTCTATTTCAGCGTGCTTCTCAAAGATGATTTCATCTGTCAGGTTCATTAGCAACTCACACCAACCGTTGCCTCTCTGAAAAATCCACTGAAGATTACTTGTTCTTATCAACGAATTTGTAATATGGGTGTATTATATTTGATTTGTAAGAAATTTGCAAGTGGTTTTTATAAAAAATTTATTTTTAGTAGAATTTAACCGTTGGTTAAAAAATTTGCCTAAACATTTCTTCCTCCTCAATTGTTACTTTTCGCCTCATCTGTTATTCTAAAGTTAAGCAAAGGCCTTGCGAAAAATGATTGGAGGAAACAGAAATGACAATAGGAGAAGTAATACGAAAATACCGAAAAGAAAAACAGATGACGCAGGAAGAAATGGCAGGATATTTGGGTGTGACAACCCCTGCCGTAAACAAATGGGAGAATGGCAACTCGATGCCCGATATTTCTATGTTAGCGCCGATAGCAAGGCTTTTAGGCATCAGCACGGATACATTGCTTTCGTATCAAAATGAGTTGACAGACAAAGAAATTTCAAGCAAAATTGAATTAATGGCCGAGAAAATAAAAACGGACTCCTATGAAAATGTTTTTCGCTGGACAGAAGAACAAATAAGAGAATACCCGAACTGTGATAAATTGATTTTAGTGGCGGCGCAAACTCTGGACGGCTACAGAACAATTTTAAATTTGGAAGATGCGGAACAGTATGACGAAAAAATTTATCGTTTGTATTTGCGTGTGGCGGAGAGTAAAGAATATACGCTTGCCATGTCCGCATGGATTTCCATTTTCTATTATCTTGTAGGAAAGAACAGATTTGAGGAAGCACAGATGTATGTAGACCGCTTTCCGAAAATGGAAGTCAGTGCGAAAAAAATGCAGGCGCTTTTACTTGAAAAGCAGGGCAGAACAGATGATGCCTACAGGTTATATGAAGAAATACTGTATGCAGGCGGAATGAATTTAGCACAGGCGTTGGCGGGGATATATACGTTGGCGATAAAGGAGAATGACTTAGAAAAAGCCGAATACATTACGGGAAAACAGAGAGAGTTGGCAAAAGCGCTGGAAATGGGAAAACATATGGAAGTTTCAGCAGGATTGGAATTGGCAATTTACAAAAAAGATAAAGAAAAAACATTGGAAATCTTATCCGAAATGGTGCAAACTCTTTCCCATATGGGAGATTTCCGATACGCTCCGTTATATGCACATATGCAATTTAAAGACGGAGAAATGTCAAATATTTACTTTATGTTCAAAAAAGCATTTGAAAATGACGGAGAACTTGCATTTTTACAGGAGGACGAGCGGTATAAACAATTACTTGAAAAGGTAAAGGAGATAACAGGGTAAACAAATGATAACAAAACAGATACATCATTTTAACATTGCACAGATTTGTGATTCGGGGCAGTGCTTTCGTATGGCGAAAATCGATGAAAACAGATACAGCGTAATCGCATCGGGATATTATTTAGAAATTACGCAGACGGGCGAAAAGTGTACGTTCTCGTGTGGGGAAAACGAGTTTGAAATCTTTTGGAAAAACTACTTTGATTTAGAGCGGGATTATGGAGAATATTTGAACAAAATCAACCCAAACGATAAATATTTAGGCAGAGCAGGACAATTTGGGGACGGCATAAGAATTTTACGGCAGGATTTGTGGGAAATGATTGTTTCTTTTCTCATCTCTCAGCAAAACAATATAACGAGAATACGAAAATGCATACAAAATATTTGCGAAAAATACGGAGAAAAGCGGTTCAATTTCCGCGAAGAAGCATATTACACATTTCCGACGGCAGAAACACTGGCGAAATTAGAAGATGACGAACTAAAAGTGTGTAATTTAGGTTATCGGAGTAAATATGTTGTCCGCACGGCAAAAAGCATTGTGGCGGGAGAAATAGATTTAGAAAAAGTAGTGGAAATGTCTTACCGAAAAGCAAAAAACGAACTATTGCAATTATTCGGAGTCGGTGAAAAAGTTGCGGACTGCATATGCCTTTTCGCCCTGCATCACTTACAATCTTTTCCGATAGACACACATATCCGTCAGGTATTAGACGAACATTACAAGCGTGGTTTTCCAAACAGACGGTATAACGGATTTCAAGGCGTCATGCAGCAGTACATATTTTACTATGAATTATTCGGGAAAAAGTGATATACTGTACGGAGAAAATCAAAAGGAGAGGACAGACACGATGAAACAAAAGAAAAAGAAAACGGTGTCCAACTGCGAAAGTTGTATGAATTATGAATACGATGAAGAATATGAGTATTATGTTTGTACGAAAAATTTAGATGAAGATGAGATGTATCGGTTTGTAAAAGGTGAATTTAGAGATTGCCCGTATTATCAGTTCGGTGATGAATATCGAATTGTGCGGAAACAAATGTGAAAAAACTGTGATTGGGGACGTAGTCAAATTGAAAAAGACTACGTCCCCAATTAAGTTATTTCACCTCGTAATAGTATTTTCCTTTTTCGTCAATTCCGTAGAAATCGGCAAAGGATAAGTGGAAAATGTCTTTGTCAAAGTGAGAAATATCTATTTCATTTTTAATCAGATACTGATAAATACCTGCGTAGTCAATATTACCCTGAAGAAGAATACTGTCCAGTTTTCTGTTGCGGATAATGGCACGCTTATAATTTCCGGCATCTTCCCGTTCTAAAACAGTGTCGCCTTCTTCGGCAACTCCGCGTCCGAGAGAAAGTGTGACAAGACCATAGAAATTCATTGTGTTTTTCATGGCGTATTTGTCTGTATACTGTGCGTCAACGCCGCACATATTCAGTCCGGCAACCTGTCCCTGTTTCATGGCATTTGGCCAAATTCCGGATAATCCGGTCACATCTCCGGCAGAGTAAATGTCATCGCAGTTTGTTTTCATTGTGTCATCAACCTGAATGAAACGGTCCACATGGATTTTTGAACCTTCTACGCATTCAACGGCAGGGCGGACACCGGCAGCCACAATGATTAAATCGCAGTCGATTTTTGTTCCGTCATCAAGGAAAACAGCGTCAATGTAACCGTTTTCATTCATATGTGTGTCGGAGGCTTTTTTTCCGACAACGAATTCACAGCCGTGTTCCTCAAAAAGTTTACGGTATGGTTTTCCGGCAGTTTCGTTTAACTGGATTGGGAGGATTCTGTCTGCCATTTCCACTACCGTTACTTTTTTGCCCTGCTCTAAAAATGCGTAGGCGGCGTCCATTCCCACAAGCCCTGAACCGACAACAAGAATATGGTCTGCGGAGTCAGCCAGCGGTCTGATTTTCTGCGCATCTGATAAATGACGAAGTCCGAAAACGTTTTTTGCCTCTCTAAACTGTGCGACAGGAGGAATGAAACTATTTGCCCCTGTTGCGATTAGCAGTTTGTCAAATAGATAGTCTTCCTGATTGGAGAGACAGACTTTTTTCTCGTCCACATCAATTTTTTCTACTGTTACCCCTTTTACCCAGTGAATACGGTTGGAAGTAAAGAAATCTTTATCCACGAAAGAAAGTGTTTCTTCGTTACGCTCATGGCTTAAATAGCGATGTAGCATACAGCGGGAATGCACAAATTCATCTGTGGAAATCATTGTGATTTGAGCGTCTTTATCTGTTTTTAAAATGGTCTGGGCAGCGGTAATTCCCGCAGGCCCTACACCGATAATTACGTGCATCATAGTGTTACCTCCTCTACATAGATAGCGTTTTTCGGACAGGCTTTAACACAGTTTGGTTCACTGTTGTCCTGTAAGCAGAAATCGCATTTGATTACTTTTGTGTGAGTGGCAGTATCTGCTTTTAAAACACCGTAAGGACAGTTCATAACGCACATAAAGCATGAACCGCATTTTTTTTCATCATAGGAAACCATTCCCGTTTCAGCATCTTTTGTTAAAGCGCCGCTCATGCAGGACATGACGCATTCAGGCAAATCACAGTGTCGGCAGAAGATAGGACGGTAACTTCCGTCCGGCATCTTCTCGATGTGATTACGGGATTCGTTGTGAATATCAGTTAAATCTAAATCATAAATAGTACCCGGAGTTTCACGGTGTGCCTGCATACAGGCAACCGTACAGTTTTTACAGCCATCGCATTTGGAGGCATCAATCATAATCCGTCTCATAGATAACCCTCCTATATATGTAAGTGATTACGTTTTTCCTCGATAATCTTTTCTAAAATATCAGCAGTTTCTTTTGCATCTCCGTTAATGATAACTTGTCCGCCTGTGAGTTCTTTCATATCTTCTGTCATAACTTTTACGGCAGTTTTGCTTCCTGTAATAAATGGAGGAAGTCCTAAATGAAGCGGAAGTCCGAGTGCAAGACCGAAGCATCCGTCAGCCAAAGCCTGTTCTTCAAGCCACTGTGCAGCAGAGAGAACAAGTGGAAGTTCAGGAAGGTCAACGCCGAGTTCCTGTGCAATTTCCGTAGCAACGATTTCCAATCGTCCGATTGCAAGGCAAGGACCGAAGTTTAATACAGGAGGAATATTCAATTTTTCGCATACTGCACGAAGTTTAGGGCCTGCTAATTTCGCTGCTTCCGGTGTCATTAAACCGCAATTTTCGATTCCCCCCGAAGAACATCCGGCAGTGAGAACGAGAATATCTTTTGCAATCAATTCTTTTGTCAGTTCAACGCTTAAAACGTCATGTCCGCCGGCAGTTAGGTTAGAACATCCGACTACGCCTGCAATACCTTTGATTTCACCTGATACGATTAATTCGATAAGCGGAGTCCATTTTCCGCCGAGGAAATCTTTTAACGAACCTTCGCTGACACCTGTTAAAGTGCAGTCGTTTCCGTGATCTTCAAAAAGATTCATCGGAACTACGCCGCGTCTTTCTTTGTATGCTTCGATGATTTTATCAATAATGATTTCGCTCTGTTTTTCACGGTTTTCAAATGAGAACTGCATAAGTTCGGCATTTGCTTTTTTAGCCACGTCATCAAGACAAATTTGTTTGATTTTTAACTCATCGCAGATTGGTTCGATTCCCGGAAGAGTACAGTTAAATTCAGAGAGGACAACGTCAATAGCGCCTGTTGCAAGAATTGCTTCGCTTGTGTAGTTATTTCCTGCGTGTCCGTCAAATACTTCCTCATAATGCGCACCGCGAAGTTGCAAATCCTGTCCGACACATGTACATCCCACTAATTTGAATCCTTTTGCTCCCGCAGCCTGTGCTTTCGCTTTTGCTTCATCGGAAATAAGGCGTTCCTGTAAATCAACGAAAATTGTGTGCTGGTGTCCTGTAATCATAATATTAATGTAATCAGGATCAATTACACGCAAACCTACAGGGGCAAGACGAAGTTCCGGCTGTCCTAAAAGAACGTCATTTAATAAGTTTGTCAATGTCAAACCGTAGACACCTGTGGAAATACCTAATTTCAAGCAGTCTGTAAGCATGTCTACAGGATCAGAGTTTAAGTTAGTCGAACATTTTACAACGCCCTTAAATACTTCCGCTTTTGCACCGCCCGGCATAATACCAAGTTCTTTCCAGCGTTTTACACGCGGAGCGTAAGCAATTTTTTCAACAAGTTCTGCGGAAACGTATTCCGGTTTATACAAATCTGCAAGTACTGCGTCTGCAACTTTTTCGGCTTTCACATAAATATCTTCATCTGTAATACCGAAAATTTCTGCTAAATGGTTAAGTGAACGAAGTCCTTTTAATTCTCCTTTTGCCTGAGCAGTTTTCTTTAAGTTTAAAGCAGTATTTTCTACGATGTGAATGTAGCATCCGCTTCCCGATGCAACTGCACGCAAAAAGTTTCTTGTAACGATTGTGTCGGCATTTGCACCGCAGATTCCTCTTGGAGCATTTGGCGTAATACGGCAAGGTCCGTTAGAGCAAAGACGACAACAGACGCCCTGTAATCCGAAACCGCATTTTGTGCTTTGCCCTTCCACACGGTGATGAGAAGTCTCCATAGGAAGAGAGCGGATATAATTTTCTAAAGGTTTATCTGCACTTTTGCAGGTGTTGCAACCATAACATTGATTCATTGTAAATCCTCCTTGTGTTATAAACTGTACTAAAAATGTAAAGATTTAGGTAAAAATTATTTGCGAAATAATTCTGCTAAATTTTTGTGCTGTAATTCCTGTAAAAGAATACGCTGGATTCGGCAAAATTCGCCATGTACAAGACAAGGTGTAATCTGCGTGTTCATAGAGCAGTGATAGTCCTTTTTCATACATTCCACCAAAAGAATATCCGGTTCAATAACAGAACAGACATCATAGAGAGAAATGTTTTGCAAAGGCTGGTTCAACGCATATCCTCCGTTCGCACCGCGAAGACTTTTAATCAGTTTCGCTTTCTCCAGTTTTCTTGTAATTTTATATGCCATTGCAGAGGAAATATTTTCAGCCGTGCAAATGGTGGAGACATTAACAAAATCTCCCGATGACAATGCACGCATAATCCGAATAGCATAATCACATTCTTTCGTAAATAACATAAATACCTCCTTGATAAATTAACTATATAATACTATACTAAAATAGTCAAGTATCATACAAAAGAAAAGAGGAGATTATTATGAAAAAAACAGTAAACACATCATTTATTTATGCTATTTTAGCAATGATTGGAGGTGTATTTTATCGCGAATTCACGAAGTTTCAAGGGTTTGAGGAAAAGACGACGTTGTCTGTTTTGCATACCCATTTATTTATGTTGGGTATGGTTATGTTCTTGTTAGTGACAATATGTATTCGTCTTTTTGCATTGGATAAGGCGAAAAAGTATTCAGCATTTTTTATTGTCTATAATGCAGGTGTCTGTCTGACTGCGGTTATGCTGACGGTTCGCGGAATTATTCAAGTGCTTGGAGTGGAACTTAGCAGAGGGCAAAACGGTATGCTTTCAGGATTTGCGGGAATCGGGCATATACTTCTTGGAATCGGATTGATTTTATTTTTCCTTTCTTTAAAAGAAAGTGTTTCAACTTTGCAGAAACAGTAAAAAAGGGGTATAATAGGAAGAAAGACAGGCAGTCAACAGGAAGGAGAGAGGTAAAATGAAGATTGCGGTAACTTATGAAGATGGACAGGTGTTCCAACATTTCGGACACACAGAGCAGTTCAAAGTCTACGAAGTGGAAAACGGACAGATTTCCGAAATGAAAGTTGTGGATACAAACGGAAGCGGACACGGTGCTTTGGCAGGAATTTTACAGGAATTGGGAGTTGAAGTTCTCATTTGCGGTGGAATCGGTGCGGGAGCACAGCAGGCATTGGCAGAAGCAGGTATTCAACTTTACGGAGGAGTGTCAGGAAATACGGATAATGCGGTGCAGGCATTTTTGAGTGACACACTTTCCTATAATCCTGATGTGAGATGCAGTCATCATGATGAACACGAGCATGGAAAATGCGGTGAACATGGTTGTGGAGAAGGACATTGTTCCCACTAGAAAAGATGAAAATATTAAGCATTACGGCACAGAAACCACATAGTACGGGAAGCGGTATTTATTTAACGGAACTGGTGAAAAACTGGAATGCACAAGGAAATGAACAGGCGGTCATCACGGGTATTTACGCAGATGACCGTTTGGATTTTCCGAAAGAAGTAAAAATATATCCGGTTTATTATCAGTCGGAGAAACTGCCGTTTTCCATACTCGGTATGTCTGATGAAATGCCATATGAAAGTTTAAAATACAGCGAGATGAATGAGGAGATTTTACAAAAATTTTCTGACGCATTTCGAGAAAAAATATCTTTAGCAGTACAGGAAATCAATCCGGACGTTATCGTGTGCCACCATTTATATTTGCTCACCGCACTTGTGCGGGAATGGTATCCTGCGAAAAAAATATATGGGATATGCCACGGTTCAGATTTAAGACAATTTTCCAAAAATCCGCTGGAAAGAGAGCGGATTAGGGAAAATATAGGAAAACTGGACGGCGTGATTGTTCTTCATTGGGAGCAGAAGAAGATAGTGGAAGAAATGTTTTCGCTACAGTCTGATAAGGTTCATGTCGTGGGCGTAGGCTACAACCAGTCGGTTTTTTGGAAAAGAAACGGCAAAAAGCAAAGGAAAAAGCAGATTGTATTTGCAGGAAAAGTAACGGAGAAGAAAGGAATTTTCAGCCTTTTGCGTGCTGTGGAAAAATTACCTTATGGCAAAAATGAACTGACAGTAAAGATTGCAGGTGGAATTGGTGCTGAGGAAGAGTTTGAAAAAATCCGAAAGTCAGCAGAAAAGAGTCGATATGAAATTAAGTTTTTAGGACTTTTAAATCAGAGAGAGTTGGCGGAAACATTTTGCGAAAGTGATGTTTTTGTTCTGCCGTCTTTTTATGAAGGCTTGCCGTTAGTCGTGCTGGAGGCAATGGCGTGTGGCTGTAAAGTTGTCTGTTCCGATATTGCGGGCGTAAAAGAATGGCTTTCCGAAAACGTGGCGGGGGAAAATATTACCTTTGTGAAATTGCCTTCCATGAAAAACACAGATGAACCGTTTCGGGAAGAATTACCGGAGTTTGAAAACAGGCTGGCAGAGAGTATTTATAGGAAGTTAGAACAACAGGAAAAGGAAAATCCGGACTTATCAAAAGTTTCATGGAAAGGGGTAAGTTCTCGGATTTTAGAACTGATGAAGCAGTAGAGGAGAAAAAGATGTTTATAGATACACATATGCACGAATGTACATATTCAAAAGACAGTTATCTAAAACTTGCCGATATGGTGGAAGTGGCAAAAAGGCGTGGTTTAGGTGGCATTTGCATTACCGACCACGATGATATGGGATTAAAACAATATGCAGAAGAATATGCAAAAGAAGTCAATTTTCCTATTTTTGTAGGGATTGAATTTTTTTCTTTGCAGGGAGATATTGTGGCGTTTGGCATTGAAGAATACCCGAAAGAACGAATAAATGCACAGGAATTTATTGATTTGGTAAAAAAACAAGGCGGAATTTGTTTCAGCGCCCACCCGTTTCGCAATAACAACAGGGGGCTGGAAGAAAATTTAAGGCTTGTAAAGGGACTGGACGGTGTGGAAGTGTTAAATGGAAGTACACTGCCCGAGGCGAATATGAAGGCGGCGGATTATGCGAAGGAATTGGGACTTGTTACGGTAGGCTCAAGCGATTGTCACATTATTGAGAAAATCGGATTTTTTGCAACGTATTTTCCGGAGGAAGTAAGGACAATGGAAGAGTTTATCCGTGTATTTAAAAGCGGAAAATGCAGACCTGCATATTATACGGAAAACGGCTATCAGATATGGGATATGACAACCCCTATTCATAAACCGTATTTACTTAAAAATTCGTAACAGGTTTCTTAGGAAAATCTTCAGATTTTTCACAGTTCTTTAGTTTTTTTGTCACAGTTTCTACATAAATACATTTTATAATAAACTTATCAAATCAAAGAAGACAACGGTTATATTTAAAACCAGTTATTTATGGCTGTTGGACTTCGACTAAAAATTACGTTTTAAACGTTTACATATATCATATTTTTCTCCTTTTGACCGGCAGGCGACTGCCGGTTATTTTTGTATAGAAATACCAGAAACAAAGCAGAATTTTATAGAATTGGATTATTCGGAACTCTTTAAGGTAGTTTAGAAATAAACTTTAGATTTCTTTAGATTTTTTCAGTGTAAAAATTTATAAGTTTCCATTATACTGGTTGTAACATGATAAACAATGTTAAAAATGAAAATTTACAACTACAGTCCAAAATGTATCTGTTGTATTTGCATCATTATAAATCAAGAGAGGTGTATCTATGAAAAAATACTTAGCCTTATCTGTTATAGCAGCAAGTTTTTTATTAATAGTATTGGCACATACCTATACTAATTATATATTCAGATTTGCACAAGGAGTGATGAGTTGCATACTATTTGCGAGTATAGGTTATTTTATGAAACAATATCGATTGACACGTAAGCAGAAAACACTTGAACTATTATTACGACTGAAAGCATTTATATACATAATATCATATATCGGCATAGGGAGTACAATCATCTTGCTTTTCTTGAATCATATGGTGCAAATTCCAAATGGGATATACAATAAACTTATTATCATATTATTAATAATAAGTGTACCTACAAGAGTTTTATATTATTTGGCAGTTAAAGAAAGTGAATGACATACATTATCAGCATAATCTAGATGTTATGATTTATCTTTTTATTTTGAATGAATAAAAGATTGAAATTGGTGTTTGTTTCCAGTATAATATTCATTACATAAAGTGAGGATTGAGATTTTTTGAAAGAAAGGGTTGATAGTCATGTTTACACACTGTTACGCTTGCGACAGACAAGTGAAGTTTGCCCTTTTTTCAATTCTATTAATAAATAAACAGAACGCACAGATTACCCAGTTATAAAAGGTAGTTTGTGCGTTCTGTTTATGCGAAAAATTTATGAAAAATAAGGAGTGAACAAACTATGAAGAAAAAACAAGTCATTGCGGTAAGTTCCGCCTTGATGATTGGAACAACAACTGCTCTTACAGGGATTCCTACTCCTGTCATGGCACAGGAAAACACAGAAGTTGTACAAGAGAATATAACAGACAAGGAGCAGGAAGAAAGCAAGAACACAGAAGTAAAGGCTGAAAGTATTGCTATTGATGAAGCACATTTTCCTGATAAAGTATTTAGAGAACAATTCATTGCAAAATTTGATAAAGACGGAGATTATGTGCTATCTGCCGATGAAATATCAGAAGCCAAAGACTTAGATTTACATGATATGACAACGATATCTTCATTAGAAGGTATTCAATATCTAACAAATTTGCAGTCTTTAAGTATTCAACGCAGTTCTATTTCAGACTTAAGACCAGTTACAAACTCATCTCTAAAAGAATTATATTGTAACTCTTCAAAAGTAACAAGCGTTGACTTAACACGATATCCGAATTTGGAAGTATTTACTTGCCCTAATACATCAATTAGCAGTCTTGATGTATCCAAGAATAAAAAATTATATATGTTGTTCGCATATAATACTCCTATTTCTAAATTAGATGTAACAAACAATCCTAACTTAAAACAACTATCTTGTAACAAGACAGGATTAACAGAACTTGATGTTACACATAATCCACAACTAGCCACTTTAGATATAGGAGATACGAAAGTAAAAACACTTGATGTAAGCAAGAACCCTCTTTTGCATAAATTGGTTTGTTATCATACAGAAATCAACACGTTAAATGTAAGGAATAACTTAGATTTGAAAGAATTGAGTTGCTTTCATACAAACATTACCGAATTAGACGTAACAAAAAACACAAAATTAACAAGACTTAATTGTTCAAGTACGCCTATTAAAGAATTAGATTTAAGCAATAATTTAGAACTTGAAAGACTAAGTTGCGGTGGCGTTTTAGAACAAGGGATAAGAGGTCTTGATATAAGTAAAAATACAAAAATTAAAGAATTAACGTGCTATGATTTATATTGGTTAAATGTCGGAGATAACAAAGTTCTTGAAAATGATCATGATTTTGTGGGAAGTGGTTACATTGATATTAAAGGAAATAAAATCGATTTAAAAAAAGATGTTGAACAAGGAATAGATATTTCAAAAGTTAAAGTTACTGCAAATGGAACTTTAGATAAAGATACAGGAATTATAACGGTAGATAATGTAAAAAAACCAGTTACTTATGAGTATGATTGCGGTACTTATAAAGACGGAAACGTCGTTTTAAAAGTGGAATTATGGTTAAACTCACAAGGAGAAGACAACACAGCACCGACCATTTCTGCAAATGATATTACATTAAATGTAGGCGATACTTTCAATCCATTGGCAAATGTGACAGCAACAGATAAAGAGGACGGAACGATTGTTTTAACAAAAGATAATATCATTGCAAATGATGTAGATACTTCTAAGGCTGGTACTTACCATGTAACCTATAAAGTAACGGATAAAAAAGGTGTTTCTACTGAAAAGACAATTACTGTAATTGTAAAACAAAATACAGGTAACCTTAACTCTGCACCGACCATTTCAGCGAATGATATTACATTAAATGTAGGCGATATTTTCGATCCATTGGCAAATGTAACAGCAACAGATAAAGAAGACGGAACTATCACTTTGACAAAAGATAATATCATTGCAAATGATGTAGATACTTCTAAGGCTGGTACTTACCATGTAACCTATAAAGTAACGGATAAAAAAGGTGTTTCTACTGAAAAGACAATTACTGTAATTGTAAAACAAAATACAGGTAACCTTAACTCTGCACCGACCATTTCAGCGAATGATATTACATTAAATGTAGGCGATATTTTCGATCCATTGGCAAATGTAACAGCAACAGATAAAGAAGACGGAACTATCACTTTGACAAAAGATAATATCATTGCAAATGATGTAGATACTTCTAAGGCTGGCACTTACCATGTAACTTATAAAGTAACGGATAAAAATGGTGCTTCTGCTGAAAAAACAATTACTGTAACCGTGAAAGAAAAAACAACGACAAATAAACCTATAAATCCACAACAGCCACAGAAACCAACTAAACCTAATAACACAATAAAGCCTAATGGGCAGACTGAAACCCCAAAAACAGGTGATATGACAAATATGGGATTATTCTCTTCTATGTTTGCTGGTTCAGCGGGTGCATTAACTGTTTTATTCAGTAAAAAACGTAAAAGAAATAAGAATGATTAACGAAATGTATAACAACAATAAATAGATATTAGTGAATTTTTGTGTAAAAGGACGCCAAAGCATTTGAGGTGTCCTTTTCAAATTTGGTTTATATGGTATAATATATACCATTGCGCATATTGTGATTTCTGCGGAACCGCAGAAAGTCGTTGCGCATCCGCCGAAGGCTCCATGACCACTTGTGGTTATGGTATAATATTGGGAATAAGGAAATAAGCGAAAATAGAAGTTAGTGAGGGATTGAATAATGAATGAAAGAGAAAAAATTATGCGCTTGTGGTTTGAAATGTGGCTTACAAAACAGGACTTAGGTATTGATAATATTTTTTCGGAGGATGTAATTTATATTGAAAGTTGGGGTCCCCAATATAATAATCGCCAAAATGTGAAGCACTGGTTTCAGGAATGGAATACTCGAGGCAAAGTTGTTGTTTGGAAAATTAAACAGTTCTTTCACAAGGAAAATCAGACGATTGTGGAGTGGTATTTCAAAAATGAAATGTACAATGGTAGTATAGAGGAATTTGACGGAATTTCCCTAGTTGAGTGGACAAAAAATAATAAAATAAAATTATTAAAAGAGTTTGGTTGCAATTTGTGTAATTATAATCCTTATGAACATGGTGACCAGCCCGAATTTAGGGACGAAAGGGCAAATTGGTTTTAATGCTAGGAGTGAATTGTTTTTATTTAATTTATAGGACACTCAAAGAAAACGGTTTTATAAAATTTATTCAGATCGGACAAGTTTGAATTTGAAAGCGGTGATATAATGGAGTTTGCCATATTTAGATTGTTTATAAGAGTTTCATTATTTGCTATAACTCTAATTGCTTGCACAGTCTATTTGATAAAAAAGAGAAAGTTTATTTTTTCAGTATTTTTTGATAAAGAAGCAATAAAAAAAGAATATACTGGAAAAAATGATATAAAAATTCTTCGGCTGGCTAATAGTATTCTTATGATAATTTGCATTTTTTTAATCTTATATTTAAAAGACTTTGTTTTAGATATGCCTTACATTATAAATCGACAGTATAATTATGCAGAAGGATATGTGACTGAACAATCTCATGGCGGTGCAAATGTGCCTTCTGAAAGAAGAAGTATTTTTTTACATAATAAAGTTACAGATGACGAAATAGAAATCACCGTATTTTCTAGGTATGTTGATAAAAATACTTATTTAAAAATACAATATCTTCCGCATACGAAATATGGTGCTATTTTAGAAGATTGATGAAATACTATGATTTTGTCTAATATGATAATAAAGGAGTGAGATAGCATGATTTACGAACCGGAAAACCTAAAAAGTAAAAAAGCAATGTATGAAAAAAGAGATAAATGGCTTATTAGGTCAGTATTTTTGCTTTGGGCTGTACTGTTATTCAGTTATGTGAATATCATATTTCCCTATGTTAAATCGACAGTTGTTTTTTTGGGGAGTATTGTCGGTGGTATTGTTCTTATTAGTATTATTTACTTTTTTATTGTATTCTTCGTTCTAATGAATCGAGGACATCAGTTTAGAAAAATGAATAATACTATTGTAAAAGAATATCACGAAAATAAAAATGGAGAACTCTTTTTGGAACGATTACTCGCAATAGACGAAATACCTAAGGATATAAATGATGAAATGACATGGTATCTAAATATTGCAACTGCATTTCATGTATTGGGCAGGCGAAGTGAATGTATTACTTTGTTTACGCAACTGGAGGAAGTCGCAACGGGAAAGGACAAAGAATATATTCAAAATAGTATTAAATTTGTGCAAGGGCAAACGGAAAAAGAATGATACGGAATAAGTGGGGCGATTAAATAATGACAACTGTTATCTACATTTTAACAATAATATTTGGTATAGTGTGTTTCGGGATTGTTAAAACGAAACGATATAAAGTTATGCCGCTCATATGTACAATTATGTTTATTTCTTTCATAGGGTTCGGGATTGTTTCTATCTTATCTTTCAGTTTACCATATGGTGAAATTTTGGTTTATCCGCTGGGAGCGGTTATATTAGGGTTGATATTTATTTTAGTTGGAGTAAATGATTTGTATTCATTATTACGCTGCAGGGAAAAGGTGGACGGCGTATATTGTGGTTACAATACATATTATGGCGGCAATGGTATTTCTACACATGCTCCGGTATTTGAATATACATATAACGGAATATATTATCGTGAGCAAACAGCACAAAATGTATCTTATAAACGATTAAATAAGAATATGACAGAGGGAAATATATACAGTTTATATATTGATCCAAAACATCCGGCGGTGTTTATTTTAATAAAAAAACTTAAAGTTGGAACGATAGTTTCAATCATATTTGGCTTAGTGATATTTACGTACGGAATTGATTTATCATCAAAACTTTTACCGATGATATTAGGAAAATATCATATGTTTGGTTAGAACATCATGGGAGATATTAGAAATGAGGTATGTTTATGGAATATATTAGAGTAACCAATGAAAATATAGATGAGGAGCATATATGCTGTGCAATTTCAAATAACAATGATACTCAGGTGTCATCAAAAAAGGCTTGGCTGCAAGAACGATTTGATGAAGGATTGGTTTTCCTAAAGAGCCAAGAACGGGGAAAGTGTTTTATTGAGTATATTCCTGTTGAATATGCTTGGAATCCTATTGTTGCAGAAGGGTATATGTATATTAACTGTCTTTGGGTGGCAGGTTCATTTAAGGGGCATGGATACGCAACAGATTTATTAAATGCATGCATTGAAGATAGTAAAAGCAAAGGGAAAAAGGGGTTATGTATTCTATCTTCTAAAAGGAAAAAGACATTTTTAGCTGATTCCAAATTTTTAAAACACAAAGGTTTCGATGTTTGTGATGAAGCAGATAATGGTATTCAGTTATGGTTTTTACCATTTGATAAAAATGCTTTGCTGCCTAAATTCAAAGCGTGTGCAAAACATCCACACATTGATGAAATGGGATATGTTTTGTATTATACCAGTCAATGCCCGTTTAATGCGAAATATGTTCCCATTATAGAAGAAATAGCAAAAGAAAAGGGCGTACAGTTTAAAAGTATTCATTTGAAAAGTAAAGAGCAAGCCCAAAATGCACCGACACCGATTACAACTTATGCCCTGTTTTATAACGGGGAATATTTAACAAATGAGCAGATGAATGACAAAAAGTTTTTAAAGTTGTTGGCAAAATAATTGCAGTTGTTAAATGTTTTTATAGAATTCCTCTGCATTCTTTTTGAATATTTGCCTGAATTGGCATTGACGTGTTTACTTATGCCCACAAATCTTTTTTAGTTTTGTGGGCTATAGATTTGACTTATCTGAAAATAATTTAAGATATTTTGGAAATAAATTCTTCGATTGTACATACTTCAGTTGCTGCCTTTATCCAATGTTTTAGTACTTCCATATCTTTTTCTTCATTGATTTTTTCTGAAAGAGCATCTGGAACTTTACCATATTCTGACAGAAAAGTGACTATGACTTCAGCCATTTTATTTCGTCCTTCCTGTCGCCCTTCTTCTCGTCCCTCTTCTTTTCCTGATTTTCTTTCTTCTTTCAGCAACTCTTCAAAAAGCATAAAGCGTTCCTCCATTTCCCTATCTTTCTTGATATGCTCTACAAACTTCTGTAACTGCTTTACATATTCATCTTGAAAATCACCTTGGCTTTCCTTTATGTCTGCTTTTACAAACTTTAGAAAGTGGACAAGTTCCTTAGGTACTTCCTCAGCATTTTTACCTTTTGTACTTAAAAATACAATCGTTCTTTTGTCCTGCAATTCAGCCTTTGATGTTTCTTTACATTCCATTTCAAAAGTATATTTATATTTTCTTCCGCCAAACGGATCAAAATCACAGATAAA
>URXX01000019.1 GCA_900551895.1 uncultured Lachnospiraceae bacterium | reverse complement strand
AAACTACGGAAAAGGGATTCGAACCCCTACAAACAGAGTCAGAGTCTGTTGTGCTACCATTACACCATTCCGCATCAATACTATATTTTATTCTCAAACTACGGAAAAGGGATTCGAACCCCTACAAACAGAGTCAGAGTCTGTTGTGCTACCATTACACCATTCCGCATCACTTATTGTGTAGTAACTGAACCACACAACAAATGATTATAACAGGTTTTTTTGAAAAATCAACTACTTTTTTGATATTTTTTCATTTTTTTATTCTTCCTCTAGTTCCACTCCTTCATATTCACCAAATTGCTGTATGAAATCAATGATATAAGAAGAAATCGTCACTGTAATAATCGAGAAAACAATCCTGTTAAACGGAATATAACTTAACGATAATATCAATACGGTAAAATCCGTAAACATATATGCTTTAGACAGACGGCAGTGTGTTACCTTTGAAATAGCAAGCGCCAGCGCATCATCTCCTCCGCTTGAACCTCCCTGTCTGACAATAAGTCCCACTCCCACTCCGACAAAAATTCCTCCCAAAATTGCCGCAACAAATGGATAAGCAGATAAATCCGGTAAGATTGGCGGAAACTGTTCCCAAATTTTAAAGAAAAGCGAAACACTCATTGTAGAAATAATTGATGTTTTTATGAAACTTGAGCCTAAATATTTATAGGCAAAAATGTAACAACTAATATCTAATATAGGTGTAATAACAGACGGCTTAAGTCCAAGCCAATGATGTATAAGAAGCATTGTACCGATAACTCCACCCTCAGTCACTCCGGTCTGCTGATGTATATTATAAATTCCAAAAGAACAAATAACCGCTCCAAGTACAATATACGCAATCTTTTTCTTCATTTGACGTCCTCCTTTGCAATTCATAGTAAACCTTAGTATAATACTAAGGTCAACACTTTTTTTCAAAGGAGACCAACTATGAAAAAATATTACCACATTGGAGAAATTTCAAAATTGTATCATATAGGTACGGACTCTTTACGTTATTATGAAACACTCGGCATACTTTCACCGACAAGAAGCGAGAAAGGCTACCGCCTATACAGTTTAAACGACCTTTGGCGTCTGAACGTCATCCGTGATTTACGTAGTCTCGGATTTTCTATGGAACAGATAAAAGAATATTTAAACAACAGAACCATTCACTCGACTGAACAACTGCTTACCGACGAACTAACCGTCATTACCGAAAAATTGAATACGCTCACCAACTTAAAAGAAAATGTAGAAGAACGTCTCCACACCGTGCAGGAAGCAATCTTACAACCAATCGGAGCGATACGAAAAGTACATTTCAAACGAAGATGCTGTCATGTTATACATTCTCCATACAAAACAGATGAAGAAATGGATATGCTCATCAAGCAACTTCTCAATAAAGACAAAGACCGCTTATACATTATCGGCAATAACAGAATTGGTTCTTCCATATCTCTTGAAAGCATCAACAAGAAACTTTTTTGTGACTATAAAAATGTTTTTATAATAGATAGAAACGGAAAGGAATATATTGAGGAGGGTGATTACCTCACCATCTGCTACAAGGGAAAAACGAAAAAAAATGCCATTTACATTCCTAAATTATTGCAGTACGCAAAAGAACATCAACTCACTCCGATAGGTCCTGTCCGAGAATTACTTTGGATTGATATTCATCAGTCGAACAACACAGAAGAGCATATTACGGAATTGCAAGTGCGCTGTCTATAAAGGCAACGCACTTATTCGTTCTAAAGCCCTTTCCGTATCTTCTTTACTTCCAAATCCTGTCAATCTAAAATATCCTTCCCCCGCCGTACCAAAACCTACACCGGAAGTCCCGACTACATTTGCATTTTCCAGAAGATAAGTAAAAAATTCCCATGATTTCATATGATGAGGAGTTTTTAACCATATATACGGTGAGTTTTTCCCACCTGTAACCTCATAACCTAACACAGATAATTCTGTCTGTATTTTTCGTGCATTATCCATATAGTATTTAATCTGCTCCCCAATCTGTTTTTCTCCCTCTTTTGTATACACTGCCTCTCCCGCCCTCTGCACAATATAGGACGTTCCATTGTATTTTGTTTCCTGCCGCCTTGCCCAAAGAGAATGTAAAGTTACTCCTTTTCTTTTCATTTCTTTTGGAATAACGGTTGCTCCGAGCCGCAGTCCTGTAAACCCTGCCTTTTTTGAGAAACTTCTCACCTCAATGGCACACGTTTTCGCCCCGTCACACTCATAAATTGTATGGGGTACGTTTTTCTCTGAAATATATCCCTCATAAGCGCTGTCATAAAAAATAACCGCTCCAACCTGATTTGCATAATCAACCCATTCCTGCAACTGTTCCTTTTTCATCACTGCTCCCGTAGGGTTATTCGGAAAGCATAAATAAATCATATCAGGTGTACGCTTCGGTATTTCCGGAAGAAATTCCGTTTCTTTTGTGCAATCCATATAAATGATATTTCTCCACCTATTCAATCTAAAATCATATTCTCCTGCTCTCCCCGCCATAATATTAATATCCGTATAGACCGGATATATCGGATTACAGACCGCCACCTTATTTTCCCGTCCAAATATTTCCTGCAAATTTCCGATATCACTTTTAGCGCCGTCCGATATAAAAATTTCATCTGCACTTATATCGCATCCCCGTTTTTTATAATCGTTTTCTGCTATGGCATTCCGCAAAAATTCATATCCCTGACTGCCCCCGTATCCCCTAAAAGTTTCCTTCCTTCCCATTTCCTCCACTGCCTTGTGCATCGCCTCCACAACGGCAGGCACAAGAGGAAGCGTTACGTCCCCGATACCAAGTTGTATCAATTCGACTTTCGGATTTGCTCTTTTATACTCTTCCGCCCTCTTTCGCACCTCCGCAAACAAATAATGATAAGGCAGCGATAAATATGTTTCATTTATAGTGAACATACATCAATCTCCCCCTCAAACACAGTTTTTGCCTCTCCGGTCATATATATATGACCGTTTTCTTTTTTTCCCTCGATAAATATATTTCCACCCTCCATATTTACTTCCACACAGTTATCCACATAATTTCTCATTATGGAGGAAACCACCGCTGCACACGCTCCCGTTCCACACGCCATTGTTTCCCCCGTTCCTCTCTCCCGCACACGCATCCTTATTTTCCCTCTGTCTATCACAGATACAAACTCCACATTAAATCGTGCGTAATCTCTCCACTCCTTCATATTTATCTCGTCTACATTATCTACATAAACAACTAAATGAGGGTTATCTATAGAAATATAATCTGAACTGTATTCCCTTTTTCCTATAATTATTTTCCTGTTTTTCTCTTCGATAATTGCCTCTCCCACATCTGCAGTAATAATATTTTTATCTTTCTTAAGAAATATTTTAGTTTCTATTATCCTGTTACAAGTTTCTATTTTAATTTTTTCATTTCTCACCAATTCATTGTCATATACATACTTTGCCACACACCGAACGCCATTTCCGCAAAGTTTTCCTTCCGTTCCGTCCGCATTATACATACGCATTTTTACATCTGCCTTCTCCGAAAAGTCAATAAAAATCACTCCGTCTCCTCCCACACCAAAATGTCTGTCACTTAATTTTCTTGACAATTCTGAAGGATTTTCTATCCTTTCTTCCATTGCATTGATGTAAATGTAATCATTTCCCAATGCCTGCATTTTTGTAAATCTCATTATACATCCCCTATTCCTTTTATCACTAAACTATGTTCAAAAGAATAGAAATATGTTGACACAAAAACAGAGAGGGAAATTCCCTCTCCGAAAAATCATCTTATTTTTTAGAAATGGTGTCAATGGCATCCAGTTCTTCTTGCGTAAACGCTGTGTTTTCCACTATCTTCACATTCTCTCTAATCTGCTCAGGTGAGGATGCTCCAATCAGCACGCTTGTTACATCACCGTCACGAATTACCCACGATAATGCCATTTGTGCCAATGTCTGTCCACGCTCTTTCGCAATCTGATTTAATGCTTCGATTTGCTCAAGACGTTCCTTTGTAATTGCACTTTCTTTCAAAAATCTTCCGTCTTTTTTTATTCTGCTGTTCTCCGGAATACCGTGCAAATACTTATCCGTTAAAAGTCCCTGTGCCAGCGGGCTGAAAGCAATTAATCCACAACCGTTTTCCGCCGCAAATGTTTTCAATCCGTCCTCCTCTATCCAACGGTCAAAAATAGAATATCTCACCTGATTGATAATAAACGGGCATCTCAATTCTTTTAAAATTTCCATTGCTCTCTTTGTTGTCTTGGCATCATAATTAGAAATCCCCGCATACAGCGCTTTTCCCTGTTTTACTGCCGTATCAAGCGCCAACATACTCTCTTCAAGAGGAGTTGCCGGATCCATTCGATGATGATAGAAAATATCTACATAATCCAATCCCATTCTGCGCAGGCTATCGTCCAAACTGGATAACATATATTTTCTGCTGCCCCAGTTTCCATATGGACCGTCCCACATTTCGTATCCCGCTTTTGTACTGATAACAAGTTCATTTCGATATGGTTTTAACTCTCCGTTAATAATTTTTCCAAAGTTTTCTTCCGCACTCCCGTTTTTCGGACCATAATTATTTGCCAAATCAAAATGTGTAATTCCACAGTCAAATGCTGTTTCACACATATTTACCATGTTTTCAAAAGAGTCATTCGTTCCGAAATTGTGCCATAACCCCAACGAAACTGCCGGCAATTTTAACCCGCTGTTTCCACTGCGAAAATAATTCATCTTTTCATATCTTTTTTCATCTGCAATATAACTCATATATACCTCCTTATCACTTTCCCTATATTATATCCCATTCTCTCCAAAAATTAAATAACTTCTTCCACCACTCTGTGATGAAAGAAGTTGTCTTATTTCTTATAATCCTTTTGCAATTTTTACACAGGCTTTCATTGCCTCGATCACACTGCTTCTAAATCCTTTTTCTTCTAATACGCGAACCGCTTCGATTGTTGTTCCTCCCGGTGAACAAACCATATCTTTTAATTCACCCGGATGTTTTCCTGTTTCCAATACCATTTTTGCGCTTCCCATAACTGCCTGTGCCGCAAATTTATATGCCTGCTGTCTTGGCATTCCGTCAGCAACTGCCGCATCTGCCATTGCTTCGATAAACATAAATACATATGCAGGTGAACTTCCGCTTACAGATACGACAACATCCATAAGTTTTTCACTTAATACTTCCGCTTTACCAAATCCGCTCAAAATATTGCATACTGTATCTAATTCTTCTTTTGTCACTAAATCGTTATGACAAACACCTGTAATTCCTTCTCCAACTAACGCCGGTGTATTTGGCATTGTACGGACGATTTTTACCGGATGTCCGAATGCGTCTGCAAGATATTCTAAAGTTTTGCCCGGTGCGATTGTAACGATAATCTGGTTCTCTGTAATACAGTCTTTGATTTCGTCAATTACATCTGCATAGAACTGTGGTTTTACTGATAAGACAACGATTTCTGCTTTTGTTGCCACTTCTTTATTGTCTGTTGTTACATGAATACCTAATTCTTCTTTTGTTTTTTCCAATCCTAAAACATACATATCAGAAGCAATTACTTCTTCAGCAGTTAAAATTCCGTTCTTTAAAATTCCGCCCATCATCGCTTTTGCCATATTTCCGGCACCGATAAATCCTAATTTCATTTTCCATTCTTCCTTTCATTTTAAATGTATACATTAGTTTTATTTGTATACAATATATCATTTTTCATTCCTTCTGTCAAGATTTTCATCGATAAAAAATGAGGATAGAACGGTCATTCTATCCCCATTTTCTCTTCTGATGAAGTTTTTATTTATTTAAGTCACGTCGTCTTTTTGTTTCTGCAAAGACAATAACTCCGCCTGCCATAATTGCCAATAACATAAATCCGAATCCATTTGCTGTATCGCTTGTTTCAGGAACTTTGTTATCCGGTTTTTGCTGTGGCTGTTGTGGTTTCTGCTGTGGAACTTCCGGTTTTTCCGGCTGCTGCGGCTCTTCCGGTTTCTGTGGCTGCTGCGGTTCTTCTGCTTCCACTTCTTTCAATCCGTCAACTGCCGTTTTTAAGTCTGCAAGCAATGTTTCCATTTCCTTTTTACTCACATCACTTGTATCTTTAAGTGCATTTTCCACTTTTTCTTTTGCTTTGGCATACGCTGTCCAACTGTCTTCTGTATAAACGCTTTCATCTTCTACATCTGCAATGATCTTGTCAAATTCCGCTTTACTTTCTTCCGCATTTGCTCTCTCTTCCAATTTCATTGCTTTTGTAAGTTCGTCCACCATATCATCAATTTCTGACTGTTTTATTGCCTCCGCAAGAACTTTTTCTGCTTTTTCAACTACTTTGTTCAAAGCATCTACACTTGATGTTGTGTATTTATCTGTTTCCACCGCTTTTGCTTCCGCAATTTTTTCTTCTAATGCTTTTTTGTCTAATTCAACAACAATGTCATTTTTATCTAACTTTTCAACTGCCTTAAGCAAATCAGCAAGCAATGTTTCCATTTCCTTTTTACTCACATCACTTGTATCTTTAAGCGCATTTTCCACTTTTTCTTTTGCTTTGGCATACGCTGTCCAACTGTCTTCTGTATAAACGCTTTCATCTTCTACATCTGCAATGATCTTGTCAAATTCCGCTTTACTTTCTTCCGCATTTGCTCTCTCTTCCAATTTCATTGCTTTTGTAAGTTCGTCCACCATATCATCAATTTCTGACTGTTTTATTGCCTCCGCAAGAACTTTTTCTGCTTTTTCAACTACTTTGTTCAAAGCATCTACACTTGATGTTGTGTATTTATCTGTTTCCACCGCTTTTGCTTCTGCAATTTTTTCTTTCAAAGTTTCTGTATCTAACTCTGTACTTGGACCGTTTACGGAAAATTCTCTTAAAATTGTTTTTCCGATTTTATTTAAGTTGTTCAAGTTTTCTTTGTTTGGAACGTTTGTGTATTCTGTGTTTGCTCGCGCCCATTTCCACTCCCATTCAAACCAATTAATGTTTTCAGGCTGTTTTCCGTCTAATTCGTCATTTCTTGCCTGAATCCATTTCTGCCATCTCACTTTGTAGAAATCCTTTAATAAACCTGACCACTGACGGTTAGAGTAATCTTTTAACCCTCCGGCTTCTGCCTGATTAACAGAACCCCAAGTTGTCACTAACGCTTTCGCATTAAATTCATATAAGTCTTTTGTAAAATCATCCGCATTTTTTGCTAACGCTTTCGCCTGTTCTACCCAAGTGCCGAGCAAGTAATATTTACTTGTACTTGTCACTTTTTCCATGTTGTCAATAATGCTTAAGAATGTTTCCGCATATTGATTAAATTCTTCTTTGTTTTTCGCTTTGAAAGCAGCTGCCATTTTTTTCTGATATTCCTGCGCGCTGTTAGACAGTACCTGCTGAAGCATTGTCGCCAAATCGTACATATATCCGTCACTGTCTTTTAACTTATCGTAATCTTTTAAGAGAAGTTTTGCCGCTCTTTCTAATTCTGCTTTATCATAATCGATAATTGCATTTCCCCATGTGGAAGCCGCATTAATATCTAAGTCAGGACGGGCGTTTACAACTGATTCAGGCGCTCCCTGACCATTCATATTTAATTCTGCTTTATAAACCGTATCTTTCATAATCAATAAAGATTCATATGCAGACTGGCTTTCCTCACCGTATCTTCTCTTCGCATAGTCTTTTAACCATTCGTCCAAGTTGATTACAGGAAGTTCTTCGTTTGCGTTGTCTGTCCAAACTGTTTCAAATAAGAAATCATATAATAATGGGTTATTTACACTCGCTTCCGGTGTAATTCCGATTCCTTCCATATGCTCAGCGCTGTTTAACGCTGCCGGAATATTATTCGCCAAATTATCTAAATGCCCGTGAAGTCCCAAACGTCCTCCAAAGTTATTTAACATACAGAATACCCAAGGGGTATCGTTAAATTCTCCGCCGCCGTACTCATTTGGATTTGTTTCATTCCAGTGCGGTGTTTTTTCAGCATAAAGGTCTAATACTAATGCGTGTTCTTTTCTTCCTTCAAGACCTTTTAACAACGCTGTTGTCGGGTTACCCTGCCATGACTGGATAATCCAAATTCCATCTTTGTCTGCTGCTAACATTTCGTCCAACACTTTTTGTGCAATAACTGTCGGATTTAATCCTCCTGTAATTCCGCCTTCGTGGAATGGATCAGTTGCATAGTAGTGTGCACTCTCCCCGTACACTTCTTTCTGTGCCTGATAGAAAAGTTTTGCATATTTTGTAAAAGACGGACTGTCTGTTTTTAACATATCCGGTCTTCTGAATGAACACCATGTTCCCTGCTCGATTACTTCTGCCGTAGGATCTTTTTCCCGAATGTTTGTCGGTACCATTCCGCTGTATCCCTGTAATACCGGCTGCATTCCGAGTCTTCTCATGGATAACTGATTTTTTCTTGCAAGTTCTGTTCTCTCTTCAAACCATGAATCATGGATTGGTCCGCCAAACCCGCTTAAGTTTGCCATATATGCCCATGCGTAATACGCAGGACCTGCAATATAATCTTTGATTTCCTCGTGTGTATATCCTAAATCTCCAAGAAATCTGCGCCATACTTCTTCCTGTGCCGTTGCATCTAAAACAACATTTACACCGTTTAATGCAAGCCAGTCCAATTCGTTGCGCCACTCTTCTTCACCCCAAAATGCCATAGAGTAAGAAAGCGTACAATAGTTATAAGAATATCTTGTTCCTACTTTTGTTTCTTTATGTACTTTTTCTCCGATTGGCACGATTTTTGCCGGCATATCTGCCTGATCGCCCACCTGAGAAATATTTACGTTACAGAAATATTTCAAGTAATGATTTAATCCCATTGCAAGAGAAACACCGTCATTTCCTGTAATCTGTACTTTTCCGTCTTTATCGCTCAATTCAAAATAGTCATATCCTGTTTTGTTTGGATTTTCCTGTAATTTTAAATCAAACCATGACTTATATTCCGCGCCTAGTCTTCTCTCGATAATTCCGCGAACTTCTTCATAAGTCTGCTCAGGTGTCACTTCTTCTGTATCTGCGTACTTGCTGTCTTTGAAATCTTTTACGTCTACTTCCGGACGAGTCTGTACTTTTGTACCGCTCTTTTTACCTGTAGCACGGATTTCTTTAATGACAGCCGCTGAACTTGTAGAATTGTATTCCATATATACACGGATAATGCGGGCTTCTTTTCCTTTTGCCTGATAGATTTCTCCTTTATCCGTACAACTTTCTGTGGAAGTTTTTTCTGCTAACTTGTCAAAATCTCTTCCGTCCATACTTGTGTAAATCGAATACTGTGAGTAACCTTTTTCCTGTGTAAAGATTTCTACTGTATCTAAGTTATAGTTTTCCTGTAAATCAATATCAACGTATCCCGGATAATATTCTCCGCTCCACATTGTTTTTTTGCTTCCGTCATTAATTCTGGAAGCATTTTTCTGATTAGAGTTTGCGTGTACCGGTTTCTTAAATGCGATACTTGCCGAATCGTCAATCTCTTCCTCCGCTCCATATACACGGAACTCTGCTACAGCCGGCCAGCCGTTTCCCTGACTGTTTGTTGTAGAGTGCATTACGATTTTTACATCTGTATACGCTGTTTCATCAAATTTGTATCCCTGTACATAATTATCAGTGCGGTTTGCTTTCTTATGGTCTACGATTTTTGTATATTCATTCGCACCCTTTGCTTTTCCTAAAATACTGTATGTAAATTCATAACTATATTCGTCTTTATCACCAACATGTTCAAATACAATCTCGCAGGCATTCATCATTCTTTCTTCTCCGAAAGAAAGGTTGATATATTTTTCAGCATCCTGCGCTGCATTGTGGAATTTATACAATGTTGCGTCATTGTCATCTACAAGACGGTCTTTTCCCTCTGACTGGTTTTCATTCCCGTCTGTCGTAATCTCCGCCTGTGATGCGATGTTGTTGTAATCCGATAGTTGTACTTCCTGCATCTCATACACTTCAATTTCATGGATAGAAGGCCAAAAAAGTACCTCTCCGCCGTCATGTGCAACCGGTTCGGATAAAACGACACGAATATCTGATGAAGATGCTGCCTGTTCTAATTCAAATACAGCGTCAACTGTACCATTTGCATCTCCTGTCGTTGTAACAACCTGTTCGCCGATTGTTATCCAGTCTGATGTAATACCGTTCTGCGCACGCTGTACCGTTACTTTTACTTTACGGTTCGCAATGTCATTTCCACCGACTTTGACAACTACCTTCTTTACGTTTGTTCCGTTTTGAGCCAACTTCATGTCTACAACTGCGTCCTTTTTGTCCGACCAGCCGTTCTGCTGCCATGAAGTCTTATCATTTCCGTCAACCAAGTCTGACGCCGATCCGCTTCCTGTGTTGTTCACAGTAATTTTCACGTTCTCATCTCTTGCAACGTTGACGAGTTCTTCCCTTGCCTCAACTTTTAACGGCACACTAAAAAGTGTTCCTGATAAAAGGCAAAAAGAAAGCAGTAAACTTACTATTTTCTTTACTGTTTTTCTCATTCACTTTCCTCCATTTCCTGTTTCTGATAATTATTTATTACAGCCTTTTCATAATAACATACCCCCTTTACAAATACAATTTTTTCCTGCGCTTATCCTTGTATTTTTCTTTCTGATTGTATACAATTAAATGTATACATTAACATTGAAGAAAGAGGTGTCTTTATGCCAACACAAAGTAAATCTCTTGCAGATAAAGCTTACCATACAATTAAAACAAATATCTTAAACCTGACTTATCCTCCCGGAATGCCTCTCACCGAAGCAATTCTTACTGAGGAACTGGACATGAGCCGTAACCCTGTCAGAACCGCTATCAAAATGTTACAGGCGGAGGGGCTTATCGTTTCCGATTATCACAAATCCATGACCGTAAAAGAAATCACAGATAAAGATATAGAGGAGATTTATCAGTTACGGGAAATTTTTGAAGGCTCTGCATTTAAACTGATTTTCTCTTCTAACCGTTTCGAAGAATATTCTTACCGTATCGAAGAAAAGGTTGTTCGCATGTGTGCCGCTACAAACAATCCGTATGAATGGGAAGTTGCCGACACAAAAATGCATTTGGAAATCGTCAGTATTTTCGATAATACAAGAATAAACAAATTTTATGAAAGCAATCTTTTTGAACTTATCCGCATGGGGCTGTATTCCCTGAAAAACGGAATGCAAATCGAAAAAACGAACGCAAACTTAAAAAAAATGGTTCAATATATGCGTAATAATGACTATGAAAATGCTTACGCAATCTTAACACAGGACCATTTTATGATTGGAAAAGACAGCGCTTTAAATGAATATCACCACTAACGCAAAGAAGCACATTCCCCCCGAAATGTGCTTCTTATTTTATACTATACTTTTAGTTAAACGACTGTTCCGTTCTCTCAATAATTTCATCCTGCAATGCTTTGCTTAAGTTGCGGAAATGATCGCTGTAACCGGCAACACGGACAATCAAATCTTTATATTCGTCCGGATGCTTCTGTGCTTCAATCAATGTTTCTTTATCGATAACGTTAAACTGAATATGATGTCCGTCCATATTAAAGTATGCTCTTACTAAATCTGCCATATGTGTCAGACCCTCTTCGCCTGCAACAACGCTCGGTGTGAATTTCTGATTCAACAATGTACCGCCTGTTCTTAAGTGGTCCATTTTTGCACAAGATTTAATTACCGCTGTAGGTCCGTTTACGTCTGCTCCCTTTTCAGGCGAAATACCCTCTGAAACCGGTTTCTGCGCAAGACGTCCGTTTGGACTTGCATTCATTACTTCTCCGAAGTATACATGACAAGTTGTCGGAAGCATATTTACTCTGTATGTACCGCCTTTCATGTTCGGTCTTCCTGTAACCGTTTTCTGATAGAAATTAAATACGTCTTTCATAATTCCGTCTGCGTAATCATCGTCATTTCCGTATTTTGGTGTTTTATTGCGAACTAAGTTAGCAATTCTTTCATATCCTTCAAAGTTATGTTCCATTGCCTCGATAAGTTCTTCCATTGTAAATTTCTTTTCATCAAATACATTGTATTTAATTGCTGCCAACGAGTCTGTAATCGTTCCGATACCTACTCCCTGTAAATAGTTTGTATTGTATCTTGCTCCGCCCGCATTGTAATCTTTTCCTTTTGAAATACAATCGTTTGTAATAATAGAAAGGAACGGTGCAGGCATATATTCTGCATAAATTTTTTCGATAATATTGCTTCCTTCAATTTTAATATCCACAAGATACTCAATCTGTTTCTTATAAGCATCGTATAATTCTTCATAAGATTTGAAATCTTTTGCATATCCAAGAGGAAGACCAATCTGTTTTTTACTTACAATATCGTAACCGTTATATAATGTTAATTCCAAAATCTTTGGAAGATTGAAATATCCTGTTAAGATATACGCTTCGTTTCCGAACGCCCCTGTTTCTACACAACCGCTTGTTCCGCCGCGTCTTGCATCTTCGATTGTTTTTCCGGCATTTAATAATTCCTGAATAATCGCTTCTGTATTGTAAAATGCAGGCTGTCCCCAACCTTTTCTTGAAATTTCACAAGCACGTTTTAAGAATTTTGTAGGTGTTTTCTTACTAATCTGTACGTTCGAACTTGGCTGTAACAGTTTCATTTCATCCATACAATCTAAGATTAAGTAACTTACTTCGTTTACACCGTTTTCACCGTCCGGTGTAATACCACCTGTATTTAAGTTCGCAAAGTCTGTGTATGTTCCACTTTCTTTTAATGTAACACCAACTTTTGGTGGCGCTGGCTGGTTGTTGAATTTCACCCATAAACATTCTAATAACTCTAATGCTTTTTCATCATCTAAAATACCTTCTTCTGTATCTTTCTGATAGAATGGGTTTAAATGCTGGTCAAATCTTCCCGGACTGTAAGCATCCCATGGATTTAACTCTGTTGTTACTCCAAGGTGAACAAACCAGTACATCTGAATTGCCTGCCAGAATGTCTGTGGGGCATGAGCAGGTACTACGTCACAGTTTGCCGCAATCTGAAGTAATTCTGCTTTACGAGTTTCATCTGTTTCTTTTTCAGCTAATTCTCTAGCATATTTTGCATATCTTTCCCCTAAAATAATAATCGCATCACAGCAAATTTCCATCGCATTTAACTGTGCTTTCTTATCTAAAGCTTCTTTATCATTTAAGAAGTCAAGATTGTTTCTTGCTTCGATAATATCGTTTTTATAATCTAAAAATCCTTTTTTATAAATCTTTTCCGAACCTACTGTATGTCCCGGCCCACGCTGTTCCATAAATTCAGTGAAAATACCTGCTGCATAAGCATCTTTCCATTCCTGACTCATGTTCGCTAAAATTTTATGACGAACAGAACGTTTTTCCCAGAATGGAATGATTTTCTCTTCCTGTAATTTCAAATCATCTTCTGTAACACGGAAATAAATTAAATCTCTCGCATTCATGATTTTCATATCTTCTACTGTATGACAGCATAATTCAGGGAATGACGGTGCAGCCTGTGGTCCGTCACCTTTTTCCCCTACAATCAATTCTCCATCATTGATACATAATGTTTTATTAGCCATAAAATGTTTAAATGCTAACGCACGAAGTTCCGGAACAGAAACACTTCCTTCATACATCATGTACGCATCTGTTTCTAAGTCCGCTCTTTCCATATAGATGTGCGGTTCTGTTTCCAAACTCTGTTTTCTTAATTTGCGGATTCTTTCGTTCATTCCTCTTTCCATCTCTTAACCTCCTATTTTGGTATTTGTAAACCCATTTTTTTGAAACATTTCTTTTAACTCTTCCATTCTCTCTTTAGAAGGAACAGTAAATCCTTCTCCCTTATATGTAACATCTAACCTCTGATATTTACTACTTGCAATATCATGATACGGCAATAAATTGACCTGCGCCACTGAAATATTTTCTTTTAAATAGGAAATAATTGCTTGCATTTCCTCGTCACTATCATTCACTCCACCGATGACTGGAATACGAATATAAATTCTCGCTCCGTTATCACTTAAATATTTCAGATTGGTGAAAATCAATTCGTTGCTCTGCCCCATGTATTTCTTATGCTTTTCATTATCCATCAATTTAATATCATATAAAAACGTATCCACATACGGCAAAACAATTTGGAAATTTTCTTCAGGCGCAAATCCACATGTATCAATCGTAATGTTATAACCTTTTCTCTTTAACTTTTTCAGAAGTTCCTCTATATATTCCATATCCTGTGCCATAACTTCCCCACCGGAAAGCGTAACACCCCCAAACGACTCTTCATAAAACATATAGTCTTTATCCACTTCTTTTACTAACTCCGCAATTGTATATTGTTTCCCAACAACTTCTCTCGCATTATTTACACAATAGTCCAAACACGTACTGCATACTTTACATTTCGTTCTGTCCGTACACTGCTTACAATTATCTATATGAATAGCTTTCTCCGGACAAACCTGCTCACAAGCACGGCACCCTGTACACTTTTCTGTGTTAATCATAACTTCCGGCGCAAAATTCTGGCTCTCCGGATTATGACACCACCAGCAATTCAAATAACAACCTTTAAAAAAAATAGTTGTCCGTATGCCGTCCCCGTCATGCACAGAAAACTTTTGGATATTAATTACATTTGGTGTTCTCATATTTCCTCCATTTTCATCTAAATGAAATTTTTATCCGTTTTTTTCATTATATCACATTGTTATTCTTTTGTCATGATATTTTTTATTGTTTTCATAAAAATTTCTAAAAAGAGAATACGCTTTCATTTATTTATTAATCTTTATACAACTCGTTTTATCTGCGTTCTTTTCACCTGTCAAATGCTTGACATTACAACCAACTGGTAATAATATAAACAATATCTTTTAAAGATAGTAAGAGAAAAAGAGGTAAAATCATGGATACAAATGCAATTATCGGACTTAGAATCAAAAATCTTCGTACCGAAAAAAAATATACTTTAAAATATTTAAGCGAAAACACCGGACTATCCATTGGATTTCTCTCCCAATTGGAACGAGGAATGACAAGTATAGCCATCGATTCTTTGGATAAAATTTCTAAAGTTTTAGATGTAGAACTATCCAGTTTTTTCACTACGAATATAAAACCAAATGATGTACATATAATGAGGCGCTATGAACAGAAATCTACTGTTGTAAATCCTGAAATTATTGAGCACGCTCTCACAAATCATGTAGAAGAATTTGATCTTCTTCCAAGACTTGTAGAACTTATGCCCGCATTACAGGATGAAAGTGATTTAGAACTTTATTCCCACGGCGGTGAAGAATTTATTTATATATTGGAAGGTATCTTGACTTTGCAGATTGAGGAAGATATTTATCATTTATATCCCGGAGATTCAGCCCATGTACATTCAAATATTTCTCACAACTGGAAAAATGATACAAATACTGTTGTAAAATTTTTAACTGTACATACTCCGAATCCTCTGCGCCACAAATAAAATATATACAGATTTGATTTTTCGTGATACAATAGATTTAGTTAAAAATTTGTAGTTTAGAATCGGAGGCGTTTACAATGGGATTTTTAGTTTGCATTATTGCAGTCAGCATTATCGCTGCCATTGTTGCAGCAGTTGTTTCCGCATCAGCCGGTGCTTTAATCGGTGCTCAGGAAATAGACGATGAGGAATAAGCATCGAAAGTAAAGAGGGGTATCGCTCAATCATCAAATGTAATGATTGAGTGATCCCCCTTCTCTATATACAAAGAATTTTCAGATAGAATCTTTTAGTTTTAGAATTGATAAGTTTGATACTACAAGAACCTCTATATTATATATATTCTCTTGTGTTTCATTTTATCGCTATAGTTTAATCTGTAATTCCCATCGATATTTCTACTTCTTCTCTTGTTTCCACAATTGCTTCTATTGCATATTCTAAAGCTTTTGCCATCGTTTCAATCGACATAGTTGCTGTACCCAAAGGCTTTCCAACACCTTGCTGTGTAGAATATGGTACATGAATAAATCCGCCACGAACATTTGGATATTTTTTATTGAGTGTATAAAGTAAATCATACATTACATTATTACATACATATGTCCCCGCCGTATAAGAAACACTTGCTGGAATTCCATGTTCATTAATATTTTTTACCATTGCTTTTACAGGTACTGTCGCAAAATATGCTGTTTCTCCATCCTTTTGCGATTTTTCATCAATAGGCTGATTTCCCGCATTATCAGGAATCGGAGCCTCACACAAATTAATCGCAATTCTTTCTACCTGTATATCCGCTCTTCTTCCTGCTTGTCCGATACAAAGTACCACATCTGGATGATGTTCTTCTATAGCTTTCTCCACTTTTTCCCCTGCTTCACCAAATACAGTCGGTATCTCCACCTTTATAATTTCCGCATTTTTAACTGTATCATGAATTAATTTTACTGATTCATAAGCTGGATTAACCGTTTCTCCACCAAATGGATCAAATCCTGTAACTAAAACTTTCATTCTTTGCCTCCTTAATATACTTCTGGTTCAGGGGTAATAATTTTTCCCTCCATCATAATCTGCCGATTATCGGCATAAATATTCGGTTCCCTACAAACCAAATCATAGTGCCCGCTTGCTTCATGCACTCCGCCTAAAGCAAGATTTCTCCCAAATCCGATATGAAACGTTCCATATGCCGACTCATCTTCAATATAACATTTTCCTCGACATTTTGATTGAGAATTTAATCCAATTCCAAGTTCACTTGCAACCCAAACCCTTTCATCATCATAACTTTTCAAGTATTCTTGGAGTTGACATCCTGTAATCGTGTCTTCTATCTTTGTAATTTTCCCTTGTGAAATTTCTATTTTTGTTGGATAATCTGCTTTCCCAATATATCCAAGCGAGCCATCTAAAACCATGACCCCTTCACTTTTAGTTTCTTCTATTGGAACATATACTTCAATACTAGCCGACGAATACCCTTTCCCATCTTTTAATACTCCATTAAAAAATCCGGCTTTTCTATTTCTTTTATATACTTTCAAATCCGTTCCATTCTTAGAAGTGATATGAATAACACTCGCTGAATTTAAGTACTTCATAATGACCATCGCAAGCATTTTACTTTTCTTTGTATCCATGGTCATAAAATCATAACTCAGCATCGCTTTTCCATCATTTGTACAAAGCGGAAGGGAAAGAAATTTTTTTCCTTTTTTAATTGCCTTTTTCGCAGCTTTGGTTGTAACTAAGGAATAGTTCGTCGCACCTATAATGACATGATAATTTGCAAAAATATCTTCGTGTTGATCAAAAAACACTCCTATCTTCATTCCTGTTTTCTCTACAATCATCAAATCTACAGAAGCACTTCTCCTTAATGCAAATTTCTTCAGTGCTTGAGCCTCTTCTATTGTTTCTTCGCTTGTAACAATTAAAAGTTTTTCCCATGGTTTTAATTTCACCCACTTTTTAATTACAATCTCGGCTCCACGATCTATTCCTTTCATTTTTTTACCTCGGTTCTTTTTTATTTAAACATAATCATATATGCAATTTGGAACACAAGCATAAGTACTGCAATTACAACCTGATTTCGAATTACAGTAAATCTGTTTTTCATATCCAACAAAGCAACTGGAACAATATTAAAGTTCGCAGCCATAGGTGTAAGCAATGTACCACAGTAACCGCAAGTAAGAGCAAGCATACCTATTAATACCGGATTAGCTCCATACGCCAATACAAATGGCGCTCCAATACCTACTGTCATAACTGTAATTGCTGCAAAAGCATTTCCCATGATCATAGTAAATACCATCATTCCAACTGCATAAACAATAATACCAACATTTACATTTCCCTTAGGAATCACATTTCCTACAATCTGAGCAATAACATCTCCTACGCCTGAAGCTGTAAAGATTGCCCCAAGACTTGCAAGAAGCATCGGCAACATACTTAATGGTCCTACAGTAGAAAGCATACGCTCTGAGTCATTCAACAACACCTTTGGAGTGTTAGATTTCAAGAATAAGATTAATAAAAGTGCTGAAATCAATACTCCTACTCCTACTCCTACTAAAGCTCCAAGATCTGTAAATAGCGCAAATCCTAAAGCACAAACTCCAATAGTAAGTGCAGGAATAAAAATTTTCATTCCTACTTTATCGTAATTCGCTCTTGATTCCTGTTCCGTCGGTTTATCAATTTTTCCAATTTTAACTTTTTGTAAAATAGCAGGAATACACATTACAATAATTAATACACCATTTACTTTTGCGGGAATCCATCTACCAAATGCAAGTACAATACCTAACACAATCCAAAATATACCCGTTCCAATTCTAGATGGGTTTTTTTTGTCCATTACATTTTTCACACCTGTGTAAATTGTAATTAACCCAATTAAAATATAAACAATCTCTAATAATTTTGTTCCCAACAGTTCTTCTGAACTCATAAAAAACGACATAAAAGAACCTCCTTTCTATTTCTCTTTTTTATAGTATTTTTTCATCAATTTCTTATCTCTAAAAATGTAATAAATAATTGTAACTACAAGTGCAAATATCGCTACTGGAATTTCTACCTTTGCTAAATCTACAAGTTCCACTTTATATCCAAGTCCTTCTAACGTACTCTGTACAAGAAGACCACCGCTACCTCCAATAAACAATACTTGGAAGAAGAACCATGTTATATTCTCCATACCAGAAGCCATACCTTTTACCTGTTCTTCATGTTCTTCGTTTGCCTTTCCTACTGTATTTTCAATCGCTGCATCTGCCATCGGCATAATAACTGGTCTTACAAAACCTGCAACACCACCAAATCCAACATTAAAAGCTGCAAAAATTGCTCTCATGATACCGTAAGCTACCACAACCGCACCTGCAGTAGCACCTTTTATTTTTCCAATCAATGCTGCCGCCGCTTCTTTTAAACCACTTCTTTCTAGTGTTCCCGTTACAAGCATAACAATAATGAAAATAGCCATGCTTCTATTGGCAACAAAACTTGATCCAAGTGTTTCAAGAAGACCATCTACTCCAAGTCCTCCTACTAATGCTGTTACAACGGCCGCTACTAAAATGGTTAAAATATTATCCAATTTTAGAGCAAACCCAACTATAACAATTACGATTCCTATTAGAGTAATATACTCCATATCTTTTTCCTCCTTTGTTTTCCTTTTTATTAATTTTCAAAACTTCCGATAATCAGTGGACGTTGTCTTATATAACAAATCGAAACTGAATCATCCGCTTTTTCTTCTCTTACTTCAAAAACGCTTTCTCCTTCTACGAACATATCAATAGTCGCTAAATCATGAGTCACATGAGCTTTTGCACACAAATTCAAATAATCATCTTGAGCCGTTTCATCAGCCACTTCACTTGTATATGCCACTGTCGTAATCCACGGAAATCGAATAGATGGATATCTATGTTCCGGTTGATATTCAAATGGAATCCAGTAATTAATCATATCCTTATAATAATTCGCTGGGAATAATTTTGGCATCCAGCCATGTGCAAATTTTTCAAATTGTTGCATCCATTCTTTATTCCACTTATAAATATCTTCTTTCGCTCCAATCGCATCCGCAATAACATCTTCCATTTTCTTATTTACTTTATAGTTACTTTTATATTCCTCATTCGTTACATACCAAAAATATCCATATAATAACGATCTCGGAAGCCAAAAGCCTTTGAACGATGGAGATGTATAGCCTGAAAATTGTTGTTCCCACTCATGACTTGGAACACCATGATTATCTACAACAATATCCGGAAGCATTCTATACCACAATCTTGTAAGTCCCATTGCTTCCGTATGAATCGTATCCTCTTTAAAATGTTCATGGTAAAATTCTTTTCCAATCGCATTAAACCTTGCAACATGAAATTTCCAGTATGGATTTTCTTTCTGCAATTCATAATGTATTGCTGTCCCATCTACATTTTCCATCGGTACAATCACTAAATTAAGTTTTTCTGACAAATCCTTATACTTTTCATTTGTAAGAATTTCTTTCAAGAGTATAAATGCTGAATTTGTACTTGAAACCTCATTTGCATGATGTCTAGAATTAATAATTTCTGATGGCAACAGATTAATTCTCTTTGTCCTTGAAATATACCCTTTACATTTAGGTAAAAGTTCAATCGCATAAATATCTCTACCTGCATATGAAGTTGCAGTCTTATAGACAGAAATTCCTTCAACTCTCTTTAACTGTTTTATAATCTCTAAATACTGATCATATCCAATCAATGTATGTTCCAATAAATCAATTTCTCTAATGTCTAGATCTTTTGCCTGTTCTTCATATTCCGGCACATACATCTCAAAAATCTGACCATCCACATCAAGTTGCACTATATCAACTTCTGCATATCCTTTACACGAAGATAAAATCCCTTTGTTAAACAGTAAAGCATATGCTTCCGCTACTTTAGCATTTCCTCCATCCACACAAATATGCGCAGTTATTTTATCGGATTCATACGTTAAAGAATCCATGTAAATATCTATATCCTGACGGTTTGCAAAAGATGTGATTTCTTTTTGCGCAGAAACTAACATTGGTTTTTCTGCCATGATATCGTATAATGTCACTTTAAAATACGGCTTACCAGTTCCTTTTTTCAAAATCGGAAGAATTAACCCTGGTGCATCTAACATTTCACCTGAATGTCTAACCCCATAATTTTTAAAGAAATCCGTTCCTACAAAATACATATCCTCATGCAATGCATCTAAAGTGGAAATCAAATCTTCTCTACACGGGAGTTTATAATCCGGTTCACTTGCAACCACCTCTAAAGATAGTCTTGAGAAAAACGGTTGAGTTTCCAAGCAAATATGTTCGCCCAATTTTCCTTCAATGAACTTTTGTAAGTCTGTCAAAACTTCTTTTTGATATATTTCCCATATACATTCCACATCTGTTCGCACACGCTCATTTAAAACTTCTTGACCATTCAAGTAAACTTTCACATATCCTGTTGCCGGATGCACTTTCCCCATCTCCGGAAATGCATCTAAATAAGGTCTTTCTGCATTTATCGCAAGATAATCTTCTTCTAAAATAGTATTTCCATTTATATCTTCTGCTTCCAAATAATATGTACAGTCTTTTTCTCCTTCATATACAGAAAATACAATATTATCTTTTTCTATTCCTAGTTTCGATTCAATAATATCTACAATTGGATAAAGTTCTTGCAAATAACGGATTGGCAAGTCATACCATTTATCCGGATTACTGAAATCTATATTGGTATATGAAGGTGTTGCACCGTTTTCATCTAACCATTCTGTTTGCCCTTCTGGTAAAAACGGTCTAAATGCAATATGAAGTTTTCCCACCTTTTCATTTAGCAATTTAGGAATAATAATTTCATCAATCCACGAAAATCCTTGCTTATATGCACAAAGAATTTCCGCATCTAAAAGTTTTGCTCCTTTTTCTTCTAGTCGTTGATTAATATTCTGTTTCAACGCCATTCTAACATCCATTTCTTCACTTAAAGCAGCATAAACTTTTACTTTATCCCCATTTCTTAAAAGCGGATATACTTTACTTTCTAAAATTTCCTTACAAACATCTACTTCCCAAGGAATATCATATTCTTTTTCATATACTTTTTTCATTCCTTTGTAGTTTTCAAATAAAACATTGGGAAATTCCTTTTCTATCCCCTTTTTAACGGAAGAAATCTCCGGCGAAACGTAAGCTGTCACCGAGTCTCCCAGTTCTTTCTGAAATGCTTTCAGGTAACTAAGTTGGCCGTCTAGATTTTTCATAGAAAAACTATCCGTTAATTCCATCAATCTATCCGTCCATCTTTCCGCATTCGGAAGTAACGGGAATTTTTCACAAAGCCATGCTGAAAAGACTTCTAATTCTTTTCCTTTTCCTGATAAATATACAATTGTACGATGATCTTGCTTATCGAAGCGAACTCTACATTCATCGCCCTCTTCTATTACAAACGCATTTCCAGTATAGGATTCATCTGCAACTATCGTTCCTTCATACCCCGTTGTTTCCATACCAAAGCGAAATGCTATATTACATGCGGCAATGACCATAGATTCATCTGCATTCTCTGGAAGAATAATTTTCATATCCAAACTATCTGGAAGCATATCCAAATTATTATCTTTTAAAAACTCTCCTTTTTCAAATACAGATTCTAATCCTTTTTTCTTTCTCCAGTCTAAATCCGGAATCTGCTTTGCACTTTTTGTGGCTGACACATAATCTTCCGGTGCTTCTATATTCCTAAGTTGCAATTCATATTGCGAAAAACTCTCTGGAACTTCCTCTCCTTCTGTTGTAGAAACAACCGGAAATTCAGCTGATACAGATTGAAAACCTTTTAAAAGAGCAAATTCAATTAAGCGATTTCTCTCTGTTTTCCCCATCTTTTTTGGGAGTTGAATTTTTTTCTGTTTCTCCACATAAACACTCCTTTCTCTCATTCATTTTCTTGAATCGTACCTTATTCCGTACTACATTCTAATTATTTTGTTATAATTTTAGCAATCTATTTATAAACTGTCAAGACTTGTATCCCTTACGGTTTTCGTGATATAATAATGAAATATAACGAGTAATAAAGGATATTTATTTTATGAGAAAAAAAGCAATAAACACTACTATAAAAGAACAATTAATAAGCGCTGCCTGGGAATTATTTTTGGAAAAAGGATATGATGCAACAACTGTTAATGAAATTATAGAACGTTCTCAAACATCTAGAGGTTCTTTTTATCATCACTTCAGAGGAAAAGAAGATCTTATATTCAGTCTTGCCTATTTCTTCGATAATGATTATGACGAATGGTTGAAATCTCTTCCTTCTAATTTAAGTGCGGTCGACAAATTAATTACATTCGATGAATTTATTTTAAGCAACCTGGAGCATTCCCCATATATTTCTTTTTTTCAAACACTATATGGACTTCAAGTCATGACACAAGGCACTAGATACATCCTAAACCCCAAACGTCGGTATTACCAAATTCTTAATCAACTTGTAAAAGAAGGCCTTGATTCAGGAGAAATTATTTCATCAGAATCTTATACAGAAATCAGCGAAAAAATTGCTTCTTTAGAGCGTGGTCTTACTTACGATTGGTGTTTACAGGAACATCGATATTCTCTACTTCACTATGCACATGGCATCGTTTGCACCTATTTAGAATCATTACGTAAACACTAATCAACTTTTTATTCCACATCTATAAAAATTTCACACTGACAAACAAAAACAGGAGATGCTGTGTACTATCATCACAGTATCTCCTATTTTCTATTTACCAGATTTTATTTTGTTTTCCTTTTTTTACCAAGAACAATTACTCCTGCAGCTGCTGCTATTAACATAAATGTAAATGGTATCGCTACATTTGCAGTGTCACTTGTTTTCACCGGCTTATTATCAGGTTTTTGAACCGGTTTATTATCCGGGTTTTGAGTCGGATGAGTATCCGGTTTAGTGGTTGGCTTATTATCAGGTGTTGGAGTTATTGGTGTTTGAACTTTCTCATAAATTGCATATACTGTCATATCTGCATTTACAACTGTTTTTTCTGTTACTACTTCACCTTTTCCATCTTCCTTAGTATTCCAGCCTTTGAATGTATAGCCTTCTTTTTCTGGTGCTGTCGGAAGTTCATTTCCGATTGTTTCACCTTTCACTATAGAAACTTCTTTTACTAATTTTCCTTCCGCTGTAAATGTCACCATTTTTTCTTCCGGCTGTGGTTCTGGTGTTTCATTCTTTTCGTAAATTGCATATACTGTCATATCTGCATTTACAACTGTTTTTTCTGTTACTACTTCACCTTTTCCATCTTCCTTAGTATTCCAGCCTTTGAATGTATAGCCTTCTTTTTCTGGTGCTGTCGGAAGTTCATTTCCGATTGTTTCACCTTTCACTATAGAAACTTCTTTTACTAATTTTCCTTCCGCTATAAATGTTACCATTTTTTCTTCCGGCTGTGGTTCTGGTGTTTCATTCTTTTCATAAATTGCATATATTGTCATATCTGCATTTACAACTGTTTTTTCTGTTACTACTTCACCTTTTCCATCTTCCTTAGTATTCCAGCCTTTGAATGTATAGCCTTCTTTTTCTGGTGCTGTCGGAAGTTCATTTCCGATTGTTTCACCTTTCACTATAGAAA
>URXX01000018.1 GCA_900551895.1 uncultured Lachnospiraceae bacterium | reverse complement strand
TCAGGCTCCTTGGTCAAGCGGTTAAGACATCGCCCTTTCACGGCGGTAACACGGGTTCGATTCCCGTAGGAGTCATTCAGACCACAAGAAAAGTCTTGTGGTTTAAACAATTCAATATGGCGCCATAGCCAAGTGGTAAGGCAAAGGTCTGCAACACCTCTATCACCAGTTCAAATCTGGTTGGCGCCTTTTTAACATCGCAAATATTTGCGGTGTTTTTTGTTGTGTAGAAAAAATTTCTTTAAATGCATAAATTCTCTAAAATTCCCACACTTTAATATGGAGTAAAAGAGTATAATTATAAAAGAAGATATAAAAAAGGACACAAGTCCTTTTTTTGATTGAAATAATCATATATAATTGAACTATATTAACTCGGAAACGCATAGAAAAGGAGAAAAGTAGTGGGTAGACAGAGAGTATTTTTAATTGTACTGGATAGTTTTGGAATTGGAAATGCACCTGATGCGGCAAGTTTTGGAGACGAAGGTGCAAATACGTTACACACGATTACGCAGTCTTCGGAATATGATACGCCTAATATGAACAGATTGGGACTTTCATTGATTGACGGAGTGGATTATTTGGAGAAGCCGGAAAAAGTTACAGGGTCCTATGGCAGACTTCAGGAGGCGTCAAAAGGGAAAGATACGACAATAGGTCATTGGGAAATAGCAGGAATTATTTCACCGCAGGCGCTTCCGACTTATCCGAATGGTTTTCCGAAAGAATTGCTGGACGAATTTTCAAAGAGAACGGGAAGAGGCGTTCTTTGTAATCTTCCATATTCGGGAACAGATGTTATCCGTGATTACGGAGAGGAGCATATTCGTACGGGCAAATTGATTGTTTACACATCGGCGGACAGTGTTTTTCAGATAGCGGCACATGAAGATGTTGTTCCGGTGGAGGAATTGTATCGTTATTGTGAGATTGCGAGAGAACTTCTGACAGGAGAGCATGGAGTGGGAAGAGTTATTGCAAGACCGTTTACAGATGCAGCACCGAATTTTAAAAGAACGGCGAACAGACATGATTTTTCTTTGCTTCCGCCAAAAGATACGATGTTGGATATTTTGCAGGAAGAAGGATATGACACATATGGAGTAGGTAAGATTTACGATATTTTTGCGGGCAAAGGAATTGCACATACGCAGAGAATTAAAGATAACGTGGACGGTATGGATAAGACGATTGCGTTGCAGGACGAAGATTTTAACGGATTATGTTTTGTAAACCTTGTTGACTTTGATATGTTGTACGGTCATAGAAATGATATTGCAGGATATGCGAAAGCGGCAACAACATTTGATAAACAACTGGGAACATTTATGGAGAGAATGCAGCCGGAAGATGTTTTGATGATTACTGCGGATCATGGTTGTGATCCGGGATTTAAAGGAACAGATCATTCGAGGGAATGTGTACCGTTCTTGGCTTACGGACAATCTGTCAAAGAAGGAGTAAATTTAGGTACGCGTAAAACTTTTGCCGATATTTCTGCAACTATTTTGGATATGTTTGGATTGGAGATTACAACAGACGGAACAAGTTTCAAAGAGGAAATATGTAAGTAGGAGTGTGTGTATGTATGACGAACAGAGAATTGCTGGAAGAAGCAAAAAAAGCACGTCTTAAATCGTATGCTCCATATTCTAAGTTTCAAGTTGGAGCAGCGTTACTGGCAAAAAACGGAACAGTTTATCATGGCTGTAATATAGAAAATGCCTCCTATACGCCGACAAATTGTGCCGAGCGTACTGCGTTTTTTAAAGCGGTTTCGGACGGAGTAATGGAATTTGAAAAAATTGCTATTGTCGGAGGCAAGGAAGGAACAGGTGCGGATGATTTGTGCGCGCCTTGCGGAGTTTGCAGACAGGTTATGATGGAATTTTGTAATCCGGAGGAATTTCAGATTATTCTTGCAGACGGGGAAGATAGTATGAAGGTAATGAGTTTAAAAGAGATGTTACCGTATGGTTTTTGTCCGTCAGATTTGGAATAAAGTAAAAAGAAGGAGGAAAAAACGTGGAATATGTAATTGAAATGAACCATATTACGAAGCAGTTTGGAGAGTTTAAAGCAAACGATGATATTACGCTGCGAGTAAAGAAAGGTGAAATCCACGCTTTGTTGGGAGAAAACGGGGCAGGAAAATCTACATTAATGAGTGTATTATTTGGATTGTACCAGCCGGAACAGGGACAGATTAAAATTAACGGCAAAGAGGTGAAAATCAATAACCCGAACGATGCGAACGCATTGGGAATAGGTATGGTTCACCAGCACTTTAAATTGGTGCATAATTTTACTGTTTTGGAAAGTATCGTACTTGGACGCGAGACAACAAAGGGCGGAGTATTGAAAATGGAGAATGCCCGCAAGAAAGTTATGGAGTTGAGTGAACGCTATAAATTTAAAATCGATCCGGACGCATATATTTCCGATATTACGGTAGGTATGCAGCAAAGAGTTGAGATTTTAAAAATGTTGTACTGCGACAATGATATTTTGATTTTTGATGAGCCTACGGCAGTATTGACACCGCAGGAAATTCACGAGTTGATGAAAGTTATGAAGCAGCTTGTGGAGGAAGGAAAATCCATTATTTTCATCACACATAAGTTGAATGAGATTAAAGAGGTTGCAGACCGATGCAGCGTTTTACGAAAAGGTAAGTACATTGGCACAATCGAGGTTGCAGATACATCTAAAGAAGCGATGTCAGAAATGATGGTTGGAAGAAAGGTCAATTTTATTATTGATAAGAAAGAATCCGAACCGGGAGATGCAATCTTGGAAGTAAAAAATATGACAATCAAGGCAAAGCATGGGAAAGATGCAGTAAAAAACGTATCATTTACTGTGAGAAAAGGCGAGATTGTTACGATAGCCGGTATTGACGGAAATGGTCAGTCAGAACTGGTATATGGAATTACAGGTATGATGCCGATAGATGGCGGACAGGTATTTTTGAAAGGGAAAGATATTACCCACGAAAGCATCAGAAAGAAATGCCTTGACGGAATGGCACATATTCCGGAGGACAGACATAAAGACGGCTTAGTTTTGGATTATAATCTTCAGGAAAACTTAGTGTTACAGACTTATTTTACAGACCGTTTCCAAAAACACGGCTTTTTGAAGTTTGACGCAATCCGCAAATATGCCGAAGAATTGATTAAAAAGTTTGATATTCGTTCGGGACAGGGAGCAGACAGTATTGTGCGCGGAATGTCCGGCGGTAATCAGCAGAAAGCGATTATTGCGAGAGAGTTAGACAGAAATCCGGAGATTGTTCTTGCAGTACAGCCGGTTCGAGGACTGGACGTCGGAGCGATTGAATACATTCACAGACAGTTGATTGCTCAAAGAGATGCGGGCAAGGCGGTTTTACTTGTATCTTTAGAGTTAGATGAAGTAATGAATGTCAGTGACAGAATTTTAGTAATGTACGAGGGAGAAATTGTTGCAGATGTAAATCCGAAAGAGGTTACAACAGAAGAACTGGGATTATACATGGCAGGAGCGAAAAGGAGTGTGAATCATGGAGTATAAGAAAAAAGGTCTTTTTCAGAGAGAGGGTATGATTAGTTTCAGTTCCTCAATTCTGGCAATTATTTGTGGGCTGCTCTTTGGACTTGTCATATTGATAGCAAGTAATCCGAGTCAGGCTTCCGGCGGATTTATGATGATTTTGCAGGGCGGTTTCACAGACGGAATGCAGGGAATCGGACAGATGTTTTATTATGCGACACCGATTATTATGACAGGTTTATCTGTAGGATTTGCTTTCCAGACAGGACTTTTCAATATCGGAGCGGCAGGACAGTTTACGATTGGAGCGTTTGTTGCCGTTTTAATCGGAGTAAAATGTACATTTTTACCGGCTGGAGTTCACTGGCTTGTAGCCATTGCGGGCGCTGCTTTGGCAGGAGCATTATGGGGTATGATACCGGGAATTTTGAAAGCATTTCGAAATGTAAACGAAGTTATTTCTTCTATTATGATGAACTATATCGGGATGTATCTTGTAAACCTTTTGATTCAGAAACTGATTTACGACCATGTTAAAAATCAGTCTATGGCGGTGGCAGATACAGCGAACCTTCCAAAAGCGGGATTAGACAAAATTTTCCCGAACACAGATATTAATGTGGGAATTATCATTGTTATTATATTTGTCATTTTAGTTTACATTGTTTTGAACCGTACAACATTCGGATACGAGTTGAAGGCCTGTGGAAAGAACCCGAATGCAAGTAAATATGCGGGTATAAACGCAAAGAGAAACATTGTTCTTTCTATGGTAATTTCAGGTGCTTTGGCAGGTATCGGCGGAGCATTATTATATCTTGCAAATTCAGGTAAATATTTACAGGTATTGGATATTATCGCTCCTGAGGGATTTTCGGGAATTTCCGTAGCCTTACTCGGAATGTCAAATCCGATTGGTATTTTGTTTGCCGGTTTATTTATCGGTCATCTTACTGTCGGCGGATACAATATGCAGTTATTTGATTTTGCGCCGGAAGTTATTGATATGATTATTGCGGCGATTATTTACTGTGGTGCTTTATCTTTACTTTTCAAAGGAATGATTAGCAAAATTGCGTTGAGAAAAGAAAAGAAGAAAAAAGACAATCTGAAGAAGGAGGAATAAGAGTATGGATATTGTATATTTTATTATGCAGCAGACAATGTTTTTTGCAATCCCGCTTCTGATTGTAGCAATTGGAGGTATGTACTCCGAGCGAAGCGGTGTAATTAACATTGCTTTAGAGGGAATTATGGTAATAGGTGCTTTTTTCGGTATCCTGTTTATCAATATGACACAGGGAACAATGAGCGGTCAGGGATTGTTATTAATCGCAGTAGTGATTGCCGGAGTTACCGGAGGAATTTTTTCCTTACTTCATGCGTTTGCTTCCATTAATATGAAAGCAGACCAAACAATCAGCGGTACTGCACTTAATATGTTTGCACCGGCATTTGCGATTTTTGTAGCGAGAATGATTCAGGGTGTACAGCAAATTCAGTTTACGGATACGTTCCAAATTGATAAAGTACCGTTTTTGGGAGATATTCCGGTAATCGGACCGTTATTTTTCCAAAACAGTTATATTACAACATATCTTGGTATTTTGATTTTTATCATTGCGGCGTTTATTATTAGGAAAACGAAGTTCGGACTCAGACTCCGTGCCTGTGGTGAACATCCGGGCGCAGCGGACTCAGTCGGGGTAAATGTATATAAAATCAGATATGCAGGTGTAATTATTTCAGGTGTTTTAGCGGGAATCGGCGGACTTGTATTTGTTGTTCCTACTTCAACAAACTTTAATGCCAGCGTTGCCGGATACGGTTTCTTGGCATTGGCAGTATTGATTTTTGGTCAGTGGAGAAGTAATAAGATTTTCATGGCAGCATTTTTCTTTGGTGTAATGAAAACATTGGCGAGTGCTTACTCAGCAATTCCGGTATTAAAGAGCCTTCCGATTCCAAATGAAGTGTACAAAATGATACCGTATATTGCTACGTTGGTTGTGCTTGCATTCTTCTCTAAGAATTCACAGGCACCGAAGGCAGAAGGCATTCCTTATGATAAAGGAATGAGATAAAGGAGGAAAACGCTATGAGAATGTATGATTTAATCATGAAGAAAAGAAATGGTGAGGCTTTGACAAAAGAAGAAATCCAGTACATGATTACAGAATATGTGGACGGCAGGATTCCGGATTATCAGATGTCAGCGTTTCTTATGGCAGTTTATTTTCAGGGAATGACTGAGGAGGAAACGCTTGCGATGACACTCGCAGTTGCACACTCGGGAGATATGGTTGATTTATCGGGCATCGAAGGAATGAAAGTGGATAAACATTCCACAGGCGGTGTAGGAGATAAGACAACGCTTATTATTGCCCCGATTGTCGCTTCCTGCGGAGTGAAAGTGGCAAAGATGTCCGGAAGAGGATTGGGACATACAGGTGGAACGGTAGACAAAATGGAATCCATTCCGGGAATGCAGACGTCACTGGACAGGGATAGATTCTTTGAAGTGGTGAACAAGACAGGACTTTCCGTAATCGGTCAGTCGGGAAATCTTGCTCCGGCGGATAAAAAATTATATGCTCTTCGTGATGTGACGGCGACAGTAGACAGCATACCTCTTATAGCGGTATCCATTATGAGTAAAAAACTTGCAGCAGGCAATGACGGAATTCTGTTGGATGTAAAGACCGGAAGCGGTGCATTTATGAAAACAGTGGAAGACTCCATTGCGCTGGCAAAAGAAATGGTTTCTATCGGTGAAAATGCCGGTAAAAAGATGACGGCATTGATTACAAATATGGATATTCCTTTAGGGCATAATATTGGAAACAGTCTTGAGGTTATTGAGGCGGTACAAACATTAAAAGGACACGGACCGAAAGATTTAACGGAAGTGTGCTTACAGTTAGCGTCAAATATGTTGTATCTTTCTGCAAAGGGAACTATCGAAGAGTGCAGACAAATGGCGGAGGAAGCGATAAGCAGCGGAAAGGCTTTGGACAGACTCATTGCCATGGTGGAGGCACAAGGTGGAGATGCAGATGTCATTCGTGATACAGATAAATTTGCAAAAGCCTCTTATCAGCGGGAAGTATTGGCAGATAAAGACGGATATATTACGCATATGAATGCGGAGGGATGTGGAATTGCCTCTTCCATGCTTGGAGCGGGAAGAGAAACGAAGGACAGCGAGATTGATTACACTGCCGGAATTATTTTAAAGAAAAAAACGGGTGACAGTGTGAAAGCAGGAGATGTGCTGGCAGTTTTATATACATCCGATGAAGAACTTTTTGACAATGCGCAGCAGAAATACGAACAGTCTGTAGTCATTGAGGAAGAACCGCCAAAAGAAGAACCGTTAATTTATGCCAGAGTAACTCCAAACGGAGTAGAAAAATATTAGGAGATGGATAAGATGAAAACAAGTGAAATTTTAAGCCATGTGGACCATACACTTTTAAAAGCGTTTGCAACATGGGAAGATATTCAGAAATTATGTGATGAAGCATTGGAATATAAGACGGCGTCTGTATGTATTCCGCCGAACTACATTAAAAGAATCCATGACACTTACGGCGACAAAATCAATATTTGTACAGTTGTAGGTTTCCCACTCGGATACAGCACAACAAAGGCAAAACTTGCCGAAGTAGAACAGGCAGTGGAAGACGGTGTCGGAGAAGTGGATATGGTAATCAATATCACAGATGTAAAAAATGGTGATTTTGATAAAGTGACAGAAGAAATCCGCAGTTTAAAACAGGCTGTGGGTGACAGAATTTTGAAAGTCATTATTGAAACATGTTACTTAACAAAAGAAGAAAAAATTGCTATGTGTAAAGCAGTGACGGAAGCGGGAGCAGATTATATTAAGACTTCCACAGGATTCGGAACTGCCGGAGCAACAATGGAAGATATTCTTTTGTTTAAGGAATATATTGGACCACACGTAAAAATGAAAGCCGCAGGCGGAGTAAAAAGTGTGGAAGATATGGAAGCCTTTTTGGAAGCAGGATGCGACAGAATAGGCACAAGTTCAGCAATTTCCCTTATTCAAGGGCAAAATGTAAAAGATTATTAAAAGTCAAAAGGAGGAAGAAAAATGAAAAAGAGACTGATTAGTTTAATCTTGGCAGGTGCAATGGTGCTTGGTATGGCAGGTTGTGCAAAGAAACCGGGAGAATCAGATGACAAGAAAGGTGACAAGGGAGGATATGAATTAGCGTTAATTACTGACGTAGGAACAATTGACGATAAATCATTCAACCAAGGTTCATGGGAAGGATTGAAAAAATACGCAGATGAAAAAGATATTTCCTGCAAATATTACAAACCTTCTGAAAAATCAGATAAGGCATGTTTAACAGCAATCGATCTTGCTGTAAAAGGCGGAGCAAAAGTTGTTGTAACACCGGGATTCTTATTTGAAAAACCAATTTTTGAAGCACAGACAAAATATCCTGACGTAACATTTATTATTATTGATGCAGCGCCAATCGGAAATGATAAAAAACCACATATTGAAAAGAACGTTCTTTCTATTTTCTATGCTGAAGAACAGGCAGGATACTTAGCAGGTTATGCAGCAGTTAAAGAAGGATACAAACAACTTGGATTTATGGGTGGAATCGCAGTACCTGCAGTTATCCGTTATGGATACGGATTTGTTCAGGGTGCTGACGCAGCAGCTAAAGAACTTGGCTTATCAAAAGATGCTATCGATATTAAATACACATACGTAGGAAACTTTGATGCTTCTCCTGAAAATCAGGCAAAAGCAGCCGCTTGGTACAGTGAAGGAACAGAATGTATCTTTGCCTGCGGTGGTGGAGTTGGTAACTCTGTTATGAAAGCAGCAGAAGGTGCAGGAAAGAAAGTTATCGGTGTAGACGTAGACCAGTCTGTAGAATCAGATACAGTTATTACTTCTGCAATGAAAAAATTAAGTGACTCAGTTTATAATGCAGTTGCTTCATACTATGACAAATCATTTGAAGGTGGAAAATCAGTTACTTTAAGTGCAGCAGATGACGGTGTACAGTTACCGATGAACACATCTAAATTTGAAAAATTCACACAGGAAGAATACGATAAAGTATACAGTGGATTAAAAGATGGTTCAATTAAAGTTGCAAATGATACAGCAGCAAAAGACGCAAAAGATTTACCAACATCAGTTGTAAAAGTTGAATCAATCAAATAATTTGAAAATGTAGAATAAGTATAAGCATCTGCACAATTATTGTGAGGTGCTTATACTATTTTTAGAAGAAAATAATGTGATAAGGAGGTGCGGTATGTCTATACCTAAAGTGGAACTACATTGTCATTTGGACGGTTCTTTACCGGTGCAGATTGTCAGTGAACTTCTCGGCAGAGAGGTAAAGCAAAGTGAGATGCAGGTAAGCGAAGACTGCAGAAATTTGGCGGAGTACTTGGAAAAATTTGATTTGCCTTTACAGTGTCTGCAGACAGAAGAGGGACTTAGAAAAGCATCGAAAGCATTTTTAATGGATTTGCAGAAGGATAACGTGCAGTATGTGGAAGTGAGATTTGCTCCGCTGTTATCAGTAAATGAACACTTGAACTGCAGACAGGTTATTCAGTCCGTAATTGGAGGGCTGGAAGAGGCGAAAAAGGAATGTAATATTTTCTATAATGTAATTGCCTGTGCAATGCGTCATCATTTCAATGAGGAAAGTTTGGAAATGATGAAAGCGGCAAGGGAATTTTTGGGTGAGGGACTTTGCGCCGTAGACTTAGCGGGGAATGAGGCTGCATTTCCAATGGAAAATTTTGCGGAACTATTTGCAGAGGCAAAGAAACTCGGACTTCCGTTTACCATTCACGCAGGAGAGTGCGGAAGAGTAGAAAATGTCATTGCGTCCGTCAACTGCGGTGCGGCAAGAATCGGACACGGTATTGCACTTCGCGGGCATAAGGAAGGAATTGCATTGTGCAAAGAAAAGAAAATCGGCATAGAAATGTGTCCGATCAGTAATTTACAGACGAAAGCAGTTCAGTACCCTTCCGAATATCCGATACGGGAATTTCTTGATGCGGGACTTCTTGTTACGATTAATACGGACAATCGAACCGTGAGCAATTCCAGTTTGGAAAAAGAAATGAAATTTGTCCAAGAACAGTATGGAATTACAGATGAAGAGTTAATCAAGATGACGGGGAATGCCATTGATGTGGCATTTGCAGAGGACTCTGTGAAAGCGGAACTTTGGAGAAGACTGAGAGGGGTATAAAATGGAGTACAAATATTTATACAACGTATTACCATTTCTAAAGACTTGTAAGAAAGAAACACAAAAACAATTTGAAGAGTATTTTAAAAGCGCTCCGGCGTGGCTTATGGACTCCTTTCAGATTGAAGAGATGGAAAAAGGGCAGGTATTTGTGCGGGAGAATACCCCAATCGACACGATATATTTTATAGGAAAAGGAATGATTAAGGCAACCGATTATCGCATTTATGGAATTACGTATGATTTTATGAGTTTCGACTGTGTTCATGCGTTAGGCGGTATGGAAATCATTATGGATTTGGACACATATATGACAACTTTGGAAACGGCTACACCATGTACGGTGGTGAAAATTCCAAAAGCGAAATATGAAAAATGGCTTCTGTCGGATTTGCGAGTGCTGAAGTTGGAGGCAAAACTGACAGGAAAATCATTGCTGGAGGACGGACGAAAAAGCAGGGCATATTTATTTTTGCAAGGTTCGGACAGACTGGCGATGTTGTTGACGGAGAGATACGAACTGTATGCACGAAACGGAATTTTGCGTGTGAGGGGAGGACGTCAGGGGCTTTCAGATTCGACAGGGCTTTGTGTTAAAACAATTAACCGTGCAGTGAAAAAATTTTCCGAAGAAGATTTGATTAGCAAGGAAGGGAATAAGATAACGGTTTCCTACGAACAATATAGAAAATTAAAAGATATGATTATGACGCTTATCGATATTGAATAGCGGGAAGGAGTTTAGAATGAATCCAGTATATGAAAAATTAATGACTTGTGTGGAGAGTGTAAAAGCGAAAGTAGATTTTTGTCCGGAGGTAGCGTTAATTCTCGGCTCGGGACTTGGCGATTACGCCGATGAAATAGAAATTGTGCAGACAGTGAATTATACAGATATTGAAGGGTTTCCGACTTCTACTGTAGCAGGACATAAAGGACGTTTTGTTTTCGGTTATGTAAATAAAACTCCTGTTGTAATCATGCAGGGAAGAGTACATTTTTATGAAGGTTATCCGATGTCTGACGTTGTGCTTCCGACAAGACTTATGGGACTTTTGGGAGCAAAAAAATTAATTTTGACAAATGCGGCAGGCGGTGTAAATTTTGATTTTAAACCGGGTGACTTTATGATGCTTACAGACCACATTACAACAGGCGTTCCAAGTGCCTTAATCGGTGCAAATCTAGACGAATTGGGTGTAAGATTTCCGGATATGAGCGAAGTTTACAGTAATAGAATGCAGGAAATTGTAAGAGCAACGGCAAAAGAACAGGGAATTGATTTAAAAGAAGGTGTGTACGCACAGTTTACCGGTCCAAATTATGAGACACCGGCGGAAATCCGTATGGCAAGAACATGGGGAGCGGACGCAGTCGGTATGAGTACAGCATGCGAGGCAATGGCTGCACGTCACATGGGAATGGAAATCTGCGGAATTTCATGTATTACAAATCTTGCGGCAGGAATGTCAAAAGAAGAGTTAAATCACAAAGAAGTGCAGGAAACAGCCGACAGAGTGGCGAAACAGTTCAAAGCACTTATTACAGGTATTATTACAAAACTTGGAGAATAAATCGGAAAGAGAGTTATGGCAGATGCTGTAACTCTTTTTTAAATGACTTGAATATGAGAGGGCATAATGATACTATATACCATATTCTATAAAGAGAGGAAGACTGAAAGGATAAGATATGATACAAAAGTTTAAAATTCATTGGAAGGCAATGAAAATGGAGATAAAAGAACATAAAAGTTCTTTCATTGTGTATATGGTATTGAGGGCGCTTGTAATTCTGATTATGATATTGCAGATTTTAAATAAGAATTATCAGGACGTATTTTATTGTATTCTCACGTTACTGCTCTTAATTGTGCCGAGTTTTCTTCAAGTAGAACTAAGGGTAGAACTTCCCACCACCCTAGAGATTATTATATTGCTTTTTATTGTAGCGGCAGAGGTGTTGGGAGAAATAGGTTCATACTATACGAAGATACCGGGCTGGGATACGATGCTTCACACAATCAACGGTTTTCTTGCGGCGGCAATCGGATTTTCACTTGTGGATATTTTAAACCGCAACAAGAAAGCCAAGTTTAATTTATCTCCGCTTTATATGGCAATCGTGGCGTTTTGCTTTTCCATGACAATAGGGGTTATGTGGGAATTTTATGAATGTACGGTGGATACATTTTTAGGAATGGATACACAGAAAGATACAGTTGTACACAGCATTTCCACAGTTATGCTTGATCCGAACGGAGAAACAAATGTGGTACATATTGATGATATTGACGAGGTAATCGTCAACGGGCAGGAATTGGGACTTGGCGGATATCTGGATATCGGTCTGAAAGATACGATGAAGGACCTGTTCGTAAACTTTATCGGCGCGGTTGTTTTCTCAATTATCGGTTATTTCTATGTGAAACGAAGGGGCGAGGGAAAATTTGCGCGGAAATTTATCCCGAAACGAAAGCAGGAGGAGAGAGATTATTTGAAAATTGCCTGTGAAGTTTCAGAAGAAACATTGACGGAGAAAAAATAATTTGGTATAATTTTTGTGTTGGAAATATATAATATACTATCAACACAAAACGGCGCCATAGCCAAGTGGTAAGGCAAAGGTCTGCAACACCTCTATCACCAGTTCAAATCTGGTTGGCGCCTTCAGAAAGTCGGGAAAATATCCCGACTTTTTTGTATGCTAAAATATTGAAATCCTCATTCGTATGTGAGAGAATATTCATATACAAAAGAAAAGGAGGATAATTACAATGAAAAAGAGAAAATGGGCAGCACTTGTATTGTCAGTTGCGATGATATTGACAATGCTTCCGACTACAGTGTTTGCAAAAGAAACAAAGGCTGAGGCGTGGGACGGAAAAACAGCAGATACTTCATGGTATGCAGCAGACAAAAACACTTATGAAATCAGTAATGCAAGCCAGTTGGCAGGGTTGTCAAAACTGGTGGGGGAAGGAACAAACTTCAAGGGGAAAACAATTTCACTTACAGATGATATTGATTTGAATAACAAAGAATGGACACCTGTAGGAAAAGAAGGAAAAAACTTTCAGGGAACATTTGACGGTAAAAATCATGTTATCAGCAATCTGAGTATTAATACCCCTAAGAAAAGTGATGTTGGTCTGTTCGGATATACTTCCGGCGGAGCAATTAAAAATTTTGAAGTACATAATGCTTCCGTAAAAGGAAGATTGTGTGTAGGCGTTATCGCAGGGACGCCATATACTGCAGATTATGAAAACATTACAATCAGCGGAAAGGTGATTGTGGAAGGATATTCTTATGTAGGCGGTGCCTGTGGAAAAAATGCTTACGGTGATTTCACAAATGTAGATATTAAAGGCGAAGCAGGAAGTCATATCAAGGCAGAGAGCGAACAATATCGTACATATGTGGGCGGTCTTATCGGATTTATGGGCGAAGGAAACCAGACGGTAAAAGACTGTAATGTTAAGATCGATGTTATCGGTTCTACTTGTGACGTAGGGGGAATTTTAGGTATTCTTCACTATGGAAATACGTTGGTAAACTGTACATATGAAGGAAATCTTACCCTGACCAATCCTGATTCTGAGGACGGAAGCGAGTTTGGGGCTTTAGTAGGAACAATTTATAATGGGCAGGATAAAGTCAGCACGACAATTAAAGGTTGTGAAGCGACTGTACATCAGGCAACTTCCGGAGGAAAAGATGTGACGGATACGATTACACCGCACGGTGATTTTTACAACAAGACAGAAAGCGGAAGTCAGGAAAATATCATTGTTGATGCAACTGTCAACGGTTCACACGTTACAATGACAAATGCGGTAGCAAAAGTAGGAGATGTGGAATATAAAACATTGGCAGAGGCATTTCAGGCAGCAAAGAGTGGAGATACGGTTGAAATTTTGCGTGACGTTGACGTGAAAGTTTGGAATCAGATAAATAACGTCAAAAATATTTCCGTAAAAGGAAACGGACACACACTTACTATCGCAAAAGTAGAGTCACAGAAAAATGGCGATTATCTCTTCTACAATGCAGATGATTTAAACGTTTCTGACTTAAACATTAACTTTACGACAAGCGGAAACGGATTTTGTATGAATTCGGGTAAATTGGAAAATGTTCATATGACAGGAGCACCAAAGCAGAAAAGTGATTATGCGGTATTTGTCGGCGTAGGTTCAAAAGTAGAAATCGACAACAGTTCATTTAAAGACTTCGGAACTGCGATTTACAGTCAGCCGACAGCGAGCGATAAGGCTACAGCAGATATTCATGTGACAAATTCACAGTTTACGGATTGTAAAATGACAATATGCAGTTATGCGACAAATACGGTTTTCACAGGCAATACAGTTACAGGAAGTGAAGAACTTTCTTTTGCTGCAAAAGCGGACGCAGTAAATCAAGATGCAAATGTCACCTATGTCATTACCGGAAATACATTTAACGATGCCGGAAAGATTTGGTTCTACGGTGCAAATGGGGATGACGTTGTTTTCAGCAAAAATAAAGTTTTAGGAAATACTTACATTTCTACAGAAGATATGGCAGAAGGTGTGCTTGACCTCAATTATAATTACTGGGGAGGAAATGCACCGAGTGATAAACAGGTAGTAGATAATAACGATAAAGTTTCTGTTGAAAAATCCATTTACTACATTAATGAGAGAATGTCGGACAAAGATTTGAATACATATGTTCCTTTAGACAAAATCGTATTAAATAAGACAGAATTAAAATTATATGTAAATGAAAGTGAGCAGTTAGTTGCCACATTTATTCCGGAAAATGCGACAGACAGAAAACTTGTATGGAGCAGCAGTGATGAAAATGTAGTTACTGTAGATGAAAACGGAGTGGTTACGGCAAAAGGACTTGGCACAGCGGAAGTTACAGTTACTTCTGAAGACGGCAAAACAGCGGTATGTAAAGTGACTGTAGAAGAGAAAAAAGAGGAGAAACCGTCCCCGAAACCGGAAGATCCAAGTAAACCAAATCAGCCGAATAAACCAAGTCAGCCTCAAAATCCGGAAGGACCGAAAACAGCGGATAACAGCAATATTCTTCTCTATGTGATGCTTGTCTTTGCAGCAGGAATGGGAATGGCTGTTTACACAAGAAAAAGACGTAACGCAGAACAATAAATTATAGTTGACTTTTCCCTATACTATCTATATTATTACATACAGTATATTTTATTTAGAGGTAGGGAAGTTTATGGATTACAAGAGAATAGTGCAGGGCATTTTGGACATCGGGGAGGCTATGCTTGTTAATGGGGCGGAGAACTTTCGATTGGAAGACAGTCTTTACCGTATGTGCAAAAGTTATGGATTTGTAAGATACGATGTGTTTGTTATTCCGAGTAACATTCAGATAACGGTGGAAACGCCGGAAGGAGAAATTATTACGCAAATTCGCCATATAGAAAATGCGGATATTGATTTCGACCAGTTAGATTATTTGAACAATTTATCCCGCTATGTTTGTCAGCATACGCCTGATGAGAAAGAACTGCGGGAAAAATATTTAGAGGTAGTGAACAGACCGTCACAACATCCGGCGATTAAATATTTTGCAGCAGTTATGGGGGGGACAGGGTTTGCCGTGTTCTTCGGAAGTAATTTTCAAGATGCCATTGTTGCGGTTATCGTGTCGCTGATGATTGTAATTGTTGGCGGTTGGTTAAGCAGAAGAGAGGAAAATCTTCTGATTTACAACGTAGTGTTATCTTTTTTGTCAGAAGTAATTATTATTCTCTGTGTGCGTGCAGGGTTGGGTGACCACCCCGAGCGTATTATGATTGGGATTGTAATGCTTTTGATCAGTGGATTGAGTACGACAAACGGAATACGAGAATTGCTACAGAAAGACTATATTTCAGGTGCGATTAACATTATGAATTCGATGCTCGGGGCAGCGGGAATTGCATTTGGAACAGCGCTTGCCATGTTGTTGTTGGACGGTGTTTCGGCAGAAGGATTTATTTTAAATCATAATATTCCGGTACAGTTGATAGCGTGTACGGTTGCCTGTGTGGGATTTGCTTTTTGGTTTAAAATCAGAGGAAAGCAGGTACTTTATTCAGGTGTGGGTGCGTTTATTACATGGGGGATTTATTTGATTGTATATGAAGTGAAGCCGAGTAACTTCTTTGCAACGTTGGTGGCAGCGGTATTTGTTGCAGGATACGCGTTCGTTATGTCGAGAAAGAATAAGGCTCCGTCCACTATCTTTTTGACGGCATCTGTGTTCCCGTTAATTCCGGGACCGAACTTATACTATATGATGTATGGCTGTGTAAGCCGTGATATTGGTATGGCGTTCAGTGAGGCGATTATTTTGCTTGCGACTTGTCTTGCGATTGCATTTGGATTTAATATTGTAGATGTAGTTGCCAGAGGAGCGATGAGGGCAATGAAAAAAGAATATTATGTCGGTAAGAAATCTTAGTGAGAAAAGGCTTTCCATGAAATGTTCATGGGAAGTCTTTTTTTGGCGGAGGGAGGTATGGTATAATGAAAGAAAAATATGCAGGAGGGGAAGAAAATGAAAAGAGGTAAAAGAATTGCCATTATTACTGCTATAGTAGTTTTACTTTTAGCAGGAGGCTGCTACGGAGCGTACCGCTGGTACAAATCGTCTATCAGTGAAAATTATTATGTTGCACAGACGAAAGAGGGAGATACGGAAGTTTCATTCCAGCGTTATGCAAAGGCGGAGTATTTTCTCAAAGATGTGCCGGACTACATTGGTTTGCCAAAAGGAGAAAAAGAATTTAAAGAGGAAGAAGAGAATGGGTATGGATTTATTCTCGGACAGGTTAAAATGGACGCAGATACCTATGTAGAAGATGCAGAGTATAAGATGTATCTTATCCAAAAGAACGGAAATGAGCAGGTAGTTCCTCTCCTATTCACAACAGTTTTTAATGATGCGGTGGAAGAGAATGAAACGGTAAAGGCGGATTTTTATTTTACAGAGCAGGAAAATAGTCTGTATACATCGGTGCGTATTGAAAGAAACGGAAAAGAAGTAATGGGGTTAGATTTAAAGGCAGTAGAATAGAAAATGAGAAAAGGCTTTCCATGAAATGTTCATGGGAAGTCTTTTTTATGAAAATAGTTAAATTTTAACAAAAAATTACTCTAATGTGATACAATGATTGGTAGAAATATTCTGTGGAAAAGTAGGAGGGATTTAGAATGACAGAAAATAATACAGTGTATCACGATTATGCAGTGGAGCAGATTGAAAAATTGATTTCCATTGACAGTCCGACAGGCTATCACTATAACGTAGCAGCATATTTACAGGAAGAACTTGAAAACATGGGATTTGAAGTGCGCACATTGAGAAAAGGCGGAGTGATTGCAAATCTTGGCGGAGAGGGAAATCCTTTGATGATGATGGCGCACGTTGATACATTAGGGGCGTTCGTACATTATATTAAAGGGGGCGGAAGACTTGCCATTTCCAACGGAACGCTCAATCAGAATAATATTGAAACGGAAAATGTTCGTATTTTAACGAGAGATAAAAAAGTATATGAGGGAACAATTCAGTTAGCAAATGCTTCTGTTCATGTGAACCCTGATATTAACGAGGAAAGAAAATTTAGCAACTTAGAAGTTGTGTTAGACGAGAATGTAAGCAGTAAGGAAGACGTAGAAAAACTGGGGATTAGCGCCGGAGATTTCATTATGGTAGAACCTAGATTCCGCATAACGGAGAGTGGTTATATTAAGAGCCGTTTCTTAGATGACAAGGCGTCCTCAGGCATTTTGCTTGCCATTGCGAAATATGTGAGTGAACATCAAGGCTGTCTGAAGAGAAATGTACAGATTTTCTTTACTGTACATGAGGAAGTAGGACACGGGGCAGCCTGCGGAATTACAGATGATATTCAGGATATTTTGGCTATCGATATGGGCTGTGTAGGTGAAAATTTAACTTGTACGGAAAGACAGGTTTCTATTTGTGCAAAAGACGGAAGAGGCGCATATCATTTTGAAATGGTAAATGAACTGATTGATGTTGCCAAAGAAAATGAGTTGGACTATGCGGTAGACATTTATCCTTTCTATGGTTCGGATACGGCAGCAGCCATGACGGCGGGAAGAGATGTGCGACACGCACTGATTGGCTCGGGGGTATATGCTTCTCACGGATATGAGAGAACCCACAGAGAGGGAGTTAAGAATACATTTGAATTGGCGTTACATTATGTAATATAAAAAAATTGATAAAAAAGCAATATATATAAAATTGTGAACAAAAATCGCATAGACGAAAAGGGTATGTTTTTTATATACTTGAATAAATAAAGACTAGAGAGGAGAAAGTTATGAGCAAAGAGAAATTGACCGGAAGAGTAACTATACCTACAGACGTTGACGTAGTGCCGGAAACACTGGAATTAGTAAAAAAATGGGGAGCAGACGCCATTCGTGACTGTGACGGTACAGACTATCCGGAAGAATTAAGAGATGTAGATGCGAAAGTATATTCAACATATTATACAACAAGAAAGGATAATGCTTGGGCAAAAGCAAATCCGGATGAAATTCAGCAGATGTATATTATGACATCTTTCCATACGGCAGTAGATACAGAATTATCTATTCATTTAATGGATCACTTATATCCTGATATGTTAAAAGTAAACTCTCACGATGACATTACAAGATGGTGGGAAGTAATTGACCGTACAACAGGAGAGGTTGTTCCTGTAACAGAATGGGATTACAGTGAAGAAACAGGAGATGTAACTATTCACGGAGCAAAACCATTCCACGATTACACAGTAAGTTTCCTTGCATACATTATGTGGGATCCTGTACATATGTACAATGCGGTTGTAAATGATTGGAAAGATGTAGAAAAACAGATTACATTTGACGTTCGCCAGCCTAAAACAAAAGAATTTACAATGAAACGTCTTCGCAAATATATTGAGGACAATCCACATATTGATGTTATCCGTTACACAACATTTTTCCACCAGTTCACATTAATTTTTGATGAAATGGCAAGAGAAAAATATGTAGACTGGTACGGATATTCAGCATCTGTAAGTCCATATATTTTAGAGCAGTTTGAAAAAGAAGTCGGATATAAATTCAGACCTGAGTTTATTATCGATCAGGGATATATGAACAACCAGTACCGTATTCCTTCTAAAGAATTCCGTGATTTTCAGGCATTCCAAAGAAGAGAAGTTGCTAAATTAGCAAAAGAAATGGTAGACCTTACACATGAACTCGGCAAAGAAGCAATGATGTTCTTAGGAGATCACTGGATTGGTATGGAACCGTTTATGGACGAGTTTAAAACAATCGGATTGGACGCAGTAGTAGGAAGTGTCGGAAACGGTTCTACATTACGTCTGATTAGTGATATTCCAAATGTAAAATATACAGAAGGACGTTTCCTTCCATATTTCTTCCCTGATACATTCCATGAGGGCGGAGATCCGGTGAAAGAAGCAAAAGTAAACTGGGTAACAGCACGCCGTGCTATTTTAAGAAAACCAATCGACAGAATTGGATACGGCGGATATTTGAAACTTGCACTTCAGTTCCCAGAGTTTATCGACTATGTAGAAAGCGTATGTGACGAATTCCGTACATTATACGAAAACATTAAAGGAACAACTCCTTACTGTGTAAAAACAGTTGCTGTATTAAACAGTTGGGGTAAAATGAGAGCATGGGGAAATCACATGGTTCACCACGCTTTATATCAGAAACAGAACTATTCTTATGCGGGAATTATCGAAGCACTTTCAGGTGCGCCGTTTGATGTGAAATTCATCAGTTTTGATGATATCAAAGAAAATCCTGCAATTTTAGATGATATTGATGTAGTTATCAATGTAGGTGACGCTTATACTGCACACAGCGGCGGAGCAAACTGGATTGATGAAACAGTTGTAACAGCCGTTAAGAAATTCATTTACAACGGTGGCGGATTTATCGGTGTAGGTGAACCGACTGCATACCAGTGGGAAGGACGTTTCTTCCAACTTGCAAACGCACTTGGTGTAGAAAAAGAAAATGGATTTAACTTAAACACAGATAAATACAACTGGGAAGAACATGACCACTTTATTAAAGAAGACTGTACAAAAGACATTGATTTCGGTGAAGGTGAAAAGAACATTTTCGCATTAGACGGAACAACTATTTTAAGACAGATTGATAAAGAAGTACAGTTGGCCGTAAACGAATTTGGAAACGGACGCTGCGTATATATCAGTGGTCTTCCATATAGTTTTGAAAACAGCAGACTTTTATACCGTTCAATCATTTGGTCTTCACATGATGAAGAAAACTTACACAAATGGTTTAGTTCAAACTTCAACGTAGAAGTACACGCATATGTGAAAAATGGTAAATACTGTGTAGTAAACAACACATATGAACCACAAAGCACAACTGTTTATAAGGGAGACGGAACAAGTTTCGACTTAGACTTAGATGCGAATGAAATTATTTGGTATGAAATCTAAATAAAATAAGAAAAGCATTATCGGACATGGTAACGTGTGCCGATAATGCTTTTTTTGTGACGAAACAGTGAACGGGGACGTAGTCAAATTGAAAAAGACTACGTCCCCGTTCACTGTTTCGTCACATTTAATTCTCCGCCAATGCCTTGACTGAAGAGACATATTCAGACGGAGTCATTCCCGTGATTTTCTTGAATTGTCTTGAAAAATAATGAATAGAAGAATATCCTAAAGATTCGGAAATCTGTGTGAAGTTCATAAAATCCGTACGCATCATCTGTTTGGCGGCATCAATTTTCATGTGAGAGAAATATTCGATTACGCCAAGTCCGGTTTTCTGTTGGAAAATTTTCTGCAGTTGGGAACGTCCCACCATATTTTCCTTACATAATTGGTCGATTGTCAGACGGCATTCCAAATGAGTTTCCATATAGTCTAAGACACGATTGAAAATCTCGGAACTCCCTTTTGAAGCAGTTGCTTTAGGTGGTGTAGGAGCATTTGCGTTTTGTGAACATCTGAGCAAATGCAGAAGAAAATGTTCCAACTCTATTCGGATTAATTGTTCTGCTCCGACCGGTTTTTCTTTTTTCTTTGTCATTTCTGTCAAATAGGGATCGTCCAATCGACAGTCAAACAACTGTTTTGCTTCTTTGATAATATCTCCTAAAAGTGTTTTCCCCAAATCGTCCACTGTCAAAATTTTCTCTTTGAAAAAGTCCATGGCGGGGCTGTTGCATGAAAAAGAAATGACAACAAGATTAGGTGCGGAACTTCCGGTTGCCTGCAAGCGATGAAATTCATTTGGTTTGTGAAATGCGACTTCCCGTTTTTTCAGACGGGTATGGATATTGTCCATATAAATATCGATTTCTCCTTTGTCTACAAATACAAATTCCCAAAAATCGTGAGATTCTCCCGCGAAGGAAAAATCACTCATATATTCAAAATAGTGTATAGTAAATACATTTTCAATCGAAATGGTATTTTCAAGATTTACACTTTTATAACTCATTTGTATGCCCTCCCATTTATTTGGCAAAGATAGAACGCTAACTTTCCATAGATTTTCTGTATTCGTTCGGAGATAGTCCGGTTTCTTTGCGGAATACCTGCGAAAAATAAGATTGTGATGAAAAACCGACTACAGAGGCAACTTTTGCAATAGGATAATTTGTCGTATCCAATAAATGCTTTGCTTCGGAAATACGCTTCTCAATTAGATAATTGATAGGAGAAATTCCTTTGTAATGCTTGAAAGCGTGTACGAGATAATATTTATTGAGATAAGTCAAATCACTTAGTGTCTGTAAAGTGATATCCTCCATAAAATGTTCATCTAAATATTGTTCGATAAAACGGCATTCTTTTGTAATTTTTTTTGTCGGTGCAACGGAAAGAGTTGTTTTTGTCTTACGCATAATGTTCCAAATCAGAATTTCCAAAAGGTTTTGGCATATAGATTCAAAATTTTCTCCTTTTGTCTGTACTTCATGCAGTAAAGTCTTCAAATAAAAATAAACTTCTTCTCTGTTGTGAAGAAAGTTATGAATGCTGTAGTCAAACTGCCCTTCCGTTTCAAATTGAAGACCGTTGATACCAAGTACAATATACTCCAAAGGCGTACCGTCTTTGCCGGCTTCGGTATGTGAAACATTTGGGTTTACAATAACTAAATCATTTTCTTTTACCGGAAAACTTTCGTTTTCGACGATAAAATTTCCCGATCCGTGTGTAACAAAAAATAATTCTGTAAAGTGGTGGGTATGCACGATGCTGTGCCAGTCTTTTCCGTAACGTGCTTCTGTAATGTATAAGAGACGAGCGTCAATTTTTTCTAAAGTTTTCTCCTCAAGTCGGTAGTTTTGATTGCTCATGTAGTACCCTCCTTTGTTACATCATTATATAAGGTTTTGGGTAAAAATTCAACAAAGGAATTGATAGATAAGTTCAAAAACTCCGCAGCCTATCATAACTGTAACAGGCTGTAACTTTGTCTTTCTCAAAAGAATAAGCGCTACAAGAAAAATCAATGTTCCGCGAATGCTAAAATCCGTTCCGGTTGGGAAAAAGACGGAGATTAAAATTGCAATTCCCGCTACAGCAATCATAGAAACAACGACAGGACGAAGTGTGCTTAAAATATTTTGCATAACGGTTACATTGCGGTACTTTATATAGATTTTTGCCAAAAGGGTGACGATAATGCAGGAGGGTAAAATACAGCCAACAGTGGCACATAACGCACCGAGAATCCCCCCGACCTGCGTTCCGACAAAAGTAGCGGAATTAATGGCAATCGGTCCCGGAGTCATTTCCGCAATCGTGACAAGATCGGTAAATTGTCCGATTGTGAGCCAGTGATATTTATCGACAACCTGTGCCTGTATAAGTGACATGGCGGCATATCCCCCGCCAAAACTGAATGCTCCGATTTGCAGATAACTAAGAAAAAGCTGCAGATAAATCATTATTGTTTCTCCTTTCTTGCATCTAATACTGTTTTGCATACGGAAAACAGTATGCAGACAAAAATAATAAAAATAATATTGATTTTAAAATAGTAATTGGCAATGAATGCACTTATCATAATAAAGATAGGAAGAAAATGTCTGCCTTTTACAACACCGTATCCCATATCCCATACAACCGAAACGATAACTGCACCTACTCCGGCACGCATACCTGTAAGTAAAGACTGAATAATCGGATTACTTTGAAATAGGGTGTAGAATCCCGAAATAATTGAGATAATAACGAAAGGTGGAATGATTGCACCGAGTATAGCCAATCCAACACCTGCCAGACCGCAAAGTTTGTAGCCGACTACGATTGCACCATTGACGGCAACAGCCCCCGGAGAGGATTGGGCGATAGAGATTAAATCCATCATTTCCGTTTCGTCAATCCAGTGAAGTTCGTCTACAAATTTATTTTTCATTAGGGAAACAATAATGTATCCGCCCCCGAAAGTAAATGTACTTAAATATAAAGTCGAGAAAAAGAGTTTCTTTAAAATTTGTTTTTTAGATAATTTTTGTTCCATATGTTTACAACCTCCTCACCCTCATAGTATAATCGGATAAAAAACATAATGCAAATAATATTATTATATATAAAAGATAAGTAAAATGATATAAGGAGAGGAAATGACACTTCGGCATTTAAGGATTTTTATTACGGTTTATCAAAAAGGGAGTATTACAAAAGCGGCGGAAGATTTACACATGACGCAGCCGGCAGTAAGCCTTGCGATTAAAGAGTTGGAAACTCACTATGAGATAAGACTTTTTGACCGTATAGGGAAGAGGATTTATAGTACGGAACAGGGTAGGTGGTTATATGAGTATGCGCTTCATATCGTTTCTCTGTTTGATGAAATGGAGGAAAGGGTAAAAACATGGAACGGTAAAGGAGGAGTGAGGATAGGTTCCAGTATCACAATAGGTAACTTTCTTCTGCCGAAACTTGTATGTGAATTTCAGAAGCAGTATCCGGACATAGAAGTAAATGTATTTATACATAATACGGATACGGTTGAACGGAAATTGCTGGACAATCAGATTGATTTTGCGTTGGTGGAGGGGAAAAACAATTATGAGCAGTTAAAAAGTGAACGTTTAATGGATGATCCGCTTTGTTTTATATGTGCACCGAACAGTGAATTGGCACAAAAAAAATGTGTGACGTTAAAGGAATTAGAAAAGTATCCCATGATTTTGAGAGAAAAGGGAAGCGCTGTCCGAGATGTGATCGATGAAAGTATGGGGTATTATCAGATGAATTATAAAGTATTATGGGAGAGCGTAAGTACACAGGCGATTACGCGTGCGGTTTCGCAGAATTTGGGGATTTCGATTCTTCCATATTTACTTGTGAAAGACGATTTGAAACAGAAAGTAATATCGCTCGTAGAAGTATCAGATTTCTCTATTTCAAGAGAATTTTCTATTATTTATCATAAGAAGAAATATTTTACTCCTATGGCAAAAGCATTTATGGAATTATGCCGCAAGGAAATTCCGGATAGGATATAGAAAAGAAGGTAAAAGATGAAATATGTATCGTTTTTAATTAAACCCGTATCATCGCTGTGCAATTTACATTGTCCGTATTGTTTTTATGAGGATGTCAGCAAAAGACGGGAAACGAAAAGTTATGGAAAAATGAATATGGATACTGTGGAAACACTTGTTTTACGGGCAGTAGAAGAAACAGAAGAAAATGGGGTTCTTGTGTTTGCTTTTCAGGGAGGAGAGCCGATGCTTGCCGGATTAGAGTATTATGAGGCGTTTGTGAAACTGGTAAAAAGGAAAAAGGGAAACAGACAGGTGCATTATGCTTTGCAGACAAACGGTACTTTAATTGATGAGGAATGGGCAAAATTTTTCCGTGCAGAAGCATTCCTTGTAGGTGTTTCCTTAGACGGGTATGAGTCCAATACAAATCGGTTTCGTGTGGATGAAAAAGGGAACGGAATGTATGCAAAGATTATGGAGGGAGTCCGTCAGTTAGAAAAATATAAGGTGGAATATAATATCCTATCGGTGATAACTTCTCAATTATCAAAACATGCAGAGGCTTATTACAAATTTTTGAAAGGTCATCATTTTTCTCATGTACAATGTATACCATGTCTTGGAGAATTGGGCGGGAAAACGAAATGGCAGTTAAAACCAGAAGAGTATGCCGAATTTTATAAAAAACTATACAGGCTTTGGCTCGAAGATTATTTGTCGGGCGAGTATAGAAGTATTACGCTGTTTGATAATCTGTTATTGATGTTGACCGACAGACCACCGCAGCAATGCGGAATGTTGGGATTTTGTACCGCACAACTTGTAGTGGAGGCAGACGGGAGTGTATATCCTTGTGATTTCTATGTGCTGGATCAGCATAAGTGTGGAAATATCAAAAAGAATACACTTGAAGAAATATTAAAAAGCGATGCAATGCTTCAATTTATAAAAGAAAAAAAGCAAATTTCTGAAATTTGTAAGACCTGTCCATTTTGGAAAATATGCAGAGGTGGTTGCAAGCGGCAAAATAGTACCTTTCTCATAGAAGATTGGTGTGGACACCGAGAATTTCTGACAGAAGCATACCCAACCTTGATTAGGATTGCAAAGAACATGGGGCTGTCGCTTTAACGATTAGTAAATCGTGAAGCGGCAGCTTCCTTTTTCTCGATTTTCTCTATATAATTGCGC
>URXX01000017.1 GCA_900551895.1 uncultured Lachnospiraceae bacterium | reverse complement strand
CTATAAGTTGATTGTAGCAGATAAAAGGCTGCTTGAACAGTATTATTTTATTGTGGTGGATATGGAAAATTGGTATAATATAGTATATAAGGAAATAGAAGAATCAGAATTTCACATAATGGATAAGTAATCAAGAGCATGACGATAAGAAAGGATAATTAAAGATATGAAACCAAAAGAGATGATGAATGAAAAAAGTCTACTTGTCGGACAACACGGCTATTCTTATAATCCTGTACAGAAAGCGGTAATCGAGGATTGGAATCCCAATTATGTCGTGATTGCAAATTGTAATGCAAATCCATATTGTATAGATATTAGTTTGGATAATTCTCCCGTATACTATGCGGTAAATGGTACAGGCAAGTGGGAGTTTACAAAAGACAGTGAATCTTTAGAGGAGTTTTTTTGAATTTTGGGGAATATGATAGCAAACGGTAATCCATCTTAAAAAGGAAGAGCCATACTCGACTCTTCCTTTCTACTTTTTCTTACTCTGTCTTAGTTTCTCTTTTTATATCTCATTGCTGTCAAACTTCCTGTTGCAGCCGCCATCATAATAAGCCAACTCATTACTTGTGCCGTATCAGCCGTCTTTGGATTAGACATTCCGTTTCCATTGCTTTCCGGTTTTGTAACATTTTCTAATTTACGGATTGCATCTAAATTCTTCTGAACTTGCTGCAATTTTGCCTGTAATAATTTCAACTCTTCTTCCGTATAGTTTCCTTTATATAATTTTTCTGCCTGTTCCAAATCTTTTTTTGCATTTTCAAGTAAAATTTTATCCGTTACTTTTACATTAGAAGTGTTGATTTTGTCTGCTTTTTTAATATTTTCTGTTTCTAGCGCTGATTTTGCTAAAGCAACTCTGTCTGAAAGTACTTTCACATGCTCCATAACCTTATTTACTCTATTTTTCTGTTCATCAGTTATACTCGGATTTGCCAGCAATTCTTTTCCTTTTTCACTTAACTGCTGAAGTTTTTCCATATCTGAAGATTTTACTGTTTCTACTTTATATAATTGTGCTTCTTTTTCCAAATTTGCAATCGCTTCGGCAAGATATGTTCCAACCGGCTGTTCTATCGCTCTTACTTTTGTGTCTAACTCCATTTTTAGTCCCTGCGCTTCTCTTCTGTCACGCAAAGCCTGAATAGCACTTAAATTATCTACCGGAGCCTCATCCGTTGAAACAAGCGGTTTTAAATCTTTAAATACAGAACCGTCCAAAGTCGCACAATATTCATTTACACAAACAGGATATTTTTTCTCTGTATCGTAAATAGAGATCGCTTCTCCACTATCTGTCGTAATAGAAGTCACTTTTACTTTACCGTCCACTTTTTCATAAGTAGCCGTAATTCCTGAAAATTGGTCGCCAAAATTAGCACTGTCTTTTGTTCCCAATAGGGCATTTTCTAACTGCTGCGCCATTTGTTTTCCTGTTATTTCATAAGTATAAATTCTGTTTCCAAATGGAGTAATTGTATAAATATCTGCCACAGTAACATCTCTTGTTGCTGCTCCCTCTTCAAGCAAAATATCCGTGCGTATTCCACCACTGTTTGTGAACGCCGCAACCGTATTTTGTTCTTTCGTTGCATCCAGCATCAAGCCTGCCAGCCAGTTTCCCGCTATAGAGGTTGTCGTCCCCTCCTGAATAGGCGCTCGTGTAATGTTCTTGTCCACTGTGCATAGCACTTCATACATTTCGTCTTTCACTTCGTCCCATGCCGCCTGACTGATTTTTGTGATTTCTTTGTCCAAATGCGGGTTATTTCCATTCTGATAGTATAGGTTTTGTACATTTTCTTTTGCCGTTGTATCCACATAACTCGGATCAATTACTTCCACATCATTATTTTCCGGATTGATTTTTACTTCTGCCGTTGCATAACCATAGGCTTTTGAATTTCCTTGAATATAGTCAATTCCATTTTCCGCTGTTCCCACATTTTTCTCGTGGGAATGTCCGCCCAAAACTAAATCCACTACTTGCGGATCCATTGCTTTCGCAATCGGTTCAGGCTCGCCGTGTGCTAAAACCATTACAATATCGGCTTTTGTTTTTTCTTTTACTTCTTTTGTTCTTTCGCTAAGTTTGTTTAAATCCGCATCAATCTTATATGGTGCTATTTGAGAAGCCTTTATGTCGTTTGTGTAGTCTTCCACATATCCGACAATCGCTATATCATAATCACCTTTTTTTACTACTGTATAGTCCTGTGTAAAAGAAACCCTCTGTCCGTTTTCTTTGTAATAAATATTATTCGCCAACACCGGAATATCAGGATCGCCTTTATAATTTCCGATTTCATAAGGCGCCATTGTTCCCTGTTCATCTGCTGCGTATTTCTTTACATCCCAGTCAAATTCATGATTTCCGAGAGCAACCGCATCATACTGCATTTTGTCATAGGCCGCACGCATAGGCGCTCCAAAAGTTAAGTTGGAATGAGGCGTACTCTGATAAATATCTCCGCCGTCCAATAAAAGCACCCCTTCGTATGCACTGTTTGCCCGTGCATCATTTACAATTTTAGCAATATATGCGAGTCTGTATTGAAAAGTTTCTTCTTTGTATGTTGAAACATCTGTAATATATCCGTGAACATCTGTTGTTTCAAATACTTTAATCGTATCCCAATTTGCATAGGGATCATTATTTTCCGCCTTAGCCTGCGGAGCATTAACGAGCAGCATCGCCATAATCATTAAAAATGATATAAGTGTTTTCTGTTTTCTCTTCATTATTTTTCCCTTTCTTTTTCATACACTTAGACGGTTACATCTACACACAGCTTGTTCACCCACTATAGCCACCTTTCTTCTCCTATTTGTGTGTTCTTTTTCTTCTCATCACTCTATTTTTCTGTATTATACTATATTTTCATCTGAACTGTAAACATAATTATCAGATACAAAAAAAGAACACCGAAATCATCTGTAACCCAGACAACTTTAGTGTTCCTTTATCCTTAGTGAGGTTTAAATCCTTCCCCTCTCACTTCATTTGATTCCATTGTAACTAAAAAGGCGTTTTCATCTACTTCTTTGACCGCTTTTTGTACCATATGCATTTCCTTATTACTGCAAGCACACATGACAACTAATTTTTCTTCACCCGAATAACTTCCTACACCGCGTAAAAAGGTCGAACCTCTCTGTGTAAGTTCATCAATTCGTTTTGCGACTTCGTGACCGTGATCCGTTACAACCAAAGTCATTTTTCCCGCATCAATGCCGTACATCACTTTATCTACAACAACAGAAAGAATGTATGTTAAAATCAATCCGTAAATAATGCTGTCCACATCTCCAAAAAGCATTCCTCCGAGACCTACAATAATTACATCCGTAATAAATGTAATTTTCCCAATAGATAAATGCGGTCTTAAAGCACGAACTGACATGATAATAAAGTCTGCTCCCCCTGTAGATGTATTTCTCATATAAATCATGGCATATCCCAATCCCGAAAATACTCCTACGCAGATAGCCGACAGCATTCTGTCTCCCGAATATACCGGAAGCATAGGCGCTACATAGTCCATAAGAGGCCATGCAATAATCATTGTTTTAAGAGAACGAAGAAGAAATCCTCTTCCCAATAATTTATAGCACATAATAACAATCGGAATATTTAAGATAATTGTCATTGTACCGATTGGCAATCCGAACAAGTGATAAAAAATCATGGCAATTCCCGAAATTCCCGCAACAGGGAATCCTGAGTTAGCCGCAAAATTATATACTCCAATGGCAATCAAAAGATTTCCTACAATGTCTACCAAAATATCAATCGCAAACTCTTTTACTTTGTTTTTTTCCATACTCTCTTCCTTTCTTATTTCCATTTACTTTATCCCAAATCGAAAAAGAGCGAGGCAAATTATAATAGTATAATTCGCAACCGCTCTTTTTCAATTATAGTATATTCGTCCCCGAATTAATTGTCAATATTTTTCTCCTCCTTGAAATGCAAAATCATCTCATTTGTAAGGCTGATATTCCTCTCCGTTATCGGAATATCTTCACGGTCAAACCATTCTGCCAATGCCAGTTCTTCCCTGTCCAAAGTAATTTTATCTTCTCCGTCTAAATCCGCATAAAATCCCAAAAGAAGCGTATCGGTAAAAGACCACGGCTGACTTTTGTAAAATCGGATATTTTTCACTTTCAGTCCGACTTCCTCCATTACTTCACGCTTAACCGTTTCTTCAATCGTTTCTCCGATTTCTGCATATCCCGCAATCAAAGCATATTTTTTATATTCTCTGTCTGCGTATTTTGACATGAGAAGCCTGTTTCCGTCCGTCACTCCGACAATAACCGCCGGAGAAATTTTCGGATATTCCATTTGACCGCAGTTTTTACATTTTAACATTCTTTCCTTATTATCCTTAACCATTTCCTTTCCGCATTTTCCGCAAAATCTGTGGGACTGATACCAGCGGTACAGTTGAAATCCTGTAATTCCCGCAAAAGCGAGGTGCTGCGGTTTCAATCTGCGGAACATCTCCGTATCCTTCCAGCAATATTCTTCCGATTCTTTTTGAAAATCCTCTGCCAAATAGAACGCCCGACCGTCAATCGAGAAAAGATATGTACATTTTTCGGTAAAGTCTGTATCATATTTTTCTAATTCTGCAATAGTGGGAAAAACGATTTCCTCGCAGTCTTTCAACAAAACCTCTCTTCCCCGATATACGCAGACAAAACTTTCTTTCTCCGGTTTCTTCGGTGTGTACTCATTCCTATAAATATGTGGGTATATATCTTGTATCATTTCATCATCTCCAGTAGACTTTTTTTATTTTTAACGATAAAATCATTTTATAACAAATCAGAAAGGATTGAAAGAATGAAAATCATATTTTTAGATGCAAAAACAATCGGAGATGATATTGACCTTTCCGGTTTTGAAAAATTAGGAGAAGTTGTTCGATATGATTTTTCCTCTGCCGAAGAAATTCCCGACAGAGTGAAAGATGCAGACGTTATCATTTTAAATAAAGCCGTGATTAACCAATCCACAATTCACACGGCAAAACATTTAAAACTTGTCTGTGTCACTGCCACAGGTACAGATAACTTAGATAAAGAATATCTTGCCAAAAATAATATTGCTTGGCGAAACGTTGCCGGCTATTCCACCAACTCCGTTGCACAGCACACATTTGCCATGCTTTTTTACCTATTGGAAAAATTAAATTATTATGATCACTATGTAAAAGACGAGCGATACGTCAACGACAAAATCTTCACTCATTTTGAAGAAAAATTTTCTGAAATCGAGGGAAAAACTTGGGGGATTATCGGTCTTGGCAATATCGGACGGCATGTCGCTCAAATCGCTGCGTGTTTCGGTGCAAAGGTAATCTATTACTCCCCGTCGGGAAGTCCTGCTCAGGAAGGATACACACAGGTAGATTTTGATACCCTGCTCTCACGGTCCGATATTCTTTCCGTACACGCACCTCTCACGGAACATACAAGAGATTTAATGAGCGAAACCGCATTTTCCAAGATGAAATCTTCGGCTATTTTTCTAAATCTCGGACGAGGTGCAATCGTTGTGGAAGAAGATTTGGCATACGCCCTTGAAAATCACCTGATTGCCGCTGCCGGATTGGACGTGCTTCGCAATGAACCAATGCTTGCCACAAATCCTTTGTTAAAAATAAAGGACAGCCGAAAACTTTTCATCACTCCGCATATTGCTTGGGCAAGCGTGGAGGCGAGAACAAGATTAATGAATATTATTTTAGGACAAATCAAGGAATTTTTCCAACAATAAAGGAGATGTTTTCCGCATCTCCCCTCTACTTTTTCAAACCGGACAAAATAACTCCGATTGCCCCGACAAAAATAGAAAAATCTCCCACATTAAACGTAATATTCGTAAACTTTTTCCATTTTGTTCGGAAACCGATATAATCTACAACATATTTTCTTTTTATCCGGTCATACAGATTACTCACTGCACCGCCAATCAAAAAACTCAAACTGATTTTTTCCAAACCGTTGTTCCTTTTTCCAAACAAAGCAAGCGTATAAAACCCAACCATACAGGTCAAAACAAGCGATAACCATTTCACCGCCTTAGGATGTCTATCCAAAAAATTCAGTGCCATTCCTTCGTTATGCACATGGCGGAGTAAAATTTTCCCTTTGCAGACCGGAATTTCTTCCCCGCGTTTTATCCACTTTTCCACCTGCTTTTTCAGCCACAAATCAAAAACGGCAATTCCAATGATGATCGCAAAGCATACTATTACCATAATTAATCCTCGCTAATACTTTCGATTTCAAGTTCGCAGACTTTGATTTCATCTTCTCTCTCGGAAATATTTTCACATAAATCGAAAAATTCACCCTCCTGCACTTCTCCGTTTTTATAACGCTCATAAACCATGCGTCCCAAATCTCTGAAATCTCTTCGATTATTTCTCTCTAAAGTACGGATTTTTCCTTTAATCTTCTGCACTTCCACGACTTCTCCCGCTTTTTTCCCCACAGTTTCCGCCGTATCACTAATTCTATCCACAATATCTTCAAAAAAATCTTTCACCTTTATTGTTCTCCCTTCTTAAAATGACCTTAACTCATCAAATGTTTTGTATAAATCCAATGTTCCATATCCCCATATTCTATTTGGATATTCTTCCGTATCTTTGCGGTTTGTTCCCAAAATCAACAGATTTTTAATCTGTGAAGTGTCTACGTTTCGTCTGCCTAACTGATAATAAAGCCACTCCATAAGCAATGCCGAAGCCCCTGCCGTAATTGCTGCCGAAATACTTGATCCACTTCTTTTCGCAAATTGATTTCTGCTAATTGCCCCCGTCACATCCACTCCGGGCGCTGCAAAATCCGGTTTCAAACTTCCGTTTCTAGTATACCCTCTTCCCGAATCAATAGCAATACTATTATTGTTTCCATTATAATTTGCCGACGTCATCGCAGTCCAAACACACCCCGGCTCCGTAATTGTCCAGTCGGGATTGGAACGCAGAAAATATACTTCCCCGTCTAAAAACTCTGTCACCGGAAGCCACATATGGAAAATTCCGCCGGCAACCTGTATCGCTTCTACTTCCACTTTCCAAATTCCCTCTACCGCATTTTCAAATCGGATGAATGCCAATTCCGAATTTGTCCGTTCTACAAGCAATCTGTAATCTAAGTATACCGTTGTCCGCTCAAAAACAAAACTATGCACAGATGTACTTTCACTTTGTTTCACTGTCGGAAACGGAATCCTTTCTCCCGCAGGAGAAGTAATTGTCACCATAAAAATATTAGGAATGTCCGTCCACATTTCCAAAGTAAATCCGGCTCCCGTTTTTTCCACACGAATTTCAACCGCATCATTTTCTCTTTTTTCCTCCAGTCTGCCATAATAATGATGACGCTGATTCGCTTCATTTCCTCCCCCTAAAACAACCGCCATATTATGTACGTTCGCATAATAGGAAAGAAGATTTCCAAGCGGAGATGTTCCGTTATGGTCGCCTAAATTCGTTCCAAGCGGTATGCATAAAATAAGAGGCATCTGATTTCTCTCTGCCAGCATTTCCAAATATCTCATACCGAGCATAATATCATTTTCCTGATAACATTTTACATCTTCTTTAATGAAATAAAATTGTTTCAGATATTTTTTTGCTTCTTTCAATTTCACAATCCCCAACGTCGCCCTCGGCGCTGCGCCGAGAAAATCTTCCTCTACATTTTCACCGCCTGCCGCTATACTCGCCACAAACGTACCGTGTCCATCCGTATCTGCTGTCGGAACAATTTCTCTTGGCGTATCACTTTGTAACGCTTCATTTAGTTCTTCTCTAGTATACTCGCTTCCATATTGGAAACCTGCCGGCTCTTTTCCCGTCTGAATCGTCTGATCCCAAATTCCTGCAATCCTTGTTGTTCCGTCCGTATTTCTAAAAATCAGATTTTCGTAATCAATTCCCGTATCGACAATTCCGATCATCACACCGTTGCCCTGCAACTGCAGCGTAGGATAATTCTGCACTTGAGAAATTCCCGCCTGATTTAATGTTTCTGAGTCTATCAGCGTATAACACTTCGGAATACTTCCGTAAGTAAATCTCTCTAAAGTTATCGGATCTCCAAAAATTTTGTCCACATAAATGGTTCGGTAATAAAATCCTATATCCTGCTCGCACACTCTCGTCTTAGAAATCTGCTCTAAAAAATATGGGTTTTCCCTCTCATAAATAAAATCTCTGAAATCCTCCGATAAAATTTTCTCTTTACATAAAGATGAATTTTCCAATATATTTTCCCTTTTATTTTTAGTATATGAGAATGTGAAAAAACAGTGAACGGGGACGTAGTCTTTTTTCATTTGACTACGTCCCCGTTCACTGTTTTTTCACATTTATTTCCAAATTTCTTTTTCTTCTCGCATACCACGAACACTGTCATCATATTCCGCAAACTTATTGCTTCCTGCATAATCTGACGGCTGTGCATCTGCCGGCGCTGATTTGAATACAAGTTTTAATAAAATCGGTGTAATGATTGTTGTAATGACAACAACAATAATAACAGGTCCTAAGAAATTCGATCCCAAAAGACCTAAAGCCTCACCTTTACTTGCTACAATCAATGCAACCTCACCACGTGAAATCATACCGACTCCAATTCGTTTGCACTGATAATTTTCATATCCGCAAAGTTTTGCTCCCAAACCACAACCGACAATCTTTGTCAAAATAGCAATAATACATAGTAATACGGCGAACACAACAACCGCAACTGACATTTTCGGTAATACAACTTTTAAACCGATGCTGGCAAAAAAGATTGGCGACAATAACATATAAGATAATGTGTCAAACTTTGATGCTACGAAAGCCGAACGTGATGTATTTGAAATAATCAGACCTGCAATAAATGCACCTGTAATATCTGCAACTCCAAATCCCACCTCGGCGATAAATGCCATTAACAAACAGAATACAAACGCAATAATTGCGTGTCTTCTAAGTGGTTTGTGTGATGTTTCGCTCCACTTTTTGAACAATTTGTAAAACAGAACACCGATAATACCCGCAAATACGAAAAATCCTGCAATTTTTAGTAATACAACTCCGATACTTACAGAAGAATCTGCCATACTTGTTACGATTGTAAGGGCAATAATACCTAAAATATCATCGATAATAGCTGCACCTAAAATCGCGTTTCCTGAACGTGTTTTTAATTTTCCAAGTTCTTTCAATGTTTCTACCGTAATACTTACAGATGTTGCCGTTAAAATAATTCCGATGAAAATATTCTGTAAAAAGATACTGCAGCTTGCATCTGATGAAATCAATTCCGGTTTATTGAAGAAATACGCAATCGCAAATCCTCCGATTAACGGAACAATAACACCGCAAAGTGCGATTACAAACGATGCCTTTCCGCTCTCTTTTAATTCCTTAATATCCGTTTCCATACCCGCACAGAACATCAGGACAATAACACCGATTTCTGCAATTTCGTGAATGAAACTGGTTTCCGTTAATATGCCAAGCATTGCCGGCCCTAATACAAGTCCCGCCAATAGCGCTCCTACTACCTGTGGCATTTGTACTCTTCTCGTTGCAAGTCCAAGTACTTTTGTACTCAAAAGAATGATTGCAACGTCTAACAAATAACGATACTCTTCCATGTCTACATCTCCTTGTCTATTTTCTCTTCTCTTAAAAACCTTATTCAGACTACACCCCACGGAGATGTTTTGCAACCGTCATTTTTCACAAAATTTCTATCCTTTTTCGCTCATTTTTATATTTTTTCATTTTCTTTATGACTTTTGCTCAATAGCAGACTGTCCGCGAAGCGTGATAATCGGACCGCCCGTCCCCTCTATGTACGCCTTTGTAATGGTTACCTGACCGATATTATCGTCTTTTGGAATTTCATACATAATATCAAGCATAAATTCTTCAATAATTGCTCTTAACGCTCTCGCACCCGTATCTTTTTTCATTGCTCTTTCCGCGATTGCACCGAGCGCTTCATCATCAAACTCTAATTTTACTTCATCTAATGCAAGCAATTTTTTATACTGTTTTAAAATTGCATTTTTCGGTTCTTTTAAAATTCTTACAAGTTTTTCTTTATCCAATCCCTGTAAAGTGAAAATGACAGGAAGACGTCCGATAAATTCAGGAATCATACCGAAGTTTCTAAGATCTTCCACCTCCACTTTTTCCAGAAGGTTCTTATCATTATTGTATTTATCTTTTAAATCTGCCATAAATCCAACAGATGCCTGCTTGTTCAGACGTTCCTTAATAATTTCCTCCAAGTCAGGAAATGCCCCACCGCAAATGAACAGAATATTTTTTGTATTGACGGTTGTCAGTGGAACCATTGCATTTTTGCTGTTTGCTCCAACCGGAACTTCTACATCGCTTCCCTCCAATAATTTCAACATTCCCTGCTGCACGGACTCCCCGCTCACATCTCTTTGGTTTGTATTTTTCTTCTTCGCAATTTTATCAATTTCATCAATAAAAATAATTCCCTGTTCTGCCTTTTCCACATCATTGTCTGCTGCCGCCAACAATTTAGAAACGACACTCTCAATATCGTCACCGATATATCCCGCTTCCGTCAGAGAAGTGGCATCCGTAATTGCCAAAGGTACGTCAAGAAGACGTGCCAATGTTTTTACAAGATATGTCTTTCCGCATCCTGTAGGTCCAATCATCAACATATTTGATTTTTCAATCTCAATGTCATCCATTGTATTTGTAGCAACCCTTTTATAATGATTGTAAACCGCAACTGCCATAGCCTTTTTGGCATGTTCCTGCCCTACGATATATTCATCTAAACTCGCTTTGATTTTATGCGGTGCAGGAATGTTTTTTATATCTAAAGCCGGTTTTGCTTCTTTTTTCGGCTTTTTCTTCTTTACCGTCTGCTGTTTTGGAATCATATTTTCCAAATCATCCACATTCATTACCTGTATCCCCGGTATGTTCATCAATTTGCTATAGTCAATCTGCCCGTTGTTCATTGCATCAAAACTTTTCTGCATACAGTCCGAACATACATGAATGTGATTTGGCAGTTCAATCATTTTCCCTGCCACACTTTCAGGACGTCTGCACATAAAACAAAATTTTTCATATTCATCTTCTTTTTTATCGTTTGTTTCCTGTAATTCAGTTTCTTTTACATTGTTTTCGTTCTCTAACATATTATCCCTCTCTTAACATTTCTAAAAATTCTTCTTCCGAAATAATCGGTATTCCCAATTCCCTCGCCTTTTTATTTTTAGAAGAAGTTGATGCTGTATCGTTGTTAATTAAATAATTTGTCTTAGAAGTAACGCTTCCTGTGACTTTTCCGCCTTTACTCTCAATTACTTCTTTCACCGCATTGCGATTTGCAAAGTGATTTACGCTTCCGGTAATAACAAACTGAATACCTTCAAAAATCTGTCTGTCTTCCTCCGCGTTTTCTTTTGGAATGACAACTTCCTGAAGAAGATGTGCAAACTCTTTTCTATGTTTTTCTACGGAAAAATATTCCACAAATGTTCCTGCAATCACTTCTCCCACGCCGTCAATCTGATTTAATCTTTCCGGCGTGGCATTTATAATTTCCTCTATATTATTATGAAACTCTTTACAAATCATCTTCGCATTTGACAAACCGATATTGGCAATACCAAGGCTGTAAATCACTTTCGGCAAAGTTGTCGTTCTCGCTTTTTCCACACTCGCCTGCAATTTATTATAAGACTTTTCCCCAAATCCTTCCATTGATTTTATTTCTTCTTCATATCGGTCTAAATGAAAAACGTCCGCATATTCTTTGATAAAACCTTCCAATATGAATTTTTCTAAAGTTGCCTCCGACATTCCGTCAATATTTAAGGCATCTCTGCTGGCAAAAAGCGCAAAGGATTTAATTCGTTTCGCCTGACATTCCGGATTTGTACAGTAGAGTGCCTTTGCATTATTTATTTTTTTAATTTCTGTTTTTTCTTTACACACCGGACAAACTTCAGGGATATCTTTCACTCCGCTTCTTGTCAGATTTTCTGCAATCTGCGGAATAATCATGTTCGCTTTGTATACCTGTATTGTATCTCCAATGCCAAGTTCCAGTTCTTCCATAATACTGATATTGTGGACACTTGCACGACTTACAGTCGTTCCCTCCAATTCCACCGAATCAAATATGGCTACCGGATTAATCAACCCTGTTCTTGACGGACTCCATTCAATCTCCTGAAGAGTTGTTTCCCGAATTTCGTCCGCCCATTTAAACGCAAATGAATCTCTCGGAAATTTCGCCGTTGTTCCAAGCGACTGCCCGTACGCAATATCATCATATACAAGCACAAGTCCGTCAGACGGGAAGTCATTGTCTTCAATCTTATGTGCAAACATTTCTACTTTTCCTTCAATATCCGCAATTGTCACTTCCTCATGCTCCACCACATCAAATCCCTGTTCCGAAAGCCAGCGCATCTGCTCATTTCTTGAATTTTTAAAATCAACACCATCCGCTTTCACAAGAGAAAATGCAAAAAACTTTACATTTCTCTTCGCAGTAATTTCATTATTTAACTGTCGCACAGAACCGCTGCATAAGTTTCGCGGATTTTTATACTTGGCGTCCACATCTTCGATTTCTTCATTAATTCTTTCAAAATCTTTGTAACCGATAACCGCTTCCCCGCGAAGTACCAATTCACCTTTATAAGAAATGTGAAGCGGAATATTTTTAAACACTTTTGCATTGTTCGTGATAACTTCTCCCACTTCCCCGTTTCCTCGTGTTACCGCTTTCTGCAGTTCACCGTCACGATAGGTGAGAACAATTGTCAAGCCGTCTAACTTCCACGAAATAATCGCTTTCTGATTTCCCAAAAAATCTTTCAGACCGCTGATTTCCTTTGTCTTATCTAAAGACAACATCGGCTTCTCATGCCTTTCTTTTGGCAATTCGCTTAAAACCTCATATCCTACATTAACTGTCGGACTGTTGGAAAGAGTCACATTTAATTCTTTTTCCAACGCAGCCAACTCGTCATATAATTTATCATATTGAAAATTACTCATGATTTCTGTCGCACCCTGATAGTAGGCTTTTCCCGCCTCATTCAAGAGTGTAATCAATTCCTGCATACGCTTTCTTTTATCTGTCATGCCTTAACTCCTGTTCCATAACGGTCTCATTTGATGAATCTTTAATCAACTCATACAATTCTTTTATTTCTGCATCCGTCACTTTTCTATACTCGCCTGATTTCAGATTGCCCAATTCAATATTCATCACACGCACTCTTTCCAGTCTTGTCACCTTGTAGCCAAAATATTCACACATTCTGCGAATTTGCCTGTTTAACCCTTGCGTTAATATAATATTGAATTTATATTTTCCGATAGCCTTTACTTTACACGGTCTTGTCACCGTATCTAAAATCGGAACGCCCTGCCCCATTTTCTCAATAAATTCCGGTGTAATCGGTCTATTGACCGTTACTTTGTACTCTTTCTCATGTCGGTTTCCCGCCCGCATCATTTTATTAATAATGTCGCCGTTGTTCGTCATAAGCAAAAGCCCTTCCGAGTCTTTATCCAATCGTCCGATATACGTTACCCTTGTCGGATAATTCAGAAAGCGGATAATATTGTTTTTCTCTTTCTTTTCCTCCGTGCAGACAATCCCCACCGGTTTATTGACCGCCAAAAGTACCATTTCATTGCCTTTACTGACAACTTTCTTTCCGACTTTCACTTCCTGATTGGGCGAAACTTTCATGCCTGTTTCCGCACGTCTGCCGTCCACAAAAACTTTGCCCGCCTCTATCAGCCTGTCTGCCTCCCGTCTTGAACAGACGCCGGCCTCACTTAAAAATTTATTTAAACGAATTAATTCTTCTTTCATTTTTCTTTCTCCCCGCTATTTAAACGCATAGGTTTATGATACTGTTTTACTTTCAAAAAGTCAATGTTTCTGCTATAATATAGCCCATAGTAAATCTCAAAAAGGAGCAGATTATGAATATCAAATCATTTACGGAAGAACCTGTTTCCAAAATCTTTTTTCGTTACCTTTTCCCATCCATATGCGGAACAATGGTAACGTCTATTTATGTATTGGCAGATACGATTATTATCGGAAAAGGCATCGGAGCGGACGCAATGGCTGCCTTAAATATCGTATTGCCGCTTTTTAACGTTTTCTTCGGAACAGGATTATTATTCGGTGTCGGCGGTTCCGTATTAATGTCTATCGCCCGCGGAAAAGGCGATAATCAAACCGGAGACCGATATTTCACTACCGCCGTACTGTTAAATGCAGTTACAAGCATTCTTTATATGGTACTCTTTCTTATTTTTATGGAAGATATTGCACGCTTTCTAGGTGCAACAAAAGTCACTTTGCCATACATTATGGACTATGCGCCTTACGTGATATGGGGACTTGGATTTTTCTCCTTCTCCACATTTTTGCAAACCTTTGTCCGAAATGACGGTGCGCCTAAACTTTCTATGTTTGCCGTTGTAACCGGAGGAATTTCAAATGTATTTTTGGATATTCTTTTCGTTTTTACTTTTGATATGAAAATGGCAGGGGCTTCCATTGCAAGCGTTATCGGAACAACCATTACAACCTGCATTCTGCTTTTCCATTTTTTCTCCAAGAAAAATGGGTTGCATTTTACATTAAACGGACTTTCCTTTTCCTTTGTAAAACAGATTTTTCAAAACGGATTTACCAGTTTTATTTTAGAAATGTCCTCCGGAGTTGTTATGTTTTTCTTCAACATACAAATTTTAAAATATATCGGCGATGTGGGGGTAGCGATGTACGGTGTTATCGCAAATACATCTATTGTTGTTATTTGTCTGTGCAACGGAATCAATCAGGCTTCCCAACCGATTATTTCTATCAATCACGGTGCAGGATTATATAACCGTATTCACATCGTAAAAAAATTAGGGCTTAGAACCGCTTTTCTTATCTGTTCTGTCCCTGCCATACTCGGCTTAATTGTTCCGAATATGTTTACAAATATTTTCCTGAACCCTAACGCTGAAATACTGGCGCTTTCCCCGACGGCAATCCGCATTTACTTTACGGGATTTTTTGTTATCGGGCTTAATATGTTTATTGTCGGATATTTTCAGTCCACAGTAAAACCGCAGATTTCCCTTTTTCTCTGTCTGATGAAAAGTTGCGTACTGAGTATAGCGTTCGTCTATATTCTTCCTCTCTTCTTCGGCGTAACGGGAATATGGGCTGCCGTGCCTTTGGCTGAATTTATCACACTCGGACTTGGTATCTATTTTCTGAAACGGAGGTAAATATGATTTTATTATCTATTCCTGAGGTGAAGGAGTTTATGTCAAAACTTCTTCTCTCCGAAACATTTGACACTTTCCTTTTCGTGGAAGGAGAAATTGTTACATTTAATACTTTTACAATGAACGGAAGACTGCAAAAAGATTTTTTCGACAAAGATATGGTTCCAGAACGCACTTATTCTTTGTGGAAAGATTTGAGAGAATATTGCTTCTCCCTTATCCGCGGAAAACGCACTCCCCTCCGTTTTAAATTTGTGTTTGGGTTATCTGAACCTAATATCGAAAAACTTTTAAAACAGCAGGATTTATCCTTTACCCCACAGGACGTTCAGGGATTATATTTGAATATTTCTTACGACGGTACTTCTCTGAAATGTGTCACCGGAACTTCCATGAACCTTTTCACTATGGACAAGTCTTTGGAAGAGGCTTGGGATAAAATGGTGCAGAAGTTCTTTACACAGAAAGAGATTGGATTTGAGGTGATGTAAATGAAAAGATTGAAAAAGATTTTTATACTGATCGGCTTTTGTCTTGTTTTATCAGGCTGTTCCTCTTCCTTAGCAGCATCAACACTAACTAACATACAACCTCCAAAAACTCTACTTCCTAAACTCACATTGCCTAAAATCACTCCGGCAAAACCAAAACAACATACGGTTGTAATTGATGCAGGTCACCAGCAAAAAGGAAATAGTGAGCGTGAGCCAATCGGACCGAATGCTTCTGAAATGAAAGCAAAAGTTGCCGGAGGTACTTCCGGAATATCCACAAAAGTTCCTGAGTATCAACTTACCTTAGATATTTCCCTTTTATTGAAACAGGAATTATTAGAGCGTGGCTATCAGGTTATTATGATTCGAGAGAAAAATGATGTCAACATCAGCAATGCCGAGCGTGCTGAAATTGCCAACCGCTCCAACGCCGATATTTTTATCCGTGTACACGCAAACGGCGATAACAATCAATCGGTGTCCGGCGCTCTCACTATAGCCCCCTCCAAAAATAACCGTTATGTAAAAGAGATTGCTGACGCCTCCCGCAAACTTTCCGAGTCTGTCCTCTCCTCTTACTGCAACGCAACCGGTTTTAAAAACAGAGGTGTACTTACAAGCGACACAATGAGCGGTATTAACTGGTGCAAACTTCCCGTTACTATCATTGAACTGGGATTTATGACAAATCCGTCAGAAGACAAAGCCATGCAAAATTCGGATATACAACATCGCATGGTTTCGGGAATTGCTGATGGAATTGATGCTTATTTCAAATAATTCTCTATTAAAAAAGGACACTGAGTGTCCTTTTTTAATAGAGAAGATCGTAGTATGAAATCGGAAAATTTTGCAATTTCCAGCCGTCTTTTTCCTTAACGTACGTTACTGTTTCTTCACTTTCCTTTTCTTCTGTTTCCGGTTGTTCTGACCAAAATCTTTTAGAAGTTGTCTTAATTTTCATAGAAACATCGAATGACAATTTGTTGTCGTAATAATTCTCCAAAGTCATTTTAATATCGGAAATATCAAAAGATTGAATTACTGTACCCTCCGTGTCCATAATCCTGTAAAGTTCTTCATAAGAGGATTTGATAAAGGAACGTTTCATTGCTTCCTCTGAAAAAAGTTCTCTCATTTTGCTAAAATCTTCTTTAGCAACTGCTGAAGTTAGAATTTTCTCTAAATCTTTTCCAAACTGCTCCGCTAATTTTTCTTTTTCTTCTTCCGTCGGAACAAGCGTAATACTTTCTCCAAAGGTAGCCGAATCTATCTCTATAATATCTCTGTAAGATTCCATTCCTTCTTCCGACACTTCCAACTGATATTGTCCTTGAAACAGACTAGGAATTGTTGCCTGCTTCATGCCCTCCTGTTCAGAAGATTTGCTGTCCTCGATTTTCTCGCCGTTTAATTTTACTGTTGCATTTTCAGGAACGGTTATGCTCCATTCGTTAATAACCTCGTCTTCAGGAACTACATTCCATTCATTCCAAAATAAAAACTTTTTCTCTCCTTTTATAAGAGAAACTGTTTCATATTCTTCATCTCCGCTTCCTGTTTCCCGATATGTTATTCCATATGTAACCGTGTCTGCATCTTTTGAATTGCGGCTTGCTTTCGCTTCTACTGACTGATATTTTATCGGCTTATCGTCCTGTGCATGTGCATTCACATACATCTGTTTACTTAACATCTCTTCCTTGCCAAAAGAATAACAGTCGTATACTTTACTCCATTCACATCCTGCCTTTGCCTTCCAGTATTCTAACGCCGTTGTTTCTGCCGAGTATTTCTTATCTAAGGAAAAATAAATACCGACTACCAACGCTGCCATAATAACCGCTTCTGCAACCAAAAGCAAACTCATTTTAGAAACTTTTGGTTTCTGTGCAGGCATTTCCACACTTCTTTCAAACTGTTCGTCCGCTTCTTTTTCCACTGCGGCATTATCATTTTCTTCCCGATACTCCGCTAAAGAAGCACCACATTCTCCGCAAAATAAATCTTCATCTCCACATTTTGCTCCGCAATTTGCACAAAACATCTCTTCACCCCCTTAAGACCAGCCTTTCGTATTTGAGTATGCCTGTAATTTTTCCACATTTTTCTTTTCTATCTCAGAAAAGCCCGCACTGACTTTATTCATATCCGCCTCTTTTGGCATATTTTTGTACCAATCAAATTGATTGAAGTGGTTTGTATATTCCTCTGCCGTAAACTGATAACCGTGCCGTGCATAGATTTCATTAATTGCCAGTCTGAGTGTCTGTTTATCTTTTACTTTTTCATTAATCTGCTCATCGGTAAGCAATGCCTTATCACTTTCAGGAAATACCAATTCCGCTTTTGGCTCTGCCGTATTTTTCTCTGCCGTACTGCCTGTAGCCGTAATTTTCTTTCCGTCAAACGAAATCTTCTTATTTGACTGATATTCCTCTGTTTCATCTATCTCCGCATATGTAGGCGCATTCGGTTTAAACTTTTCATTCCACTTTGCCTTAACCGATTTCTCTGCACTACCCGTAATGAAAAATGTAGATACAAGTGCAACAACGAGTAACACATCAATAATGCCAAGTACAACAGCAATTACTTTTTTCTTTCCTCCCATAATGCCAACTCCTTTTTCTAACGTATTCTAAAAGTGCATTAATCCGCCCAAGGCTGCTCCCAATACACTTGATAAAACTTCTTTTGCAAACAAATACATTACACTGTAAAGGATTACCGTCATAATTACTTTCGCAACAAAATATGCATAAACTTTACGGTCTTCGCTTGTCTGCACAAGTGTACGATAACTTCCAAATTCAACTATTGGGAATAAAACCGCTGCCAATCCGAAAAGAATAAGTCCAAAACTTGCTGATAACAAACCTACAATTCCCACTACAATCCAAACAATTGTTTCATATAAGGCTCTCGTTCCTACAACAGAAAACATTGCACTTTGCTCTGTCACGCCGTTAAACACCCCTGAGAACACTTTCAACATCAACGCTTCAAGGCAATCTGCTCCCAAAGTCAAAAGAATCGCCATAATGATGATAGTCGCTTTTGGTATCTCCACAAATCCGCCCAATGTTGAATCTATTCTCACAAGCATAATAATTGTGAAAATAAGAACGACCACTGCCTTAATCGCTATAAATTCAATTCCGGGTACACTTGATTTACCGTCTGCAATTTTCTTTGTTTCTGTAACAGGATGCTTTAGCAATGGAATAATTTTAGCAAATACGTTCTTCGTTTCGTTTACTACAATCGTACTTTTCTGACTAATCCATTCCGCTTCTTTTGTTTTCTCACCTGTCGCATTTGCCGTCTGCTGTCCTTGGTTCCAACTTTCCGGCTGCGGTTCTCTCGGCTGTTGTACAGTCTCATCCGATACAGGTGTCTGCTGTTCTGCATAAGTGTTACTCTCCTGCTGACAAGTACAAACTTCGCCTTCTTCTAACTTTCTTCCACATTTCGTACAAAATTTTGCCATACTACTTCCTCCTCATAATTGTATTTTTAATTAATTATATTATTTTTGTCGATTAATGTCAAATTTCGGAATATATATTTTCTATTTTCAGTGATATTGCTCAAAAAATACAACGGTAATGTATAGCAAAAGGCGTTGAAACAATTCACATGAATTTATTTCAACGCCTTTAACTCTTCAACTTATTCTATTATTTTGCTAACAACATCATAATTTCATTACTTCTGTTGATAAATGCTGTCATCTCTTCCGGATTGAGTGGTTTATTGCTGAGCATTGCCAAATCATACAACTGCTGACAGAACATCGGTGTATGTTCACCCTCTTTATTTTCCAATACATACTGTACTAATGGGTGGTTTGCATTTAACACAAGTGTTACGTCTGTTCCAAACATAGACGGATCCATTCCGTACATATTGTACATTCTCATCATTTCCTGCATACGTCTGGACTCTTCTGATAATGTAACCATTGCCGCTACATTTTCATGTTTCAGTTTTTCCACTTTGACTTCCAATTTATCATTTGATAACGCTTTTCTAAATACTTCTGTCAACGTTTCTTTCTTTTCTTCCAATGCCTTCGCATCTTCTTCCGAAACGTCCTCTTTAAGTCCTTCTGTCAAATCCGCATCAATACGCTGGAATTTTACATTCTGATTTCTCTGTTCCAACTGTGAGATAAACGCAGAATCAATGTTGTGCGTAAGAAGTACTGCATCCATTCCTTCTTTTTTGAACATATTGATGTACTGGCTCTGCTGCTGCTCGTCAGTCACATAATAAATCGTTGTTTTTTCTTTCTCTTCTGCCTTTTCCTCAGCATTTTCTTCTGTCTTTTCTTCCTCTGGAACAAGGTCTTTTAACGTCATATATTTATGGTCTAAATTCTTGAATAAAATATAATCGCTCATTTTATCGCAGAATTTTTCATCTTTTAAGCAGCCGAATTTGATAAACGGACTAATATCATCCCAATATTTTTCATAGGACTCTCTGTCTGTCTTACACATTCCCGATAATTTATCTGCCACCTTTTTAGAAATGTAGTCTGCGATTTTATTTACAAATCCGTCATTCTGTAATGCACTTCTCGATACGTTTAACGGTAAATCAGGACAGTCAATAACACCTTTTAACAACATAAGGAACTCAGGAATAACTTCCTTAATATTATCTGCGATAAATACCTGATTGTTGTACAATTTAATTGTTCCTTCGATAGATTCATACTCTGTATTGATTTTCGGGAAGTATAAAATTCCTTTTAAATTGAATGGATAGTCCATGTTTAAATGAATCCAAAACAATGGTTCTTTGTAATCCATAAACACTTTTCTGTAGAAATCAATATATTCTTCTTTTGTACATTCGTTTGGATGTTTACTCCAAAGCGGTGTAGTATCACTTAATGATACCGGACGTTTGTTGATTTTCACTTTATCAACGGCAGGTGAAACCTCTACCATTTCTTTTTCGCCGTTTTCATTTTCTTTTTCTTCCATTTTTGCTTCTTCATGGATATGTTCAACAACTACATCGTCGTCGCGAAGTTCAGACTCTAAAATTGTTTCGTATTCCTGTTCCGCATTTTCTCTTGATAAGAAAATTTCAACCGGCATGAAAGAACAGTATTTCTCAATCACTTCTCTTACGCGATATTCATTAGAAAATGCTACGCTGTCCTCATTTAGGAAAAGAGTAATTTCTGTTCCTACCGTGTTCTTTGTTCCCTCTTCCATATCATATTCTGTTCCGCCGTCACAAGTCCAATGTACAGGCGCAGCGCCTTCTTTGTAAGAAAGAGTATCGATATGTACTTCGTCCGCAACCATAAATGCAGAATAGAACCCTAATCCAAAGTGTCCTATCATATCGTCTTCAGTTGTTTTATCTTTATATTTTTCAAGAAATTCTGTTGCCCCTGAAAAAGCAATCTGTGTAATATACTCTTCCACTTCATCTGCTGTCATACCAATACCGGTATCGATAAATTTCAATGTTTTCTCTTCCGGATTTACAACAACTTCTATTTTTGCCTTATAATCTTCCGGAATAGAATATTCACCCATCATATCCAACTTTTTCAATTTTGTGATTGCATCACAACCGTTTGAAATTAATTCACGAACAAAAATATCGTGGTCTGAATACATCCATTTTTTAATAATCGGAAAAATATTTTCACTGTTAATAGAAAGATTTCCGTGTTTTGCTCCCATTTATAACAACTCCTTTTTCTTTTATTGCCTAACTGATATATTAATACCCTTATTTTAAAATGTCAACAGAAAATTAGCACTCATCAAAAATGAGTGCTAATAAAATTATAAAGAGTATAAAGTTTTTCTAAAATGCGTTATTCCACACTCTTCAACGATTCCACCATATCAATCTTTTTCAGTTTATAATACATTACCCAGTTGACAAAAGCGGAAAATCCGAATGTAAATAACAGCGCTATCACATAACTGATAAAGTTGATATTTCTGCCAAACATAACGTCATCAATTTCCACCGTAACAATAACAAACCGATGAAGCAGATACCCTAATCCGCACCCTGCAATCGAACCGATGAGTGTCAGCAAAATATTTTCTCTATAAACATATGCCGCCACTTCTCCGTCATAAAATCCCAGCACTTTAATTGTTGCCAGTTCTCTCTTTCGTTCTGTAATATTAATGTTATTCAAATTGTATAAAACGACAAACGCAAGCATTCCTGCCGCCGCAATAAGAACAACAATAACACTGTCCAATGTTTTCAGCATATCATCTATGCGGGTACGGAGGCTGTCCGTATACTGCATATTCATTACCGCTTTCGTTTCCAACATATCTTCGCCAATCTGCAATGTTGTCTTTTCATCTGTATTTTTTAATTTATAAAGTTCACTGTTGAAAGTCGGCGTTTCGCCATATAAATTTTCATATGTTCCCTTTGTCAGATAAAGATAGTGTCCCATATAATTTTCACAAATTGCGGTGACCGTAACTTCTTTTTTCTGCCCGTCCTCATCTTTGATAAAAATCTTATCCCCTGTTTCAACTTCCAATGTTTTCGCCATTTTTTCGGTTAAAACCGCACCGTCTTCCGTAAGTTTATATTTTTTGTCCGTTTTTCTGTCTTTCAGTTGAACAAAATTGTCAAATTTCTTTACATCTGACGGAACATACAGGTAAACGTCTTTCTCTGTATTTCCTTTGCCGACTTTAACATTTTTCATATAAATGTCCAGCGAATCTTTGATTTCACTTTGGTTCTTTTTATAAATTTCTAACGCTTGTTTTTCCTCATCAGAAGCCTCTGCATTTAATAATGCCTGCAAATTATACTGTTGTATTTCTTCATACTGAATAACGCTGATATTGAAAATAGAATCTTTCAATCCATATCCGACTAAAATGAGCGCCATACAGCCGCCGATACCAAATACCGTCATGAAAAATCGTTTTTTATAGCGAATTAAATTTCGGATTGTCGATTTCCAAATAAAACTAAGTCTTTTCCATACAAACGGAACTTTTTCCAAAAATACTCTTTTCCCCTGTTTTGGTGACGGCGGACGCATCAGTACCGCCGGCTGTTCCGCCAATTCTTTATAACAGGCAAGTATTGTGGCAAACATTGTACAGGCAACCGCCGCTATCGTTGCCATAACGGCATATTTCATATTATACGGAATAACGATATCCGGCATATGTACATACATAATCTGATAAGCAAATACAATTACATACGGATATAACTTTTCCCCAATCAGAACCCCGACAATGCTTCCGCCTACTGTGGCTATCAGCGCATATCCCATATATTTTCCCGCAATGGCAAGACGGCTGTATCCAAGCGCTTTCATCGTTCCTATCTGCGTTCTCTGCTCTTCAACCATACGAGTCATTGTTGTCAGACTGATTAACGTTGCCACAAGGAAAAAGATTAGCGGGAAAACTTTTCCGATTGCCTTGATTCTCTCCGCATTATCCCCATAACCGCTGTATTCAGGAAATGTATCACGATTATTCACATACCATTTCGGCGTTCCAAGTTTTTCTATTTCCTTTTTCGCATCTGCAATCTGCTTCTCCCCATCAGAAATCTTTGTTTCTGTTTCTTCTTTTGCCTTGAGATATTCCTCTTTCCCTTTAGCCAGTTCTTTTTCGCTTGTTTCGATTACAGATTGTGCCTTATCCAATTCTTTTTCTTTCGTAGTTAATTCTTTTTTTCCCTGCTGTAACTGTTTTTCCCCTGAAGTAATCTGCATTTCTGCTTTTTTCAACACTTCTTCATTATGGGCAATCTCTTTTTTCGCCCGATTAATCACATTTTGCCCTGCGGAAAATTTCATTTCAATTTCCTGTAACTGTCCTTTTAACACCGATAACTGTCCCTCTATTTTCTGTATAGCGCTTTCGAGAACAGCCAGTTGCTTTTTCAATGCCTCTATCTGTGCTTGTTCCTCAGGAATTTCAGGATGTAAACTTTCTATCTTTTTCTGAATGGCGGTATATTGGCTTTTCTGTTCTGTCAGCGTTTTCTCTAACGCCTGTATAGTCCCACGCAATGTCGTTATTCCCTGCTGGGCTTGTGCATACTGTTTTTGAAACTCCGACTCTTTCTCCACCAGCGTTTTCTTTCCCTGCTGCAATCGGCTGACACCTGTTTCATACTGTTTCTTCGCTTTCGCTAACTCCGCTTCCTTGTCAGAAATGGTTTTCTTCGCCTCGACAATAGCATTTTTGCCGTCTGTCAATTGTTTCTTTCCGTCTGCCAGTTGCTTTTCCCCGTCAGAGATTTTCTTCTGTGCGGCTGCCAGTTCTTCTTTTGCCGTTTCTTTCGCCTTATTCAAATCCTTTTCTGACTGAGAAACCTTTTCCTGTGCTTCCGATAGAATATCAGACGCTCTCTCCTGACACTGTACGCCCGCAATTTTCTCTATCTTCTCAGTCACTTTTTCGACTTTAGACTCATATTCCCTTGTAAAAGCAACTTCCTCTTTTGCACCTTCCACTTCCACAAGGCATTCTGTATACACATCTGTCAAAAACGTTTCCGGCGTTACTACGATAAACCCGCTCACTTCACCCGTGCCAATCATACTGCTTCCTCTCTCAAAGGAAATATAACACGGACTGCTTCCTGCCCCTACAATCTTGTAGGAAGAATACTTAAGCGTCTTATCCAAACCTTCGTCCGTCCCCGACTTCAGTCTTACCGTATCTCCCACTTTATATCCTGCCATTTTCATAAAATCAATGTCCATAAAACATTCATTCTCTTTCTTTGGCATTCTTCCTTTCAATACGTCCACCTGATTCATTGTAGGAAGATTGGACATAACATGTACAACTTTTTCACTGTCTTTTAACTGACACATGGCGTCTGTACTGTAGCCATACTCTACATTTTTCACGCCGTCCACCTGACGAATGGCGTCTATATCCTTTTTCGTCAACCCAAATGTACTTATCACTTTCACATCCGCCAAATGATGTTCGTCAAAATACGCATCTGCGGAAAATCTCATATCCGGCTCTGCCGCACGTATTCCCGAAAAAAAGGAAACTCCGAGAGCCACAATGAAAAAAATCGATAAAAAACGACCTAAACTCCGTCTTATCTCCATGTAAAAATCTTTTCTCAATGCCTTTTTCTTCATCTGTATCTACCACTCAATCTCTTCTATTGGAATAGGATTTTTGTTTTCCTCTATCTTAGAAACTTTCCCGTTCTTTATATGAATAACTCTGTCTGCCATCGGCGCTATCGCAGAGTTATGGGTAATTAAAATAACCGTCATTCCCTTTTTCCTACAAGTATCCTGCAACAAAGTCAGTATCGCCTTACCTGTATTGTAATCCAATGCCCCTGTCGGCTCGTCACATAATAATAACTTAGGATTTTTTGCCAATGCTCTCGCAATAGAAACTCTCTGCTGCTCTCCGCCCGACAACTGCGCCGGGAAATTATTAAGCCTTTCGCCCAATCCCACTTCCTTCAAAACACTCCCTGCATCAAGAGGATTTTTACAAATCTGTAATGCCAGTTCCACATTTTCCAACGCAGTCAAATTGGGAACAAGGTTATAAAACTGAAAGACAAACCCTATATCATCTCTTCTGTACGCCGTCAATTTTTTCCCATTGTATTTTGTTATATCATTTCCGTCTACTAGGACTTCTCCGCTTGTCGCCGTGTCCATTCCCCCGAGAATATTTAGGACTGTCGTTTTCCCCGCTCCGCTCGCTCCGACAACAACTGCAAATTCTCCCTTTTTAATCTCAAAGTTAATCCCTGCTACCGCGTGAATTTCCACTTCTCCCATTTTATATATCTTTTTCACGTCTTTCAATTCTACGAACCCACTCATATAACGCCTCCATTTTGCCGAAACCTCTTGTTTCTTTTTTTCATTCTTATTCAATATAATACCATTGTCTTAACAGACACAACAAGAAAATTTTCTATAAACTATTAAGAGGAGAACAAAGAAATGAAGAACTTACGAATTATTCCTGTGACAAATGAGGAACTCGTCTATTCTCTATGCGCTGTGACGGAAGACCTTTTGGACACCGCTCTTCTTCCCGAAAGCATTTGTGATGATATTGGAAATGATTTCGAATATTTTCTGCTGTCTTATGACTACACTTTCGCAGGATTTTCAAAAATATTTGAGTCCGATAAATCTTTGCGGCTCGATACAATTCATATCCATAAAGATTTTAGACGAAAAGGGATTTTTTCTTCCTTATTAAAAAATTATATTGAACTTTGTCATTTAAGAAAATTGGATAAAATCACTTTGACCTGTGATAAGAAAAATCAAAATGCTATAGATTGTTTTAAACATTTAGGTTTTGTGGAAACCCATACAGAAGTGTCCGTTTCCCCAAATGTTATTATGGAATTGTCTGTTAAATAATCTTTTAAAATGTACAGGGGAGGCTTTTTAACCTCCCAATGTCACATCCTGCTTATCATACCATTGTATTGCTAAATCAAATTCTTCATCTCTATAGTCCGGCCATAAATTTTCCACAACATAAAAATCCGCATATACAGACTGTATCGGAAGCATCCCCGACAAACGCCTCATATTTCCCCAGCGAATAACCAAATCTATCCTCGAGATGTCTTTGGAATATGCCCCTCCGTCTCTTTCAATACCGGACAAATCCCAATCCCACCCGTAATTCACTAAGAAGTTAACTTTTATTTCCGGCTTTCCGATTTCTTTCCTCGTTGTATATTCCTGCAGTTCCTTTGGAAAATTTTCCGACTCTCTGTTTCCTAAAACCAAAAGCGAAACATTTCCCTCATCTTTAATGAATTGCAGTGCATCCACACACGCTTTTTTGAATGCGTCTTTCTGCTCTTTCGGTCTTCGACAGTTATCCGTTGTAAATCCGTAATAAGTAATTTCTGAAACGCCGTATTCTTTCGCTTTTCTCAACACTTGTACACCGGGCGTCAGCCCGTTCTGATATCCGTCCTTTTTATCCATTTTATGCTGTACTGCCCACCTTCTGTTTCCATCGGGTATAATCGCAATATGTTTAGGAATTCTCATGTTCGCCACCACCTTATCTGTTGTAAGTGTTGCCACGAAATAGAGATTTATACAATATTTTAATTACAGTTTAAAAAACATCAAATATGTTTCTAAAAATTTCTTCTCCATATTTTTCATATAATTTTACTGCCAATTCATAGCAGTAATTATCATTTCTTTGAGAAATAACAACTATATTCATTATCTTCTCACGCAATACTAAAGTATATACTACTCTTATCCCTATTCCCTTATATTTAATTTTAAAAAATCCCATCAAATTACTTCCATTTTTATTCCCCAATGGTTTACCGTATCCTTCCGGACTGGGCAAGGGTGCTTTTGACACCTTCACAATTCCCGCCAAAACTTGTTTACGCACACTTCCTTCTAACTTTCTGTAATCCTTTTTGGCTTCATCTGTTATGTGTATATTCCATGTCATTATTCAAATTCCACACTTTCTGACAATTCTTCAATTTCTGCCATTGAAAAACCTTCTTCTTCCACAAAACTTTCAAAAGAACTGCTCTTATCATTTGCTCGTGCTTCTGCCAATTTTAACAGTCTTATATTTTCCATTTTTTCTAATAATCGCTCCAATCTCGCCACTTTTTCCTGTGCATCTTTATATTCCTGTAAAGATATTAACACTGCTGTAGGCTGATTATTTTTCAAAACAATATATTCACTATTGTTTTTTGCAACATCACTAAAAATTTTTCCCGCCTTCCCTTGACTAAAATCAGAAATAGGCACTAACTTCTCTGTAAAATCTATTAAAGATTTATTCATAACATCATCTCCTTTATACTATAATACATCTCATCAATATTATATGCAATATTTTCATTAAAATTTTAATTATTTTTTGTATTTAATCTGCCAAATATTTTTACACATAAAAAAATAAGTCCTCAGATAAAATAACACTTTCATATTATCTTATCCAAAAACTTATTCTTCAGAAAATCGAAGTGACGTGATTCGAACACGCGACCTCTACGTCCCGAACGTAGCGCTCTACCAAACTGAGCCACACTTCGAGAATTCAAAACTACGGAAAAGGGATTCGAACCCCTACAAACAGAGTCAGAGTCTGTTGTGCTACCATTACACCATTCCGCATCA
>URXX01000016.1 GCA_900551895.1 uncultured Lachnospiraceae bacterium | reverse complement strand
TTTGGCGGTTTGTCAGCGTTTTCCCCTTAAATGCAAGGTTATGTTATTTTATTCATTTCTTAATTCCGAATTAAGAAAATTTCGTTTTCTTTAATGAATCTAACATAGTTTAGACACATTTTTCTTTTATACTAAAGTCAGATAGTTGATAAACAACAACTATCTCCCCCCTCATAAAGTAAAACACATCTTGAAACCAAGATGTCGCACTTTACTCTCATTCCTTTAGATAATAATAACGACGAACCCCGTTAGCCATATGGTTAACGGGGTTTCGCTGTTATATCTTTCTTTTATCCCACTATCCAAACGCTCGCCACAATCCCCGCCAGCGTTGCAATCAATGCTCCCGCCAGCGTATATCTCGTCTTTTTTACCTTTACTGCCATAAAATAGACACTCATCGTATAAAAAATCGTTTCCGTACAACTCATCATCACAGATGCAATCAGCCCTATCTGCGAATCCGTTCCATACTGTTTAAAAATATCGAGAACAATCCCTGTTGCCGCTGAAGAAGAAAACATTCTCACAATCGCTAACGGCACTAATTCTCCCGGAAAACCTATGTATGAAGTAAACTGTCCTAACAGTTTTCCAAAAAACTCTAAAAATCCCGATGCCCGCAAAATCCCAACAGCAACCATTAACCCAATCAATGTAGGCATAATCTTTATCACTGTCAGAAAACCGTTTTTTGCTCCTTTTATAAACTCATCATATACATTTACATTCTGCATAAGTCCATACATCACAATTCCCAAAATCACGGCAGGAACGATAAAATCCGAAATATATAATAATAACTGCAAATTTTTTCCTATCTTTTCTTTTCATTATTGTATTTTATGTTCTTCATAATAAAATAATACATGATAAGAAGCAGTCCTCCCGCCAAAATCCACGCTGCCGGGCTTGCCATACATACTCCGACATAACTTTTCTTCTCCGAAGCAAAAATTGCGACAACACCTCTTCCAATCAACTCAGCCACACCTGCCATCATCGGAAGTAAGCCATATCCCATTCCCTGTATGCCATTGCGGAAAATATTTACAACCGCAAGAGGAATGAAGAACAGACCAACGCATTTCAAATAAATATCCACATATCCCATAATCTGTCCCAAATTCTCAGATAAAAACAGCGGAGTTAAATATTTCCCGACTGTCATCACAAATATACTCGTCACGACGGAATAAACTGTCCCTATAATCATCGCATTTTTAAAGCCTTTGCGAATTCTGTCCACTTTACCCGCACCCATATTCTGCGCCGAATAGGTAGCCATTGTCGTTCCAAGCGCTACATACGCCTGTGTAACTAACTGCTCAATTTTACTTCCCGCCGTAAATCCAGCAATGACAACGGAACCGAGAATATTTAACGCAGACTGCATCATCATCGATCCGATTGCCGTAATCGAATATTGAAGAGCCATTGGAAATCCTACGACAAATTGGATTTTCACCAAATGCCCTTTCATTTTCCAATCGTCCTTTTCCATTTTCAGCACGGGAACTTTCTTTATAATATAAATAAGGCACAACATTCCCGACACTCCCTGTGAAATAACAGTTGCGTATGCCGCTCCGACTGCTCCCATATGAAATACAACAATAAAAAGTAAATCTAATACAACATTTAATCCCGCTGCCAAAATAAGAAAATAAAGCGGAATTTTACTGTTTCCCAACGCTCTTAAAATACTCGCCAACAGATTATATAATACCTGTGCAAAAATTCCTCCACAGATAACCATAATATAAGCGTAGGCATCGTCAAAAATATCACTTGGCGTATTTAATAGATGCAAAAGCGATTTCATCCCAAGCATACTGATTACCGTCATCACAACAGAAACACCTGCCGATAAAATTACCGCTGAGCCAACTGTTTTTCGCATAGACTTTAAATCACCCGCACCGAATTTCTGTGCAGTCGGAACGGTAAACCCTGCCGTAAGCCCCTGCAGAAAACCGATAATTAAAAACATAATTGTTCCCGTTGAACCAACCGCCGCCAACGCATTTGCACCGACAAATTTTCCTACAATAATGGTGTCCGCCATATTGTACAACTGCTGAAATACATTCCCGATAAATAACGGAAAGGTAAATTGCAATATCATTTTTCCCGGACTTCCCACCGTCATATCTCTTTCCATTTTCTCTCCCCGCTTTCATTCATTTTTTACATATGGGAGTTATTATACTCTAGGAAAAATCGGTTTGCAATTCCTTTTTTCTATTGCGGAGCAGATTTTTTCGCCATAACCATAGCGAAAATAATGCCCGCAACGGTACTGACTGTCGTGGCTGCAATTCCCGCTCCGATAATCCCCGCAGGATTTACACTGCCGTACTGACTGCGATATGCAATAACGTTTATCGGTATCAGTTGCAAGGACGAAATATTGACAATAAGAAACGTACACATATCACAACTTGCTACCTTTTTATCCCTGTTCGGATTGATTTCCTGCAATTGCTTCATTGCCATAATTCCGGCGGGAGTTGCTGCCCAGCCAAGACCGAGAAAATTTGCAATCATATTGGTTGTAATGTATTTTTCCGCTAAATGCCCTCTTGGAACATCGGGAAACAGCAGATGAATAAGCGGACGGATTTTTTTTGAAACTGTATCGATTAAACCGGATTTTGTCGCAATCTCCATAATGCCAACCCACATAGACATAATTCCTATCATCATCACGCATAAATCCACCGCCTCCTTTGCAGAATCTAATGCGCCGTTTGTAATATCCGGCATTTTACCGCTGAACACACCAAAAATAATTCCTCCGATAATCATACCGCCCCAAAGATAATTCAACATATATATTCTCACTTTATGTTTTTAATATCTTATGCCCGAAAGGTAAAAAAATAGAAGAAGGACTGACACTTTCAATCACTTCTTCTACTTTCTCTATTCCACCTTAATTTTCATTCTCTCTAATCTGCGGTGTACGATTCCTTTTAACAGCGTGTATACAACTGAACTAATCGGAATAAAGATTAACATTCCGACAATTCCCATAAGACTTCCTCCGACACTGACGGCAACCAGTACCCATATAGACGGAAGCCCCACAGAACTGCCTACCACATGCGGATAAATAAGGTTTCCCTCTACCTGCTGCAAAATAAAAAACATCACAAGGAATCCAAGCGCCTGCATTGGATTTACCATAAAGATAAGTAATGCCCCTATTGCACAACCGATAAACGCTCCAAAATATGGAATTAATGCTGTAAATGCAATTAAAACGCCAACTAAAAGTGCATATGGCATATTAAATATCGTCATCGTCACAAAGAACATACTTCCCAAAATAATGGCTTCCACGCACTGCCCTGTCAAAAAATTTGAAAATGTTTTATATGCCATAGATGAAATGGCAATTAAAATTTCCACCCAATCTCTAGGAATAAATGCGTATCCGAGTTTTCTTATCTGCACATTCAACTTCTCTTTCTGCAGAAGAATATAGCAGGCAAAAATAAATGCAATAGCAAATGTAGCAGCCCCGCTTACAATCGACTTCGCAACTGCAAATGTGGAGTCCAAAACACTTCCCGCACCTGTTTTAAAGAAATCTATTCCGCCGGCAATCATTTTATCCCAGTCAAATTCCATACTTTGAATCCAGCCTAAAATTTCCTTATTATTGTGGAAAATATCCTCTGCCCATGACTGTACCTCAGGAATAAATGTCTGAATTGTTTTTCCAAGACTGGCAACTGTATTTGCCAATTCCGGCGCTACAATAAATACAACTAAAAATACAATTCCAAACAAGAACAAAATTGTCATTACAAGGCTGATTGGTCTTGCAATTCTCTGTAAAAATTTACTGCTCTTTGCCGTCTTATTGCCAAATAGTTTCTCCTCAATAAAGTGCATCGGAACATTTAACACAAATGCGATTGCCCCACCGATTAAGAAGGGAAGAATAATATTCAACACATATCCTAAAAGTCCGAAAAACACCTTATAGTTCCATATAATCATCAGAACGACAATCGTAAAGACAATAAGCCCTCTGATTTTCCGAATGGTTTCTTTGTCTAAATTCATATATCCACCTTTCCAATCTATTTTTTGCGAATAAATTTCAGGAACTGAATAATCGGAAGATTTACAAGCGCCAATCCATATACGGTCATTAACTGAGAAATACTCAATGTCTGTACTTTAAAAATACTGTCGAGCGCAGGTATCATCAATACGGATGTAATTAAAACAAGTCCTAATAAAAATGCACCGATTAAATATATATTATTGAAAAATCTCTTTGTAAAAATCAGCGGTCTGTCTGATTTACAGTTAAATCCGTGAACAAGTCTTGCCGTACAAAGTGTACCGAACGCCATTGTACTTGCCAGCACTGCATTTCCGCTTCTGTACCCAATCATAAACGCAATCATCGTTGTTGCACCAATGGACAATCCTTCAATTCCTATTTTTGTAATGAAATCTTTTGTCAAAATAGATTCGTTCATCGGACGTGGTTTTTCGTCCATAACCGCTTTCGTATGTGGCTCTAATCCCAGTGCGATTGCCGGTAAACTATCAGTCAAAAGGTTGATAAACAATAAATGCACCGGTGCAAACGGAACCGGAAGCCCTGCGATTGCAGCATAGAGAACCGCCAAGATTCCTCCAAAGTTTCCTGATAATAGAAATTGTATAGAACCCTTAATGTTTTTATACACATTTCGTCCATTTTCTACTGCTTTTATAATAGTTGCAAAATTGTCATCAGTCAAGACCATAGACGCTGCATCTTTTGACACTTCGCTTCCCGTAATTCCCATTGCAACACCAATATCCGCCTGTTTTAACGCTGGTGCGTCATTCACTCCGTCACCTGTCATGGAAACGATATTTCCTTTTTCCTGCCATGCACGGACAATTCTGATTTTATGCTCCGGCGAAACTCTGGCATATACGGAAATGCCTTCCACAAAATCTTTTAATTCTTCATCTGAAAGGTTATCTATCTCTGAACCTTCACAGGCTTCCGACTCATCTTTCAAAATGCCGATACGTTTTGCAATCGCTGCCGCCGTAATCTTATGGTCACCTGTAATCATAATCGGTTTAATTCCTGCACGGATACACTCCGCAACTGCCTGTGCCGATTCTTCTCTCGGCGGATCCATCATGGAAATCAATCCGACAAAGATTAAATCCTGTTCGTCTTCCAATACAAGTTCGTGTCCCTCTTCAATTTCTTTATATGCAAATGCAAGTACACGAAGTCCGCCTCTTGAAAATTCCTGATTTTGTTCCTCGATTGCTCTCTTTTCTTCTTCCGTAAGTTCCTGTACTTTTCCGTTTTTCCAAATACGGTTCATTCTTGTAAGAAGAACATCGACAGCCCCTTTTGTAATCATTACCGGACCGTCCTCTAAAATATATGCGGTAGACATTAATTTTCTGTCACTGTCAAATGGAATTTCACTCATACGCGGGAATTTTTCTCTTACATATCCTGCCTCAGCCCCAAGTTTACTTCCCAAATTAATTAGCGCCGTTTCTGTCGGATCGCCGATTTCCACACCGTCCACATTTGTAGAATCGTTACACAAAATACTGTATCGCAATAACTGTTTTTGTCCTTGTGCCTGTCTGTCAATATCTTTTGCCAAAATACGCTGTCCGTTTACATAATAGTCTTCTACAGTCATTTTATTCTGTGTCAATGTTCCCGTTTTATCCGAACAGATAATTGACACGCTTCCAAGACCTTCCACTGCCTGTAATTTGCGGATAATTGCGTGTTCTTTTGCCATTTTCTGTGTTCCAAATGAAAGAACGATTGTCACAATCGAACTGAGTGCCTCAGGAATTGCCGCTACCGCAAGGGCTACCGCAAATAAAAACGCATCTCCAACAGAATCGCCTCTGAATACGCTTATTCCAAATAAAATGGCACAGAAAATCAAAATAATAACGGAAAGTTTCTGTCCGAACTGGTCTAAGTTCATCTGTAACGGAGTCTTTTTCTCCGATGTTGTTTTTAATAATGTTGCGATTTTTCCGACTTCTGTTTCCATTCCGATAGAAGTTACGATAAATGAGCCTCTTCCGTATGTGACAAAACTTCCTGAAAATACCATGTTTGTCTGATCTCCCAAAGGCACTTCATTAGAAATAATTTCTTCGGATTTTTCTACACCAAGACTTTCTCCCGTCAATGCACTCTCATCAATTTTCAGACTGGCATTCTGTAAAATACGTCCGTCTGCCGGAACATAGTCCCCCGCCTCTAACATAACTTCGTCACCGATTGTCAGTTCAGAAGACGGAACTTGTATAACTGTTCCATTTCGCAGTACTTTTGCAGTAGGACCTGACAGTTTTTTCAAACTGTTTAAAGACTGTTCCGCCTTTACCGTCTGTACCGTTCCCAAAATCGCATTCATCGTAATAACGATAAGAATAACGGCTGTACTTTCTACATCTCCCAAAAATCCGGAAACAATCGCCGCCACAATCAAGATAATGACAAGAAAATCTTTAAACTGTTCTAAGAAAATCTGAAACGTACTTTTCTTCTTTCCTTCCACCAATTCATTTTTCCCGTATTGTTCCTGATGCTTCAATACTTCCTCATCTGTCAGCGGTTCGAGTTTGCCATTTATCTGCATTCTCACTTCGTCTGACGACAGTTGATAATATTTTTTCATATGCTTTCCTCCAATTTCCCGTGCTATGTTTAGTATACCCATTTTTTGCAATAAAAAAGAGACCTTCATTGCACGTTAATAATGCAATAAAAGTCTCACTATTTCATTACGATACGGATGATTGCTCATCGTACTGACGACATCGCACACGTTTAAAACGTTAGTTACTCCCTTTTATTAGTGTTTAATATAAACTTTTTTATAGTTTCTGTCAACCCTAAGTTTATATATCAGGAATATTCTATGCTGAATTATTTATCCCCATAATGTGAACCACATTGAATTATTTCCAAATATTCACCTGCTATGCGAAATACAATTCGATTTTTTTCATCAATCTACCTCTATTAAATCATGCTCTTTTAAAACGCTTTTCCCACTTTTTATTTCTGAAACACGTCTTTCCAATTCTTCTATATTCTCTCTACTATAAAATGGATCAGCAACAATTTCAAAAGGTATTCTCTGCTCTTGCGTAACTTTTTTAGCAAAAATAGTAAATGCAGAGGTCAATGTAAGTCCCATATCTTTACAAGTTTTTTCCATATCCTTTTTTAATTCCTCGTCCATACGAAAGTTCACCATTGCCTGTGCCATAACATCACTTCCTTTCATTTATTATGATACGCTTCTTGTAAAGTGTTGTCAATCATTTGTCATCATTTTACATCATATATATTATTCCCATAAAAATAAGAGCCTAATCATAGACTCTTATTTTCTTCCTAACCACAATTAGTTCGTAATTGTTCTTTCTGTTTCTTTATCAAATACATGAATTTTTTCTGCATCAAGAGCGAATTTAACTGTATCGCCTGTTCTTGCTGTTGTTCTAGGATTTACTCTCGCTGTCATAGATGCATTTTCATAATCGAAGTGTAAGTAAACTTCCGCACCTAACATTTCGTATACACGAATTGTTGCTTCAATTACTGTATTTGGTGAAGATTCGATAAACATCTGCTCATCGTGAATATCTTCAGGACGGATACCAAGTACAACTGTCTTTCCGTCATATCCACCTTCGATAAGTTTCTTTGCTTTTGCAGGCGGTAATTCAATAGAAGCAGGTCCTGCCTGAAGAGCAACTTTATTTCCGTTTATTTTACATACTGCATCTACAAAGTTCATCTGTGGTGAACCGATAAATCCTGCAACGAATAAGTTACATGGTGTATCATATAATACTTGTGGTGTATCTACCTGCTGTACAACTCCGGCGTTCATAACAACGATTCTTGTTCCCAATGTCATCGCTTCTGTCTGATCATGAGTAACGTAGATAATTGTTGTACCTAATCTCTGATGCAATTTAGAAATTTCGATACGCATCTGTCCTCTAAGTTTTGCATCAAGGTTTGATAAAGGTTCGTCCATAAGGAATACTTTCGGATTACGAACGATAGCACGTCCCATAGCAACACGCTGTCTTTGTCCACCTGATAACGCTTTTGGTTTACGGTCTAACAATGCTTCCAAATCAAGAATTTTTGCCGCTTCACGAACCATTTTATCGATTTCTTCTTTTGGTACTTTTCTTAATTTCAAACCAAATGCCATATTATCATATACTGTCATATGTGGGTATAATGCATAGTTCTGGAATACCATCGCAATATCTCTGTCTTTTGGTTCTACGTCGTTTACCAATTTATCTCCGATTCTCAATTCTCCCGAAGAAATATCTTCAAGACCTGCAATCATACGAAGTGTTGTAGATTTTCCACAACCTGAAGGTCCTACGAAAATGATAAATTCTTTATCTTCAATTTCAAGATTAAAATCTTTTACTGCTACAAATCCATTTGGATATACTTTGTTAATGTTCTTAAGTGATAAACTTGCCATTATATCTTTCCTCCCAAAATTACTAATCGTTTTCTCTTTAACAAGTATATTAAAAAAGTTCAACTTGGTCTACTTCCAAGTTGAACAATTTTTTTTCAATAAAATATACAAATTGACGAATTAGTACAATGGCTCTCCAACATACTCTGCATCGCCGAATGCCAAAATCATCATAAACAACGGATTTAATAGCATTAATCCAAGTGCATATCCGATTCCTTTGTTAAATACTTTTGCTAATTTTACACTGTAAACAATAGATAAAATCGCATTTACACACGGAACAAGAAGACAGATAATGTACCAGCCTTTTCCTTTTCCAAAAGCCATTTGATACAGGCAGTACGTATTGTAAATCGGAATAAGACCTTTCCACCCCGGAAGCCCTGCTTTCTCAAATAGTTTCCATGATGCAATAAGAGTTAATAAAATCATGATTAAAGATAAAATCAACCCTAATCCTGTTGTGAGTAACTCTGTTAAGTTCCCTAACATAGTAATTCCTTCCTCCCAATAATTTATGTACGATACCATATCACACTTTCATCAGTCTGTCTACTATAATAAAGCCTGATAAATATCTCTTTTTCCTACTCCTCTGTCTTTGGCTACCCGTTTCATCGCTTCTTTCTTTTCAATGCCCTGCGACAGATAGTATTCCATATGTTCTTCCACACTCATTTCTTCCCAACGGGAAATTTCTTCCTCCCGTATTTCCATACGGCTCTTTCCCTCCAAAACGAGAACACATTCACCTTTCGGCCCATTATTTTCGTAGTAAGAAATCGCCTCCTCCAATGTTGTGGCAAAGGCAGTTTCATGCCTCTTTGTCAATTCACGGCAAACGGTAATTTTCCTATTTCCTACCACAGTATATAGTTCTTTCAATGTTTTAAGCAGACGATGAGGCGCTTCGTACAAAATCATTGTTCTTGTTTCGTTCTCCAGTTCTTTTAATACTTCCTGCTTTTCCTTTTTGTCCGTAGGAAGAAACGCTTCAAATGCAAATCTTCTCGTAGATAAACCTGACAAAGTAAGGGCTGTAATACAGGCTGCTGCCCCCGGAAGAGAAGTAACTTCAATTCCTGCCTCATAACACATTTTCACCAGTTCTTCTCCCGGATCGGATATGCCCGGCGTTCCGGCATCTGTGATTAATGCAACGTTCACTCCCGCCAGCAATTTTTCCACCAGTTTTTTTCCTTTTTCAATCTTATTGTACTCGTGGTAACTCGTCATCGGTGTTTTAATTTCAAAATGATTTAACAGTTTAATACTGTTTCTCGTATCTTCAGCAGCGATTAAATCTACTTCCTGCAAAGTCCGTATAACTCTATATGTCATATCTTCCAAATTTCCAATCGGCGTTGCACACAGATATAGTTTTCCTGCCATGTTTTTCTCCTTTACTTTAACCCGTATTCTCCCAGTAACTCCTCCGAATATACATTTTTCTCTCTGTACACAATTAAAGGAGGCTCTACCGTCATTCGCGAATTTCCTCCCCTGCTGCCCTCAATCAAAACCATATTCGGCTCTTTATCCACATACGGATGTACTAAACGCATACGTTTTGGTTCAATTTTGTAGGCACACATTTTCGATAAAATTTCTGCCAGTCTGAAAGGGCGATGCACCATATAAAATCTCCCGCCGGGACGCAATAACTTAGCACTTGTCCGCAAAATATCGTCTAAGTCGCACAAAACTTCATGCCTTGCTATCGCTTTCGCACTGTCTTTATTCTGTAACCCGTGAGCCCCTATCATATATGGCGGATTTGTTGTAATGACGTCAAAAAAGACAGAACCAAACAGGTTTACTGCCTCTTTTACATCTCCCGTCACAATATCTATTTTGTTTTCCAAATGATTGTACGCAACGCTTCTTCTCGCCATATCGGCACTTTCTTCCTGTATTTCAAGTCCCGTAAAATGGTCTCCGTCCGTCTTTGCCTCCAGTAAAATCGGGATAATCCCCGTACCTGTTCCTATATCAAGTACTTTCTCTCCCTTTTTTACCTTTGCAAAGTTGGACAACAATACCGCGTCCATTCCAAAACAAAATTTGTTCGGGTTTTGAATAATCTGATACCCTTTGACCTGTAAATCATCTAACCGTTCTTCCGGCTTCAAATTATTCTCCATCTAACTTCGACGCTCCCTCTCCTTTTTCCAAGGCGGCAAGTTCACGCATTTCCTCTTTAGAAAGTCTTACGTCTGTTTTCTTACGTCTCGGTTTAAATTTCAATTCGCTCACTTTATATTCACGGATTTCCTTCTCGTCATTATCCAAAGTAACGATTACTTTCACTAACTGACGAAGTACGCTTAAATTCTGCACTTCCCCGCGAAGTCCGTCCGCTGTCGTAACCATATCGCCAATCGCCGGAAGACGGCTGTTCAGATACTCATAAGTTTCTTCTTCGTTTGTCAGACAGCACATCAATCTTCCGCAAACCCCTGAAATTTTAGTCGGGTTCAAAGATAAATTCTGCTCTTTCGCCATTTTAATGGACACCGGAGCGAACTCTGACAAATATGTGTGACAGCAGAGCGGTCTTCCGCAAATTCCGATCCCTCCGCGAATTTTCGTTTCGTCACGGACACCAATCTGACGAAGTTCAATTCTTGTGCGGAAAACTGCAGCCAAATCTTTTACCAGTTCCCTAAAGTCAATTCTTCCGTCCGCCGTAAAATAAAACAATACTTTATTATTGTCAAATGTATATTCCGCATCAATCAATTTCATTTCTAAACCGTGCTTGCGAATTTTTTCCAAACAGATTTCAAAGGCTTCTTTCTCCTTCTCCTTATTTCTCTCCTCTATCCGTTTATCTTCCTCTGTGGCAACTCTGATTACAGATTTCAATGGCTGTGTAATCTCATCATCCTCCACTTCTTTCGGATTTGTCACTACACTTCCGAATTCAATACCTCTCGCCGTTTCTACAATTACTTTATCGCCTTTTTGGATATTCAGTTTTGCCGGCGAAAAGAAATATATTTTACCTGCCGTGCGAAATCTCACACCAATCACTTTTGTCATTCCTAGTTCTCCTTTATTGTCAGCAATAACAGTTCCATAACCAAATCAAAATTAACGTTTGCCTTTAATCGCGCTTTCGCCTTTTCAAGACTGTCTAAAATAATCTCAATTCCCTCATAAGAACTTTTATTTGCCCTGTCTTTTATATACTTTAACTGATCGGCAAACACGATGCCGTTCACATCTTTTGTCGCCTTATAAATAAGTACATCTCTGTACCAAATCATAATAATGTCCAAATAATCATTGACACTTAATTTATATGTTCCTATCTTCTTAATGGCGCTTACAATCTCGGAAATTTCCATTTCGTTAATATGCCTTAACAACTGCAGCGCTTCTTCCTTAATCTCATTAAAATACTCGGAAGATGCAAGCATAATGGCACGCCCCATATTTCCCTGTGCAAATGCGGCACAAATATCTGCCTGATAATCAGGAATCTGCATCTGCTCCATAAGATACTTTTTAATCAGTGTCGTCTTAATATTTCTCAGTTTAAGCATAACGCATCTTGACATAATGGTCGGGAGTAAACTCTCTGCATTTTCTGTCAGAAGAAAAATAACCGCATATGCCGGCGGCTCTTCAATCGTCTTTAAAAGGGCATTCTGCGCCTGCACGGAAAGTAAATCTGCCTCCGGAATAATATAAATCTTATGCGGACTGCTGTATGGCTTAATCACAATATCATTGTTTACCTGTGTACGAATATCGTCAACGCTGATTGTATTCGGTTTCTCATGTTTTACATGAATAATATCAGGATGATTTCCGCTCTTAGCCTGTTTGCAGGAATGGCACTCGCCACATGGACTCGGTGTATGTTCTTCACACTGTAATGTCATGGCAAATAAATCTGCCAGCATCTTTTTTCCCGAACCTCTTTCTCCGTTCAAAATATATGCGTGCGACACTTTATCCTGCGATACTGCATTCTGAATATATTCAATAATATCATTGTGTCCGATTACATCTTTGAAGCCTTTCATGTTACCACCATTCCTTTCCTGAAACTATATACGTTTAGTATATCATAGTTTTTCTCTAATATATAGTACAATTTCATCTGAACATGTTTCCGCATTTTCATTATAAAATCTTTTGGTTATCCCCTGTTTTTGCAAGTTTTCCTCAGAAAAATCTTCCGCATCAGCCAAAAATCTTCTGCAAAGTTCCGCATATTTAGGTTTTTCCTGTCTCCGTTCACGTTCCAACGCCCTCGCCAGACGCTCTCCGTCCTCCACCTCTATATAAACAGGCACAATATTTTCTTCCCCAAAATACTCTTTCATCTTTTCATAGGAAACTAACGTGCCTATAACGAGATAACTATTTTCGGTTAATTGAATTTGGTCATCTGCCGCCGTAAAGTAATTCCATTTTCCGTGTACTGTATCATATGAACGCAATTCAATGATTTTGCCCTCACGCTGAAATGTTTCCAGTTCCTTTTCCCCGACAAAATAATATTCTACGCCGTCTTTTTCTCCTTCTCGAATCGGACGTGTCGTATATAAAACGATTGTCTTTAATTCCGGTAAACATTTCTCCAGTCTTTTAAAAATTGTATCTTTTCCGGAGGAACTTTTCCCCATAACATAAAAAATCTTACCCATTTTTCCACACTCCAATATGTTTTTCCACCGCAATTCCCTCTATTGTAAATTGCAGTTCTTCGTATCTTTTCAGACACTCTGCCGCCTCTTTTGTAATCTTCTCTCCCGGAACAAGAAACGGTATTCCCGGCGGGTATACATAGGCGTACTCGCCCGCAATTTTTCCTTCCGCCTCTTCCCATTTCACATAAGAAAGACCGTCCCTTTGTGCTTCTTTTATAACTTTCGCACTCTTATACACCAACGGTAAACGCGGAAGTTCCAATTCTTTTCCCTCTGTTCTCTGTATTTTCAATTCTCTGTCTATTTCAAACAACGCCTTTTTTAACCGTAAAAATCCTTCCTCAGTATCTCCAACGGTTGTCATTGCCAAAACATACGTCCCCGCAGTCATTTCCATTTGCAAATGGTATTTTTCCAAAAGAATTTTACTCAATTCTCCGCTCGTCATATTTGTATCTTTTACGGAAATAATCAGTTTGGAAATATCAAAATGTTTTGTTCTGATTACCCGCAGATGCTTTAACGATTCCAGTTCCCGTCTTAATGACAGCAACCTTTCCACATACTCGTCAAACAGAATATCTCCGTGATTTTCCAGCATTTCCATACAATAATCAATACTTGCCATAAGTATATAGGAAGGACTGCTGGACTGTAATATATGAAGATAATTTCGCACACTTTCCCGATTGACTATGTCCCCGTTTAAATGAAGGAGGGCTGTCTGTGTCATTGCCGGCAATGTTTTGTGGACACTGTGAATAACAATATCCGCGCCTTTTTCATTGGCATTTTTCGGAAATACCTTATGAAAACCAAAATGTGCTCCATGCGCCTCATCTACAATAAGAGGAATATGATATTTATGCGTTATTTTTGCAATATTTTCCACATCGGAAACAACTCCGTCATACGTCGGAGAAACGATAACTACCGCCTTAATTTCTTTCTCTTTTTCCAAAATTTCTTCTATTTCTTTACAACTGATTTCTCCGTTTATCTGTAAATCTTTTTCGTATTTTGGATAAACATACAACGGCTCTAATTCATTCATATAAATAGCATGATAAACGGATTTATGGCAATTTCTTGCCACCAAAATCTTATCGCCCCTGTCGGTTACCCCTAAAATAGCGCTTAGAATACCGACTGTACTTCCGTTTACAAGAAAATGGCTTTCATCTGCTTTATATAATCGTGCTGCTCTTTCCTGTGTTTCTTTTAAAATACTTTCTGCATGATGCAAATCATCAAAGCCTTCTATCTCTGTAATATCTATTTCATACGGAAGTCCAATAGGAAATTTTTCTTTATTTCGTTTATGTCCCGGCATATGAAATCCGTAATAATCCGATTGCTGATACATTTTCAGTTTCTCGTAGAGCATACTTGTTCTCCTTTTCCTCTGTATAAAAAAAAGCAGAATGCCTTTTGTTAAGGTATTTCTGCTCTTCTTATGCGGAAGATGGGACTTGAACCCACACGTAGTAACCCACACTAGAACCTGAATCTAGCTCGTCTGCCATTCCGACACTTCCGCAAGTCGCTTTTTATTATACTTCTTTTTAAGAATTTAGTCAAATGGTAATTACCTTTTTTACGAATCTGCCTTACTTTTAACGGTAAGGCAGACTTTTCTATTTTGTAGCAAGTTCCAACATTCCTGCTGTTGTAATCTGAATAGACTTTATTAACAGGTCAATATTTACAGATTCATTTGCTTGATGAATTATATCCGGCATTCCTTGAAATACAGGTCCAAATGCCACCATATTTTTAAACATTTTTGCATATGTACCTCCACCTATTGCCATAGGTTTATCATAACAGCCCGTCTGTTCCACATATACTTTCATCAATTTTGTAACTAAATCAGAATCCAACGGAACGTACAGACAATTTTCATTCGTACACTCCAACACTTCCATATCATATTTCTTCAATACATTCTTCACTTTTGACAAAACTTCTTCATGTGCTGCATTTTTAGGATAACGAATATCTAACGTCATACTCATTTCATCCGCATTATATTTTACAATTCCTAAATTTACAGTCGTTTCTCCTGTTTCTTCATCCTCATATAAAATTCCCAATGTTTTTCCTGTTGTTTCTCTTCCGATTTCCGTCAAAAGAAAGTCTGACATTTTCTTAAAATCCCCCGAAATTTCCAGTGTCTTTATTGTTTCCAAAAGAGAAATAACTGCATTTTTTCCCAACTGTGGTTTACTTCCATGTGCTCCTATACCTTTTGCATCTATAATGGTTTGTCCGTCTTTATATTCTATCGATACATCTTCGTTATCCTTAATTGATACTTTTCCTCTTAAGATTAAACGACAACTCGGAGATACAATATTTTTTGCAATCCCTCCCTGAAAATATAATATATTTTCATCTAGTTTCGGTTTCCTCCTGCCTACTGTAAGCGTTGTCATTCCTTTTTCAAAGAAAATAAGCGGATAGTCGCCGTCCGGAGTAAATCCCATAATCGGTTGTTCCTCTCCAACCTTTATATAATGCCTGATACATGAACAACCACTTTCTTCGTCTGTACCAAAAATCACCCTAATTCTATAATCCGTCTTTATTCCTAAATTTTTTAATGCTTTCAAACCATAAATTGCACCTATCACCGCACCTTTATCATCTAAAACTCCACGTCCAAAAATCTTATTATCATGTATTTCACCTTTAAATGCGGGATATATCCACCCCTCGCCAGCCGGAACAACATCTAAATGTCCAAGAACAGCAACCATTTCTTCTCCTTCCCCATACTCTACCCAGCCGGCACGATTATCCACATTTTTTGTTTTTAATCCGAATGTTTTCCCCAAATGCAAAGCATATTCTAACGCCTCTTTCGGTCCTCTTCCATATGGTGCGTCTTTCTCTTCCGATCCCTTTACACTTTCAATTTGAATGCACTCTTGTATTGTTTTTATGATTTCTTTTTGTAATTTTTCTATCTCTCTATTTAGTTTTTCATAAATCATTTTATTTTCCCTATTTCCTGCCAGTCTGCCGACCGCTGAAATAACTTATTATGACGGTAAACTCTGACTAACAGAATCCCTTTCTATAAAATACGTATGCAATTTTACTGTTTGAGGGAAATTCATATAATCTCCTTCTAACCGTTTCATCATAACTTCTACTGTTGCTTTTGCAATCTCCTCCACAGGTTGACATATAGAAGTGATTTTCGGATTACAAATCCATGAAAAAGCCATATTATCCATAGAAATGATTGATAATTCCTTCGGTATACGTATTCCCAATTCATGTATCGCTTTCATCATTCCCACACACATATAATAATTTCCTACAATTACTGCTGTAGGATGTTCTTCACACTCCCATAACCTTTTCATCGCTTCATATCCCGACTCTAACGTAAAATCGCCTTTTACTATCCATTTTTCAGGAATTTCTAAATCATAATCTTCTATAGCCCTTTTAAATCCTTTTAAACGTTCAATACTTGTATTCATATTTTTTGTGGCTCTTTTTCCACCGGTAATCATTCCGATTTTTTTATGACCTTTTTGAAGCAAATATTCTACTCCCTGATATATTCCCAACATAGAGTTTGTCGTGACACTGTCATATTTCTTCATATCCATTGGTCTGTCTACAGCAATAATAGGCTTTTTATTTTCAATAAAACTATCAAAAATCTTTTCCGCTCCGCTTATTGGCTCAATAATCATTCCGTCCACTTGTTTAGAAAGAAAAAATTCTGCTATTTCTTCCGCACTTTTTAAAGATCCTTCATGTCCGCATAAAATAATAGAATACCCTTTCTTTTTTAATTCCTTCTCAATTTCTCCCACTAATTTTGCCGAAAAGGCAGCCTTATAATTATGTATCATAACTCCTATTGTATGTGTACCTGAGCCTCGCAGACCTCTGGCAAGTTCATTTGGACGATACCCTAATTTTTTAATCGCCAGTTCAATCTTCTGACGATTATCCTCTCTTACTTTTCCTCCGTTCATATATTTTGAAATGGTAGCAATAGATAAATTCGTTTCTTTTGCCACGTCTTTTATTCCGATTATCATACGTTCCTCCTAAAATCGATGATATTATAATACTTTTTATTATAGCAAAGAAATATTGGCTTTAACAAAAGAAAATGTTATAATATTACCAATATTTTACATTTATCTCACTTAGGAGGTTTTTATGTCCACAACAATCAAAGACGTTGCGAAAGACACCGGATTATCTCTTGCCACTATCTCTAAATATCTAAACAACAAAAAAATTTCCGAGGAAAATCGCATACTTATCGAAAAAAGTATCAAAAAATTAAATTATATTCCAAACCGCACCGCTCAGACTCTTCGTTCCAAAACTTCCCATTGTATTTGCATCTTTATGCCTGATATCAGTGATTATCATTTTGGTTATGAATGCAACTATATCGTAAAATATATGAAGAGCAAGGGCTACTCTACAATGGTACGCTCATATAGTTCCGACAACTCTATGAACGATATTCTTTTTTTAAAGAAACGGCAAATTGACGGTGTAATCCTTTTTACGGATACAGTCTACCCTTCATCATTCATTTTTAGTTTGTCAACAAATAAAATACCTTATGTCTGCATGCATCAGCGTGCCGATATTCCTTCGGATTTTGTCGGTTGCGATGACAAAAAATCGGGCGAGTTGGCAGCCTCCTATTTATACAAACACGGGCATACCCAAGTAGCATTGTTAGGTTTGGCATCCTATTCGTCCTCACAAAAAGTACACGGTTTTTTAGAAAAATTTATTTCCTACGGTTGTGCCGAAAGCAGACAATCTGTTTTACTTCATTCTTCACATGAAGAAATTTTACAGAATTATCGCAATTATTTTTCATCTGTAACATTTCCTCCAACGGCTATTTTGTTTTTAGATCATAATACAACATTAACAGCACTTGGCGAATTTATGAAACCTGTATTTTCCGAAAATCACCTTTCACTTTTAGCCTTTGAAGATGATGATATTTTTTCTGCTATTTCACCTGCATTAACTGTATTTTCACAAAACAATAAAGAATTGGGACGCACTGCTGCCAACCTGCTGCTTAAACGTATTTCCGGAAATTTTGATGATTTTCCGTCTGCAAACTTGATTCCCTCTATCTTTATTGAACGTGAATCTGTCAAAAACATTCATAAATAACAGTTATTTTTTAAGGAAAGAGAACAGGAAAACCTCCTGTCCTCTTCCACTCTAAATTTCTTCCAACAGTTTTTCTATGTTTTCCCGCTTTGTTGCCCAATTTGTACACAATCGAACTACTGCCGAATTTTCATTATATTTTTGAAAGTATGTTACCTGATATTTTTCCCGTATCTGTTTGAGTTTCTCTTCATCCATAATAACAAACTGCTGATTTGTCGGACTGTCAATAAATAATTGATACTTTTTATTTATCAAGCCTTCTTTTAACAGCATAGCCATTTCTATAGCATGCTTGCCTAATTCAAAATATAATCCGTCTTTAAATAGTTCTAAAAACTGCACACCTAAAGTTCTTCCCTTAGCGAGCAACCCACCTTTCTGTTTCATTATATAGCGAAAATCTTTTACAATTTTTTCAGAAGTAATTACTACTGCCTCTCCAAACAAAGCGCCTACCTTTGTTCCGCCAATATAAAATACGTCTGTCAAATTTGCTATATCCGCCAAAGTTACATCATTTTCCGGTGACATAAGTCCATAACCTAATCTTGCACCGTCTAAAAACAAAGGGAGTTTCCATTTTTTACATATGGTACTGATTTCCTCCAGTTCCTTCTTACTATATAATGTTCCTAATTCTGTTGGATATGAAATATATACCATTCCCGGTTGAACCATATGCTCGTGTGCCTCATCTTTCCAATGCTCCAAGCAATATTCTTCAATTTGGGATGATGTAATTTTTCCGTTTTGTGCCGGAAGTGCAAGAACTTTATGCCCACATGCTTCTATCGCTCCTGTTTCATGCACATTTATATGACCGCTTTCTGCACAAAGCACTCCCTGATACGAGCGCAAAACCGCATCAATTACAGTCAGATTTACCTGCGTTCCGCCTACTAAAAATTCTACACCGGCATTTGGAGTACAACACTCTTTTCTTATCAGTTCCCGTGCTTTTTTGCAATAATCGTCTTCCCCATATCCTTCACTTTGCTCTAGATTTGTCCAAAAAAGACTATTCATCACTCGTGGGTGTGCTCCTTCAGCATAATCGTTATTAAAATAAATCATACTTTATTCTCCCGAAACTACATCAGCATATACAAATGACGGCGAACCTGTTGACAGCCATTCCCAATCTGTAATTTTATCATTATTTACCAAAGTAACATCCGCTTCATAAGAAATCGGCATATATGTGTAACTTTCTGCTAAAATCTTTTCCGCTTCGTAGAATTTACTGTAACGTTCCGAACCTGTTAATCCTTTTCCTTCCTCAATCAATTTATCATATTGTTTATCCGTAAATCCTGAATAGTTTGTCGGTCCGCCTGTAACATAGAGTTCCAAGTGAGTCAACGGATCTGCGTAATCTCCTGTCCAACCTCCGCGACATACCGTAAAGTCATGTGCTACACGTGTCTGATGAAATACTGCTGATTCCATATTTACCAACTTACATTTTACACCAAGATTTTCTGACCACATCTGCTGCAACGCTTCGCATACCGCTTTATTTGTTTCATCTGTGTTATATAAAATTTCAAATTCAGGGAAACCTTTTCCGTCCGGATATCCTGCTTCTGCCAATAGTTTCTTTGCTTCATCTACTTTTGACAAATCTTTTGGTATTCCATGATCTCCACATTTTTCATTAAATACATTTCCTTCATTATCATAAACAATACCCGGAACAACTGACTGTGCAGGTACATGAGAACCTTTCAATACGTCTTCACACATTGCGGTTCTGTCAATCGCATACGAAAATGCCTTTCTTACACGAACATCATCAAACGGTTTCTTTGAAATATTAAAGCAATAGAAATTAGATGTATTTCCTTCCAAAATTTTGAAGTTTGGTTCTTCATTTAAAAGACGAGGAATTTCTGCAGGCGGTACTGCAAAAATAGCATCAATCTGTCCTGATTCATAACCTGTTAAAGCCGTTGTCTGATCTACAATCATTAACCCTGTAATTTCGTCAATCTTAACATTTTTATTGTCATAGAAATATTTATTCTTTTTCATCACAAGTTTATCACCGGCTTTATAACTATCCATATAATATGCACCGTTTGTAACAACCTTGTCCGGATTTACTGCCCAGCCGCCGTCAAGATAATCAATTACATCTTCTCTTAACGGCATAAATGTCGGATTTCCGAGTAGTGTCAGAAATACAGGCGATGGAGAGGATAAGGTTACTTCAAATGTTTTATCATCTACTGCACGATATGATTTAATATTTCCGGAATCAAAAATCCAAGAATATGATGACGCAACTTTTGGATCTTGCACTCTTTTCCATGCAAACTCAAAATCTTGCGCTGTTACCGGTTTCCCGTCTGACCATTTTGCATCATCACGCAAATGAAACGTATACACCAGTTCATCTTCACTTACATCATATTTTTCTGCTGTTGCCGGTACCATTTCGTGATTTTTTTCTCTCAGCAGTCCGTCATATAAATGCGTCAACACCATAGTTCCGTCTACACCTGAATTTAATCCGGGATCCAATGTAGTAGGCTCTTGTCCGATATTAAATGAAATTGCTTTTTTTCCGTTCTCCGCTTTTCCGCTTTTATCTCCACTCTCATCAGAACCACCACATCCGGTAAGCATAGAAACACTCATTGCTACAGTTAGTAAACATGCCACTATCTTTTTTACCATTCTTTTTTCCTCCTTTTAGTATTGAATTTCTACCATTTGATGCCCCTTGATTTCCGGAATAACAAACTCTAATCTTCCTTTCTTTACCTCAAATGGAATTTTTTCTTTTTCCGGTACAGTCTGAACTGAAATCGGATTTTTTTCTCTCATACCAATCGAAACAGGTACATTATATAAAGGAATAACGTCTTCTATAATATCTAATTGTTCCGAACGGCGTTCTGATATATAGTGTAAAGAATGCAAAATATCTCTGTTTTCCTCTTTCTGATGATTTAACAGCATCTCTAATGTACTAGGTCCTTCGTAATTTAAGACGGTTTCTCCCAAAAGACTTTTCACTGCATTTTTTACAAACACTTTAATCCACTGACATCCGTATTTTTGGAAAGTCGTAAAAATCGGATGTGCAAAATATATTATTCCCTCTCCGAAAACAGCAGCCGGATAGCCGTACTGTTCTGTACTTGGGAAGTGACGGTGACTGCAATAATGCTCCCATGTACGATTATGATATGGAATATTCGTTTTTAAAATCTCATTTGTATCGTCTTTTTTTTCTGTCAGAATTGCTCTATCATACATAACATATTCTGTATTTTGATAAAGTCCGTCTGCAAATTTCCCCTCTGCCAAAATAAAGTCAGGTGTGTATGGAGCAATTCCCTTATAATTTACCGGCATAAACTTTGCAAACTGAGTACCGCTTTTCTGTAATCCCGATTCATATGATGCAATTACTTTTCCTCCTTTCCTCATAAATTCTTTAATCTTTTCTTCCAGTCTTTCATCACATGGTATTTTATCCGGTAAAATTAATAAGCGATATTTTGAAAAATCTTCTTTCGAATCTATAACATTAAATTGCACCTGTATTTGTGTAAATAATTTTACTGCACCTATTAATTCTTCTGTTGCCAACTGTGTTCCGGCAGTACAAAATTCTTCCGGAATAAGTATTCCTGCCTCCACAATAGGAGTAATATTATCACACCATTCTTCTTTTTCTTCCACCTGTTTATAAACGCTTCCAATTAATTCATAAGTTGCCTTCGTTATCTTTCCATTTGGGTGTAACTGATCACCGATAGAACATTTTCCGCCATACGCCAGTGATTTAAAACATTCATACTCTAAAGCTGCCGGATTTCGATAAGAAGAAAAATCTCCCCAATCTAAGTGAAATTTTCCTGTCATACCCATAAAATCCAGTCCTAAAGTCCTTGTATACTTTGCCGTAACAGGAAAATGATCATATCCCCATGCTCCTCCCGGTAAAGACTCGATTTCTAAATGCGTAAATGTATCAATACAATTTCTATGTCTTGTTCCAATAAATCCTACATTGTAAAAGATTGGGCAATCCGGTTGTAATGAATGAATAAATTCTGTCATTTCACGTTTAAATTTATCCATTACCTCTTGAGCAAACTCAAATCGAACCTTTTCATCTGAAGCATCCAGTCCTCTCTCTCTCATTTGCGCCACACAAGTCGGACAACAGCAAGGTTTAATATTCAAAATATCAAGGAATAAACCGTCTACTTCTCCCAAACAGTCGAGTAAATCTGTAATCTGCTCTTTCAGATAATTCACATATCCTGTATTCAAACAAAGATTTCGATAAAATCCCGCCTTAAATTCAGTCTGTCCAAAAGGCGCCCCGTCCGGATTAATAACAAGCCACTCTCTATGTTCTTTCGCTATCTGTTCATCCCATTGAACCGTTGTATATACAGGCACTTTTATTCCGTATTTATGACACGCATCAATCTGTTCCTTTAACAAATTTCTATTCTTCAAATTTGGATGGACTCTCTCAGGAAATTTTTTAGAATCATAATAAAACCATCCGTGATGACATCTGGAAAAACACGTGACTGAATTTATATGTGCTTCATAAAGTGTTTTTGCAAATTCTTCTGCATCAAATTTTTCTCCGATACCTGAAATAGAATCCGGAGTATGGAAATCCATATGTACCTGTCTAAATCTTAAATGATGTTTCATCTTTACTCTTCACCTCGCTTAATGGTTTAATCCCTGCAAATCTTTCGGAACAAATAGTCCGTCTTTTCTTATCAACTCATCATCAAACCAAATTTCTCCTCCACCGTACTCCTTTGTCTGCAAAAGCACTAAATCCCAATGTATACTCGAATGATTTCCATTAGGCGCTTCTTCATAAGAATCTCCCGGTGTTAAGTGAATAGAACCTGCCAACTTCTCATCTATACTTCCGTCATTTGTAGGAACAGTGATAAATGGATTGCATCCAAATGAAAATTCTCCTAAATATCTTGCACCTTCATCTATATCTAAAATTTCATTTAGTTTATCCTCATAGTTACAGGTTGCTCTGACAATTTTCCCGTTTTCAAATTCAAAATAAATATTTTCAAAAGTTTTACTCTGATACAAAGACGGAACATTAAATGTTACATAACCATTTACAGAATCACGGACAGGTGCGGTAAAAACTTCGCCGTCAGGAATATTTACGGTTGCCGCACATTTAATCGCCGGTATTCCTTTTATTGAAAATGTTAAATCTGTTCCTTCTCCGGTAATATGAACTTTATCTGCCTTTTCCATTCTTTGAACAAGATATTCCATATTGTCTGACATAGTCTGGTAATCCATATTGCAGATTTGATAGAAAAAATCTTTATATTTTTCCTGACTCATCCCCGCTAATTGCGCAATGGCCGGACTTGGATATCGAAGTGCAACCCACCTTGTTTTTTCTATTCTATATTTTCTTCCTTCCAAACTTGCCTGTGTTTGAATTTTTACCTTTTCTTCAGGAACATCTGACAATTCCGAAGCATTTTCAAATCCTCTGATGATAATGTTACAATCCATATCTTTCATCAATTCAAATTCATGTTTACTTTTCACTTTCATCTGTTCTTCATTACAATTCATCAGAAGTTCTCTTTGTATTGATGTATTCTCAGAAACAACAAATGGATTTCCTCCTGCTTTATACACCTCTTTAATAATTTCTTTTACTAAATCATTTGCTACATCATCACTTGTTTGGATTAAAACGTTATCTCCTTCCTGCACTTTGACACAATAATTTACTAATTTTTCTGCAAAAACTTTATCCCTTAAATCCATAGAAATCCCTCCTATTTATTTAATAAATGACAAGCACAAAAATGTCCTGGTGACTGTTCTTTTAATTCCGGCTCTATTTCCCCGCAAATTTTTTGTGCATATTTACACCTTGTTCTAAATCTACATCCGGAAGGAGGATTGATTGGTGACGGCACATCGCCTTCCAATGTTTCCCTCTTCATCTGTTTGGTTATTCTTGGATCCGGAATAGGAATTGCCGATAATAACGCCTGTGAATACGGATGTAAAGGATGATCATACAATTCATTACTTTCAGCAATTTCCACCAGTTTTCCTAAATACATTACCCCTATTCTGTTAGAAATATGTTTTACCATAGATAAATCATGAGCAATAAACAAATATGTAAATCCCATTTCATTTTGTAAATCTTCCAACATATTAACTACCTGTGCCTGAATAGACACATCAAGCGCCGATATAGGCTCATCACAGATAATAAATTCAGGTTGAACTGCCAACGCTCTTGCAATTCCTATTCTCTGTCTCTGACCTCCCGAAAATTCATGGGCATACCTATTTGCATAGTCCTTTTTCAATCCTACCCGATTTAATAAATCATAAATGATTTCTTGCTTTTCTTTTCCCTGTGCAATTTTATGAACTTCCAAAGGTTCTCCTAAAATATCTGCAACCGTCATTCGAGAATCCAAAGATGCGTATGGATCTTGAAAAATCATTTGGATTTTTTTCCTATAAGGAAAAAGTTGTTTTTCTTTCAATTTGCTAATATCGACACCATCATATTCTATTGTTCCTGATGTAACATCATATAAACGAATTAATGTTCTGCCTGTTGTAGATTTTCCGCACCCTGACTCTCCTACAAGACCAAACGTTTCTCCTCTGCGAATATAGAAACTGACATCATCAACTGCCTTAACATAATTTTGCGTTTTTCCTAAAATTCCACCGGAAACCGGAAAATATTTTTTTAAATTTTTTACATTTAATAAAATTTCATCATTTTTCATTCCGACTTCCTCCTTCCAACATTGCCCGCACTTCCTTATCCTGAAGCCAGCAAGCACATTTGTGTCCTTCTTCATCTCCATAAAATTTCGGATTTTCCTCTACACATAACTGCATTGCTTTATTACATCTATAGCAAAATGGACATCCCTTAGGCGGATTTAGCAAATCCGGCGGAGAACCCGCGATTGGAATTAATCTCTCTTTGCTGTTTTTTACAGAAGGAATAGATTTTAACAATCCTTTTGTATATGGATGTTTTGGACTGTAAAAAATTTCTTCCACAGTTCCTTCCTCCATGATTTTTCCTCCATATAGTACAACTACTCTGTCACATAATTCTGCTACTACACCCAAATCATGTGTAACTAAAATAATTGTTGTTCCTTCCTGCTTTTGAATTTTCTTCATCAATTGCAAAATTTGTGATTGTATCGTTACGTCCAGCGCCGTAGTTGGTTCATCTGCTATCAGCAATTCAGGATGACACGCTAATGCCATAGCAATCATAACTCTTTGGCGCATTCCTCCCGAAAACTCATGGGGATAATTATTTAACCTTGTTTCCGGTGAAGGTATACCTACCATTTTCAATAATTCTACTGCTCGCTTTTTTGCTTCTTCTTTTGAGACTTTTTCATGGTATCGAATAGACTCAATAATTTGATTTCCTATTCTATACACAGGATTTAATGAAGACATTGGATCTTGAAATACCATTGCAATCTCTTTTCCTCTAATCTGCAACATATCTTTCTCACTCTTATGCAATATATCTTCACCTTTAAAATAAATTTCTCCGTTTTTTACTTTTCCCGGATGCTCAATCAACCTCATAACTGACATTAGACTGACACTTTTTCCTGAACCTGATTCCCCTACAATTCCGAGTATTTCTCCCTTATTCACAGAAAAACTGACATCTCTAACCGCTTTTACTTCTCCGGCATGGGTAAAGAATGAAGTTTCTAAATGTTTTACTTCAAGAATTTTTTCACTCATTATCAGCACCTCCTATTTTCTCAGTTTTGGATCCAACGCATCTCTCAAGCCATCTCCCAAGAAATTAAATGCTAAAACAGTTAAACAAATAAAGAGCGCTGGGAAAAATAACTGATACGGATAAGTTCTAAGACTTCCTAATGCATCATTTGCCAATGTTCCCCAAGATGCTGCCGGTGCTGAAACTCCCAAACCTATAAAGGATAAAAATGATTCAGTGAAAATTGCACTTGGAATATTCATTGTTAGCGTAATAATAATTGCTCCCATAGCATTCGGAATCAAATGTCGTACCATGATTCTCCAATGTGATGCACCGATTGTTTTTGCTGCCAATACATATTCCTGATTTTTAATCGTTAAAATTTGACCTCTTACCAATCGTGCCATATCTACCCAATATACCGTTCCCAAAGCAATCATAATCGTTTTTAGCCCCGGTCCCATTACAACCATTAACAATACAACATATAATGTCAGCGGTACTGTACTGATAATATCTACTATACGCATCATAATATTATCTACTTTACCACCCGCATATCCTGCAATACCGCCATACAAAACACCAATACCAAATTGAACAGCAGTTGCAATCAATGCTACTAACAGAGAAATTCTTGCTCCATACATTACTCTTGCAAACAAATCTCTTCCTAAATAATCCGTTCCGAAAACATGTGACTTATTCCTTATCTTAATAGGGTTACTCAAATCCACTTGTTTACCGTCTACTTTTAGTTGTACAGCATCTATTTTTTCCGCTTCTTTGACTTTTCCCTTTTTCTCTAAAGCCGCTGCTTTAACCGCTCCGGAATAATCAACTTCTACTTTTTTTCCATCCAATTTATATATTCTTGAGCGCATCGCTTTATTTTCTTTTTCCGGCTCGTATCTTTTTACAACTTCGCCTTTCTCCGTCACTTCATACAATGTATATTCTTTGTGAATATAGACGTAATTATCCAGTCCTATGTCATAACATTTCCATACAGGAGGCAAATTACTCATTGATAAGTTCTGTGTACTGTAATCATGCTTTGATAAAAATTGTCCAAATATTGCTAAAAGCAGAATCATTATTACTATACATAAACCTAAAATAGATAATTTATTTTTCTTAAGTCTTCTCCACACATCCTGAGCATATGTTAAACTAGGGCCGCTTACATCCTGAGCATCTGCTTCTGTAAAATGAACCGGACAAAGTTTTTCTTTTGAAATTATTTTTTCTTTATCCATAGCATCTCACCCCTACTTATACTTAATTCTTGGATCTAATACCGCATATAAAATATCAACAACTAAAATCATTGTTGCCGCTAATGCCGCATAGAAAAATGTTGTTCCCATAATTACTGTGTAGTCACGATTATTAATTGCTTCAACAAAAAATTTTCCCATACCCGGAATGGCAAAAATCTTTTCGATGACAAACGATCCCGACATAATCCCTGCTGTCATTGGACCTACATATGTTACTACCGGAATAACTGCATTTTTAAAAGCATGTTTAAAAATTACCGTTCTTTGCGGAAGTCCCTTTGCTTTTGCTGTACGAATATAATCCTGACTCATCACATCTATCATGCTTGACCTTGTTAATCTCATAACAAAAGCCATTGAAAATGCCGCTAATGCAATAGATGGGCCAATATAATGTTTCCACGTTCCAAATCCGTATGTCGGTATCCAACCAAGTTTTGCCCCAAATACATATAACATAACCGATCCCATTACAAATGTAGGTACTGCTATCCCGACAGTTGCCAATATTGTCACAATGTAATCAGGATACCGCCCTCGTTTTAATGCCGCGATAATTCCTGTCGGAACTCCTATCAGAAGAATAATTAAAATAGTAATTCCCCCAAGTTTTGCCGATATAGGAAATCCGCTCATCATTAAGTCTTCTACATTAACTCCCACTTTTTTAAATGACGGACCGATATTAAAAGTAAAAACCCCTTTCATATAATCAGTATATTGCTTTAAAATCGGATCATTTAGATGATACTTTTCATTTAAGGCTTCCAACACCGTAGGCGGAAGATTTTTTTCTCCGGTAAATGGACCTCCCGGAATTGCCTTCATCATGAAAAAAGTCAATGTACATACAATCCACAGAGTAATTAAAATAGATACGATACGTTTTAAAATATACTTTAACATAATCTCTCCTGACCTTTCTCTCTTCTGAGAGTTGCCTTTTCCTTTCTTTAAATTATACAAAGTAGAATTTCCCCGGGGTTATAAATTCTACATAGTATTTCTTAACAAGGTAAAACGTTTTTAGTTTGTATTTTGTTTTTCGTTGTTTTTACTATTTTTATATTGTTAATTATAGTATTTATATGCATAATATTCAATACTTTTTTGGTTTTTCGTTATTTTATTGTAAAACGTTTCTTGTTTTTTGTTGTTTTTTCACATATTTTCATCGAAAACTCACATTTTTCATCATTACTATTGGGAATTTAGTGATACTAAAGATATAAAAGATATGAACTTTATACTTGACATACAATATTGGGGCTGTCGCTTTAACGATTAGTAAATCGTGAAGCGGCAGCTTCCTTTTTCTCGATTTTCTCTATATAATTGCGCTGTGTTTATTGAAATGACAGTTTTTTCGTAAAAAAGCCGTACTTTAATACAATCCAAAACTGGATTTGAAAAAAATTTTGGATTTTCTAAATTTATGCACTCTTCAAAGAAAATAAATGCTTTCCCGTTTTCCCTTTTTGGATTTTGTTATGAAGTTTA
>URXX01000015.1 GCA_900551895.1 uncultured Lachnospiraceae bacterium | reverse complement strand
AATTATATAGAGAAAATCGGGAAAAAGGAAGCTGCCGCTTCACGATTTACTAATCGTTAAAGCGACAGCCCCTTTTTGACTTGTCTTTATATTTATTATAGAAGAAAAGGAGGCGTATGCCACATGATACTTTAATAATAATGCAATAAATCTTCATAATTTCTTAAATAATATTATATTGACTAACAATATTATATGACATATAATATGATTATCAAAACAATATTATTTGGGAAAGGAAGTGGAGAAATGGTATTTAATACAGGGGCAGCGCTTTTGGATGCGATTGTATTGGCGGTTGTTTCACGGGAACAACAGGGGACGTATGGTTACAAAATTACTCAGGACGTACGTCAGGCGTTGGACGTTTCTGAATCCACTTTATATCCGGTACTTAGACGGTTACAGAAAGACGAATGTCTGGAAGTTTATGATATGCAGTTTGACGGGAGAAATCGAAGATACTATAAAGTAACGGAAAAAGGAATGGCACAGTTAAATCTGTATCGGATAGAATGGAAAAATTATTCAAAAAAGATTAGTGAGATGTTTGAGGGAGGTGCAGCAGTATGAATCGTATAGAATTTATGACGGAACTGGAGAGGCTGCTAAAAGAAATACCGGAAGAAGAACGTAGGGAAGCAATACAATATTATGAGGACTATTTTGCTGATGCGGGACTGGAAAACGAACAGCACATCATTGCGGAATTAGAAAGTCCGAAAAAAGTTGCCCAGACAATAAAAGCGGGACTTCGGGGAAAAGAAGAGGAAAGTAGCGAATACAGAGAAACAGGGTATACAGATACAAGATTTGAGGAGAAGGAAATTTTGGCAAAAAGAGAAAACAGAGAAGAAAGTAAACCGAAGAAAAATAGCAGTCTGTTAAAAATTCTTCTTATTATCGCAATAGCCATTTGTACTTTACCGATTGTCTTTCCACTTGTGTTGGCAGGAGTTGCACTTATATTAGCAATAGCCGTTTCTGGATTTGCCATTTTGGGAACACTCGTATTGTTAGCGGTTGTTGTAATGATTTGCGGATTTCTCGTAACAATATGCGGTGTATTGGAAATGTTTCATTTTCCAGCACTGGCGCTTGTTGTTATGGGGGGAGGAATTTTGGCTTTCGTTGCAGGACTTGTTGCTACAGTGTTAATGGTAAAAGCGTGTATGATTGTATTCCCGATTCTATTTAGAGGATTGGTAAACATTTTCAGAAGATTCGTTCATGGAAAGGAGAACAAATAATGAAAAAAGGTTGGAAAATATTTGCAATTATTTGTGCCGTATTGGCAGGGATTGGAATTGTTTTATGTGTTGCAGGATTTGCCGTAGGGGTAACGGACGAAGATGTCAGAAGTGCCGTGCATAGAGGAATTGGTTTTATTCGTGATGACGATTTTGATGATGATTTTGATGATAGAATGGAACATGACGATATTCAGGTGACAAATTCAAGGGAACTTTCAAATACAAAAGGAATAGATGTGGAAGTCAACAAAGTACTGGTAGAAGTTGTCGCTACAGACGATGGAACAGTTTGTATGGAAAATGCTACAACAAAAGAAGTCGGACTTGCGGTGAATGAAGATGAGGATTCAATAGAAATTAAAGCGACAGGAAATACAAAAGGAATAAATAATGGGGGAAAATTGACTCTTTATATTCCAAGAAATATACAATTGCCGGAAATAAGTATTCAAAATGGTGACGGAAAGATAAATCTAAATGGAATACGGACAAATGAATTGAATTTAGAAATAGGCAGAGGAGAAATCATAGCGACAGACTTTGTAACGGGAGAATTAAGTGTTTCTTGCGGACAGGGTGTGGCAAATATAAAAGGAACTACACAAAGAGATGTAGATTTAGAGTGTGGAGTCGGTGTGATAAATCTTGAAACAAAAGGAAAACAGGCAGATTACAATTATGAAATTGAAGTAGGTGCAGGAGAGGTAAATTTCGACGGACAAAAATTTTCGGGATTGGCAGTAGAAAAAACAATCAACAATCATGCTGTAAAAGAGATGGGAATTGATTGTGCGACAGGAAAAGTAAATGTTACATTTGCTCAGTAGATGAGGAGGTAAGAAAAATGAAAAAATTATATCGTTCAGAGACAGACCGCAAAATTTGCGGAGTGTGTGCGGGAGTGGCAGAGTATTTTAATATTGACCCTACGTTAGTACGTTTGGGAATGGTGCTTGCGGCTTGTTTTAGTTTCGGCACAATGATTTTTGGTTATTTTGTAGCGGCGGTTATTATGCCGGATAGGTAAAAGTGATAAATTGGAGGCATAGTCTTTTTACAAGATTGTGTCTCCAATTTTTTCTGTCCCCGAATAAAACGGTAATTTCCGGAAATCCTTATCTTATAAAGAAGAAAGGGGTAATCACTATGGCAAAGAAAGAAAAGTTACCTATTGTGTTAAGTGAGATTGAGCCGGAGGATAAGTTGAAATATGAAGTGGCTGAGGAACTTGGACTTCTGGATAAAGTTCTGACGGAGGGGTGGCGTTCTCTGACATCGAAAGAAACGGGAAGAATAGGCGGTTTAATTACAAAGAAAAAACGGCAGCAGAAATAGTTGCATAAGTCCGAAAGTATGAACAATTTGTAACGTGTCTTGAAAAATAACAATAAGTCTGCTATAATCCTTCAATTGAGGAAGATAACGGAGAGGGTTATGAAAAGTAGAGTAAATGTGTTAGAAATCGAATTGAATAACAATACGGCGAAAGAAGCCATGCAGAAGGTTATGGAATATATGCAGACCGAACCGATGAATATTGTTGAGATTATCAGTGCGGATACATTGGTAAAGAGCAAAGATAATGAAACGCTTAAAGATAATATCGCGCAGGCGGATTTGGTTTTGGCGGGAGAGCAGGCGGTATTGGAGGTTGCGGAAGTTACGGAACGCAAGAAATTGCAGGATGCAGGCTCGCAGCTTTTTGTGAAAATGCTTTTACGTTTTTTTCATAAAAATCATAACAGAATTTTTCTGCTGACGGAGTCGGAGGAAGAGAAGAAACATTTGAAGGAATATTTGCGGGAAAACTATCAGGGGATTCAGATAGTCGGCGCTGAGATTGTTCCGACAGATTCTTCGGCAGACGATATGATTTTGAACAGCGTAAACGGTGCAGAGGCAGACTGCGTAGTATCGATGATTTCTTCCCCGTTTCAAGAAGCATTCGTAGTGAGAAACCGCATTTTATTAAATACGCGTATGTGGTTAGGTTTAGGGAAAAATACACCTCTTCCGCTTGGCAAGGAAAAAGGGAAAAAGCCGATAAGAGAATTTATGATTAAACGTTTCCTCAAGCGGGAAGTGGAGAAAGAAAGACAAAAAAGAGGAAATGTATAAATTCAAACTATTTCCTCTTTCTTTTTTTGGTTAATTGTATTAAAATGTAGAATGAATATACAGTTTTTTAATAGGAACTACTGTTAAAATTAGTAAAGATAAGGAGCAAAAGTATGATATCAAATCAAATACTTCAGAACACAATCGAAGGATTGAAAGCGATTACAAGAATAGATTTATGTATTCTGGATACAGATGGGAAAGTATTGGCAACTACATTTGTAGAACAGGAGCATTATGAAAACTCGCTGGATTCTTTCGTAGAGTCACCGGCAGACAGTCAGGTTATTCAGGGCTATCAGTTCTTTAAAATCTTTGATGAACACCAGTTAGAGTATATATTGGTAGTAAATGGCAGTAGTGATGATGTTTACATGGTGGGTAAGATTGCGGCATTTCAGATTCAAAATCTGTTAGTGGCATATAAGGAACGTTTTGATAAAGATAATTTTATTAAAAATTTGTTGCTGGACAATCTTTTGCTGGTGGATATTTACAACCGCGCAAAGAAATTACATATTGAAACAGACGTAAGACGTGTAGTTTTTGTTGTTGAAACGGCACGCGAGAAAGATACGAATACAATGGAACATATCCGTTCTCTGCTTGGCATGAAATCAAAAGATTTTGTGACTGCAGTTGATGAGAGAAACATTATCATTGTGAAAGAACTTGGTGCAAATGACGGCTACCCTGAGATGGAGAAGGTTGCCGGCGAGATTTTGGAAATCTTAAAGGCAGAGGGAGAAGAAGTTCATATTGCATATGGAACAATTGTAAATGATATTAAAGAGGTATCAAAATCATATAAAGAGGCGAAACTTGCATTGGATGTAGGTAAGATTTTCTTTGACGAGAAAGATATTGTGGCATACAGTACGCTCGGCATAGGAAGATTGATTTATCAATTGCCGCTTCCTCTTTGTAAGATGTTTATTCGAGAGATTTTTGAGGGGAAATCTCCGGACGAGTTTGATGAGGAAACATTGACGACAATCAATAAATTCTTTGAGAATAGTCTGAACGTATCAGAAACATCAAGACAGTTGTACATTCACAGAAATACTCTTGTTTACAGACTGGACAAACTGCAGAAAAGCACGGGGCTTGATTTGAGGGTGTTTGAAGATGCCATTACCTTTAAAATTGCGTTAATGGTTGTAAAATATATGAAATATATGGAAACACTGGAGTATTAGTAGTTAATTTAGGAGGAGCATATGATTGAATTAAAGGACGTCACAAAGGAATATTCCAAAGGCGTTGCGGCGTTGAATGGAATTAATTTAAAAATTGAACAGGGAGAGTTCGTATTTATTGTAGGTGACAGTGGTTCGGGTAAATCCACATTGATTCGTCTTTTGATGAAAGAGTTAGACCCAACGTCAGGTACAATCATTGTAAATGGAATTAATCTTAACAGAATGAAACATAGACATATTGCGAAGTACAGAAGACACTTGGGGGTTGTATTTCAGGACTTCCGTCTGTTAAAAGACAGAAATATTTATGAAAATATTGCTTTTGCACAGAGAGTGGTCGAGACACCGACGCGTGTGCTGAAACAAAAAGTTCCGGCAGCCCTTTCTCTTGTAGGCTTGGCACAGAAATATAAGGCTTATCCGAAGCAGTTGTCAGGTGGAGAACAGCAGAGAGTTGCCATAGCGAGAGCGGTTGTAAATGAACCGGCAATTTTACTTGCCGATGAACCTACAGGAAATCTTGACCCGACAAATGCGTGGGAAATTATGAAACTTCTTGAGGAGGCAAACGAGAGAGGCACTACGGTAATCGTAGTTACGCATAACCATGAGATTGTGGCAGAAATGAAGAAACGTGTCATTACAATGCAAAAGGGAGTCATTGTCAGCGACGAGAAAGAGGGCGAGTAGAAAAATGAGAATAAGTACAGTAGGATATACAATGAAACAAGGGGTTAAAAATATTGGCAGAAATAAGATGTTTTCCCTTGCATCTATTGCAACGATGTCGGCTTGTATTTTTATGTTCGGATTGTTTTTCTCCATTATCGTAAACTTTCAGAACATCGTAAAAAGCGCAGAAGAAGGCGTTGCCATTACCGTATTTTTTGATGAAGGCGTAGAGCAGAAACGTATTGATGAAATCGGAAACCTGATTAAAGACAGAAAAGAGGTTGCGAGAGTAGAATATACGTCCGGCGAGGAAGCGTGGGAAAATTACAAAAAGAAATATTTTGGCGATAAAGAATATCTTGCAGAAGGTTTTGCAGATAATCCGCTTGTAAACTCAGATAACTATCAGGTATACATGAAAGATGTTTCTAAACAGAAAACGTTAGTAAAATATGTAAGCGGACTTGAAGGGGTTCGTCAGGTAAACAAATCCGATACAGTGGCAAAAACGTTGTCAGGTATCAATAAATTGATTTTATATGTATCAGGAGCAATCATTATTATTTTGCTTGCCGTTTCTATTTTCTTAATCAGCAACACGGTTACAATGGGTATTTCCATTAGACGTGAGGAAATTGCGATTATGAAATATATCGGGGCGAAAGATGCTTTTGTCAGAATGCCGTTTATTATTGAAGGGCTTCTGATCGGTCTTGTGGGAGCGATTATTCCGCTTACGGCGCTTTACTTCCTCTATGAAAAGGCAGTAGGATATATTTTAATTAAATTTAAAATATTGAACAATCTTCTTACATTCCTTCCGGTAACAGAAGTGTATAAGACATTATTGCCAATTGGTATCGCACTCGGAATCGGAATCGGTTTTGTCGGAAGTTTCTTAACAATTCGTAAACACTTAAAGGTATAAGTGAAGAGGTAATAGGATGACAGGTAAAAGAGCAATCAGTTTAGTTTTGGCGGCAGTTCTTGTTGCGGGAAGTATTTTTAAACCGGTTCATGCGGAAAGTATTCATTCAGCCGAGCAAAAGGGAGAACAGTTGGAGCAGCAGAAAAAACAGGCAGAGAAAGAACAACAGTCTTTAAGTGAACGTTTGAACGGTATTATAACCGAGATGGAAACTGCACAGAAAAATGTGGAGAAGAAAGAAGACGAAATTGCGCTGGCAGAGGATGAACTTGTAGAGGCTCAAATTAAAGAGAATAAGCAATATGAGAGTATGCTGATTCGCATTAAATATGTGTACGAAAACGGTAATACGGAAATGATGGAAATCATGTTTGAGGCAGAGAGCATGGCAGATTTTCTCAATAAGACGGAGTATGTAGAACAGGTTTCCAAATATGACAGAAAAATGCTTGATCAGTTTGCAAAACTGGTGAAAGATGTAGAGAAGAAAGAACAGACTTTAAAGAAAGAAAAAGAAAGTCTTGTCTCCCTTCAGAAAGATTTGGAAACAAAGCAAAAAGAAGTACAGACACTTCTTACCTCAAAGAAAGAGGAGATTGCAAAGTTAGACGCACAAATCGGCGAAAATACAAAAACATTGAATGCATTGATTGCAAAGGCAAAAGAGGCTGAGAGAAGAAAGCAGGAAGCGGCGGCCAATGCGAATAAAAAGCCGTCGGGAAATAAACCGTCAGCTCCTGTAATTACAGGTGGAAACGGTTATCTTTCCAATCCTTGTCCTGCGGGAAGAATTACTAGTGAGTTTGGACCGCGTAAAGCCCCTGTACCGGGAGCAAGTACTTTCCATGAAGGGCGTGACTACGGCGCACCGTCAGGAACTCCGATTTATGCGGCGGCGGAAGGTACGGTAATCCGTACCGGCTATCAGGCAGTTCGAGGAAATTATGTTGTTATCAGACATCCGAATGGGCTTACAACATGGTATCAGCACTGTACGGATATTTTCGTCAGTGCGGGACAGAAAGTCAGCAGAGGACAAAATATCGCCACAGTCGGAGCGACAGGGCGAGTAAGCGGACCGCATTTACATTTTATTGTGGAAGAGCCGAGCGGAGAGTTGGTAGACCCGAGAAAATATTTATAGATAGGACTCACATATGGAAAATAAAAGAGGATTTTTAAAGGGGGTGCTTTGTGGCACCCTCGTTACTTTAGTCGTTGCGGGAGCAGCGGGAATATATTTGAAAGATGCCGGATATGGAACAACGATTGATAAAGAAACGGCACATAAATTAGAAAAGATAAGGTATCTGATGAATGAAACTTATCTGAAAGAAGATGAAATCAAAGAGAAAGATTTAAACGATTATTTGCTTAAGGGATATGTAAACGGTTTAAAAGATCCGTATTCCGTATACTATAACGAAGAAGAAACAAAAGAACTGTACGAAACAACGGAGGGAGAATACAGTGGAATTGGGGCGGTTATGTCTCAAAATCTTGAAACAGGAGCAATCACAATGGTAAACGTGTATAAAGACTCTCCGGCAGAAAAAGCAGGTTTCAAAAATAATGATATTCTTTACAAAGTAAACGGCAAAGATATTTCTACGGAAGATATAAGCAAAGTTGTCAATAAAATCAAAGGGGAAGAAGGAACGGAAGTGACAATAACGGTTCTCCGTGACGGAAAAGAATTTGAGGCGACAGCGGTACGTGAAAAACTGGAAGCACATACGGTTGAGTATGCGATGAAGGAAGACAAAATTGGCTATATCCGTGTTACCGAGTTTGATATGGTTACATATAATCAGTTCGTGGAGGCAATAACGGACTTAAAGAAACAAGGAATGAAAGGAATGGTCATTGACCTTCGCGGAAATCCGGGAGGAAATCTTTCTACTGTTTGTCAAATGCTAGATTACATTTTGCCGGAAGGTCTGATTGTGTATACGGAGGATAAGGACGGCGAACGTGAAGTGATGACTTCTGATGAAGAGCATAAACTGGAAATGCCGATGACTGTTCTCGTGGACGGAAGAAGCGCCAGCGCATCTGAAATTTTTGCGGGGGCTGTTCAGGACCATAAGGCAGGCACGCTTGTCGGAACGACAACTTACGGTAAAGGTGTTGTACAACAGTTGTTTGATTTAAAGGACGGAACTTGTCTGAAACTGACTATTGCGGAATACTTTACACCGAACGGAAGAAACATTCACGGAAAAGGTATTAAACCGGACGTGGAGGTAGAATACAAGTACGATAAAAATAATGCTGAAGCAGATAATCAGTTAGACAAAGCGATAGAAGTATTAAAAGAGAAAATGAAATAGAGTATAGAAAGGAATGCGAATTTTTGCATTCCTTTTTTTGTTAGCCTATGGTAAAATAAATCTATATGTAATTTTGCAGAAAGGTTGTAAAATAATGAGAACATTAATTAAGCATGGTCATGTATTAGATCCGAAAACACAGCGTGATGAAATTTGTGATGTGTTAATAGAGGACGAAAAGATTGTAAAAGTAGACAGGGATATTGCCGATGAAGCGGACAGAACAGTTGATGCGTCAGGCTGCTATGTGATGCCGGGATTTATTGATTTGCACGTTCATTTAAGAGATCCGGGATTGGAATATAAGGAAACATTGCAGACAGGCGGACAGGCAGGTGCAAGAGGCGGAGTGACGACTATCTGTGCGATGCCGAACACGAAACCGGTTACGGATACGGGAGAGCAGGTTGCGGAACTGCACCGCCGTGCCAAGACAGAATCGCCGGTAAATATTATTCAGTTAGGAGCAATTACCGTAGGGCAGAAAGGTGAAGAACTGGCAGATATTGAAGGTATGGCAAAAGCGGGCTGTCACGCAATCAGTGAGGACGGTAAATCGGTAATGAACGCTTCGCTTTATCGTCAGGCGATGAGAAAAGCGAAAGAAAACGATATTTCGATTTTTGCGCACTGCGAGGATATCACAATGGTAGAAGGCGGAGTGATGAACGCCGATGAGAAAGCGAAAGAACTGGGGCTGAAAGGAATTACAAATGCGGTGGAAGACGTTATCGTAGCGAGAGATATTTTACTTGCAAAAGAGACGGGAGTACAGTTACATTTATGCCATTGTTCTACAGCGGACAGTGTGAAAATGGTTGACGAGGCGAAAAAAGAGGGACTTCCGGTAACGGCTGAAGTCTGCCCGCATCATTTTATTTTGACGACAGAGGATATACCGGAAGACGACGGAAACTATAAGATGAACCCGCCTCTTCGCAGCAGGGAAGATGTGGAAGCGTTAAAGGAAGGTCTGAAAAACAATATTATGGACGTTATTGCAACAGACCATGCACCACATTCGGCGGAGGAGAAAAACAAATCCATGAAAGACGCCATGTTCGGTATTGTTGGATTGGAAACATCTGCTGCCCTCACTTATACGGAGTTGGTGGACAAGGGTATTTTGACACCGATGCAAATGGCGGAAAAAATGAGTTATAATCCGGCAAAAGTACTTGGACTTGCCGATGAAAAAGGTTCGGTTTCTGAGGGAATGATTGCGGATATTGTTATTTTTGATCCGAAACGAGAATACCGCATTGACAAAAACACATTCTTTTCAAAAGGGAAAAATACACCGTTTGACAATTATGCAGTAAAAGGCGATGTGCGTTACACATTTGTCGGCGGAAAAATGGTTTATGAAAATACAGCATACTAGGAGGAAGAAAAGATGATTAACAAATTAGTAGAAAATATTAAGAGAACGAAAGCGCCAATCGTAGTGGGATTAGATCCAATGTTAAACTACATTCCACATCATATCCAGAAGAAAGCATTTGCAGAATTTGGAGAAACATTGGAAGGAGCAGGGGAAGCAATCTGGCAGTTTAACAAAGAAATCATTGATAAAACATACGATTTAATTCCGGCAGTGAAGCCTCAGATTGCTATGTATGAACAGTTTGGTATTCCGGGACTTGTTGCATTTAAAAGGACAGTGGACTACTGTAAAGAAAAAGGTTTGGTAGTTATCGGAGATATTAAGAGAGGCGATATCGGTTCAACTTCTTCCGCATATGCGGTGGGACATCTCGGACATGTGCAGGTTGGAAGCAAATCATATGTTCCGTTTGACGAAGACTTCGCCACAGTGAATCCATACTTGGGTTCAGACGGAATTAATCCGTTTATTGACGTATGTAAAGAAGAAAACAAAGGTCTTTTCATTTTAGTAAAAACATCAAATCCGTCCAGCGGGGAGTTTCAGGACAGACTTGTTGACGGAAGACCGTTATACGAGTTAGTCGGAGAAAAAGTAGCGCAGTGGGGAGAGAGCCACATGGGTGACGAATACAGTTACATCGGCGCTGTTGTCGGTGCGACTTATCCGGAAATGGGTAAAGTTCTCCGCAAAGTTATGCCAAAATCTTATATTCTTGTACCGGGATACGGCGCACAGGGCGGACGGGGCAAAGACCTCGTACACTTCTTCAATGAGGACGGTTTAGGTGCAATCGTAAACTCTTCAAGAGGAATTATCGCCGCTTACAAACAGGAAACATATGCAGAGTTCGGAGAAGAAAACTTTGCAGATGCGTCAAGAAAAGCAGTGGAAACAATGATTGCCGACATCAACGGAGCATTGGAAAACAGATAGGGGAGAACAAAAATGGAAAAGAGAGAAAAAGAAAGAGCGGTTGTCGTATCACAGGAAAAAATCGCAGCGGACATTTACAGTTTATGGCTTCGCACTGAGGCTGCCGTTACGGCGAAAGCGGGGCAGTTTATTTCCATGTATACAAATGACAGCGGGAAATTACTGCCACGTCCAATCAGTATATGTGAAATCGACAAAGAAAATAAGCAGTTGAGAGTTGTTTACAGAGTAACGGGAGAAAATACGGGAACAGAGCAGTTTTCTAAGTTGGTTGCGGGAGATGAAATTGAAATTTTAGGGCCTCTTGGAAACGGTTTCCCATTAAAAGAAAAAAAAGCATTTTTAATCGGCGGTGGAATCGGTATTCCGCCAATGCTTGAACTGGCAAAACAGTTAAATGCAGAGAAACAGATTGTTGTGGGCTACCGTGATGAGTTATTTTTGACAAAAGAACTTTCTGAAAACGGAACGGTTTATGTGGCAACAGAAGACGGAAGCGCGGGAACGAAAGGAAATGTATTAGATGCCATTCGAGAAAACGGATTGACAGCGGACATTATTTACGCCTGCGGACCTACACCGATGCTCCGCGCATTAAAGACGTATGCAGAAGAAAATGATATTGAATGCTATATTTCTATGGAAGAAAGAATGGCGTGTGGAATCGGCGCTTGTCTTGCCTGCGTATGCAAATCAAAAGAAAAAGACTACCACACAAACGTACACAACAAACGAATTTGTAAAGACGGTCCGGTCTTTTTGGCAACGGAGGTGGATTTGTAATGAACACGAAAATCAATATTGCAGGAGTGGAATGGAAAAATCCGGTGACGACAGCATCGGGAACATTCGGCTCAGGTGCGGAATTTGCAGAGTTTGTTGATTTAAACAAAATCGGCGCGGTAACGACAAAAGGTGTGGCAAACGTTGCGTGGGAGGGAAATCCAACTCCCCGTATCGCGGAAACATACGGCGGAATGATGAATGCGGTAGGTCTGCAAAATCCGGGAATTGATGTTTTCTGTAAAAGAGATATTCCTTTTTTGCGTCAGTATGACACAAAAATTATTGTAAACGTTTGCGGAAGAACAACGGAGGATTACTGCGAAGTAGTGGAACGTTTATCTCACGAAGACGTGGATATGCTGGAAATTAATATTTCCTGCCCAAACGTAAAAGAGGGCGGAATTGCTTTCGGACAAAATCCAAAAGCAGCGGAAGAGATTACAAAAGCAGTAAAAAAATATGCAAAACAGCCGGTTATTATGAAGTTAAGTCCGAACGTAACGGACATTACAGAAATGGCAAAAGCAGTGGAAGCGGGCGGTGCGGACGCCGTTTCTCTTATCAATACATTAACGGGAATGAAAATTGATGTACATAAGAGAGCATTTGCCCTTGCAAACAAAACAGGCGGTGTATCCGGTCCTGCAATCAAACCGATTGCAGTTCGTATGGTGTATCAGACAGCAAATGCAATCAAACTTCCGATTATCGCAATGGGAGGTATTTCGACAGCGGAAGACGCAATCGAATTTATTTTGGCGGGGGCTACGGCAGTTGCAGTCGGAACTGCCAACTTCATTAACCCGACCGTTACAATGGAAATTGCAGAAGGCATTGAAAAATATATGGAGCGTTACGGCTTTGAAAATGTAAAGGATATGGTCGGATTAGTGAAATAGTGAAAAAACTGTGAAAGGGGACGTAGTGAAATTGAAAAACACTACGTCCCCTTTCACAGTTTCGTCACATTTTCTGCCGTTTGTGTAAAAAATCGAACCAAAAAGATAAAAAATACTACATACTTTAATGCGTGACTACGATAGAATGAAGAAGATAATAGAAATTGTAAGGAGGCATGAGGTATGAAAAGAAAAGTAGTGGCGCTGCTTACTGCCTTAAGTCTAATCGGAGGTTTGGCCGGTCCGTATGGTTTTGTAGAAACGCAGGCGGCGGAAACCAATGTGAAAAAGGAGGCAGTGCAGAGTACGGATCGTAATGTCATTAATTTCAACACAGATTGGCATTACAAAAAAGGTGACGTATCGGGAGGGGAAAAGGTTGATTTTGCCGATGATGAATGGGTATATGTAAATCTTCCGCATACGACAACATTTTACACGGCGGAAAATAAGGACGCCTATCTCGGTATCAGTTGGTATCGGAAAGATTTTCAGGTGGACAACAACCTGAAAGGGAAAAAACTGATGCTCACATTTGAGGCGGCAATGCAAAAAGCGGAAGTGTATATCAACGGACAGAAAGTGACAACCCATGAGGGCGGTTATATTCCATTTGTCATTGATATTACGGACAAGGTAAATTATGGGGCGAAAAATACAATCGCAGTGAAGATTGACAGCCGCCCAAACTCAAATTTTGCACCGGGAAAAGATAAACCGGATTTCCAATATTTCGGCGGAATTTACGGCAATTCTTATATTACGGTGACAGATGAACTGCACATTACAGACGCAGTGGAAGCAAATGAAACGGCAGGCGGAGGCGTATTTATTACCGCACCGAAAGTTGCGAAAGAGAAAGCGACAGTTAAAGTAAAAACCCATGTAGAAAATGAGGGGAAAGAAAGCAAAGAAACAACACTTCTTACGGAAATTGTGGATGAGAGCGGACAGACAGTTGCATCGAAAGAAGATACAGTTTCTATCGGAAAAGGCGAGAAGAAATATTCTAATCAGTCTTTGGAAGTGACAAATCCGAGATTATGGTCGCCGGATACGCCGGAGTTATACACGGTGCGTTCTACGGTTAAAGCGGACGGAGTTGTAAAAGACGTTGTAGAAACAACGTACGGTATCCGAAAAGTAGAGTGGAAGAGGGACGGTCTTTATATCAACGATAAAAAGACAGATACGGAAGGCGCAAATCTCCATGCGGAAACATATATGCTTGGAAATGCAATGCCGGATAACGCCATTTACGAGGAAGTGAAACGATTTAAAGAAAACGGATTTGATATTGTGAGAATGTCACATTATCCTCATCGTCAGGCATATTATGACGCTTGCGATAAATACGGGGTTATGGTCGTAGAGTGTGCGTCAGGCTGGCAGTATTTCAGTAATTCGGAGGCATTTAAGGAAAGCACTTATAAAGAATTGCGAACGGACATCAGACATAAGAGGAATCATCCGTCTATCGTTACTTGGGAATCAAGTTTGAATGAGAGCAGTTACAGTAAAGATTGGGCAACGGAGATGAACCGCATTGTAAAAGAAGAGTACCCGAAAGATGAGGCGGCATACGCTTACACGGCAGGCTGTTATCACTGGGATGTGTGGGATATCGGACTTTCTACTCCGCAGGCAGGTATTTTCGGAAAAGGAAATGAGGGTGCAGAAAATCCGAAATATAAAGATAAGCCGATGATTATTGCCGAATACGGCGACTGGACATACGGAGGTTCAAGTTCCACAACCCGTGTGACAAGAGAAGATAAAAATGATGCGGGCAAAAAAGGCGGAGATGAGGGAATGTTAATTCAGTCGGACAACGCTCAGGAGAGTGTGCAGACAATTCGTTCCCGCGGTAAAAATTGGCTAGGTGCATCTATGTACTGGGATTATGCGGATTATGCAGGGTTTGACGCAGGTATGCTCACATACTGTGGAGTTGTGGATTTACACAGAATTCCAAAGCACAGTGCATACTTCTATCAGAGCCAAAGAGATGCAAGTGTAGATATGAGCGAATACGGTGTGAAAACAGGACCGATGGTTTACATTGCAAATACTTGGGATGAAAAAGCGGACAAAAAAGTTCGTATTTTCAGCAACTGCGATACTGTAGAGTTATTTTTAAACGGAAAAAGTTTGGGAGAAAAGGGGCATGACAAAACAATTTGGGGACCTCACGGAGATGTAGACCCAAGTCAACACCCTTCGGTAAACTCGGGAAAAGAAATCAGTGCAGAGTCAATCAAAAATGCTCCGATTACATTTGATTTGGCAAAATATGAAAAAGGCGAATTGAAAGCAGTCGGAAAAATTGACGGAAAAGAAGTTGCGGAGTATGTGAGAAAATCTCCTGAAACAGCATCGGAAATTAAACTTCGTCCTGAAAGTGATGCCCAAGTTGCATTGGACGGAAGCAGTGCAAAATTGGTTTGGATTGATATTACAGATAAAAACGGTACGGTTGTGCCAAGCGCTTACACAGACGTAAAATTGGAAGTGGAAGGACCGGGACTTGTAGTCGGATCGAAAACAATTACAACAAAAGGCGGACAACTGGCTGTATGGGTGAGAAGTAAACGTGGTGAAGGCGACATTACATTAAAAGCATCGGCAGACGGTTTGAAAACTGCGACAGTTACCATTCCGACAAGCAAAGTAGAAGGCTTGCCTGACGCAGTGGAAGGTTCAGATGCAGATGAATACGAATACAACAAAGAACATGAAGAAACACAGGAAAGTAATATTTTCTTCAATAAAACATCACGAGCAAGTACGGAAAATACCGGAAACGGCAAAAACGAAGTAAAAGAAAATGGAAATGACGGAAACAACAATACAAAATGGTGTGCAAACAGCGGTTCGTATCCGCAGTGGTGGGAAGTTGATTTAGGCGCTTCTTACGATTTGGAAACAATGAAATTATCCTTTGAAACAGAGGGAAGTGCTTATCATTATACAATCGCCGTTTCAGAAAATCCGATGACGGACGAAACTTACCAAAAACACATTGTAGTGGATAACAGTAAAGGAAGCAAGGATACGGAACTGACATTTGAAAAAGAAAAAGTTCAGGGACGTTATGTGCGTGTAACATTTACAGAGGCAACGAACAATGAATGGGCAGTATTGAGAGAGGTTTCGGGAACAGGTGAAACAGACAATATCGCCTTTAACAAACCGGTAAAAGCAAGCAGTGTAAATACAGGTCAGGGCGGAAAAGTAGAAAAGGCTGAGTATGCCGTTGACGGAAAGAAAGATACATGGTGGTGTGCTGTCGGCGGAGCAAATACAAAAGACCATTGGATAGAGGTAGACCTAAAAAATACTTACAAACTTTCTGAAGTGAAAGTGTCATTTGAAAAAGATGATGCGGCTTATAAATTTGTCGTACAAGGTTCAACAGACGGGGAACACTATGTAGATATAAAAGATTTCAGAAACGGAGAGGGATGCGGACAGGAAGTGACAATTTCTTCTGATGAGTATGTGAGATACTTAAGAATACAGGACATCACAACGAAAAATATGGCAAGTCAGTGGCCTGCAATCAGAGAAATCGAAGCATACGGAGAAAAAGTAGACTATACCCTTTATAGCGTATCAAGAGAAAAAGAAGCGTTTGCATCTTCATGCAAAGAAGGTTCAGAGGCGGGACATGGAAGCAACGGTGTTCCGGGCTGGTATTGGTATCCTGCAACAATGGGAGATGAATGGTGGTATATTGATACAAAAGGAATTTACGACATTGATAACGTACAGATGACATGGAATGCCGCAGAAATACATAAATATATTATCGATATTTCAACAGACGGAAAGAACTGGACAACAGTTGCAGACAGAAGTAAAGAGGGAACAGACGCAGTCAGACCATACGAAAGCGTAAAAGCAACTGCACGTTACGTTCGTGTCCGTTTACCGGAGGAAAGAACAACTGAACAGGGATTTGGTTTACTTGACGCGTATGCACCTGTTCCAAAAGGACGTCAGGCAGAGGAAGTAAAAGCACCTGAAAAAGTAACTGCTTTTGTCGGAACAGAGTTTGCACAGTTGCAACTGCCAAAAGAAGTAGACGTAGTGTTGGAAGACGGTATTAAAACAACACTTCCTGTAAAATGGAACGAGGCAGATTATGACAAGACAAAAGAAGGAGAAACAACAATCAACGGAACACTTGAGGAAATCGCCGGAGTAAAATTGGCAGATGACAAGAAAAATACGACAGTTGTTGTTAAACTCCAGAAAGATACGGAAGTTCCTGTCATTACATCACAACCGAAATCTCAGACTGTACAGGTTGGAGAAAATGCTGTATTTACAGTGGAGGCAGAAATAAATGACGGCGGAAACCTTACATATCAGTGGCAGGTAAATAGCGGTACGGATTGGCAGAATATTGAAGGAGCAACAAACCCGACTTATACAAAAGAAAAGGTATCGTTAGAAGAAAACGGAACAAAATTCAGATGTCTTATCGTAAATACAAAAGAAGGAATGGAAGCAAAACAGGTATTTACAGACGAGGCGGTATTGACAGTAGTAGAAGTACCTGTTCAAGTTAATGAGATTGTTTCCGTAGAAACTATTCCGAATAAAGAAGTAGAGTTTGGCACACCTGTATCTGAATTGGAACTTCCGGAAGAAGTAAAAGTGCAGTTAGATAATGAAGAAGAAAAAACGCTGGCTGTACAGTGGGATACATCTTCTTACAATGGAAATGTAGCCAATACATACAGAATTTTAGGAGAATTGGTTTTAACAGACGGTATTGCGAATACAAACGGTTTGAAAGCAACTATTGAAGTGACGGTAAAAGAACAGCCGACAAAACCTGAAGTGGACAAAGAGGCGTTGAAAGACATTATCGCACAGGCAAAAGATAAGGCGGCATCAGGAAAATATACAAATGATTCCGTATCTGCCCTAAATGATGTTCTTGCAAAAGCATGGGAAGTTGTGGAAAATAAAGATGCTACTGAGGAAGAAGTGCAGCAGGCAATCCGAGATGTAGAAGAAGCAATGAAACAACTCAAGGAGAAAGAAACTGACGGAAATGACAATGAGGGTAACGGCGATGAAAGCGAAGACCAGAACGGCGGTTCTCATGAAAACAACGGCGGAAACGGCAATGACAATACTGGTTCGGGAAATGTGAATAACGGACAAAACGGTCATGGCAACAGTACAGAAGCACCAAAAACTTCTGATGATTTCCATATTCTTCTTTGGTTAGCAGGAATGCTTGGGGCAATTAAAGTTATCAGTGGAAGAAGAAAATAATATAAAAGCATAAAAACACCTACAAGGGAACTTAGGACGCAAATCTTAAAGTTCCCTTTCTTTTCGTGTTTTCCCCGCTTTCCTCGATTGAAATACCCTTAAAATTGTGATAAAATTGAGAAGATTAAAAGGTATCTTCGGATAATACAAAATAAAAAGAAAATAATGATATACAGATGGAGGTTTTAAAAGATATGGAACAGTATAAAAGAGACTTTATAGATTTTATGGTGGAGAGCAAAGTACTTAAATTTGGAGAATTTACCTTGAAAAGTGGGAGAAAATCTCCATTCTTTATGAATGCAGGCGGATATGTGACAGGTTCACAGTTAAAAAGACTTGGAGAATATTACGCAAAAGCAATTCATGATAAATACGGAGATGATTTCGATGTTTTATTCGGACCGGCATACAAAGGGATTCCGCTCGGAGTTGTAACGGCAATCGCATACAGCGAATTATACGGAAAAGAAGTGCGTTACTGCTCAGACAGAAAAGAAGAGAAAGACCACGGTGCAGATAAAGGAAGTTTTCTCGGAAGCAAATTGCAGGACGGAGACCGTGTTATTATGATTGAGGACGTAACAACATCAGGAAAATCAATGGAAGAAACTGTACCGAAAGTAAAAGGTGCGGCAGATGTAGAAATTGTTGGACTTATCGTTTCTCTTGACCGTATGGAAGTTGGAAAAGGCGGAGAAAAATGCGCTTTGGAAGAAGTAAAAGACTTATACGGATTTGAAACAAATGCGATTGTTACAATGGCTGAAGTTGTAGAACATTTGTATAATAGAGAGTGTAATGGAGAAATTGTTATTGACGATACAATAAAAACAGCGATTGACGCATACTATGAACAGTATGGTGCGAAATAGGCGAAAGGAAGTTGAAAATGGAAAAGTTATATAAAACAACGGGAACTGTCGGAGCGGGTAACATTGCACTTGGAATTATTATGATTGTAACAGGAGTTGTTGCAGGAATACTTACCATCGTAGGCGGCGGAAGACTTTTGGCAGGAAGAAAGAAAATAATGTTTTAGAGAAGGAATACGGGATTGAAAGCGAAAAATAAAAAACGCATCAAAATATTTGGAAAAGTATTCTTTATACTATATATCGTATTCATTTTTTATTTTCTTCTACTTTCGGACTGGTACGGACGAGGGCAGGAATTGAAAGTTTATCATTACAACCTCGTTTTGTTTAAAGAAATCAAAAGATTTTGGAATTACAGAGAACAACTGGGCGTTATGGCGGTAATGAGCAATCTGCTTGGAAATGTACTGATTTTTGTTCCTTTCGGGTTCTTTATGCCGATAGGAACAAAATTTAGAAATTTTCTTGCGACTGCATTTTATGGTTTCGGAATCAGTTTATGCGTGGAACTTTTCCAACTTGTAACAAAGGTGGGAAGTTTTGACGTAGACGATTTATTGTTGAACACAGTCGGAAGTGTTCTGGGTTATATGCTATTTATACTATGTGATAGGATAAGGAGAAAATTTAGTGCGAAAAGATAGAGAGAAAGACAGAAAAAAGGACAGAACAAAGGAAAGAGACAGGGAGCGGGACAGAAAAAAGGATAAGAAAAAACGCAGAAACCGAAAATACGGACAGGCAAAATTAAAACATTCCAAGAAAGGAATTACTTCCTGCGTGATTGCGGGGGCAGTTGCATTTGTTATTCTTTCGTCGGTTGTGATTACTTATCTGTATAAAGGAAAGGCAGCGGGATATATCGGGGGACTTGGCGTGAGCGCTCTGCTTTTTGCGGGAGCAGGAATTATGCAGGGGATTCGCGGGTTTAAGGAACGCGACAAAGATTATCGCACATGCAAAGTCGGAATCGGGTTAAATATATTCTTTTTGGTAAGTTTATTGGTATTCTTTTTAGGAGGTTTTTTATAGAATGAAAGAACAAATTCAGGAACGTTACACACTTTCAATAGAAAGAATAAAAGAAATTGAAACAGAGAAAACAGTCGGCGAGAAATTTCAGGACTTTTTTGCAAAAGTTTCAGGATTTCTTTTGGAGATTGACAGGGTAAATCAACTGCTGGAAAATGATGCATGGAAAGATTTATCCTTTGAAGAAATGCAGAGCAAAAACAGAAAACTGTATGAAGATATTTTACCGGAAAATTACGGAAAAAGTTACGCAAATCCGGACTACGCGGTAGAAATGCTCGGAGAAGAGTATGGAAAAATACTCAGTTTTCTCTATACGGAAATGCGTGGGGAAATCGCCTATGTTTTTGAGAGAAAACAGTTATATCTGACAATCTGCAATGAGTTGTTTATTGAGATGTACAACTGTTTTGAGGGGGAAGAACCTTCTTACGATTCGTTAAAAGAGATTGTTTACTGGTATGCAAGCGATTATGCGGACGTATTTATGGCGGATAGAATTGTAGACCAGATTGACTGGGAACAGGATTTTGCGACACGCATTATTATGGAAAGCGATTTGGAAGATTTGCGTTATCTTTATTCATACGGGGAATATGTTTCCGAGAATGAGAGAAGAACGGCGGAACATATGAATGAACTTTCCGAAGAAACCATTTGTAAAATGGCAGACACCTATACGGAAGGATACCGTATGTGTTTTGTCAACGGCAGAAAAGATTTATCGAAAAAAGGCTCGGTAAACGTGCGTTATACATTAGGTTTTGAAAGAGTTGTCAGAAAAGCCATTGAAAACTTTGAAAAAATGGGATTGAAACCGGTTATTTTCCGTGCGGGAGTCAGTGTTTTGACGAAACGTAAACATTTTAAGACAGGATATTACGGGGCAATCGCAAACAAACAGTATGAATACGACCACGGTGCAGATGCGGGACTGTTTTTGGATAAGAAGTTTGTAGAACGCAAATTGGACGTATTGAAAAACACATATGAAAAGCATAAAGAGTTGGCAGGCAAAATGGCAGGTCCGGCAGTTATGGAAGTGTTCGGAGAAGCGCCGTTTGCACCGGAGAGCAAGAAAAATGCTGTTCATTTAACGGAAAAACAGGAACAGTTAGAACTTTTATACGATAACAAATCGGGACAGATTACAAACGAATACATCAAGGGCGAAGAAAGAGGATTTACGATTATCGCTTATCCTGTGCCGGAGATTGCAGACAATTACGAAGAGATTTTTGATGAAGTTATCCGCATTAATACGTTGGACGCAAGTCTTTATGAGAGAGTACAGCAGACAATTATTGACGCTCTTGATCAAGGAGAGTATGTTCATATTCTCGGAAAAGGTGAAAATAAAACAGATTTAAAAGTGCAGTTACACAAACTGGACAATCCTGAAAAAGAAACAATTTTTGAAAACTGTGTGGCAGATGCAAATATTCCTGTAGGGGAAGTATTTACATCGCCTGTACTTGAGGGAACAGAGGGAACTTTATATGTAAGTAAAGTTTACTTAAATGAACTTCAATACAAAGATTTGGAAATTACATTTAAAGACGGAAAAATTCAGGATTATACATGCAGTAACTTTGCGGAGGAAGAAGAGAGCAAAAAATATATTCACACAAATATTTTGTTTAATCATGAAACACTTCCTCTCGGTGAATTTGCTATCGGTACAAATACAACGGCGTACGTTGTGGCTAAGAGATATGGAATTGAAGATAAGATGCCAATCTTAATCGCAGAGAAAATGGGACCGCATTTTGCTGTAGGGGATACTTGCTACAGTTGGAGTGAGGACAATCGTATTTACAATCCAAACGGAAAAGAGATTGTGGCAAAAGATAACTCGGTTTCCATTTTGAGAAAAGAAGATGTGAGCAAGGCGTATTTCCAGTGTCACACGGATATTACAATTCCATATGAAGAATTGGAAGAAATTTCCGTTGTAAAACCGGACGGAGAGAAAATCGTGATTTTAAAAGATACAAGATTTGTCTTAGAGGGAACGGAAATGTTAAACGAACCGTTGGCTGAATTGAATTAATTGTTATAAGTATTTATAATCAGTAATTCGGCGTTCATGTGTTGACATCTCGTAAGGGTATAAGTAAAATAACTTATAAATAGAAAAGATTTATTTGTAAAACTTATAAATAATGTAATACAGAGAAGGGAAGAAAACTATGGCAAAAGTAGGAATTGTAATGGGCAGCGACTCAGATATGAAAGTAATGAGCAAAGCAGCCGATATGTTAGAAAAACTTGGCGTAGATTATGAAATGACAATTATTTCAGCACATCGTGAACCGGATGTATTTTATGACTATGCAAAATCAGCAGAAGAAAAAGGATTTAAAGTTATTATCGCAGGTGCGGGAATGGCTGCGCATTTACCGGGAATGTGTGCGGCAATCTTTCCGATGCCTGTTATCGGAATTCCGATGTCAAGCAAAAATTTAGACGGAGTGGACGCACTGTATTCTATCGTACAGATGCCACCCGGAATTCCTGTTGCTACAGTAGCGATTGACGGCGGAGTAAACGCTGCCATTTTAGCGGCAAGAATTCTTGCGGCATCAGATGCAGAGTTATTAGAAAGATTAAAAGCCTATACACAGGAAATGAAAGAAACCGTACAGGCAAAAGCGGAAAAACTTGAAAAATTAGGACATAAAGAATACTTAAAACAAATGTAAAGCACAGTTACGAACGAGTGAGATAAGTGGAGGTATAACATGGATTACAAGAATGCAGGCGTTGATATTGAAGCAGGTTATAAATCAGTAGAACTGATGAAGGAACACGTAAAGAAAACAATGCGTCCGGAAGTACTCGGAGGTCTTGGAGGATTTTCAGGAGCATTTTCTTTAGAGAAAATCAAAGAAATGGAAGAGCCTGTACTGTTATCCGGTACAGACGGATGCGGAACAAAAGTAAAACTTGCAATGATTTTAGATAAACACGATACAATCGGAATTGACGCGGTAGCAATGTGTGTAAACGACATTGCCTGTGCAGGCGGAGAACCGTTATTCTTCCTTGACTACATTGCCTGCGGAAAAAATGAACCGGAAAAAATCGCTACAATCGTAAGCGGTGTGGCAGAAGGATGCCTTCAGTCAGGAGCGGCTTTAATCGGCGGTGAAACAGCGGAACATCCGGGACTTATGCCGGAAGAAGATTACGATCTTGCCGGATTTGCGGTAGGTGTATGTGACAAAAAAGAGATGATTACAGGACAGGACTTAAAAGCGGGAGACGTGCTTATCGGTATGGCGTCATCAGGCGTTCACAGCAACGGATTTTCATTAGTTCGTAAAGTGTTTGAAATGAGCGAAGAGTCATTAAATACATATCACGACAGATTGGGATGCACACTCGGAGAAGCGCTATTAGCGCCTACAAAAATTTATGTAAAAGCGCTTAAATCTATTAAAGACGCAGGGGTTCGTGTAAAGGCGTGCAGCCATATTACAGGCGGCGGTTTCTATGAAAACATTCCTCGTATGTTAAAAGAGGGAACACACGCAGTAGTGAAAAAAGACAGTTATCCTATGTTGCCGATTTTCCCAATGTTAGCGGAACACGGCGATATTGCGGAAGAAATGATGTACAACACATTTAACATGGGACTTGGTATGATTGTGGCAGTAGATGAAAAAGATGTGGAAAGTACATTGGAAGCAATCAAGGCAGCAGGAGAAGAAGGATATGTAGTCGGACATATTGAAGCCGGCGATAAAGGAGTAACTTTATGCTAAAAGTAGTTGTATTAGTTTCGGGCGGAGGAACAAATCTACAGGCGATTATTGACGCAGTCGAGGCGAAAACAATTACAAATACGGAAATTATCGGAGTAATCAGCAACAATAAAAATGCGTATGCGCTCGAAAGAGCAAAACAGCATGGTATTTTTGCGAAATGTATTTCTCCGAAAGATTATGAAACAAGGGAAGCATTTAACGATGCTTTCCTTGAAGAACTTAATGGGTTAAATCCGGATTTGATTGTTCTTGCAGGTTTTCTCGTTGTCATCCCGAAAGAAATGATAAAACAATATGAAAACAGAATTATAAATATTCATCCGTCCTTAATTCCTGCTTTCTGCGGAAAAGGATATTACGGTTTAAAAGTGCATGAAAAGGCATTGGAGCGTGGCGTAAAAGTTGTCGGGGCAACGGTACATTTCGTAGATGAGGGAACGGACACCGGACCGATTATTTTACAGAAAGCGGTATCGGTTCAGCAGGGCGATACGCCGGAAATCCTTCAGCACAGGGTAATGGAAGAGGCGGAATGGAAAATTCTTCCGGAGGCAATCAACTTAATTGCAAACGGAAAAATAAAAGTAGAAAACAGACAGGTTCAAATCGAATTATAAGGAGGATACGATGAAAGTATTAATCGTTGGCAGTGGCGGAAGAGAACACGCAATCGCATGGAGCGTGGCAAAAAGCGATAAAGTAGAGAAAATCTATTGTGCACCGGGAAATGCAGGTATTTCGGAATACGCAGAATGTGTAAATATCGGAGCAATGGAATTTGACAAATTAGTGCAATTTGCGAAAGAAAAAGAAATTGATTTAACAGTAATCGGTATGGACGATCCCCTTGTAGCGGGAGTTGTAGATGCTTTTGAGGCAGAAGGACTTCGTGTATTCGGACCGAATAAGGCGGCTGCAATTTTGGAAGGTTCAAAAGCATTTTCAAAAGATTTAATGAAAAAGTATAACATTCCGACAGCGGCGTACGAAAACTTTGACAATCCGGAAGAAGCGCTTGCCTATTTAGAAACAGCAAAATTCCCAATCGTACTAAAAGCGGACGGGCTTGCACTCGGAAAAGGCGTTTTAATCTGCAACACTTTAGAGGAAGCAAAAGACGGCGTGAAATCTATTATGTTGGATAAAAAATTCGGAACTGCCGGAAACACAATGGTTATCGAAGAATTTATGACAGGTCGTGAAGTTTCCGTACTCTCATTTGTAGACGGAAAAACAATCAAAACAATGACATCTGCTCAAGACCACAAACGTGCAAAAGACGGGGACGAAGGTCTTAACACAGGCGGAATGGGAACATTTTCACCAAGTCCATTCTACACAAAAGAAGTAGAAGAATTTTGCGAAAAATATGTATATCAGGCAACTGTAGACGCTATGAAAGAAGAGGGAAGAGAATTCAAAGGAATTATTTTCTTCGGATTAATGCTCACGGCAGACGGACCGAAAGTGTTGGAATACAATGCGAGATTTGGAGATCCTGAAGCACAGGTTGTACTTCCGAGAATGAAAACAGACATCATCGATGTATTTGAGGCTTGTATTGACGGAACATTAGATAAAATTGAGTTGGAATTTGAAGACAATGCGGCGGTTTGCGTTGTATTGGCGTCAGACGGATACCCATTGGCATACGAAAAAGGGTTTGAAATCACAGGATTAGACGAATTCAAAAACCATGAAGGTTATTACTGTTTCCATGCCGGAACAAAGTGGGAAGACGGTAAAATCGTAACGAACGGTGGACGCGTACTCGGTGTAACTGCAAAAGGTGCGGATTTAAAAGAGGCGAGAGCCAACGCATACAAAGCGACTGAGTGGGTACAGTTTGCAAACAAATATAAGAGAAACGACATCGGAAAAGCGATTGACGAGGTGTAAAATTACCATTTGGGGACGTAGTAAAATTGAAAAACACTACGTCCCCAAATGAGTTTTACTGTGTCCCTTTTTAATCTTCCCACCGTTTCTTTGAACTCATTTCTTTAATATATCTATTCCTCCATATCATAATCATAGCCCATAATACGCCGTAAATCACACAAAGAAACGCATTTGGTACATGTAGTGAAACGAAAGATAACATTTTTGTAATTCCATACACAATAATTCCTGCGGCAGTAAGGAACATAAAATAAACGGAAAATGTTCTCATAATTTTTTGATTTAAGTTCGGCGTAAAAAATCCGCTTCGGTGTTTGTCGCCGGTGACAAATCTCAAATAAATGAACCATACTCCGATAAGAACAAATTGCTCTAAAAAACTGCCGAGAGTAATATCTTTCCAAAGTCTTCCGCTAAGGAAAAAGACAATTACAAAACCAATGGCAAACATTCCGATCATATTTCCGAAATCAAATAAAAAATAGTCTTTCAAAGATTTTTTAGGGCAACTTTGTAAAATATCTTCTGTGACCGTCTGCATATTTTCACCGAAAAATTCCTCTAAATTACTTCCATCCAATTCTTTTTGGGAGGCTATCCCGATTAATTCTTTATAGCAGAGTTCAAAATCGTAAGGGTTAATATCGGAGAATTTTGCGTACTCCCGCCATTTTTGCAAAGCGTCCTGACTTTGTTCGGACAGGCAGGCCGCCCTAAGTTCATTTTCCTTTTTTAATAATTTTAATTCGTTTGTCATTTTTCTTCCCCCTTTTCATCGGAAAAAACAAAATCAACTAATTGTGTAACTTCTTTCCATGCCAAAATAAATTCGGCAAGATATTCTTTTCCTAAATCTGTAATCTGATAATATTTTCGTGCAGGTCCTCTTTCGGAAACACGGAAACTGGAAGAAATATATCCGTTTTTTTCCAATCGGAGAAGTAAAGGATATATCGTTCCTTCTTTTACGGATTGGAAACCTTTCCTTTGCAGTGTTGTAACAATTTCATATCCGTATGTGTCTTTTGTGTTTATAATTTGTAATACGCAGCCCTCCTGCAAACCTTTTAATAATTGTGATTTGTCGTACATTTTATCACCTACTTTGCATAACATAGTAATTTATTTATCTTTATTAAATCATATAAAAATGGAAAAGTCAATAGGGATAAATGATTGACAAGAGAGTTTCTCTGTTATATGATGAATATAACAAAAATACAAAAAGAGAAAGGGTGAGTGTATGCTGATTGAGATTGACTTTAACAGTGATGAGGCGATTTATATGCAGTTGCGTAATCGAATTATTATGGGAATTGCAACAGCGGAAATTCAGGAAGGTGACAGCCTCCCATCTGTCAGACAACTTGCCGAAAATATAGGGATAAATATGCATACGGTAAATAAAGCCTATTCTGTTTTAAAGCAGGAGGGGTTTATTCAGTTAGACAGAAGAAAAGGTGCTGTTATTTCGTTAGACGTAAATAAGATGCAGGCACTGGAAGATATGAAAGATCAACTTCGCATTATTTTAGCAAAGGGACGGTGTAAAAATATTACAAAGGACGAAGTGCATGAACTTGTGGAGGAGATTTTTAAAGAATATCGCTAATTATATAGAAAGAATAGGAGAATGCAATGCAGAGTTATTATACAAAACAGGCAGAAGAAGTATTGAAAACTGCCAGAACGCTGGCGAAGAAAATGGGCAACAGGTATGTGGGGACAGAACATTTGCTTGTGGCGCTGAGAAAAGTATATCGCACAGTGGCAGGTCAGGTTTTGGCTCAGAATGGTGTAAAAGAAGAAGACTTGGTTAAAGTTGTTAATGAACTTGTTTCACCGGTTGGGGAGAAACAGGAAGTGACGAAACCGGAGGAAAGTCCTCGATTGAGTTATATTTTAGAGAACAGCAAGGCACAGGCAATGCGTCTGCACGCTCGGGAAATAGGAACAGAGCATATGCTTTTGGCAATTTTGGAAGATACGGAATGTGTCGGTGCAAGAATTTTGGCTACATTAAATATACAGTTTCAGAGAATTGTAGAAGATATTTTACAGGCGGTTGGAGCAGAACCGGAGGAGTATAAATTATTTCAGGGCGGAGAGAAAATCCAGTCCGATATTTTGGAGCAGTACAGTACAGACTTAACCCGTCAGGCAATGGAGGGAAAACTGGATGCGGTTATCGGGCGTGAGGAAGAGATTGCCAGAATTATGCAGATTTTAAGCAGACGAACGAAAAATAATCCGTGTCTGATCGGAGAAACCGGTGTAGGTAAAACGGCGATTGTGGAGGGGCTTGCCCTTCGCATTGCGAATGGAAGTGTCCCCGATGCAATGAAAAGTAAGAAAATTTTGACTCTCGATTTGGCGGGAATGGTTGCCGGTTCAAAATATAGGGGAGAGTTTGAAGATAGAATGAAGAAACTGATTCAGGAAGTGAAAACAGTTGGAAATGTCATTCTGTTTTTGGACGAAGTGCATACAATCATCGGAGCGGGCGGTGCGGAAGGTGCGATTGATGCCTCAAATATGTTGAAACCGTCGCTGGCACGAGGAGAAATCCAGTTAATAGGTGCGACAACAATAGCGGAATATCGTAAATACATTGAAAAAGATGCGGCGTTAGAGCGACGCTTCCAGCCAATCACGGTGGAAGAACCGACAAAAGAACAGTGTATGGCGATTTTAGAGGGAATTGAACCAAAATATGAAGCACATCACGGTGTTTCTATTGAAAAGGAAGCCCTTGAAGCGGCTGTGGAGTTATCAAAACGGTATGTGACGGACAGAAATCTTCCGGACAAGGCGATTGATATTTTAGATGAAGCGTGTTCAAAAGTAAGTTTGGCAGGATTTAAAGTGCCGCAGCATATACACGAATTGGAAGAAACATTGGAAAAACTTGCAAAAGAGAAGGAAGAGGCAGTCAAAAACGGGCAGATGCAGGAGGCGTCCCTTTTAAATCACGAGCAGGAAGCCGTGAGAGAAAAACTGGAAAGTGCCAAAAAACGTTTTCAGCGTGCAAATAAGAAAAAACAGATTTGCGTGACGGAGGAGGCTATTGCCGAAGTTGTCTCTGCATGGACGAAAATCCCGGTGCAGAAACTGGCGGAAAGCGAAACGGCACGTTTGCTGAAATTAGACAAAATACTTCACAAAAGAGTTGTCGGACAGGAAGAAGCGGTTATTGCGGTGACAAAAGCGGTGAAACGAGGAAGAGTCGGATTAAAAGATCCGAATCGTCCAATCGGTTCATTCCTGTTTTTAGGACCTACGGGAGTTGGAAAGACAGAATTATCAAAGGCGTTGGCAGAGGCGTTATTCGGAAATGAAGACGCACTCATTCGTGTAGATATGTCCGAATATATGGAAAAACACAGTGTTTCCAAAATGATCGGCTCACCGCCGGGATATGTGGGGCATGATGACGGAGGACAGTTAAGTGAAAAAGTCCGCCGGAATCCATACTCGGTTATTCTGTTTGATGAGATTGAAAAGGCACATCCGGACGTATTTAATATTTTATTACAGGTGCTTGATGACGGGCATATTACGGATTCACAGGGAAGAAAGGTGGATTTTAAGAATACGGTTATCATTATGACGTCAAATGCAGGGGCAAAAGCGATTGTAGAACCAAAAAAACTTGGATTTATCACGAATGAAGATGCGGACAGCGATTACAAGAAAATGAAATCCAATGTAATGGACGAAGTAAAACAATTATTTAAACCTGAATTTTTAAACAGAATAGATGAGATTATTGTATTCCACGCTTTAAATAAAGAGCAAATGAAGAAAATTGTCAACCTGATGTGCAAAGAACTTGCGGACAGAGTAGAAAAGCAGTTAAATATTAAACTGACTATCCGTGATTCCGTGAAAAAAGAAATCGTGGAAAAAGGAACAGATTTAAAATACGGGGCAAGACCGCTCAGAAGAGCGATGCAAAATATTTTGGAAGACAAAATGGCAGATGCAATTTTGGACGGAGAAATCAAATCCGGCACACAAGTGGACGTGGGAATGGCGAAAAAAGAAATAAAATTTATTGTGAAACCGGATAAAGAACTGGTAAAAAAATAGAAGTTATTATATAATAAAAAGACAACAAAAGAAATACCATAGGAGGATTTACAAAATGGCTGCGGTGAAAGAACTATTGCGTGTAGAAGAGGACGGAACACTTAGTTTTGGAGATTACACACTGGACAAAAAAACAAAACTGGAAGATTTTGAATTTCAGGGAGATTTATATAAAGTTAAGACATTTGCAGAAATTACAAAATTAGAGAGAAACGGAATGTTTCTATATGAATCTGTGCCGGGAACAGCAGTAGAACATTTGAAAGTGACAGAAGATACAGTAGTTTTCAATGTTTCGGGAAAACAGGACGTACAGTTTACGTTGGAATTAGAGGCGGACACAGAATATACAGTGTATATGGATGATACAAATGTTGGAAGAATGACAACAAATTTAAGCGGAAAATTAAGTATCAGCACAGAACTCACTGAAAACGTACCGGTGGAAATCAAGGTAGTAAGAGCATAACAAGAATGTATAAAGAAGAGTTGCAAGACAATTTGTGGCTCTTCTTTCTTATATAGAAAGGAACAGATATGGCAAAAGGAAAGAAAAGTGTATTTTTCTGTCAGAATTGTGGGCATGAAGAGAAAAAGTGGCTTGGTCAATGCCCAATGTGTAAAGAATGGAATACGTTTGTGGAGGAAACGATTTCAGAGGGTGTCAGTTTTTCAAAGACAGTCAGCCGTGCGGACGTAGTTACCTTATCCAGCGTGAAAACAGATTCCGAAGAACGGACAAAAACGGGAATAGAAGAATTGGACAGAGTACTCGGAGGAGGGATTGTACAAGGGTCGCTTATTTTAGTGGGTGGTGATCCCGGCATCGGTAAATCAACTCTTCTTCTTCAGGTTTGTCAAAAACTTTCCCAGAAAAAGCATCAGGTACTTTATATTTCGGGAGAAGAATCACTCAAACAGATTAAATTGAGAGCAATGCGAATGGGAGAATTTACGGACGAATTATCTCTTCTGTGTGAAACGAATCTCAATACAGTTCGTGGTGTGATTGAAAGACGCAAACCGGAAATAGTTATTATTGACTCCATACAGACAATGTACAGCGAAGATGTTACATCAGCACCGGGCAGTGTTTCTCAGGTGCGTGAGTCCACAAATGTTTTGATGCAGTTGGCGAAAGGGTTAAATATCTCTATTTTTATAGTAGGTCATGTGACAAAAGAAGGAACGGTTGCAGGTCCTCGAGTGTTGGAGCATATGGTGGATACCGTATTATATTTTGAGGGGGACAGACATGCGTCTTATCGTATCTTACGTGGAGTGAAAAACCGTTTCGGTTCAACAAATGAAATCGGTGTGTTTGAAATGAGACAATCCGGTTTGCAGGAAGTGAAAAATCCATCGGAATTTATGTTAAACGGAAAACCGGAGGGAGCGTCCGGTTCGGTTGTCGCCTGTTCTATGGAGGGAACACGTCCGATTCTTTTGGAAATTCAAGCGCTTGTTTGCCAAAGTGGATTTGGTATGCCGAGAAGAACGGCAGCAGGAACAGATTACAATAGAGTTAATTTACTCATGGCAGTTTTGGAAAAAAGAATGGGACTTCCGCTATTTAATTATGATGCCTATGTAAATATAGCCGGCGGAATTAAAATGAACGAACCTGCCATTGATTTGGGAATTATATTGGCTATCGTTTCAAGTTATAAAAATAAACCAATCGGGGATAAGGTGATTGCTTTCGGAGAAGTTGGTCTGAGCGGAGAAGTCCGCGCGGTCAGTATGCCGGAGCAGAGAGTATCCGAAGCAAAGAAACTCGGTTTCCAAACATGTATTGTTCCGGCGGTATCTGTGGAAGCGGTAAAGAGCATAGAGGAAATAGAAATTGTCGGAGTAAAAAATATAAGTGAAGCGGTTCGGTTTATTTAAGGAAAGAAAAGGATTAGCCATGCAAATTTTAGTTAATTTTTGCGTGGCTAAAAAAGAAATGAAAAAAATGAAAAAAGATGTTGACAAGTGTAGGAAGTGATGATATTATAGACAAGCACTCGAGAGACGGGCAAACAAGTCAAAAACAAATTTCAAAAAATGAAAAAAGTTGTTGACAAAGAATAACAAATATGATATTCTAATATGGCTGTCGCAAGAGAGCGAAACAAAAAATGAGTGAGTTCAAGGGCAAGCCCTTTCACTTATGGTTGATTTGACAATGCACTTCGTGCATTACGGAAAAATAAAATATCGGATAAGCAAACAAGTTTGTAATCCTTATTTATTTTCCTAACGTACTTCGTACGCTGTCAAATTTATACAGAACATTGATAATTAAACAATAGACAACGAACCTGAAAATTTCTAAGAGAAATAAAGAGAACGAATCAGAGAGA
>URXX01000014.1 GCA_900551895.1 uncultured Lachnospiraceae bacterium | reverse complement strand
AGACTTTTCGAAGCCTGGCTGTAATTTTTTGCATAGAAAAGAGGCTGCGCACTAATTATTTAGTGCGACAGCCCCTTTTAACTTTAGCATCTTATGAAATTGTAATTTCTTTCTGCAAAAACATAGAATAAATAATTTTCTCTTTTACTTTCTTTCCCGTAAGTCTTTCTAATGCCTCCCCGTAATATTTCAACTGACTTCCATATCGCTCTTTCAATTCTCCTGTCGTTTTTACTCTATCCGTCTTATAATCCACCACAGTAAGTCCATCTTCCTCTTCCATCCAGACATCAATAACTCCCTGAATAAGAAGCATCTCCTCTATTTCTTCCTCAGGATAAATCTCTTTTGCCGGTACACCTAGAACAAAAGGCTGTTCTCTAAAAAGTTTTCCATTCTCACTGCATTTTCTCATTCTCTTTGCAATATCCGTATTTAAAAAACAGAGTAAATCTTTAATACGCACACACTCTCGCATTTCATCCGAAATTCTTCCTTCTGCAACCAGATTTTCCAAATACTTTTTCAGGCTTTCATATGTATATTCCTTTGTAAACTCTAAAAGTTCCAACACTTTATGATAAGTTGTTCCCCTCAAAGCACCCTTTACTCCTTCTTCCTCCGTGAGAATTTTTGGCAGAATTGGAACAACCTCTTCTTCCTCTACGAGAAGTTCTCCCGCCTCTTCCTCAAGATTTCTTCGTTTTTTCAATTCGGATACCGTGAATTTTAGTTTTAAATGATTTTCATTCGCATATGGGTACTGATAAGAAAACTGTTCTTGCAACCTTTTTTTGAACTCTATCGCAAAACTCTGCTCCGTATCCCAATTCTGCAATTTTTCTTTTGTATATTCCGCACCGATTTCTTCTTGAACTTCCTTCTGCACAAGTTCTTCCAATTTAACAACATACACATTTCCCACCCGTTTATGTTCGGGATGTCGCAAAATAGCAGGGAGTACCCAATCAAAATAACTTTGTGCTCTTGATAGCATGGTAAACGGTAACTGTTTTTTCCTACTGTTCTCCAAAACCGCATATCCTCGCATTTTTTTATCTACCTGCGAAAGCGTTCCCGTCATAATCAGTTTCTCTTTCGCTCGGGTAAGCGCCACATAAAGAACACGAAGTTCCTCACCAATATTTTCCAACATAATTTCTTTCTGCATTACTTTTCTCAAAAATGTAGGCGATTTCATACGTTTTTTCAAATCGATTCTTTCTAAGCCGATGCCGAGTTCTGCGTGAGTCACAATTTCCCCCGTAATATCCTGTTTGTTAAACCTTTTATTCATTCCTGACACAAAAACAATCGGAAATTCCAATCCCTTACTTTTGTGAATACTCATAAGACGGACTGCATCCGCCTGTTCGTCAGCAATATTTGCCTCCCCATAATCTACATCATATTTTTTCAACTGCTCCATATAACGAACAAAATTAAACAGACCTTTATAACTTGTTCCCTCAAATGCTTTCGCTTTTTCCAAAAGCATTTCTAAGTTTGCTTTTCTCTGTTCACCCCCTGCCATAACGGCAACTTCATATCCATATCCCGTTTCTTCGATTACCCTCCAAAGCAATTCGTGTATAGCAGTATACGGTATCATTTCTCGGAAATATTCTATCTGTGCAAAAACTTTCTCCAAACGATTAGCCAGCAGAAGATTTTTTCCTTCCTTTATATATCTCCTCACACAACAATAAAATGGAACTTCCTTATCTAAAGTACGAATTTCTGCCAACTCTTCTCCCGAAAATTTTCCCATTCCTGATGTAAGAACGGAAGTTAACGGAATATCCTGATTAGGATTATCTAACACTCGCAGATAATTCAGCACGGTCTGTATTTCCTGTGTTTCAAAATATCCTTCTTTGCTTCCTGTATACGTTGGAATCCCTTCACGATTCAGCACACTCGCAAATACATCCGTCCATCCCTTTAAACTTCTTGTCAGAATAACAATATCTCTATATCGTATTTGTCTAAATTCTCCTGTTATCTTATCCTGCACCTGATGTTCTGCCATTAATTCTTTAATCCTTCTTGCAACCGCCCTCGCCTCAAGTTCACGGACAGTTTCCCCCGCCTGTTCTTCGTCTTCCGTATCCATTTCCACATCGACGATAAGTACTTCTGTATTATTTCCTTCTTTTTCTTTATAATCTGCCCCCACATATAAAGCCGCCTTATCATCATACTCTACTTTTCCAAGACCTTTTGTCATAATCTGCTCGAAAATAAAATTAGTACTTTCCAACACTTCTCTTCTGCTTCGGAAATTTTTATGTAAATCAATGCGTTGTTTATCTCCGCCTTTTAAATCATATGTATCAAACTTTTCCATAAATAACTCAGGACGGGACAGACGAAAACGATAAATACTCTGCTTAACATCTCCAACCATGAAAATATTATTCTTTCCACAACCGACAGTTGACACACTTGTAAGAATAGCCTCCTGTGTTAGATTACTATCCTGATATTCATCAATCATGATTTCTTTAAATCTTTTCTGATACTCTTTTGCTACAGGGGATGGTAAAAGTTCACCTTCCTCTTCCACTGTAAGAATTTGCAGCGCCAAATGCTCCATATCTCCAAAATCAATCAGATTTCTGCTTCGCTTTGCCTCCGTATATAACCGTGTAAATTCTTTTACAAGAAAAGTTAATTCCTCAATCATTTCCTTTGTCTTTGCCATATCTGTCACCATTTCCTCAACAGGTTGGAAGAGATATGTTTTGACAATATCAGACAATATATCTTTTGTCTGTTTTCTTGCCTCTTTTACAAAATTAGTAAGGTCCTCCGATACATCTTTATCTCTGTTTGGTTTTAGTCTTTCCCCTTCGGGATATTTTCTTTTCTCATAAAACTCCGTCAGACTATCCGATTTCAGAAATGTTTTCCAGCCCTCTATTTCTTTTTCCAACGTTTCCTTATACATATACGGTCCTTCCGGATTTTCACAGGCTTCAACCCCTGTTTCCAATATAGCAATTGCATCAGAAGCATACCTTTTCATATTTTCAATCGCTCTTTTGCAGTAATCTGTATTCTCCAATTCTTCCAACGTTTTTACATCATAAGCATGCACACATTCATCAAGCCACTTTTCCCCATTTGGATAACTTCCCGAAAATGTATCTAATTGCAAAATAAATTCTTCCAGTTTTTTGTCATCTCTTCCGGTCGCAAAGCATTCTACAAAAGAAAGAAATTTTTCATTTCCCTCCGCATACTGCTCTTCCAATAACTTCTGCAAAACTTCCTTTTGCAAAAGTTTCAATTCTCCCTCCTCTCCAATACGAAAACTTGGATCTAAGTCTATCGTATGAAAATATTCTCTTATAACCGAAAGACAGAAACTATGAATAGTCGTAATCATTGCACCGTGAATGAGTGTAGACTGTTTCTGTAAATGTACGTCATCCGGATTTTCTTCTAGTTTTTTCTCAATCGCCGACAAAATCCTTTCCTTCATCTCTGATGCTGCCGCCTCAGTAAAGGTTACTATAAGAAGTTCGTCCACATTTATAGGCGGCTCGTCTTTTGTCAGCATCGTAATAATACGCTCTACTAAGACTGCCGTCTTTCCTGAGCCTGCCGCTGCCGACACAAGAATATTTCTATTTCGCAAAGAGATGACTTTCTCCTGCTCCGGTGTCCAATTCACTCCCATATTTACAGTTCCTCCATCATTCTTCTTAATACTTCTTCATCACTCAATTTTCTAAGTTTACGGTACTCACAGCCTTCAATCTTTTCATCAAAATGACACACTCCCTTAAACTGACAGAAATCACATCCATGGCTCGTCCCCAATTCATATGGTGCAACATTGATTTCCCCATCCTGCATTCTTCCTTCTATTTCTTTTACTTCCTTATCTACATATTTGGAAATAACAGAAAAATCTGCTTCTGAAAATGCTTTTGACGTTTTGGAAAGGCTTCCGTTTTTATTTTTTCCTACCGGAATTGCCAAAGAATTACCGGTAAATTTCTTATCTAAATGGTCTATAACTTCCTCATCTGCATTTACAATTCCATCCAAACGCAGTTTTGATAAAACCGTTTCTTCCCATTTATCATCTTCCACCTTATCAATAATCGGATCTTTCATCTGATAATAGAAAAGTCCTGCCGGAACAACTTTTTTCTCCGGCTGTTTTCTTCTCTCCAGTTCCACTGCCATATTCATATACATTGCCAACTGCAACTGCAATCCATGATAAAGTGATGCAAGACTAAATGTTTTTGTTCCCGTCTTATAGTCGATAACTTTTACATACACTTTTTCGTCTGTTTCATAAATATCAATTCGATCTATTTTCCCTTTTCCGAAGGAAACTTCATAACCACTCGGAACAAAATCTCCTTTTTCCAATTGTTTCGCCAACGCCCACACGGTACGTTTCATCATTCTTTTAATGCGGGTAATCATATATTCATTTCGTGCCGAACTGTAAAGAACCGTATTCCCATAATCCGTAATACTCACCTCTACACTTTCCTCTATCATTTCCTCCGCAGTTTTTTTCGGCAGTGTTGTCCATGTATATCCACTTTTTACGAGGTTACGCGAAAAGATTTCAATTGCACGGTGAAAAATATTTCCCAAATCAACCGCTTCAAAACGATACTCTTTTCTCTCTTTCAGACGAAGTCCGTAAGACAAAAAGTGTGCAAAAGCGCAGGCAGAAAATCTTTCTAATCTTGTTACACTTCCTTCTATCTTTTCACCGTAAAGTTTCTCCGCCATCTGTCTTGACAGCCTGTCCTCAGGCATTTTATAAAATCCTTTCTCAATCAGGTTATCGATAACGTTTTCCCACTCTTTGTCCCTTCGATAAGACATATATAATTCCAGCCATTCATCCGTAATCTCTTCTCTTCTTCTCTGTAAACCGGAAATAATATAGGAAATTCCCGATTTTTTTGTTAATTCCACTTCCGTAAACTTCTTCTCTTCTTCCTCACAAACCTGAAGCATAGGATATAGCCTTTTCAAATCCTGCAAAAAGTATGCCGGGCGGATTCCTTTACCTTCTCCACTTACTTTACTGTAAGAAATATATACTTTATCTCCCGGCTTCGTCAGGTTCATGTAAAGATAGAATTTCTGAATATAAATTTTTTCTTTTCCATTCGGTGCAAGAGGAACTTTCTGTGCCTCAAACACCTTTCTGTCCTGCTCGGAAAGAAGTCCGTTTCCTGTTTGATTTCCCGGAATAAATACATCATTCGCCCCGACAAAAAACAGAACTTTAATTTCTTTTAACCTTGTTCTTTCCATATCTCCCACAATAACTTCATCAATCCCCGGAGGAATTACACCGACTTTCGCTTCCTCAAATCCGGCATCAAGCAAATCACAATACTCTTTTAACGGCAAATATTCATCACCCAAAAGTTCAATAAATTTATCAAAAATTTCAATTACAATACGATAAATCTGTGCATACTCTTTCGCCAACGCCGGCTCATTTTTTTCCTGAAATCTTTCTTCATATTTTATCAGTTTTTCCTGTAACTTTTCCTGCATGAAGAAACTATGAAGAGCAAGAGTAATCTCTTTTACCGTTTTCCTTCTTTTCTTCAATACACTCATTACATTCTGTATTTTGTCCACAAATGCGCTTCGGATTTCATTAACTTTCTGCAAATCTTCTTCTGAAAATCCTTTATAAATCCGAATCCATTTTTCATCCCATTTTTTGTATCCCTTTATGCCCATAGCAATAACGTAATTTTCTAAAATATCTATATCTTCTCTCGAAAATTCGATAAGTCCTGTTCTGAGAAAACGAAATACACTTTCATAAGTCATATTTTTCTCTGCCATCGCCAAAAGACTTCTAATATATTCCACAAATGAATTTAGCAGAACACTTCTCTTGTAATCCATAAAAATTGGAACATCATACATTCTCGCCATTTTTTCCATATAATCCGCATAAGTTGAAATATTTCCTGCAATCACGGCAATATCCCTATATCTGTATCCTTTTACACGGACTAAATGACGAATTTCCTGCATAACAAATGCCGCTTCATCTTTGGGCATCTTCGTACAATGAAGCGAAACGCTCTCCTGCTTTCCTGCAAAACTTTCTGTCGTATATCGGAATAGATGTTTCTCTAAAAACGCCATTGACGGATTTTCCCGAAAACGATACACAGGAGTTTGCGGCAGACAGATTGCCTCTTCAATTTCCACCCGCTCGTCTTTCGCCAACGATACCAATCCCGTCACCATACGTTTACTTAACGCAAACAGTTGGTATGGATGCGTAAATGTATATGGATTTTCTCTCTCATCTATTGTCACAGTCACGATAACTTTTTTACAGACACGAAGCAGTTCCTTCATAACTTTATCCTGTACAGGCGTAAAACCTGTAAATCCATCAAATGCGATAACACTGTCCTTTAAAATCTTTGACTTTCCGATAACATTGCAAAGAACATCCAAAAGTTCTTCATTTGTAATATATTTATCCGAGAGATATTTTGAAAATCCTTCATAGACTTTCGCAATATCTTTTAATTTCCACTGAAAATAAGTCCCCTCTTCCACGGACTCTGCCAGTCTATCCAGCGTTTCCACACCTATATTATATTGTGCGAACTCGGAAAGAACGGACTTTACTTCTCCTATATAACCGTGTTTCTTTAAATTTCCGCGCAGTACTTTTAATTCGTTCTCGTTATCCCCCGCAATTTTTCGCAAAATCAGACTTTTCCCCGTATCATCTAAAATAATCCTTTGATTTCCACCTACTTCCTCAAAAATACGATGAGCAAGACGTCCGAAACTAAGCACATCAATATTCATAATTCCTTTTCGCTCATGTGCCATAACCAAATCTTTCTGCGTCTGCATTGTAAACTGTTCAGGAACAATCACAAAATAATTCCCTGTAGAATTTTTTACCGACTCTTCCACGATATATTTCTGCAAATAGTGGGATTTCCCCGCACCTGAACTGCCAAATATAAATTGTAATGCCATTACTTTCCTCCTATAGTTTTATAATCATCGCCGGAATAGGCGGATGATTTGGTCTATTATAATATTGGCTCACGATAACAAGATATTTTTTACTGTCCAACATATGTAAATATTGTAATATTCCGTCCTTTTCCTCAAATCCACTATCTCCGCCACTATAAATACAAAGACTCATCAATCCGCCTTTCTTTAGTAATGATAAACCTGTTTCTATTGCCGTTATGCTACTCTCCTTTTTTGTGGAAAGAGAATGATCTCCCCCCGGAAGATATCCAAAATTAAATACTATACAGGATACCTCTTCTCTAATTCTTTTTCCCATTTCCGTATGGCTCTTCAAAACAAGTTCCACACGTTCCTCCAAATCTTTTTCTTCCAATCTCTCCCTTGTCTTTTGCAATGCCTGCTCCTGTATGTCAAAAGCGTACACTTTCCCCGTTTTTCCTACAAGTTCCGCCAGAAGTAACGTATCATTTCCGTTTCCCGCCGTTGCATCGACACATATCTCTCCCTCTTTTACATGATTTTTTATAAAATGGTGACACCACTCTGTTATCTGATATTTTTTCATTTTTCTCTCCCATGATATAATGAACGGAGAATTCCTCTGAAATTCTCCGTTTTTCTTTTCTTATTGAATTTTACCGTAAATCTCCACAGGAACATAGGCTTTCACAAAAATTCCTTCTTCCCCATATTCTTCTGTAAGAAGTTCTCCATATTTTCTAATCAATTGAATTTTTCCTGCCTCAGCATATGGATAGACTCTCTCTACCATAACCTTCTGCTGACGCAATACTTCCTCAATTATTTCTAAAAGATTTTCCAGCCCTTCTCCCGTCTTGGCAGAAATTTTAACAATATAATCAGCCTTAAAATCTCTTATAATCATTTCACTGTCCGCCTTATCCTGCTTGTTAAAGGCAGTAATAATCGGTTTATTTACCACTTCCAACTGTCGTAACGTTTCATATACAATATGCATTTGCTCATCTAATTGCGAATTAGATGCATCCACAACATGCAGAATTATATCCGCATATTTCGCTTCTTCCAGCGTACTTTTAAACGCTTCTATTAAGTGATGAGGCAATTTGCGGATAAATCCAACCGTATCGGTCAATAAAATCTCCTGTTTACTCTGTAACTTCAATCCTCTCGTTGTCGGGTCTAACGTTGCAAAAAGTTTATCTTCCTCAAGTACAGACGCTCCCGTCAATTTATTTAACAAAGTGGATTTTCCTGCATTCGTATATCCAACAATGGCAACTACCGGAAGATGATTGCGATTTCTCTGCTCCCTTGTCACTTCTCTATGACGTTTCACTTCTTTTAGTTCTCTGTTCAACTGGGCGATTCTTCCTTTGATTAAACGTCTGTCCATCTCCAGTTTCTTCTCTCCCGGTCCTCTCGTTCCAATTCCACCGCCAAGTCTTGAAAGTGATTTTCCAAGACCTACAAGTCTTGACTGACGATATTTTAACTGAGCAAGTTCAACCTGAATTTTCCCTTCACTTGTTGATGCACGCTCCGCAAATATATCTAAAATAATAAGAGTTCTATCCATTACTTTCGTATCCAGTGCATCCTGAAGATTTCCAAGTTGTGCCGGCGACAATTCATCATCACAGATAATCCCTGTTGCCTCTGTTTCCCACAACATTTCTTTAATCTCGTCTATTTTACCTTTTCCTACATAAGTGGCAGGATGAATCTGCTCCCTTTTTTGAATAACTCTTCCAACAGTTACTGCTCCGGCAGTTCTTGCGAGTTCTTCCAACTCATCCAACGATTTCTCCGTGTCATCATTTTCTTCTACACTGACACCGACTAAAATAACTTTTTCAATTTCTTTTGATAATTCTATCATTTCCGCCATACTTCTATCTCGTTTCCAAAAATTCTGCTTCTTTTTTTGCTTTCTCATCATCAGGATATTTCTCTACATACGCTGAAATTTTTGCCTTAGCACTGCTCCAGTCATGAAGTTTTTCATAGGCTATAATTTCATTGTAAGACATCTCCTGTAACTGTTTCTCATTAAGTCCGTCACAACTCATCCCTTTCAGATAATACGAAATGGCTTCCTCGTAGTTTTCCAATTTCATCTCGCAATCACCTAAAATCTGATACACCGTCGATGTAGGTTTTCCTTTTTCTTTCAGGCAATTTAACATTGCCTCTTTTGCCTTGTCGTATTCTTTTAGTTCCCAATAAGCAATTCCCTGTCCATGATATGCATCCGCAACCTGCTCTCCTTCTTTAATTGCTTTATCAAAATTTTCAACTGCTTCTTTGTACTCTTTTTTTTCTAAATGTTCTATCCCCTTATCCATTTTTCCCGCACAGCCTGTTAATAAAAATGTACATACTACGCACAACAATACCATTGTTTTTCTTTTCTTTATCATTATGTTTCTCCTTATTCTGAAATATGCTCCATTCCCTGATTTAAAATCGTCTGAATATGTCCGTCCGCCAAAGAATAAAATACTGTTTTTCCCTCTCTTCTATTCTTGACTAACTTTGCCTGTTTTAATACGCGAAGTTGATGAGAGATAGCCGACTGGGTCATTTGCAACACTTCCGCCAAATCACACACACACATTTCTGACTGTAGTAATACATACAAAATTTTTACACGGGTAGAATCGCCAAATACTTTAAAGAAATCCGCCAAATCCGTCAGTGTTTCCTCTTTCGGCAGATGTTTCTCCACCTGATGAATTGTTTTTGTATGAATATGTGTCGAGTCACAACACTCTACTTCTATTTTTGCCATGTAATACTTCCTTTCTAAACACTCTAAACTTATTATAACGGATTTCTATTATCGGTCAAGTTTTTCTCACAAATGTAAAGGGTTTGTAAAACTGTGTTAAACCTCCGTAAGTTCTCTTCCAAATCAAATTTCATCTGCTATAATCCCGCTTGTAAACAAACAAATAAATGCAAAAAGAGAGGAATTTGAACATGAATATGAAAATGAAAATCGGTGCAGTAACTCTTGCCTGTGCCATTACTATCGGAAGTACACCTTTTTCTGTTATAGCTGCCGCCATCCCTCAGAAAAAAGAACCTTTAAAAATCGGCGTAATGTCAGACACCCACTATTTTTCTAAAAGTCTATACGGAAACTGTGAGGATTTCACAACCGCAATGAATTCTGACCGAAAAATGTTGAAAGAAAGTGATGCCATACTGACAGGTACACTAAATCAAATGATAAAGGATGAACCTGATGTAGTCATGATTTCCGGTGACCTGACAAAAGATGGGGAACAGGTAAATCATGAAGCAGTCGCTCAAAAATTAAGCGAAGCAAAAGAAAAGTTAGCGAAAAAAGGGGTTGATACAAAATTTTTCGTTATCAATGGTAACCATGATATCAACAATCCCCACGGTAAAGATTTCTCTTCTAAAACAGCACAGGACGCAGACAGAACAACAGTAGAAGAATTTAAAAAAATCTACAAAGAATTTGGATATGATAAAAATACAGTTCAATACAATCCTGACAGCAATCGAGGCGGAAGTCTTTCTTATGTTACTCAGTTAGCGGAAGGATATACCTTAATCGCTGTTGATACAGGTAAATACAGCAGTGACCAAACAAGTAGCAAACAAGATTTGCAGGAAACCGGAGGAGTAATCAGTCCAAAACTTTTAGACTGGGTAACTGAGCAGGCTGAAAAAGCAAAAGCAAAGGGCGATACCGTCATGGTTGTACAACATCACGGCGTTATTCCTCATTTTGAACAGGAGCAGACATTAATGGCTGACTACCTTGTCGATAACTGGGAAGAAGTACGCGAAGCATATGCAGACGCTGGTGTAAGTTATGTTTTCACCGGACATATGCACGCAAACGACATCGCTTCTTATACATCTAAAAAAGGAAATACATTGTATGACATTGAAACCGGTTCACTTGTAACTTATCCTTCTCTATTCCGCAGCATCATTGTGCAGAGCGGAACAGATAACACAAAAGATGGAAATACGTTTACAACAAAAATGGAAACACCGGGGACTATTTCCTATGAAGATTTTGATACAGGAAATATACAACAAATCGAAAATTTAACGGAATATGGTAAAACACTCACATTATCTAATGAAGTTATCCGCACAATGATTACGGAAGGAGTCCTTTCTCCTATGATCGATTCCGCTCTTGCAAACGGCGGAAGTAAAACGCTTGTAGCAGATTTATTAAAAATAAATCCTGAACAGACAAGCCAGACTCTTGTAGCAATGCTTACACAACTGCTGCCAACAGAAAAAGAAAATGGTTTACCTATCAGTGTGTCAGGATTCAACTTCCGCATTTACTATGATGTAAACGAAAAATGTATCCGCATCAGTCAGGATACATCCAAAATCATTTCCGATAAACCGAAAGGCATATTGGAAATTCCACTTGAAAGCGGAAGAACTCTTTCTATTGAATTACCTGAAGAAATTCAGAACACTTTAAAAGAAAGAATACAAACTGCTGATACAGTTGAAGAAAAAGCAATGACAATCGAACTCCTTGTTTCTGATACAAAACTTGCTAACTTTTTCGATCAATTATTCACAGATGTAGACACTCATCTTCTCGGAGATAAAGATGCTCTTTTCTCCATTGTAGAAACATTCATAAATCAAATTTTAGACAGTAAAATAGATGATACACATAATGTATTTGACTTAGTGAACTATGTATATCAACTTCACTTAGCCGGAAACGAATCTTGTGAGCCTTGGGCTGAAACTGCAATTCAAAAAATACAGCAAGGAGAGTTGCTTCCGAATATTTTGACAGAAAGTATAAAAACGACACAGCCAGTAATTAAAAATGTACTTTCTAAAATCAATATTGATTTAAAAACAATTTTAGATAAAGGAAATAGCAGCCTGACAACAAATTTAGTATATGGTGTTATTACAGGAATGATTAAAAATGCCGGGGATATTGTAGATATGATTGACTTAAGCCCACTTCTTCCTGACAATATTCTTAGTGAAATAAATACTCTTGCATATAACGCTGCTTACTCAATGTCACACGATGTAAATTATCAGGAAGATTTAGATACTTCGATATTAATAGAAGGAAAACAAAAATGGGAAGATTCTGAAACACCGGAAGTTCCGGAAACCCCAGAAACAATTCCTCCACAAAAACCAGACACTCCTGCACCGCAGAAACCACAGACACAACAACCACAAAACTTACCAACAAAAAAACCTGCACAGCCAGTAAAAACAGGAGATACGTCTGAAATTTCACTTACATTACTTATGCTTGCACTTAGTACAAGCGCTATCGGATTACTCCGCAAAAGACGATAATATGCAAACAGACACCTCATATTAATGAAGTGTCTGTTTTACTTTATTCCTTATTTCTTATATAAAATTCGTATTGCATTTAACACACAAAGCATTGCTACTCCCGTGTCTGCAAAAACTGCCAACCACATATTTGCAAACCCTAAAAGTCCAAGCACCATTACAAGTGCCTTTATCGCCAAAGCAAACACCACATTCTGCATGGCAATTTTCCCTGTCTGTTTCGCAATGCGAATAGATGTTGGTATCGCTTCCACAGATGAACTCATAAATACAACATCCGCTACTTCAATGGCAACATCCGCCCCATTTCCCATTGCCGCTCCTACATCCGCTCCCGCAAGTACAGGTGCATCATTGATTCCATCACCTACAAACATAACCGCACCTTTTTCCTTACGAATTTGCTGTAATTTTTCCAACTTATCCTGCGGAAGAAGTTGTGCATAAACATTCTCAATTCCAACCTCTCTCGCAATAGCATCTGCACTTTTTTTAGCATCTCCGGTCAGCATTGTAATATCCACATTTTCTTTTTTTATCTGACGCACGGCTGAAACCGCATCTTCTTTAATCGTATCCGCAATAACAAGGTAACCGATAAATTTTCCATTTAAAGCAACCAACACTTCCGTGCCATATGATTTTTTTTCATATTCCCCTAAATCTATCTGATTTTCTTCCATTAAAGAACGATTTCCACAGAGGACCTCTCCCTCTTTTAATACCGCACGAATACCTTTACCGGAAATTTCTTCCGCTTTATGCGGACGTTCTAACTTAATTTCTCTTTCTTTTCCCGCATTGACAATGCTATTTCCAATTGGATGAGTAGAAATCATCTCGCAATTTCCTGCCAAACGAAGTAAATCTTCCTCTGTTCCTTCCATAACAACACATTTCTGTAATGCAAAATTCCCTTCAGTTATCGTTCCCGTTTTATCTACAACAACCTGTTTTACATCTTTTAACGCCTCTAGCGCCAAACCTCCTTTAAATAAAATTCCTCTCTTAGAACCTGCACCAATTCCCGAAAAAAATGCAAGCGGAACACTTAAAACTAATGCACAAGGACAACTAATAACAAGGAATGTAATTGCCGTATAAATCCAATGTTCCCAATTTCCTGTAAATAACGATGGTATAATTGCTGTTGCTAATGCAAGTGTAACGACAAATGGTGTGTATACTCTCGCAAATTTTGTAATAAAACGATCAATCTTCGGTTTGCTTGAAGCTGCATTTTCCACAGAATGTAAAATTCGACTTACCATGGAGTCTTCCAAAACTTTTTCTACTTTTATTTTCAGCACTCCGGTTAAGTTTACACAACCTGAAGTTACTTTTTCACCTGCTTTTACTTCTATCGGGACAGGTTCACCCGTAACGGCCGAAGTATCAATCTGACTCTCACCTTCCACAATAACACTGTCCAATGGAATTCTGTCGCCAGCACGGACAAGAACAATATCTCCTACCTGAGCCTCTTCTGACGGAATTATTTCTACATTTTCACCTATTACTTTATTTACTACTTCCGGACGTAAATCCACCGCCTCCATAATCTGTGAACGACTTCTTTCTACTGCAATGTGTTCAAATAGTTCTCCAATGCGATAAAAAAGCATAACTCCTACCGCCTCTGAAAATTCTCCTATAACAAAAGCAGCTAAAGTTGCCAGACTCATCAAAAAGTTTTCATCAAAAATTCTTCCTTTCAAAAGATTTTTCCCCGCGGTAAGAACAATTTTTCCACCTAGAATAAGATAAGAAAGGACAAATAGAACAGAGGGCAGCATTTCTATTTTATCATCTAAAATTATTCCGGCGAAAAATAAAATCGCCCCCATTCCAATGCTAATTATCTCGCTCTTTTTACTCTCCTTCTTTTTCTCTTCACGAATTTCTTTTACACTCTGCTTTTTTTCTCTAATCACAACTCCGTCTTCCACAGAATCGCAGGCTTTTTGTAGTAACGGAAGTAAATCTTTTTTAGAATTAGAAGCCACCTGTAATTGTTTCGTGGCAAATATAAGAATTGCTTCCTCAACTTCCGGCAACTCATTAATTTTCTTCTCAATTTTACTTGCACAGTTTGCACAATCTATATTTTCTATTGTATATACTATTTTTTTTGCATGACTCGTTAATTCTTTTTTCTCTTCTTCACTATGATGATGTTCATGTTCACAACAACAATCATGGTGGGAATGTTCTCCCTCATGTGCATGGTGGTCATGTTTTTCATGGTGGCCACAACATTCATGATGATTATGATGGTCATGACCACAGTTACATTTCTTTATCTGGTGTTCAGCCATATTTGTTCCTCCTTAATATGAATAATTGTTCATACGTTCATGTAACCACTTTTTTATAGTTTTGTCAATAGAAAATAACAAACAATTTCTATTTTCCTTAAAATATTAAAAATGATATACTGTCATTACAGAATTTCAATTAAACAGGAGATGTGACAATGGAACTAAGAAAATATAATGCAAACGACTGTAAAGAATTAGCACAACTCTTTTATGACACAGTTCATACAATAAATGCCAAAGATTATACAAAAGAGCAATTAAATGTATGGGCAACGGGACAGATAGATTTTGAAAAATGGAACGCCTCCTTATCCGAAAATTATACCGTTATCGCTGTAGAAAAAAATGTGATTGTCGGATTTGGTGATATGGACAAAACGGGGTATCTCGACCGGCTGTTTGTACATAAAGATTATCAGAGAAAAGGTATTGCCACCGCTATCTGTGACAAGTTGGAGAAAACTTTCCCCCCATCTTACACTACACACGCAACCATTACGGCAAAACCTTTTTTTGAAAAAAGAGGGTATGTGATTGTGAGAAAGCAACAGGTAAAGAGAAACGGCATTTTTCTTACCAATTTTGTAATGAAAAAAATATTTCCCCATAAAAGCAAAAATCACTGCCATTTTCTTGACTGTAAACCTTATTTATAGTGTATTTTATGAGTATACCAACAAGAAAGAAGGGATTTATATGAACATAAAAGAAGTTGAAGAACAAACCGGTCTGCCACGTTCCAACATTCGTTTCTATGAAAAGGAAAATTTAATTCTTCCACTGCGAAACGAAAAAAACGGATATCGCGTATACTCTGAAAAAGATGTTGAAAATATCAAAAAAATTGCTTACCTAAGAACTCTCGGACTTTCTGTTGAAAATATCCGAAATATTATAGAAGAAAAAATTTCTCTACAGGAATCCATCCAACAACAGTACTCTCTTTTGGACAAGGAATTAAAAGAGCTGGAGAATGCTAAGATTTTATGTGAAAAAATGCTTTCTACTCCAAACATAAATTATGACACACTGAATGTCCAAAAATATGTCACGGAACTGCCGGAGTACTGGAGTGCAAACCGCTCTGTATTCAAATTAGATTCTGTCAGTTTTTTGTATATTTGGGGAAGTTTTATTACATGGGCAGTTATTACAATGCTCTGCCTGTCCATAGGCTTATTATTTTATCCGAAACTCCCGCCGGAAATTCCTATACAATATAGTCACGGTTCCGCAACATCCTTCGCAAACAAACATTTTATTTTTGCTTATCCGATAATTTGTATCCTCGTACGTTACATATTACGTTTTTGCATCTATGCGAAATTCCAAATGAATAATGCATACAACAGTATTATCGCTGAGTATTTAACAAATTTTATATGTTTCATTGTATTATCCGCAGAAGTCTTTTCTATTCTGTTTATCTATCATATCGTCAAAAATATTGTATTTCTCTTATTTATAGATACTGCCGTATTTATTTTAATATTGATTATAGGTCTTACTAAATTAAGTTTGAACGAAAAATAAAGAGAGGGATTCCCCTCTCTTATCTACTCTCTATCTGCCAGTCAATCGGCTCGACTCCATGCGCCTTCAAAAATTCATTTGTTTTACTAAACGGTTTGCTGCCAAAAAATCCACGGTACGCCGATAGTGGACTCGGATGTGGCGCTTCCAAAATCAAATGTTTTGGATTTGTCAACATAGACTTCTTCGCCTGCGCAGGTTTTCCCCACAAAATATACACAATCGGTCTGTCCTGTGCATTCACCGCACGGAGTGCCGCATCTGTAAACTCTTCCCATCCAATTCCCCTGTGAGAATTTGCCTGATGCGCTCGCACTGTCAAAACCGTATTGAGCATAAGCACTCCCTGCTTTGCCCATTTTGTCAAATATCCGTGATTTGCAATCTCGCATCCCAAGTCATCATGTAGTTCCTTGTAAATATTTACAAGTGACGGCGGAATTTCCACCTCCGGTTTTACAGAAAAACAAAGTCCATGTGCCTGATTTACATTATGATACGGGTCCTGCCCCAATATAACCACCTTTACATTTTTCAATGGTGTTAAATGAAATGCGTTAAAAATATCATCTGCCGGTGGAAAAATAAGATGTGTATGATATTCTTCCAATACTTTTTTATGCAGCTTAGCATAGTATGGCTTCTTAAACTCATCTTTTAACGCATCCAGCCAGTCATTATTAATTGCTCCCATGTCGGTATCTCCTTCTTTACTTCCTTATTTCAAATCCAATTCCATAAAAAATTCTACACCGTTATCATAATTCTTCACACCATACTCTTTATGGAAAGATTCCATAATCGCCTTGACAATGGAAAGTCCAATACCATTTCCTCCGTACTCTCTCGTGCGCGCTTTATCTACTTTGTAAAATTTATCCCAAATATGTCCTATATCTTCTTCCGGAATCGGAGAACCTGTGTTGAATACGGAAACTCTCACCGTTTCTTCTTTCTTCACAATCTTAATTTCAATTATATTCTCTCCCGTCACATGATTCAAGGCATTACTTATATAATTTCGGATAACCTGCTCTGCCTTAAACTCATCTGCCCAGACATAAACCGACTCTTCCATAACAAAATTGATTTTCACACCTTTTTGTTGAATTAGAATATCACAAGACTGGATAACTCCCCGAACCAATTCCACAATGTCAAACCGTTCAAATGTAATTTCTTCTTTACCGAATTCCAACTGATTTAACGTCAAAAGATTTCTTACCATTTGGTTCATCTTATTTGCCTCGTCCATAATGACATCACAATAAAACTCACGGCTTTCTATATCATCACTAACGCCTTCTTTCAGTCCTTCCGCATATCCTTGAATTAATGCAATCGGAGTTTTCAACTCATGAGAAACATTTCCCAAAAATTCTGTACGCATTGTTTCAATCTGTTCCTTTTGTTCAATATCCTTCAGCAATTCATTGTTGGCGCTTTTCAATTCAGAAATCGTTGTTTCCAATTTTTCCGACATTTTATTAAAATTGCAGCCTAAAACCCCTATTTCATTTTTCCCGCCACTCGTATATTTTGCATCAAAATCCAAGTCTGCCATTTTCTCCGAAAGTGTTGCCAATTCTAAAATCGGGTCGGTAATCTTCTTTGAAAAATACCAGATAATCGCAATGCTAATAAGGATAACGCCAACTCCGATATACATAAGAAAACGGTTGAAAATAACAACACTTTCCCGAATACTTTCCAGAGGCGTTCTAAACAGAAATACATAGCCGTTGGAAAAGTTTCCCCACATTTCCAAATATTCCATTTTATTGCGAGGATCTTTTGCTTTCCGAAGTTCATAATCTTCTTTCTTTTCCAAAAGTTTACTTTCTTTCTGATTAATATTAAAGCGGTAACCGACTAAGCGGGTTTTTAACTCTTCATTCTCCGCATCTGTACGCATTTTAATCCGTATACTTCCCGTAGCGTCCGTTACGATAAGAGATACATTACTTTTTTCTACCAACGGTCCTAATGTTTTATTCAGATTATCCGCATCTATTCCTGCGTCCTCTTCCAGAAATTTATCAAGGGAATTGTATATATTTGTCAACACCTGCATTTTATTTTGCACATAGTATTCCTCTAAAAATCTGCCATTCATCACAAAAACAGCAAGAAGAATAAATACAACAATTCCTATAAATACCGTTGCCATTTGCCGTTTAATCGAATATTTCATTATGACACCTCAAACTTATATCCCATGCCCCAAATCGTTTTAATATAGTCGCCTTTATCTCCCAGTTTACTTCTCAACTTCTTCACATGAGTATCGATTGTTCTTGCATCACCAAAATAATCGTAATTCCATACATTATTTAATATCTTTTCTCTTGAAAGTGCAATACCCTGATTTTCCACAAAATATGCCAGCAATTCAAACTCTTTATAACTTAACTCTATCGGTTTACTATCAATCGTAACAAGATGCGCCGTTTTATCAATCACAATTCCGCCCGCATCAACGGATTCCTCAGAAAACAATACATTTGTCCTTCTTAAAATCGCTTCCACTCTCGCCACTAAAATCTTCGGACTGAACGGTTTTGAAATGTATTCATCTACTCCTAAATCAAATCCCTGCAACTCGTCCCTCTCGTCCGCCCTTGCAGTCAGCATAATAATCGGCACTTGGGAAATCTGACGTACCTCACGGCACACCTGCCAGCCGTCCATTTTCGGCATCATTACATCCAAAATCAAGAGGGAAATATCTTTATGCTCATAAAAAACATCCATTGCCTCAAGACCGTCTCCCGCCTCAAGCACATTAAATCCGTCCCTCTCCAAAAAGTCCTTTACTAACTTTCTCATTCTGCTTTCATCATCTACTACTAATATTTTCAATCGTTCCATATTTTCTTCTCCTTGTCACTTATCTTCTTTTATCCTAACAAAGAAATATGTTTCTTTTGTGAAATTTACAGATTTTCCCTAATCGGCTCTACATTACTTTTTAATTTTTTACCGTCACTCGTCAAAATAATTGTTCCTTGCTCATCTGTCCGAAATAATTTTATCTTTCTTTTTTGTATTCGCTTTAAAACAGATTTATGGGGATGCCCAAAAGGATTTCCTTTCGCACAGCACACTACTGCGTACTCAGGGGAAACCGCTTTTAAAAATCTCATGGAATTCGTATCGCTGCTCCCATGATGATTTAACTTTAACACATCTGCTTTTAAATAGACTTTTGTTTTCACCAGTCTTTTTTCCATTTGTTTGCTAATATCCCCGCAAAATAAAAAACTGTGTTTTCCGTTCCCAATCTTTAAGACAAGTGAAGAGTCGTTGACGTCCTCATAAGTTTCATTGGGATTAGGGGAAAGAAACATCATTTTTGCTTCTCCGAGCATCCGCACTTCTTTCCATTTCGGCACGGTTATCGGTATATTTTTCACTTTCGCCGTCTCACAAATATCCCGATATGTGTGTGTTCCATATGTCTGTTTTGGTAAAAACAACTCACCGACCTTAAAATTATATAAAACCGCATCAATTCCGCCAATATGGTCCTCATGCCCATGCGTTCCGAGCACATAATCAAGAGAAGTTATCCCCTCTTTCCGAAGATATTCGACAACTTTTCCACCTGTCGCATTTGTTCCGCCGTCAATCAGCATATTTTTTTCATCAGATTGTATCAAAATCGCCTCCGACTGCCCCGTATCAATAAAATGTACTTTTAATTCTCCCGCTGCATCCTGTAAAACTTTTTTTGTTTCCCATTTTTCCTGAAAGCGGAAGAAAATAACAGTTAAGCAGATTATGGCGGCTACAATACTTATGCGGCGGATTTTCCTTTTTCTGTTCATCTGCACACCCCTTTTTTCAATAGTGTGCCACGTTTTGCTATTTTAATTATTCATTTAGATAAACCTTCAATTCTTCTACTAACTCATACACAGTTGTACCCGGATTATATTCAGACGGTTTATCCTTATCTTCTTTATAATTTGCCATTCTCCGCTTTGCATTTTTAATTGCTGTATTCACACCGTCAAACATATCAACTATACCGTAAATGTTTTCATAATTTTTATGATAACTACCGTCCCCAAGTTGATATTGTTTAAAAATAGTATCCAGTTTTTCATTCCATACTTTTCTGTGCAATGCCGAGTCACTATAATTAAAATGCAAATATAACCAATACTCAAACGAAGAATTACTCCATGCAATTTTATATCCTTTCGCTTTTCCGCCCTCTATTGCTATGTCAAAATCGTCAAAATCATCTTTATCAAAAACTATCCAAACATTTTGATAAATAATTTTTGCCTCTTTTACAATCCTTTCTGTTTCCTCCACAAGTCTCCCGGTCGCACATCCTTTTCCCTCAACCTTAATTATAGGTATCTCAACTACATTTATACTACCGCCTACTTTTTCTGCAATCTTTTTCTGTAATCCCTTAAAATATAGCGGTTCTGTGCGCTCGCCCTCAGTAACTATCAAAAAAGAATTCGCTTTTGGCGTCTTATATTCATGTTTTCTCTGTTTTCTAGCCTCTCTCCGCTTTTTAAACAAATCATCTGATCCCATTTATTCACCTTCTTTCATTTCAAAATCTTTAAGAAGAGGAATTCCCCCATATACTCCCGCTAAATAATCTTTTTCAAATGAGGCATCTGATCTTACTTTGAAATCAGACAACGCTGATAATTCAGAATATCCAAACTCGTCCTTCTGTACAAACCAAATTTGATCTCTTCTAAAAAACTTTTTATCCATCAACGTAGTATCATGTGTTGTATAAATTAATTGTGCTTTAGATTTTTTTTCATAAAATAAATCAATAATAAATTTTAGTAATAAAGGATGTAATTTAACGTTTAATTCATCCACAAAAATAGAACTGTCATTTTCAATCGCCATTCTTGCATATATAAATAACATAATACTTTTTAAAGTTCCCTCTGATTCAAAATACAAATTCAGTGAATAATCTTCTCCGTCTTTTCCCTGATGAATGGTAAAAAATTCTATTTCCTTCTCATTGTCACTATAAGCAATGTCTTTAATTCCCGTATCTATAGCGGATAAAAACTGTACTAGTTTTTTCTTTTCCATTTCAATTACTCTTGGTAAAAAAGTTTCCAAAATTCTTGGGTCTTCACACAAATCTGTTGGAACTATAAGTGTATTCATAATCCCGTCATATACATTTTTAAATATATCTGTTTTCAGTTTCAGTTTATTAAAAAACGAAAGCACTAACGTTTCTACCGGAATTTGCTCTTTATATATATCGCATTCTTTTCGCACTGATGCTCCAAATTTTACCTGTTCCGCTGTTCTCTCAAAAATAGGAACCATTCTGTTTGTCTTTAAATTCTTCCTATATAACCATTCTGTCACAATGCATTGTGCATTATATTCAAATCCGTATTTATACTCAAAATCTCCTAAAATATTAATCATTTGGAATTCAGAATTCTCTTTCTCTTTTTCAAAAGAAAAAGGCACATAATACTTTTCGATTGCCAACTCCTCTCGGCTATCCACATTATTAAATGATTCTATAATAATTTTTTGAAAATATAACATAGCCATATGAAGATTAGATTTACCGCTGGCGTTTGCTCCATAAATAGCCGCAACCCTAAGGAATTTTTCTTTTGTATAATTATCAATCAAATTACACTCATGTTCCTTATAAGCATTAACAGATGTCATATCCAATATAGTTTCTTCTTTAAAAGATAAAACATTCTTTACCGTAAACTGTACCAACATATCTCAACGCCTCCTTATAATATATTATTATACCGAAAACGTTTATTATATCAATATTTTTGTGAATTTTTCGTAATTTTCCATTTATAAGATAAAGATTAAGAGCGAGAACTCATTTTATGTCCCCGCTCTTTCTCCTACATACTTCTTCCGACAACCTCTGCCACTACTTTACATTTATCAATCATCGCCTTAAATTTTTCCGGTTTTAACGACTGAGCCCCGTCACTCCACGCACATTCCGGATTATCGTGTACTTCCACAATCAGACCGTCCGCTCCTGCCGCCACTGCCGCAAGGCTCATTGACTCTACCAGTTCCCAGTCGCCTGTTGCATGAGAAGGATCAATAATAATAGGCAAATGACTTTTTCGCTTAATAATCGGCACAACACTTAAGTCTAACGTATTTCTTGTATATTTTTCAAACGTACGAATTCCTCTTTCACAGAGAATAACCTGATTATTTCCGCCCGCCATAATATACTCCGCAGACATCAGCCACTCTTCGATTGTATTTGCCAATCCTCGTTTCAACAAAATCGGTTTGCGAATTTTTCCTAACTCTTTGAGCAGATCAAAGTTCTGCATATTTCTCGCACCTACTTGAATTAAGTCAACGTTTTCTACAAATTCATCAATTTTATCCGCACTCATAATTTCCGATACGATTGGAAGTCCTGTTCGTTTTCTTGCTTCGACCATAGCCTCAATTCCTTCCGTTCCAAGTCCCTGAAAGGCATATGGCGATGTACGAGGCTTGTATGCCCCACCGCGAAGCATATCTGCCCCCGCATCTTTTACTTTTTGTGCCAAATTACAAATCTGCTCTTTGCCCTCTACGGAACATGGTCCGCCTATGACAACAACCTTTTCTTCTCCGCCGATTTTCACTCCCGCTACATCAACTACGCTGTCTTCCAAATGAAAAAGACGGTTCACTTTCTTATAAGGTGCTCCAATTCTCGTTACATCTTCAATCCATTTATTCGCACGGATTTTTCTTTCGTCAACAATGGTTGTATCACCGACAATACCGAAAACATTATAGTTTGCACCCTGAATAAAATTTACTTCCAATCCCTGCTCTTCAAAACTTTTGACAACTTTATCTACTTCTTCCTGCGGTGCATTTTTTCTACAAGTAATAATCATATCTTATTCCCTCTCAAACTTTCTATTTCTATCGGAAGAAGTTTCGCTTCTCCCACTTTATCTACCTGTACAACAGTAACATATTTTCCGTTCGCTTTTTTATCTTTTTTAATAAAGTGTATCACTTCTTCCACATCATAATCAGCGGACAGCGGTACATTTAACTTACATAACACTTTTCGGAGACGCTCCCAAATTTCTTCCTTTTCCAAAATCATCATCATTCCGATACCGACACATTCCCCGTGATAATATCCTTCTAAATGATAAATACTTTCGATTGCATGTCCGATTGTATGTCCGAAATTCAAAATCTTACGCAGATTTTCTTCTTTCTCATCCTGCTCAACTACATTTTTCTTTACTCGCAAAGCACGGACAATAATCTCCTCCAAATCATTTTCTATATGCTCCGTTTTTTCAAAAAGTTCAAATAACTCGGCATCTCCAATCAGTCCGGCTTTCACTGCCTCTACAAGTCCGTTGTTGTAATGTCTTTCCGGCAAAGTGGATAATGTATTCAAATCAATCAGCACTGCCTCCGGATGATAAAATGTACCGACAACATTTTTTACCTCTCCCATATTTACCGCAACTTTTCCGCCGATGCTGGAGTCGATTTGAGAAAGCGTTGTTGTCGGAATAGACGCAAAACGCATACCCCGTTTAAACGTTCCTGCCACAAACCCGCTCAAATCACCAATCACCCCGCCACCGAGGGCAATAATCAAATCTTTTCTGGAAAAATCTAACGCAAGCAATTTTTGTAAAATCTGCTCATATACTTCAAGACTTTTCGTTTCCTCACCCTGCTTTGCAACAAAAAGATAACCGTTCTTACACTGTTTCAACACTTCCTCATGGTACTGCTTCGGCACACCTTCATCGGTAATGACCATAACTTTACAATCCAAAGAAATATATTTTTCCAAATGCAGACGACAATCCCTTTCAATATAAATTCGGCTTGTCCTCTCTGCCAGCTGAATATTCATTTCCATTTTTCCTCACCTCATTTTCCTCTATCTTAACTGATTATGTATCGTTGTCAATATAAAATCCAACTCTCCCACATCAATCTGCCCCGAAGCAGATGCTTTTCCCGCTGAACCAAAAGTCAGCGCTGAACCGATAAGTTCCCCTGCCAGCCTGCTTATCACACCCTGCCCCGACATGGACATTGTCACAATCGGCTGTTTTGCATGCAGTCTGTTCATCTCTTCCGTTGCCGCCAAAAGTTCCAGCACATCTTTTGCAGATTGAGGCATCACTGCCATTTTCACAATATCCGCCCCCAATTCCTGCATTCTGCATAACCTTTTTATTATCTCGTCTTTCGGCAGAGTCTTTTTAAAATCGTGGCTGGAAACAATCACTTTTGCCCCCAATTCCTGCAACTCTTTTATAAGTTTGTCCGCATTCTCAAGTGCAAAGCCTTCCACATCTATCATATCCGCCAGTTGCGTTTTTCCCACACATATATTTAACTCTCTATACATTTCCTGCGAAATTTTTCTCTCTCCACCTTCCTCTGCTGTGCGGAAAGTGAATAAAATCGGAGTTTCCTCTGCATATCTTCGCAAAATCTTCAACGCCTTTTCCACTCTTTCCCAATCAAAAATACCGTCAAACCAATCACTGCGCCATTCAAATATATCTGCTTTTTCCTGTATGATTTTCTGCAACTGCTCTTCCATTTCCACTTCTGTCTTGGCTACAATCGGCACAACAATCTTCGGTTTTCCCTCTCCTATTACTATTTTTCTCACTCTCACCCTGTTCATGTACCGCCTCCAAAATAAATAAATTATACTTATATTACCACACTTTCCTTCTCCACAAAAAGTATTTTCTTGACTTCTTTTAAAAAGGGTTTTAGTCTATAAAAATATAGGAGGATTTTACGATGAACAGAGAAATTAACGGACATACTATTTTAACGGGACTGCTCGGCAGCCCTGTCTCCCACAGCATTTCACCGCTGATGCACAACGAAGCCTTTCGGCAACTGGGATTAAATTATATTTATCTCGCATTTGATGTGAAAACAGACAACCTCCAAACGGCAGTGGAGGGTTTACGCACGTTGAATGTACGCGGTTTCAACCTGACTATGCCAAATAAAAACGAAATGTGTAAATTGTGCGACAAACTATCCCCTGCCGCTAAAATCAGTGGGGCGGTAAACACTGTCGTAAATGACAACGGCATTCTCACCGGATACACAACAGACGGCATCGGATATATGCAGTCACTAAAAGAAGCGGGACATAACATCATCGGCAAAAAAATGACACTCCTCGGTGCAGGCGGGGCAGCCACCGCCATACTCGTGCAGGCCGCCCTTGACGGCGTAAAAGAAATATCCGTTTTCAACAACAGAAGCGTTTCCTTTACCCGAATGGAAAAAGTAATCGACGAATTAAAAACAATATCGGACTGCGAAATCTGTTTATACGATTATTCCGATGAAAACATACTCCGACGGGAAATCTCGGAAAGCGTCCTGCTGACAAACGGAACATCTGTCGGTATGTCACCAAATACTGATGTTTCCATTATTACAGACAACAGTATGTTTCACAAAGATTTAATTGTTTCTGATGTCATCTACAATCCACGTGAAACAAGACTTCTTCGCATGGCAAGCGAAGTTGGCTGTCCGACACTCAACGGACTTTATATGCTGTTGTTTCAGGGTGCAGAAGCATTCAAACTGTGGACAGGAATGGAAATGCCGGTGGAAGTGGTGAAAAAGAAATATTTTGGAGTATAGTTTTGCCTAACAAAAAAGCAGGAGACCTTTTCAGATTTCCTGCTCAGTAAAACTACGAAAATATAATTACTATCCCTATTTGACAAGAACGATCATCATAGAACGATTGTATTTGTCCCCACTCATAATAATATTCGACATCTGTCATACTCTTTTTACTGGGAACGCCTAAGCATCTCCTTAAAAATCTATTATTTTCTTCTCGCAACTTTTTTAAGACTGTATCATTCATTGACTCATATTTCGTAGAATATTTTTTGTCCGCTCGAACCAATTCAATCTTTTTTACTTTTCCATGTCTTCCGTAGATTGTAACATAAAACTTCTTATAAAGCCATTTTAAAGGTTTCTTAGAAATCAATATTGTATAAGAATACTCTGTTTGAACAATCTTAAAATCAATTTCTTTAAATAGGGAAATACTTCCTTTAGGAGTAATTTTATATCCCCCTATTTTTAACATATCTTCCTTTAGTTCATCCTTTACTTCGATAATTTCCATACCTACTATAAAAACAACATAGCCCTCACACATTACAACGGTAACTATTTTTGCCCATAGTACATCCGGATCAAACATATTCCAAGCTATAAAAGGAAGCAAAGCTATTCCTACCGCAGTCACCAGTATAAGCACTCTCCAAATATAATTTTTCTTCCTTTTTCCTTCATTGGTTAAATTTTCATCATAATAAAGATGACCTGGGGCTTCGAATGAGTTTAATAGAAATTCCTTTAAAAACGACACCAAAACCGCTCCCCAAGAAGATTTCTTTTGTTCCTTCATATGACACAATCTCCTCTGCTATATGGTTATTTTTTACCTGACTTATTCAATAGCAAAATTTATTGCTACGACCTCAATTATTCTGTTGACGGCAGATGAATGCCCAAAAAAACTACGCCAAAAGGACTTTCTCTTTGGCAAATTTCCAATGATTCACCATTCATAGCCATATCATATACTTTTTCAGTGACTACAAGGTCTGTTTCTTTCCCATTGTCCAGCACAATAGTTAATTTGTAATCATCATCATCTACATCCGGATCCTCTGCATGGCTATCCACAATAATAGCCGGATAATGATGAGCCGGACCAATAAAAGCAGCATTTACGCAGTAATGAAGTCCACAAGCAATGGACAGTCCAACCACTCCCATGTACAACCCTGCAGCTACCCGATTCCGCTTCGGCGAGCGAAGAACTTGCAGCACAATCAACACTATGGTGATAGATAGTATCCGAATTAGCCAGCCCCAGTTGTCATCTAACTCCCGAAGCACCACACTGCCCCAAATGTCACTAGTTTGCCAAAAATAAGTATATCCTATTAACAAACAAATAATCAACGGAACATGAACGTGCATGCCCCTCCACTCCGGTGTTGCGTTCTGAGGTTTGTCTCCAAAGGAGAGTACGGGAGCAAACACCAAACAAAATAAAAGAAATGGAATAGGAGCAAGCGCACCAATTTTCATAACCATAGTAAACTTTGCATCAGCGAAAATATATAGCGGAATAGGAATAAGAACGCCAATAGCAAACAATCCAATAACAACCCACAGCCCCACACGAATACCTTTAATATGGTCATGCCAGCGGGTGTGGTACTCCTCACGCCATTGGACAGTGCTTTCCTGCTGTTCCTCCTGTTTAGTTTGTTTTTCCATTGCAGGAGTCAATGTTGCAGCAAGATTGGTACTCTCAAGCCACTCTGTAAACCGTGGAATCCCCAACATATTGGTTTCGATAGAGGCTAATTTTTTTCCCTCCCTGTTCAGTAAATGAATAGATCGGTTGGCTGTCAGTCGCACGGAAGTTACCTGTCCCGATGCAAATTCCCGTTTCCTTCCCCAACTACTTATATACAAAATAGAGTTATCTCGAAACACAAACAGAACTCGGTTACGCCCAGCCAAAATCATCCATACTCCCATAAGGAAAAACAGCATTCCGGGAATGGCTACAAAAGCCGTTACTTCTGCTTCAAAAGGCGATGTGCCGGCCACAATAACCCCCATGAGCAGCAGAATAAATCCCAAAACCCAAAAAATCACGCCCAAAATTGTTACCACCTTCCGTTCTCGAACAATCACCACCGGCGTTTTCATCTCTTCCCTCTCCCTATGGTGACATAGTAGTAATACAAGGCCAAAAACTATCAGCCCCAGCAGCATTCCAACACCTAAACTAACACCTGTCCAATCCAAAGATTCCTGCCCATCTGTTATGAACATCAGCGGTAGCAAAAACAGAGAAAAAGCAATCGTAAAACTACCGCAAATGATGCTAGGTAATTTACTGCCCGTAGTAGGTAAGTCATGGGTTGCTTCCAGCGGCTTTGAGACAGTACATTCCGTCTGAAAAACTTCAAATTCCGGCGGTTGTTCCAACACATGGGCACAGTGAGGACATTGGGACACATACGTCATCTCACACCTATTGCCTTTCCCACCCATAGGTAAGGGCTGACCGCAAACCGGACAGATCCAACAGCGTTGGAAGATCTTTTTTCGCATTTGTTTCAGAATGAAAAGAGAGAGCATCGGAAGAAAAAAGACCAGCAGGAACAACCACGGACTTTTCGCAGTGATTAGCCCAATCATCAAGATAGTAAAGCACATCGCTGTTCCAATCAGAAACTGGCTGCCCATTTTGGCGGCCTGCTTTGTGGCGGTAATGTAGGTTTCGTTTCCCTGCTTCATGCCTGCATGCTGAAGATCCAATAAAAATGCCTCAATCAGTTCATACAGATCATCTGAGTCATCCACATCTTCACTGGTAAATTGATCATACAGATTTCCGTTTACATATAGTTTCGCACCGAAACAGTTTACCTCAATCTTGCAATAGAGCCGATTCAGAGTCAGACTGTCTCCGTAAAACTCCAGTTGATACTGTGGATATTGCGCTTTTAGACGCTCATATAATTTTTTGAGTTCGTTTTCTTGATACATAGGCAATCTCCTTTTATGTGTAAGTTTTCATTTTACTCAGGAAGATGTCCAAATTTTCTTCCTGCGCAGCAAATCCATAGACTTTTTTAGATATTCGGAACTTTATCATATCTCCGTCTGTTAAATAGATGCGTAGAATATATTGAAGTGGAATCAGACTCTTTCGCACTTTTGTTCTTTGGATATTGCTGAAAAGGATACGGCCGGTTCCCTTTAGTTTTTGCGAATCGCCCTGAAGCAGATAGACCAATAACGCATTTTCGGTCAGACCTAAATATCCAAATGTGTAGTTTCGTTTCTGCAATAATGTGCCATAAATCGGTGCTTTTAAAGTCTCGCCTATTTCCAGCAATATGGAAAGTGCAGGAATCATCTGTTCACAAAATGTCATTTCATCACCTCCGTTAAAAAGGAAAAGCAATTGTCAAATTGTCATATCTATATGCGAACATTATAGCATTTGTAGTGTCTTTCGTCATTATTTTTATCATAACTTACCTGCATAACAGTGCTTTACCCTAACAACAAAACAGAGCATAATTCCTTTGGAAAGAACTATGCCCTGTCGCAACTTCTCTTATTCTGATTTATCTACCGAATTGATAGACATTTTCTTCATTGTTCTCTTTAATAAGAAAACAGCAACTATTGCAGATACGGTTTCGGCTATCGGAAATGTTACCCATACCCCTGTAAGTCCTAACGGTTTTAGAAGAAGCATAGATAACGGTACGATAATAACTAACTGTCGAAGCAATGAGATTGCCAAAGATTCTATTCCCCGTCCCAATGATTCAAATACACCGGAATATACTGTTCCGATTGCCGATACGATAAATCCAAGTCCGATAATGCGAAGTGTTTCCACACCCATTTTCATCATTTCTTCGTTCGCATTAAACATTTTTAAAATCGGTTCGGGAATGCCTACAAAAAGTACTGTTCCCAATGCCATAATTGTTCCCGATACCATAACGCTGACTTTGATTACCTGTCTTAATCGGTGATGTAATCCTGCACCGTAATTATAACTGATAATCGGTCTCATTCCCTGAATAACTCCATTTGCAGGCATATAGACAAATGTCTGAAGTTTGAAATAAATTCCAAGAACCGCAACGGCTGTTCCCGACACCGCCGAAATAATTCCATTTAAAATACCGATGAGAATAGACGGCATAGATGTCATAATTCCTGACGGAATTGCTACCATATATAACTGCTTTGTAATCTGCTTATTAAATCGGAAACCTTTAAATTTCACATGAATCCCACCGCTGTCACGGCAGAAGAAAAATACGGATAAAGCACAGGCAGATATTTGTCCGATAACAGTTGCAACTGCCGCCCCCTGTACACGCATTTCCGGAAAACCAAACAAACCAAAAATTAAAATCGGATCTAAAATAATATTGATAATCGCACCAACTGCCTGCATAATCATCGGCATAATCATTTTCCCTGTTGCCTGAAACATCTTTTCAATGGCAATATGAAACAGACTGCCAAAAGAAAGGCAAATAACAATATAAGTATACTGGCAGCCCCACTTAAAAATAGTCGGATCATCCGTAAACAGTCGGAAAAACGGCTTAATACAAAAAATACCGATTAAAATAAACATAAGGGAATGGATTGCCGTAAACACCATTCCGTGCGTGGCTGTTTTGTCCACCATATCCTGTTTTCCCGCACCCATATTTCTCGCTATTCCCGCATTCAGACCTACTCCAAGTCCCACCGCCACGGATAAAACAAGGTTTTGCAGCGGGAAGGCAAGAGAAACCGCAGTCAACGCATCTTCTCCGAGTTGCGCAACGAAAATACTGTCTACAATATTGTACATAGATTGAATCAACATGGACACCATAGGCGGTATCGCCATGGACATCAAAAGCGGAAACACGGGTTTTGTTCCCATTATATTTTTTGTTTTGTTCATTCTAAACCTCTCTCCTTTTCTAAATCTTTTCCCTTGCATAAACATTTTTATCATAGTATGATTATTCATTATAATTAAAGTTCATTTAGAAGGGATTGTAAATTATGACAAATCATATAGAAGATAAATATTCGCAGTTTGAAGAAACCGCAAAGTATTATCAATCATTACACGTGCAGAATGACCAAGAAACGCTTGTACAATTTTTAAGGGAAACACAGGATATTTTTGACTGCATTCCCCACGATGCTAAAATAAAAATCAGTGAAATTATGGGAATGAACACCGTCATTATCGATAAAATTATTTCCATGTATCCCAGTCTAACGTCTGAGAAATTTGAAACGGAAATCGTTGTATGTTCCGGCGCTTCCTGCTCCTCAAAAAATGTACAAAGACTGCTTTCTGAAATTCAGACACTTTTGCAAATCCGTCCCGGACAAGTAACAAAGGACGGAAGATATAAACTAACTGCCAAACCTTGCATGAAACAATGCGGCAAAGGTCCTAACCTTATGATTGGCAACGCCTTATATCATAACATAGATTTAGAAAAACTAAAAACACTTTTATTATAATTTTTTTACGAAAGGAACATTATTATGATAAATCCAATGTCATTTTTAAAATATAAAGACGCATGGGGCAGATTTACGGCAAACCACCCTAAATTTCCTCACTTCCTAAAGGCTGTGTCACAAAATGCCCTTGCTGAGGGAACGTTGATTGAAATAAATGTTACAACACCTGACGGAAAATCTTATTCGTCTAACTTAAAAGTCAAGCCGGAAGATATGGAACTTTTGCAAGAATTACGGGGATAGCAATTTTAACTATCCCCGCTTTCTCTCTTATTCATAAATCGGATATTTTTTGCAAAGCGCTTCTACTTCTTTTCGAATTATATCTGCTTTTTCTTCAAATTCCGTAGCAGTAAGCCACACTAACTCTGCGATTTTTTCCATATCTTCTTCTTTCATTCCCCTTGAAGTAACCGCAGGCGTTCCAATACGAACTCCCGAAGTGACAAAAGGACTTCTCGGATCATTCGGAACTGTGTTTTTATTGAGCGTAATATATACTTCGTCACATCGTTTTTGCAATTCTTTTCCCGACAAATCAAGATTTCTTAAATCCAACAGCATAAGATGATTGTCCGTTCCGCCTGTCAGAATATCAAAACCTTTCTGCTGCAATGCTGCCGACAACGCCTTTGCATTTTTCAAAACCTGCTCCTGATATGTTTTAAACGCAGGTTTCAACGCCTCGCCAAGAGCAACCGCTTTAGCCGCAATAACATGTTCTAAAGGTCCGCCCTGCGTTCCCGGAAATACTGCTTTGTTTAAATGAAACTTTTCCGCTGCCTCCTGATTTGCCAAAATCATTCCGCCTCTCGCACCTCTAAGCGTTTTGTGTGTTGTTGTCGTCACTACGTCCGCATACGGTATCGGACTTTGATGCAAGCCTGCTGCCACAAGCCCCGCAATATGCGCCATATCCACCATTAAATATGCGCCGACTTTATCGGCAATCTCCCGAAATCTTTTGAAATCTATCGCCCTCGCATAAGCGCTTGCACCGGCGATAATCAGTTTTGGTTTGCATTCTTTCGCAAGTCTTTCCACTTCGTCATAGTCGATAAATCCGTTATCATCCACACCGTACGGCACAATATGAAAATACATTCCCGAGAAATTCACCGGACTTCCGTGTGTCAAATGCCCGCCGTGTTCAAGATTCATTCCCATTACCGTATCACCCTGATTCAGCATGGCAATCAACACTGCCATATTTGCCTGCGCTCCCGAATGAGGCTGTACATTTGCATAGTCGCAATGAAATAGTTTCTTTGCACGTTCAATAGCAATGTTTTCAATTACATCAATCTGCTCACAGCCCCCGTAATATCGTTTTCCCGAATATCCTTCCGCATACTTATTCGTCAATACCGTTCCCATTGTTATCATCACTTCTTCGGAAACAATATTTTCAGATGCAATCAATTCCAAATTTCTCCGCTGTCTGTTGCATTCCGCCATAATAGCCTGTCCGACTTCCTTATCGTATGCTGCAATACGTTCCATTATTTCATTTACCATGTTACGCCCTCCTTTAACAGTTTTCTTAAGGTCATCATAACACAGTTTATATCGTGCTTCAATATACCGTTTTCCTCCAAATTAGCAAGAGCCTCACGGCATACTGCCTGAGGCTCTGTCATTTTATTAGTTTGTATAATTATCAAAATATCCCTGTACAAGAACAACCGGAGTACCCTTATCTCCCGAACCGCTTGTAAGGTCACATAAAGAACCGATTAAATCTGTCAACTGTCTAGGTGTTGTTCCCTGAGAAACCATGTTGCCTACAAGATTATCATCTTTTTCTTTAATACGTTTAGAAATTGCTTCTTTTAATGCTTCTCCGCTTAAATCTTTAAAGTCATTATCCGCTAAATATTTTAATTTTACTTCGTTTGGTGTTCCGCGAAGTCCGTCTGTGAACGCCGGCGAAACAACAGGGTCTGCAAGTTCCCAAATTTTTCCCTGTGGATCTTTGAAAGCACCGTCTCCGTATACCATAACTTCAACGTGTTTTCCTGTTTTTTCCAAAATTCTCTTCTGAATTTCTTCAACTAAATCAAAACATTCTCTTGGGAAAAGTTTTACGCTTTCTTCTGTAGATTTGTTAGAACCTAACAAACCATATTTTGCATTATATCCGCTTCCGTCAACAGATGCATTCAAAATCTCATCCATGCCAAACACTTTTTCAACGCCGTTTGCTTTTAAAATGCGTTTTGTTCTCGCTCTTGTATGAATATCACAGTTGATAACATTTTTTGTGTAATCAAGGATAACTTTCGGATTGTTTGCAAAAATAATTTCTACTTCTGCTCCTGCCTCACGGATAAGTTCTCCGTAATATTCAACATAATCCACACCTGTGAACTGATGTTTATTCTCTCCGAACAACTCTCTGTATCTTTCTAATGTTAAAACGTCACTGTATGGATTGATTCCTGCTTCGTCCAATTTATCAAGTGATACAAGTTCATTTCCAACCTCATCACTTGGATAACTAAGCATAAGAACGACTTTCTTCGCTCCCATAGCCATTCCTTTTAAGCAGATAGAAAATCTATTTCTTGATAAAATCGGAAAAATAATTCCAATCGTTTCTCCGCCTAATTTTGCTTTTACATCACTTGCAATTGCACTGATTGGAGCGTAATTACCCTGTGCTCTTGCAACAATCGATTCTGTAAGTGAGATTACGTCTTTATCTCTTAATTCAAATCCTTCACTGCTTGCCGCATCTAATACGCTGTTTACCACGATGTCCGCTAAATTGTCCCCTTCTCTGATGATTGGACAACGAATTCCTCTTGAAATTGTTCCTACTTTTCTTTCCATTTTTATCCCTTTTCTCTTTTATAAAATATATAGTATGTTTTTGCCACCTATCTATTATAATATAAAAGTCTACTGTTGTACATTATTTTTTTTCATCTTTTCATGCTCGCCCGCAAGTTCTTCATATAACTGAGGTACGTTCCAGTCCTTATTCGTATCGGTAAGTATCGCTTTGTAATCTACTTTCTTTACTCCGTTTTTGCGTATACGATATAAAATCTGGTCCAACTGTGCCTCTCTTAAATTGGCAAAAATCATCACTTCTTTTTCCAATTCTTCCCCGTCATATACTTCCTGCACCGCTTCCATATCTTTCAATCCCGCTAAATAGCCGATTTTCTGTAAATAATCCTTTTTCTCAACCGTTTTCATCTTAATTTTCATGGAAAGAAGTATCATTTTTATTTCTCGTAACTGTTTAGCATCCTGAAAATTAATTAACAATACTGTTTCACGCATATTTTCCCTATTTTTCTAAATATTTTTCTTTTAATACGTTTACCTGTTCCATATATTTTGCATTTTGTTTCTGCTGTACAAGGTTTCTTCTGATTACCTCTTTCACTTCATCGAAAGAAGCAACTGTTTCCTCTCTTTTATTTTCTACTTTAATCAAGTGATAACCGAACTGTGTTTTTACAGGTCCTTTCACTTCTCCGATTTCTGCTGCAAATGCAACATCTTCAAATTCTTTTACCATTTGACCTCTGCCAAACTGACCTAAATCACCGCCTCTTGCACCTGAAGGGCATGTAGAAAATTCTTTTGCCGCGTCTTCAAATGTTTTTTCTCCGTTTAAAATAGAATCCAAAATCGTCTGACACTTATCTTCTGCATCTGTTAAAATATGTTTTGCACTGACTGTCGCACCTTTCTTAAACTGCTGGCTATTTGCATCATAGAATGCTTTCACTTCCTCGTCAGACACTTCCACACCTTTCATTGTTTCACGCATTGCCAACTGTGCTAAAATATCCTTTTTCGCATTTTCAAGAATTTTTCGGAAATCTTCTGTTTCCTCTAGTTTCATATCTTCTCCCAGTTGTGCAAATAAATGTAAAGAAATCAACTGCTCTAAAGACTGTTCTCTAAACTTCGGATTGTTGATATATGGTTGTTGTTCTCTCGGAACATTATTCAAAAATGCCTGTAATTCCTCTTCTGTAATCGGTTGTCCTGCAACAGTTGCTAATACTTTTTCACTCATTTTATTTCTCCTTTATTCTGCTTTCATTATATCTTTTTTGCACAGATGTCCGCTAAACAACATCTGTCACAATAAGGTTTTGTTCTCGCCGTACACACTTCTCTCCCGTGGTATACAAGGCGGTGGCAAAAATCACTTCCCTCTTCCGGCGGAATGATTTTCCACAATTCCATTTCTACTTTCTTAGGTTCTTTTATTCCGTTCACCAAACCGATACGGTTTACAAGACGTATACAATGTGTGTCCGTCACTATCGCCGGTTTGCCAAAAACATCTCCCATAATCAGATTTGCACTTTTTCTTCCCACTCCGGGGAGGGCTAAAATCTCATCAAATGTTGTTGGAATTTGGTCATTATACTTCTCATGTAAAATTTTCATACAGGCATTAATATCTCTCGCCTTACTCTTTCCAAGCCCGCACGGTCTTACAATTTCCTCGATTTCCTCAACCTGTGCATCTGCCAAAGACTTTACATCCGGAAATTTCTCATATAATTTTTCCACTACAATGTTGACACGCTCATCGGTACACTGCGCCGCAAGACGCACCCCCACAAGCAGTTTCCATGCCTCATCGTAATCTAAAGTACAGTCCGCTACCGGATATTCCTTTTTTAAACGTTCAATTACTTCTAATGCTAATTCTTTTTTTCTCATGTTTTTTACCTCTCTGCCATTTTAACATTATTTTATATAGATAACAATGTTCTCAAATTAAAAATTTTTTAAGAAAGTCTTTCGCCCTTTTTTATCTCCGTTTCTTATACTAATCGTAAATAAACTTTGGAGGGATACTTTATGAATTCAAAAAAACTATCTATAGGACTATTTTCGTTTTATTTCTTTGCACTTACATGGATTATTCTGTTTAAATTTTCCTTCTCACCTGCAGAACTGCCCCACTTAAGAAATATTAACCTTATACCTTTTGCTGAGTCTGTTATTGTAAATGGAACGATAGATTTTTCAGAAATTTTTCAAAATCTCTTTGCATTTATTCCTTTCGGTGTTCTTATCAGCACTATACTGGAAAAGAAATCCTTTCTAACGAAACTCTTGCCTGCATTTTTCGTCAGTCTTGCATTTGAAACTTTACAGTTTATATTTTCTATCGGGGCAAGCGACATCACAGACATAATAACAAACACTCTCGGGGGACTGATTGGTATCGGCATCTTCTTTTTATTAAAGAAAATTTTCAGACGAAACTATACAAAAGTAATCAATACGATTAGCCTTATTTTTGCTATATTGTGTTTCGGTCTTATGCTTATATTGTTTTTAGCAAATTAATTATGCTATACTGGTAGCAAATTACTTGAATGAGGAGATAAAACGAATGAAAAACGTTGCCATTACTTACCCAAAAGAGAAAAAGAAACTTTATTCTTTACTGAGAACACAACTTATCGGTCTGACGGACGGCGTTCCACATCTGCTTGCAAATTTTTCTAACGCCTCCGCTCTTTTAAATCAGGCGCTCTCGGACATTAACTGGGTCGGTTTCTATTTTATAAAAGAAAATCAACTTGTACTCGGCACATTTCAAGGAAAACCTGCATGCATAGAAATCCAAATCGGAAACGGCGTTTGCGGAACTGCCGTTGCAAAAGATGAAACGATTGTTGTTGAAAACGTGCATGATTTTCCGGGACATATTGCCTGCGACAGTGCGTCTAATTCAGAAATTGTTATTCCAATTCATGCACACGGTGAAATTATCGGAGTGCTTGATATTGACAGTCCGATTTTTTCAAGATTTGATGAAGAAGATAAAAACGGTTTGGAAATGCTTGTAAAAATACTTGAGGAGATGTTTTAAACATCTCCCCTGTCATTTCAAATCATGTTTTACTTTTTCTATTAATCGCCGAAAAGATTGTTCAAATGTAACATCATCTTCTCTGCTTCGTTTCTTTTGCCCTTTCAAATGATGTTTGGAAGAACTCTTTCTTGCTTTTTTCACCAAATGTCTTTGCATTAACAAACCGTCTATATTTTCATCTGTATACCATTTCCCCGACTGATGTATTGCATACGCTCCTTTTCCCAATGTCATAACCGCAACACCATAGTCCTGTGTAACAACAATATCTCCTTTTTGGCAACTGTTTATCAAGGCAAAATCTACCGCATCCGCTCCTGCTCCTATTACTTTTATGATACTGTATTCGGAATGCAGTATATGATTTGTGTCACAGAAAAGCGTTACTTCTATTTCATATTCCTCCGCCACTTTTTCTATAATAGAGATAACCGGACAGGCATCTGCGTCCACAAAAATTTTCATTTCTTATTCCTCTTCCTGCAAAATCTTTATGATTTGCACTCGTTTCTGTGTCAGTAAGGCTAACGTATTTTTCACCGCCACAATATTTTTCTCTCCAATCTCCTTTCTCAGACGAAGAAAAAGCATTTCCATATTTTTCATGCCCAATTCATTCCCTTTTTGCGTCATTCTCCGCAATGTCATCATGGCAGAAGACCATTGTTTCCGTGACGCCGCCTGACCGATTTTCATAAAATCCATGCCCTTTATAAAAGTATTCAACTCTTGAAAATAGGTTTCCTCTCCTAAATTTTCTATTCCTCCCTGCACCTGTATGCCCAGTTGCTCTAGTTTTTGCTGTATCATTTTGTTACCTCTTTTATCTAATACTATCATGTAATAACATTTTCTTGCATTTTAGTTATCAATTAGAAAGTTGGTTTATACAGTACTCTCTGATTGCATTATTTATAGATATATCACCATTTTTAAAAACACCCTCACCTTTGTCTTTCAAATAATCTAAAACATCTTGATATTTATGCTCGTAAATCAATGATAATGCTTTTCTTAATTCAACATGATATTTAGAATTTTCTAGACTATTGTAAAAATCACAGACTGAAGATGATTGGACAGTTTTATAAAAATGTTCTAAATAATTATCTACGATTTCTTCTAATTCACTGATTGTCCATTCATTTAATTCTGTTTCATTTTTAAACAATTCAGTTCCATTAACTGTAAATGCACCAATAGTTCTCAAACTTAAAGGTTCTTCTTTGTTAGTTTCCATTTTCAATAAATCCCATAACAAATCATCTAACCACAATGGTTTGATTGTTTCTATGGCAGTACAATAACACTTATCATCTGACTTTACTTTTACATCTATTAGCAAATCAAAGAATAATTCCTTTGTACTATACCAAATCATAAAATCTTTTTTCTTAAACTTATATTTTTTAATTTTATCTTTTAATATTTTAGGCAAAGTTTTTGTTAGTTCTTTATATTTTTGTCGTTCTTCTTTTGTCAATCGAAACATATCCTTTCAAATTCTAATTTATCTATTTCCTTATATCCTATAGTATACCAATTTTCCATATCCACCACAATAAAATAATACTGTTCAAGCAGCCTTTTATCTGCTACAATCAACTTATAG
>URXX01000013.1 GCA_900551895.1 uncultured Lachnospiraceae bacterium | reverse complement strand
TACTAATCGGTCGAGGGCATAACCAGTTAGGAATAGGTGATAAACGGATGACATTTCTTGTGTGTGGTTTTGAAGGTGCACTGAAAGCAATTTAATTGAGTAAATATACTAGATCAATTTAGAAAGTCGAAAGACTTTCTTTTTTTATGTAATTAAAAATCTTGTAAACAGTAAAAAAACGGAAAATTTGTATATTTTGCCTAAAGTAAGATAAAAATATATACAGTAAATTAAATGTAAGAAAGGATAGAAATTGTGCAGAATGCCAGTACTTTTTTCTGCCCTTGTTTTCATTTTGAAATATTTGCACTATAGTAGAAAAGATTAGCAGGATAGCATAAATATAAAAAATAAAATTGAAAAAATATGTATGATTGTAGTATTATTAAATGGTAATATTTGTGCAATATGCATGAATACGAGCGGAAAGGAGATATTTATGAAAAAGAGAAATTTAAAAGTTCTTAGTTTGCTTTTAGTTGCCAGCATGACAGTGCCGTCAGTAGCAGAATCAGTACAGTATTTTAATGCTCCGGCTATGGTACAGGCAGCAGAAGAAAGTAATACAGAAGCGGAAAAAGAAGCCGTTTTAGAAGACGGTGTGAATGACAAATGGACAGAAGAAAACAAGATGGGTACAGATTCTGTTTGTGCAGTTAAAAACGGTTGGTTACATATTAAATCAGGTACACAGAATAGAAATGATGTAGGTACTAACTCAACAACAAAACCTTCCATGTTTGTAAATCCAACGGAGTTTGATTTCACAAAACCGGGATATTTTGAATTTACAATGAAGTCAAATAATACAAATAAAGATCAGAATACTTGTGACCGTTTTGGTATTTATTTAGGATACGATACATGTTCAAATGGTATGTTTGTCGGATATGATAATCAAGGTTGGTTTTGGCAAAAATATAAAGGTGGTAATGGAGATTGGTATAATCAGACAAGAAAGCCGGCACCGACAAAAGATAAAGAAGTAAAAGTTCGAGTTGAATGGAACGATAAATATCAGATGACATTGAAATTGGATAATGAAACAGTATTCAATACTGAAGATTTCAGTGGAATTAAAGATAGTTTAGGTAATAAAATAGCAATCAAAGCAGGTGGCTGGGATAGTGTTCAGACTGATGTATTCCTAAAAGACATTCATTATACAGGACAGAAAGAAGCAAAAACTTATGATGTAACTGGTAAAGTTGTTGACGATAAAGGACAGCCTGTAGAGGGAGCAACTGTAAAAATTGGTGACAAGACAGTAGAAACAAACAACAAAGGTGAATATACTGTAAAATTAAAAAATGGTACATACACAGTTGAAGTAACAAAAGAAGGATTTGACATCGCAACAGGAAGTGTTACAGTAAACGGTGCAACAGCAACAGTAACAGATATCAAATTAGCGCCTGAAGCACAAGTTGAAACAGAGAAAATTTCTTCTGAAGATATGGATGTTCTTGTAGCAAAGAATTTCCCAAGTGTCGTAAAATATGAAATGAAAGGCGACAATAAAGGAAAAACATTCTACGGACAGACAAAAGCGATTGATACAGTTAAGATTAACGATGTAGCAATCAAATTAGGAAAAGATAATGTAAAGGCTGAATTTGGCAAAGATAAAGCAACATATGTAATGACATTAAAAGCAGATGGCGAGAAAAAAGTTGATGCAGAAATTACAGCAGAATTAAAAGTAAAGAAAAACGAATTACATTTTGATATTACAAAAGTAAAAAATAATCTTTTAAAAGACGGTGTTAAGGAAACAAAAGATAACGCAATTCAGACAATCGAAATTCCAAATCACAGTTTAATTTCTGTTAGAAGTACGCAGGAGGGAGCAAACTTAAAAGGTGCTTTGATGTCTTCTAACACAACAATCAGCGGTGACGAATATGTGGAAGTAAATGCTAATACACCTGCAAAGAATCAGGACTATATGTATGCATTTGTTTCTAACAATGAATTAAGTGCAGGTCTTTGGAGCAACTCTGAAAACGAAGGTAGTGCAAAATCTGTAGGTGTTACAGGTGGTAGTCATAATACAAGAGTACAGTCTGTTGCCGAAAAAGGAAACGGATATGTAACAATGGGTCTTGGAAGTACAAAATGGTACTATCACAGAGCAGTAGAAAGCGCTCCGAAGAAAAATGAAGACGGAAGTCTTTATAAAAAAGAGTATGTTGTAGAAGAAACAGAAATGCCTTCAATGAAAGTAGCAATCGCCGGAAATATTAACGGTGATGAAAACGTTGACTGGCAGGACGGTGCAGTTGCATTCAGAGAAATCATGCACAATCCATATAAGAGTGAAGAAGTTCCTGAATTAGTCGCATGGCGTATTGCAATGAACTTCGGCGGACAGGCACAGAACCCATTCTTAACAACATTAGATAACGTAAAACGTGTAGCAATGCACACAGACGGTTTAGGACAGTCCGTACTTTTGAAAGGTTACGGAAGTGAAGGACATGACTCAGGTCACCCTGACTACGCAGATATCGGAAAACGTATCGGTGGCGAAAAAGACATGAACACACTTATGGAAAAAGGTAAAAAATACGGAGCAAGATTCGGTATCCATGTAAATGCCGGAGAAATGTATCCGGAAGCAAAAGCATTTACAGATGATTCCGTAAGAAGAGATGATAAAGGAAATCTTCGTTATGGCTGGAACTGGTTAGACCAAGGTGTTGGACTTGACAGTGTTTATGATTTGGGTGAAGGACACAGAAGACAGCGTTTCAACGACTTAAATAAAAAAGTAGATAACATGGATTTTGTTTACGTAGATATTTGGGGAAATCAGACAGGTGGTAACGATGACTCATGGCAGACACGTAAATTATCAAAAGAAATCAATGACAATGGCTGGCGTATGGCAACAGAGTGGGGTTCAGCAAATGAATATGATTCAACATTCCAGCACTGGGCAACTGACCTTACATATGGTGGATACAAATTAAAAGGTGAAAACAGTGAAGTTATGCGTTTCCTTCGAAATCATCAGAAGGATTCATGGGTAGGAGATTATCCTTCATACAAAGGAGCAGCAATGGCACCGCTTCTTGGCGGATATAACATGAAAGACTTTGAAGGCTGGCAGGGACGTAACGATTACGATGCGTATATTAGAAACTTATATACACATGATTTAACAACAAAATTTATCCAGCACTTTGAAATCATGGACTGGGAAGACGGAAAAACATTTACAGACACTAATCCAGATGGACAGACATACACATGGACTCCTGAAAAGAAAATCACACTAAAAGGTGATATGGGAAAATTAGTTCTTGAAAGAAAATCTGACAATCCAAATGAAGCGGCTTACCGTGACAGAACAATGACTTTAAATGATAAAGTAATTGCAACAGGTGCTGTTTCAAGAGGCGATAACGGTCAGGGTGGAACAGAGAAATACTTAATTCCATGGAACTGGGATGCAGAAACAGGTAAGAAAGTATCTGAAGATAAAGAAAAAATGTACCACTGGAATACAAAAGGCGGAAAAAGTGAATGGGAACTTCAGGACAATTGGAAAAACTTAAAAGATGTTAAAGTTTACGAATTAACAGATTTAGGAAAAGTAAATGAAAAAACAGTTCCTGTAAAAGACGGAAAAATCACATTAGATGCAAAGGCACAGACACCTTATGTTGTATGCAGAGGTAAAGAAGACAACTTAAAAATCACATGGAGTGAAGGAATGCACATCGTAGATGCAGGATTCAATACAGGTGATGCAGGTCTTGGAAAATATTGGGAAAAATCAGGTGACGGTAAAGCAGTTATCGCTAAGAGTGAGTACAGCAATCCAATGTTAAAATTAGACGGTAAAGTATCTATGACTCAGGAATTAACAGATTTGAAACCGGGTCAGAAATATGCCGTATTAGTAGGTGTAGATAACAGAAGTAATGCAAAAGCAAGTATCACTGTAAAATCAGGTGATAAAGTATTAGATTCAAACTACACAACAAAATCTATTGCGAAGAACTATGTAAAAGCATATACACACAGCAATTCAAGTCCAACTGTTGACGAAACAAGTTACTTCCAAAATATGTATGTATACTTCACAGCACCTGAAAACGGTAAAGTTACATTAACTCTTTCAAAAGAAGCAGGAGAAGGAAGCGCATATTTCGATGATGTTCGTGTAACAGAAACAACTATGGATGTTGTAAAGAAAGATAAAGACGGAAATGTAACCGGAATAAATCAGAACTTTGAAGATAACGTACAGGGTGTATATCCATTTGTTATCGGAGCAATCGAAGGTGTGGAAGACAACCGTACTCACCTTTCAGAATTACATGGCAAATATACGCAGGCAGGCTGGGATGTTAAGAAAATGGACGATGTTCTTACAAAGAACGATCCAAAATCTAACTGGTCAGTAAAAACAAACGGTCTTTGTCAGGCAGGTAACCTTGTAATGCAGACAATTCCTCAGAACTTCCGTTTTGAAGAAGGAAAGACATACAAAGTTTCATTTGATTACCAGTCAGGTTCAGACGGAATTTACGGAGTAGTTGTAGGTAACGGCGAAGTAAAAGGAAGCGAAAAAGTAACTGAATTAGAAAAAGCAATGGGCTCTAAAGCAGAGAAGACTTATGAGTTTGAGATTACCGGCGCTACAGGCGGACAGACATGGTTCGGTATTTACTCAACAACAAAAGCGCCAAATCTTGAAGGAACAAGCGGAAATGCGGCAAACTTTGGAGGATATAAGGACTTCGTATTAGATAATCTGAAAATCGAAGAAGTGAAAGCAGATGTGTCAAGAGCAGACTTAGAAGCGTTAGTAAAAGAGGCTGAACAACTTAAAGCGGAAGATTACTTACCGGCAGATTGGAAAGTATTTGAAGATGCTTTAACAGATGCAAAAGTTGCATTAAACAAAGACAAACAGTCACAGGAAGATATTGAAAATGCATATTACAAATTAAAAGGTGCTATGGAATCCTTAAAATATGCAGGCGGAACAGAGTCTGATTCTAGAGGAGATATTGCGGTAGATAAATATTCTGTACAGACTGGAAGTGAGCAGGCAGGTGGTGAAGGTGCTACAGAAGGACCGGCTATACTTGCTCAGGATAACAAAGCAGATACACATTGGCATAGTTCATGGAGTCCAGTAAAACCTCTTACAGATGCTTGGTATCAGTTTAACTTCAAAGAACCACAGACTGTAAATGGTATGAGATATTTGCCAAGACAAAAAGGATCAAATGGTAAATTGACGAAAGTCAATGTACAAATTAGTACAGATAACGGTGCTAAATGGACAACAGTAGTTGAAGGACAGAAATTGGAAGCAAATTCAGCGTGGCAGAAAATCAAATTCGATAAAGAGTATGAGAATGTCACAAACGTGAAATTAATTCCGGTAGAAACAGCAGGAGACACAGCGAATAAATTCGCATCAGCAGCAGAACTTCGTGTAACAACACCATTTACTCCTGAAAAACCGGAAGTAGACAAAACAGGTTTGAAAAAGGCAATCGCCGAAGCAGAAAAACTTGTGAAAGAAGATTACACAGAAGAATCATGGAACAACATGGTTAAATACTTAGATGCAGCAAAAGCAGTTGACGCTAATGCAGAAGCAACACAGTATGACGTATCTCTTGCTATTGCAAATCTTGGAGATGCAGTAAAAGACCTAGTTGCAGTAGAAAAACCTGATCAGAAACCTGCAAACAAAGATGCTTTACAGAGTGCGGTAGATAAATACAGCAAATACAATAAAGCAGACTATACAGCAGATTCATGGAAGAAATTTGAAGAAGCATTAAATCACGCAAAAACAGTTCTTGCAGATGAAGATGCTACACAGGCAGAAGTTGATGCAGCAGTAAGTGCATTAAATATTGCAGCAGAGGGACTTGTTCCTGCTTCAAACGGAAATGGCAACAACAATAATAACGGAAATGGTAACAGTGGCAACACAAACAGTGGAAATACACAGAAACCATCTAAACCAAGCAACAAACCTATCAAAACAGGAGATGAAGCACCTGTTCTTCCATTAACAGCAACAGTTGCAGGATTAGGAGCAGCAATTGCACTTCTTTTCAAAAAGAGAAAATAAATAACTCCTAATAGGAATCGAAAAATTCAGCCTGAATAATCGGGCTGAATTTTTCATTTGAAAACTTTTTTCCTATAGTCTATAATAAAAAATATAAAATTATGAAAGCAGGGAGAAAAATGGAGTATACAATTCGTAAAATCAACACAAAAAATGATATTGAAAAATGTGACTTATTCGAGATAAACAATTATCAGTGGAAGAACGTGCAAACACCGAAAGCGTACGGTTATGCCGGATATTTGGAGGGAAAAGGTATTTACGTTCAATTTATTTGTGAAGAAGAAAATCCCAAAAGAGCATATACAAAAGACCGTGACAGAGTGTGCGAGGACAGTGCAGTGGAAGTGTTTATGGCGTTTCCGGAGAAAGACGAAGAACTTTCCAATAATGTGATGTATATTAATTTTGAGATGAATGCAAACGGAGTGATGTATTCAAAATTTGGAAAGGGAAGAAAAGGACGGGAATTTATTTCGGAGGAAATATGTAAAAAGAGTAATTGTCATGTTGACATGGAAGAGAATAAGTGGGTGCTTACGGTCACTATTCCGGAAGAGTTTTTACAGGAGGTATGCGACTGGAATGGGATTTTGAAAGGAGAAACTTTCTATTGTAATTTTTATAAAATTTCAGAAAGCCCTGAGATTGAGCATTATGGAAGTTTTTCACGAATTGAAAGTGAAAAACCGAATTTTCATTTACCGATTTGTTTTGCGAAAGCAACAATTAAATAAAAAATTACCGGCAGCCAAGTGGCTGCCGATATTTTTATCGTCTTTTTGGCATTTCCCATGCATTATGATCTGTATGTAAAAGCATATGCGCTTTATGAGATAATGGTTTTTCCATAAAGTCTTCATATAATTTTAAAACGTCCTGATTTTCGTGGGAAAAACGGATTTTTGCATTTTTATCGAGGTAATATAAGTTTTTACCGCGAATATGTGCAAGTTCTTCGCCGTCATGGATTGGCTGACCGCCACCGCCTACGCAGCCGCCCGGACACGCCATAACTTCTACGAAATCATAATGTACATCGCCATGTTCAATGGCATCTATCAGTTTGCGTGTATTTCCCAAACCGCTCACAACGGCAGTCTGAATTTTGGCATCTCCGATAGCGAACTCGGCGGAGATAACTCCCTGATTGAATTTCTCGCTTCGCACTACGGAGAACGCATCGGCATCTGGATTTTTACCCATAAGAAGATAATATGCTGACCGCAAAGCCGCCTCCATAACACCGCCGGTTGCACCGAAGATAACCCCTGCTCCGCTGCCGTCCTGCATCAGACGGTCACACTCTGCATCCACCAATGTGGACGGTTGAATGTGTGAAGAGCGAATCATTCTTGTCAATTCTCTTGTTGTTAAAACAATATCTACATCGTGTCCCGCATATTCTTCATAGTACAGTTCCATGTTGCTTTCGCCTTTTTTGGCAACACAAGGCATAATAGAAACCGTGCATATATTTTCTGGATTTACTCCGATAGATTTAGCGAAATATGTTTTCATTACCGTACCGAACATCTGCTGAGGAGATTTAGCGGTAGATAACTGCGGAACTAAATGCGGATACTGGGATTTGATAAAACGAATCCAACCCGGACAGCAGGAAGTGAACATCGGTTTTGATTTCAATTCTCCTGACAGATAACGTTCTAAAAATTCATTTCCTTCTTCCATAATGGTAAGATCGGCTGAAAATGTTGTATCAAAAACATAGTCAAATCCCATTTGTCTGAGAGCGTCTACGATTTTTCCCACAGTCGCTTCCTCACGGCTGAGTCCAAAAGCCTCGCCCCATGCGGTGCGGACAGCAGGGGCAACCTGCACAACTGTAATTTTATCTTTATTGTCGATAGCCTCCCACACTTTATTCGTATCGTCACGTTCCCGAAGAGCGCCTACAGGGCAGTGGGTGATACACTGACCGCAGAGGGAACAATCGGCTTCTTCAATTTTACGGTTTTTGGAAACATGCACGGTTGTACGAGAACCGGTACTTTCCAAATCCCATACATGAAGATTTTGTACTTTATCACAAATCTGTACACAACGCATGCATTTAATACATTTTGCGGAGTCACGGATAAGTGGAAAGTCTTTGTTCCACGCTATATTTTCCAAACGCTGTTTAAACGGAATATCAATAATATTTAAGTCATTGGCGATTTTCTGTAATGTACAGTTTCCGCTTCTTGCACAGATTGCACACTGACAGTCATGCTGAGAGAGAAGAAATTCCACAGTTTTTTTACGGTTCATGCGGACTTTCGGACTGTTTGTGTAAATCACCATTCCTTCTTCCACTACATTGTTGCAGGAAGGAATAAGCCGTTCTTTTCCGACAAGTTCCACAACACATACACGGCAGGCGCCGATTTCGTTTAAACCTTTTAAGTAGCATAATCTGGGGATAGTGATTCCATTTTGCTCTGCTGCCTCTAAAATAGTAGTTCCTTCAGGTACGGAAATTTGTCTGTTGTCTATTGTTAAATTTACCATAATTTCTCTCTACCTCCTTTAAATATGCCAAAACCAAAGTGGTCACAACGCAGGCAGCGTGACGATTCCTGTTTCGCCTCCGCTTCGCTCATACAATTTTCCACGCCCTCAAAGTCATGGATACGCTGACAGACTTCTCGTTCGGTCATATTTACTCTTCCGCAAGGTGTTCTGTCATCTAAGTTTGGTTCAGGAATTTCCACATCACAGGAAATAATATGATTAAATCCCAAATATTCGTCAATATTTGCAGCGACAACCTTTGCAGCAGCGATTGCTTTAATAACGGAAGCAGGACCTGTTGCACAGTCACCGCCTGCAAATACGCCCGGAATATCATCGAAACCACCGTATTTTTCGGACATAATTCTGCCGCGTTTAACAGGAACGCCCGCTTCTTCAAAGTGTTGAAATTCAATATCCTGTCCGATTGCAACAATAAGAGTTGTACACGGGATATAAATATCATCTTCGCCTGTAGGTTTTACGCTTGCACGTCCGTCTTTGATTTTGCTAATCATTTGTGGAGTAACGTAAAGTCCTTTTACATGACCGTTTTCGTCCACATCAATTTTGGAAGGGGCTTTCAATGTCTGTACTTCAATTCCTTCCGCAACTGCACCTTCGATTTCATCAGGCAGGGCAGTCATATCTGCGACACGTCTTCGATAAACAATACTTACTTTTTTTGCACCGAGGCGGACAGCAGTGCGGACAGCGTCCATAGAAACGTTTCCGCCGCCGATAACGGCAACTTCCTGTCCCGTTAAATCAGGATTTTGATTTTTACCTACGTCCCGTAAAAATTGTACGGCAGAGAGAACTCCTTCGGCGTGTTCGCCCTCGATACCGAGTTTTTTATCCGTGCTTGCGCCGATTGTAATGAGTACCGCGTCATATTCGGCACGGAGGCTCTGTATTGTAATATCTTTTCCGATTCGCAATCCGTATTTGACTTCCACTCCGGTCTGTAAAATGGCGTTAATATCATCATCTAAACGTTCTTTTGGAAGACGATAGTTTGGAATACCGTAGCGCAGCATTCCGCCCAATTTCGGAAGCATCTCATATACGGTTACCTGATGTCCCATTAACTGTAAATAGTAGGCGCTGCTCAGTCCGCCCGGACCTCCGCCCACAACGGCAATACGTTTTCCTGTGGATTCGGCACATTTCGGCGGTGGGACTTTTCCAGCGTAATCTGCGGCAAAACGTTTTAACCCTCTAATATTGATAGCATCGTCCACCATATTTCTGCGGCATCTTGCTTCACAAGGGTGTTCACAGATGAAACCGCACGTTGTAGGGAATGGGTTATCCTTTCGGATTAAACGGATAGCGTCCTCGTATCGTCCTTCTCCGACAAGGGCAATATATCCAGGAATATCTACTTTTGCAGGACAGAGGGAAACACAAGGAACAGGCTGATTATATGTACAGGTACAACGGCCTTCGCGAATATGCTCCTCAAAATCTTCGCGATAGCCGACAAGTGCCTTATATACCATATGTGCCGCCTCATATCCGATAGCACAGTCGGAAGACTGCATGATTGACAACGCGCTGTCCTCCATTAAATCCAGTGTGTCTAAAGTTGCATTTCCGTTCAATACATCTGTGAGTAAATTCTTTAATTGCCAAAGACCAACACGGCACGGTACACATTTACCACAAGTCTGTGCGTGGCAAAGTTCAAGGAATGCCCTTGCCATATCTACGGGACATAATCCGGGAGGACTTGCTTCTATTCGTCTTTCCAAATCTTTATAGAGTCCTTCCACAACGACCTGTGCTTTGTTGGGGGTAGCAATTTCCAGTCTGCTCATACAATCACCTCTCAATAGAATTTCATTTATAACCTTTATTGTAATATATAACAATAAAATGTTCAATATAAGTTAAAATATAGTCAAAGTTTACAAAGCGTAAAGTGTCTATTTTTATGCAAAAAGAAATAAAAAATAAATGAAAAACTTTGATAGTAGTGCAGATTATGGTATAATATGCTCATTAAGTGCATTTTTGACTGCACGACACTTTGAAATAAATTTAAGGACAAAGGAGAATAGAAGAGTGAAAGCGAAGTTGATTGAACAGTTTAAAGAAATATTCGGGACGGACGAAGATGTGAGAGCATATTTTGCACCGGGACGAGTAAACTTAATCGGTGAACATACAGACTATAACGGGGGACACGTATTTCCATGTGCACTTACAATCGGTACATATGCGATTGTGAAAAAGAGAACAGATGATGTTTTAAGATTTTATTCTGCGAACTTTTCTTCATTGGGAATTATCGAATCAAATTTAAACGATTTAGTTCCGTCAGAGGCAGCAGGCTGGACAAACTATCCGAAGGGAGTTATGTGGGCGTTTGAAAAGAGAGGATACAAACTGACAAGCGGTATGGATATTTTGATTTACGGAAATATTCCAAACGGTTCAGGACTTTCTTCATCTGCTTCTTTGGAAGTGTTGACAGGAGTTGTTTTAAAAGATTTATTTGGATTTGATGTTTCTATGGTAGACATTGCATTAATCGGACAATATTCTGAAAACAATTTCAACGGATGTAACTGTGGAATTATGGACCAGTTTGCAAGTGCAATGGGGAAAAAGGATAATGCAATTTTCTTAGACACAAACACACTTCATTATGAATATGCGCCTGTTGTATTGGAAGATGCGAAAATCGTTATTGTCAACAGTAAAGTAAAACACAGTCTTGTAGACTCTGCTTACAACGACAGAAGAAATGAATGCGAGACAGCGTTAAAAGAATTACAGGAAGTTGTAGAGATTAAAACATTGGGAGATTTATCGGAAGAAGAATTTGAAGCGCACAAAGATGCAATTAAATCTCCTGTCAGACAGAAACGTGCAAAACACGCCGTATATGAAAATCAGAGAACAATTAAAGCGGTTGAAGCGTTGAAAGCAAATGAAATCGAAACATTTGGTAAATTAATGAATGCGTCACACACTTCTTTAAGAGACGATTACGAAGTATCATGCGAAGAAATTGATATTTTAGTAGATTTAGCGTGGGCAACAGAAGGCGTAATCGGTTCAAGAATTACAGGAGGCGGATTCGGCGGTTGTACGGTCAGCATTGTAAAAAACGATGCGGTTGATAACTTTATCGAAACAATCGGTCAGAAATACGAAGAAAAAGTAGGACATAAAGCGGAATTTTATGTAGTAGACATCGGGGACGGAGCAGGAGTATTGGCATAAAATTAAAATTGTGGAGGAGATTATGTTAAGTAAAAGCATTAAAAAACTGGTAGAATATGGTATAGAAACAGGTTTGACACCGGAGTGCGAACGCATTTATACAACAAACTTATTGTTGGAATTATTTAAGGAAGATGAATATGAGGACGTTTCCATTGCAGGCGAAGAATTAAATTTGGAAGAAATTTTAAAAGAATTATTAGATGAGGCTTGTGCGAGAGGAATTATTGAGGACAGTATCGTATACCGCGATTTATTTGATACAAAAATGATGAACTGCCTTGTTCCGCGTCCGGCACAGGTACAGGAAATTTTCGCAAAGAAATATGAAATTTCTCCGAAAGAAGCGACGGATTATTATTATAAATTAAGTCAGGACAGCGATTATATTCGCCGTTATCGTGTATGCAAGGATAGAAAATGGAAAGTGGACAGTCCATACGGAGAGATTGATATTACAATTAATCTTTCTAAACCGGAGAAAGACCCGAAAGCAATCGCAGCGGCAAGAAACAGTAAGGCAAGCAGTTATCCAAAATGCCAACTTTGTGTGGAAAATGAGGGATATGCCGGAAGAGTAAATCATCCTGCCCGTGAAAACCACCGTATTATGCCGATTACAGTAAATGACAGCGCATGGGGATTTCAGTATTCGCCGTATGTATACTACAATGAACATTGTATCGTATTTAACGGACAGCATACACCGATGAAAATCGAAAAGCAGACATTTATCAAGTTATTTGACTTTGTAAAATTATTCCCGCATTATTTCTTAGGCTCTAATGCAGACTTGCCAATCGTAGGCGGTTCTATTTTAAGCCATGACCATTTTCAAGGAGGAAACTACACATTCGCTATGGCAAAAGCGCCAATGGAAGAAACATTTACAGTAGAAGGATTTGAAGATGTGGAAGCAGGAATTGTACACTGGCCGTTATCTGTTATCCGTTTAAGAGGAAAAGACGAAACAAGATTAATCGAGTTAGGCGCACACATTTTAGATAAATGGAGAGGATATACGGACGAGGACGCATTTATTTATGCGGAAACAGACGGAGAGCCACACAACACAATCACACCGATTGCAAGAAAAGTTGGAGATACATATGAATTAGATTTAGCGCTTCGTAACAATATTACAACAGAAGAGCATCCGTTGGGAGTGTATCATCCACACGCACAGTGGCATAATATCAAAAAGGAAAATATTGGTTTAATCGAAGTAATGGGTCTGGCAGTTCTCCCTGCAAGATTAAAAGAAGAAATGGAAATCCTTGCCGACTATATTGTCGAAGGAAAAGACATCAGTTCAAATGAAAAAATCGAAAAGCATCAGGCATGGGTAGACACATTCCTTCCAAAATATCCGCAGATAACAAAAGAAAATGTTATGGATATTTTGCAGGAAGAAGTTGGAATTGTATTTACGCACGTATTAGAAGATGCAGGTGTGTACAAATGCGATGAAGAAGGAAGAAAAGCATTCAGAAAATTTATTTCTGTGTTGTAAAACGCAATTGGGGACGTAGTGAAATTGAAAAACACTACGTCCCCAATTGCGTTTTACCCTGTCCCTTTTTTGAATTCTCCTATTTATTTCACTGAAAATAGTGGAAAATTATACATTTTTCATAAAAAAATACACTGAAAATATAAAAAAATAATGTTATAATACAAATAGATGTGATTTAGTAAAGTTTATAAAGGAGGAAAAGGTATGAAGAAGAAACGAATCATAGCCCTTCTATTGACGGCAGCGATGATTGGGACAAGTGTACCAAATGGGTCACTGACCGTCCGGGCAAAAGAGCCATTAGCACCGGCGGAAGAAATCAAAGCAGACGTAAACAAGACGAAATTTACTCACAAAGAATGGACGGGAACCGACTACAAAGATGTTGATGGGAAAAAAGTAAAAGCAGAAGATGTATTCGGGATTAACAGGGAAGATGCTGGAGTAAGCATTATTCCTTATCAAGATATGGCGTCTGCAGCAGGAGCAGTTTGGGATTACAACGCACGAGATAATTCGGAATATTTCCAACTGCTGACAGGCAAAAATCAGAAATGGGATTTGACTGTTGTACAAAATCAGGAACAGGCAGAAAAATTCATGGGCGAAAACGGCTTTATGACAAAAGATTACCAGAAAAAAGCGGAGGACGGCTGGAAATCGGTGGAACTGCCAAAGAGTTGGACGAGAGATGATTTTGATTTTTCCATTTATACAAACGTACAGATGCCGTGGCAGTCAAAATATGATAAAAACGTACCTGTACCGCAAGCGCCGACAAATTACAATCCGGTAGGACTTTACCGAAAAACATTTTCGGTAGATAAAAAAATGTTAAATGACGGACGGAGAGTATATTTGAATTTTGCCGGAGTTGAATCTGCATACTATGTATATGTAAACGGCAAAGAAGTCGGTTACAGCGAGGACAGTTACAGTCCGCATCATTTTGACGTGACGGATTATCTGCACGAAGGTGAAAATATCTTGGCTGTTAAAGTACATAAATTCTGTGACGGAACATGGTTTGAAGACCAGGATATGATTTATGACGGAGGTATTTTCCGCGATGTATATTTGACGAGCGCACCGCTTATGCAGATTAAAGATTATACGGTTCGCACGGATTTGGACGCTTCCTATAAAAATGCTATATTAAAAGTTTCGGCAGATGTAAGAAATCTTTCAAATGCGGCACAGAGTGGATATACAATCCAAGCGAAAGCATTGGATAAAGACGGAAACGATATTTTGGGCGGTGTTTCTGTTCCGGTGGAAGAAGTTCTTTCCACAAAGACAAAAACGGTAGAATTGAAAACAAAGGTGGCGAATCCAAAACTCTGGTCAGCAGAGAACCCGAATTTGTACGCGCTTGTTTTAACACTTGTAGATGAAAGCGGAAATGCAGTGGAAACGGTTTCCACACAACTTGGTTTTCGCGAAATTGAATTTACAAGAACAGAAGTAGATAAAAATTATAATGTGACAACAAAAGAATGGGAACCTGTTAAGATTAACGGAGAAAGACTTTTGTTAAAAGGTGCAAACCGTCACGATACAGACCCATTTTATGGCAAGGCAGTTCCGCAGGCGACAATGCTTGAAGATGTGAAATTGATGAAGCGGAACAACTTAAATGCGGTCAGAACATCTCACTATAGCAATGACGATTATTTCTATTGGTTATGTAACTCCTACGGATTGTATATGATTGGCGAGACAAACTTGGAAAGCCACGCTATTATGAATGACAATAACGCAAAAGGTTTATTCTACGAATTGGCTATGGACAGAACGGAAACATCTTACGAGCGTTTGAAAAATAATCCGGCGATCGTTATTTGGTCAATCGGTAATGAAATGGTATACACATCAGATCCGAACGTTTCTAACGGAATGTTTAAAGATATGATTTGGTATTTCAAAGAGAAAGACCCGACAAGACCGGTACATAGTGAGGGGCAGAATGATAAAATGGGAACGGATATGGGAAGTAATATGTACCCAAGCGTAGACCTCACGCAGAGCAGAGCGGGCGAAGGAAAAATTCCGTATGTGCTTTGTGAATATGCACATGGTATGGGAAACTCTATCGGTAACCTAAAAGAATATTGGGACGCTATCCGAAGCGCCGACAATATGCTCGGAGCATTTGTTTGGGACTGGGTAGACCAATCGAGAGTAGTAGATTTAGACGAACTTGGCTATGAATATGGGGTAACAGATAAGACAGGTGTAAAAGGAAATGCAGTCGGTGAAGAAGAAAACTGGATTGACAATGCAGGAGAAGAAAGTATGAACGGCGGAAAAGCATTCAGCGGTTATACCGTTATGGAACAGAATGCCAAATACAACGATGCATTATCCGGAACCGGCAAATCCTTTACATTTGAAACGATTGTAAAACCTGCATCATCATCACAGAACAGTGTATTATTAGCAAAAGGTGATACACAGGTTGCATTGAAAACACAGAGTTCAGGAAATGGTCTTGAATTTTTCGTCTATGCAGACAACAGTTGGAAGAGCGTTTCATGTAATTTCCCTGAAAATTGGGAAAATCAGTGGCATCAGGTAGCGGGCGTTTACGACAAAGGTAAAATCAGCATTTATGTAGACGGTAAACAACTTGCAACAAACAATGTAGCAGATAAAATAGCGGAAACATCAAATCCGGTAGGTGTAGGTTACGATAACATTCACGGACGTAAAGTAGACGGACAGATTTCCGTGGCAAGAATTTACAACAAGGCGCTCACGGCAGAGGAATTGAAGGCTCAGAATTCTAAAACCCCTGCAATTCCGTCAAATGACAAGAGCGTATTGCTTTGGTTAGATTATGCCGATGAACATACAAAAGCACAGGCAAACGGTTGGGATTACTACGGAACAGAAAATGCACACAAGAATTTATATGCAGATGAAATTAAAGGTAAATTCTATGGATACGGCGGAGACTGGGGAGATGTTCCAAATGACAACAGTTTCTGTGAAAACGGTTTAGTAAGTCCGGACAGAAATCCGCAGCCTGAGTTAATGGAAGTAAAATATCAGTATCAGAATTTCTGGATGAGTGCAGAAGTTGCCGACTTAGATGCACGTCAGGTAAAAGTATATAATGAAAGTAATTTCAAAAACTTAAATGAATATGATGTGACATGGCAGTTAATGGAAAACGGTAAAGAAATTCAATCGGGAAAAGTAGAAAATCCTGACGTTGCTCCGCAGACAACAGGAACAATTCAAGTGCCGTTTACGATGCCAAAAGAAATTCCAGCAGGAAGCGAATATTATTTGAATATTTCCGTAAGTCTGAAAGAAGATACGGCATGGGCTAAAAAGGGTGCAGAAATGTCATGGGTACAGATTGCAGTACCAGCAACTGTAGAACAGGCAGCACCGCAGGTAAGCGATAAAGCGGTAGAAGTAAAAGAAACAGACAAAGTCTTTGAAGTGAAAGGTGAAAAATTTGCGTTCTCTATCGATAAAGCAACAGGCGCAATGAAAAACTACACATATAATGGTGAAACTTTAGTGCAGCAGGGACCTGTTCCGAACTTTTGGAGAGGACTTGTAGAAAATGATAAAAATTCATTTGATGCAAAATGGCAGAACGTAGAGAAAAATATTAAAGTTGACTCTGTAGAGGCAACAAAAAACGAGGCGGGACAGAATGTTATCACAGCAAAATTAACATTCCCGGATGCAAAAAATACAAAAGAAACGATTGTATATACAATCAACGGGAATGGAGAAGTTTCTATTAAAATGTCAGTAGATGCAACAAATAAAGGCATGGGTGGCTTTATCCGTGTCGGTTCTATGATGACGCTTCCGGAGGGATTTGAAAATGTAACATGGTACGGAAACGGACCTGTAGAAACATTTAACGACAGAAAGACAAATGCAAGACAGGGTATCTACACAAGTACGGTAACGGATTTCTTCTACCCATACTTAAAAGTAGATGACACAGGAAACCTTACAGATGTAAAATGGCTTTCCGTTAAGAGTGATAACAGCGACACAGCCCTTTTGATTTCCGCAAAAGACAAAGTAGAGGCGAGCGTACTTCACTTTACACCGGACGATTTGAACGCAGTGACACACGTTTACGGTTTAACACCGAGAAAAGAAACAATCTTAAGCGTAAACTACGGCTCACTCGGAACAGGCGGAGCAACTTGCGGACCCGGACCTTTAGGACAGTATCAACTTCCGGCAAGTAAAGTATATGAGTGGGAATTTACAATGCTTCCGGCAGACAAAAATGCGGACGCAGAAACATTGGGCAACATGGCAAAATCTTATCACGAAGTTTCTTCTTTCAACAGAGAAGACTATGATAAAGAGTACGCACAGTCTTTAATTGACAGAATTGACTCTTTCGTTGTATATGACTACAGTCAGTTAGAAGAAGTGGAAGAGTTGCAGGCAGACGTAAATGCAATGACAAAAGAGCAGGCTGCTATCGTAAACAAAGATAAAGACAGAAGTAAATTAGTAGAGAAATATGTAAAAGAAGTAAAAGCATTGGAGCACAAAGAAACTTATATTCAGGACGCAAGTAAAAATGCTTTACAAATTCCATATGAGTCCTCTGCAAAATTTGAAAAGAACGGTGAAACCGTTGTGATGAACGGAAAACTTGCAGTTCCGTTTAACGACGTATTAAATCCTGTTTTGGAAGGAAATAAATCCTTTACAGTGGAAGCAAAAGTGACGCCTACAGGTTCATTAGACTACAATATGTTTGCAGGAAAAGGGGACGAGGCGTTTGCACTTCGCTCAAGAACAGACAGTCACATTGACTTCCATATTTATGCAGGTGGAAAATGGAGAAGCATCGAATATAAGATGAACGAAGAACAGAAAGCAAACTGGTTCGGAAAAGAACATCAGATTGTGGGCGTATATGACGATGCAAACCATAAAATTCAGTTATATGCAGACGGAAAATTAATGCAGGAAAAAGCAACAGAAACAACAGAGGGAGTTGCACACTCCGATTACGATTTCACAATCGGCGGTTGTCCTTCTACAAACAGAGCGTCGGCAGCAGATTTCTCTTCCGTACGCGTATATGAGAAAGCGTTGACAGCGGATGAAGTTGCGAAACAGAATAGCGATAAACCTGCTATCGAGGCAAAAGACGAAAGCGTAGCGCTCTGGGTTGATATGAAAGATATTAAATTCAGAGATAAAGAAAATATTTACAAAGTGACAATCGACCCTGCAAAAGCAGCGATTGAAGTTGGCAACTCAAAAGAATTTACACTTGTACCGGATAATGCAAATGCAAAACTGACAAGCGTAAAATGGTCTGTATTAGACGCCGACGGATTTAATGCAGAGGGCGTTGAAGTACAGTACAGCGCAGATGATTATACAAAAGCAACCGTAGTTGTTTCTGAAAAGGCGGAAGCAGGAAACTATGTACTGAAAGCGGAAAACGTAAACGGTAAGGAAGAGTTAAAAGCAGAGGCACAGATTATTGTTATGGCAAAACCGGAACAGGAAGAGCAGACGATTTTTGACTCAAGTAAAAATAAATTAGACACAGTTCTTCCGAATACGGCTCAATTTACAAAAGGTGAGAAAACAGAAGCAGGCGCTTTAAAAGGATACTTCTCTGTAGATGATAAGAACAAAGTGGTAAATAATGTTATTTCAGGAAACAACGCATTTACCGTATCATCAAGAGTATATGTTCCGGCATCTGTAAAATCTGCCGACACTGGCGTATGGGATCAGCAGAACCCGCACGAAAAACATAACATGATTGCAAGCATGGGTGACAATAGTTTTGCTTATCGTATCTACTACGATAAAAACAAAGATGATGTTCATATTGACGCATTTATCAGTGATGGAAAAACATGGTTACAGGCAACAACAGGAAAACTTCCGAACGATTTCTTTGATAAATGGCACACATTATCAGCGTCTTATGACGGCAAGACATTGAAAGTATATGTTGACAATGCAGTGACAGAAAAAGCGGGAACAATGTCTGTTCATAAGAGTGAAAACACATTCTCTGTAGGATATGAACCGCAGAAAGTCGGAAGACAGTCTGAACTTACTTTTGAGCAGGTGAGAGTATTCAATCAGGCATTGAATGCAGACCAGTTAAATAAAGCGACAGACCCGAAAGCAGAAAATGTTGTCCTTTGGCTTGACTTTGAGGCAGAAAAAGACAATTCGGCATCAGAGGCAGACAAACAGAATTTACAGTTCTTAGTTGATGAATGTGAGAAATTGCAAAAAGACGATTACTTCAACAAAGGCTGGGATGAAATGACAACAGCATTAAATCAGGCGAAAGATGTATTACAAAAAGATGCTCCTACAAAAGAAGAAGTTAAGAACGCTTACGATACATTAAAAGATGCAAAAGATAAACTTGTATTTATCGGTGACTTAAAAGAAACAGTTGAGAATGCCGACAAACTTGCAGAGAATAAAGATAACTACACAAAGAAATCTTATGAGGCATTTGAAAAAGCGTTAAATGCAGCGAAAGAAGTTCTCGAAAATCAAGACGCAACACAGAAAGACGTCAATGATGCAAAAGTTGCATTGCTGGATGCACAGGGAAAACTTGTGGAAAAAGCAGATGTAAACGCATTAAAAGATGCGATTGGCAGAGCGGAAAATGTTAAAGAAGATGAGGTGACACCGTCATCATGGAACAGAGTACAGGCAGCAAAGAAAGCAGCAGAAGACGTACTTAAAGCATTTGAAAAAGATGATGAGAGCGTAACGCAAGAACAGATTGACAGTGCAACAAAGGCATTAAATGACGCATTAGACTCTGTACAAAATCGTGCGGATTTCGGCAAATTACAGGAAGCGGTAGACCGTATTGAAAAATTAGATTTAGACGGTTATACGAAAGACAGTGTAAAAGCGTTGAAAGAAGCGTTAAAAGAGGCAAAAGAAGTTCTTGAAAATAAGGAAGCAACTCAACAGGCAGTAGAAGATGCATTGACAAAACTTCTTGCAGCGGAAGAAGGATTGACAAAAGAAGAACCGGAAGATCCAGATAAACCTGTAGATCCGGAAGATCCGGATAAACCGGTAGGACCTACAGATCCGGAAGACCCGAGTAAACCGGTAGGACCTACAGATCCGCAGAAACCAAGTAAACCGGTAGAACCGGAAAATCCGAGTGGAAGCAACAGACCTGTAAAAACAGGAGATACTTCACCGGTTGCCGAAACAGGAGCATTGATGTTAGCAGCAGCGGCAGTTGTTCTTGTATGGAGAAAAAGAAACAGATAGTTAATACAGGGTGGGACGAGACGAAAATCTCGTCCCATTTTGCGTTTTGTATACCGTTGAGATTAGGAGGAGAAGAGAGTATAATGAAAGCATTGTTTAAAATAAAGAGGAGATGAAAAGAATGGTAAATATAAATCAGAAATTAACAGAGGAATTAGGCGTTAAAAAATGGCAGGTAGAGGCAGCGGTAAAATTAATCGATGAGGGAAATACAATTCCATTTATTTCGCGTTATAGAAAAGAAGCGACAGGTTCGCTAAATGATGAACAGTTAAGACAGTTATTTGAAAGATTGACTTATTTAAGAAATCTGGAAGAGAAAAAAGAACAGGTACTAGCAAGCATTGAAGAACAGGGAAAATTGACGGAGGAACTTCGCAGACAGATTATGGAGGCGGAAACATTAGTTGTTGTCGATGATTTGTATCGCCCATACCGGCCAAAGCGAAGAACAAGAGCAACGATTGCAAAAGAAAAAGGATTAGAACCGTTGGCGGCATTAATTACAATGCAAAAAACGTCAGAGCCGATTGAAGAGAGCGCAAAAGCGTATATTTCTGAGGAAAAAGGGGTGGCGACTGTCGAGGAAGCCATTGCGGGAGCGAAAGATATTATTGCAGAATATATTTCAGATGAGGCGGATTACCGTATTTATCTTCGTAATTTTACCACGAAACAGGGAAAATTAATTTCTACGGCAAAAGATGCGGAGGCGGAGTCAGTCTATGAAATGTATTACGATTTTGAAGAACCGATTAGTAAACTGGCAGGACACCGTATTCTTGCCTTAAACCGTGGAGAAAAAGAAAAGATATTGCAGTTAAAGATAGAAGTGCCGGAGGAAAAAGCAATTCAGTTTTTGGAAAAGAAAGTCATTCACAGTGATAATGCGTATACGACACCGATTTTAAAAGAGGCGATAGAGGACAGTTATAAACGTCTGATTGCTCCGGCGATAGAGCGAGAAATCAGGAGCGAATTGACGGAAAAAGCGGAGGACGGAGCGATTACCGTTTTCGGCAAAAACTTAGAGCAATTATTGATGCAGCCTCCTATTGCAAATAAAGTCGTACTTGGCTGGGATCCGGCATTCCGCACAGGCTGCAAACTTGCAGTGGTAGATGAAACGGGAAAAGTTTTAGACACAACGGTTGTTTATCCGACAGCGCCGACAACACCGCAGAAAATTGCACAGGCAAAAGAAACAGTGAAGAAACTTATCCATAAATACGGAATTACTTTGATTTCTCTCGGAAACGGAACGGCTTCCCGAGAATCTGAGATGATTATTGTAGAACTGCTAAAAGAAATACCTGAAAATGTACAATATATGATTACAAACGAAGCGGGGGCGTCCGTGTATTCGGCGAGTAAACTGGCAACGGAAGAATTTCCGCAGTTTGACGTGGGACAAAGAAGCGCTGCATCAATAGCAAGACGCGTGCAGGATCCATTGGCAGAACTGGTAAAAATCGAGCCGAAATCTATTGGTGTCGGTCAGTATCAGCACGATTTGAATCAGAAAAAGTTAAGCGAAGCACTCTCAGCCGTTGTGGAGGATTGCGTAAATAAAGTAGGGGTAGACTTAAATACAGCATCAGCCCCGCTGTTATCCTACATTTCGGGAATTTCTTCCGCAGTGGCAAAAAATATCGTTGCTTACCGTGAGGAAAACGGACGATTTAAAAGCCGTAAGGAATTACTGAAAGTAGCGAAACTCGGACCAAAAGCATTTGAACAATGTGCGGGATTTATGCGAATAGCAGGCGGAAAAAATCCTTTGGACAGTACAAGCGTACATCCCGAGTCTTATGAAGTAGCGGAAAAACTTTTGGAAAAACAAGGATTTTCTCTTCAGGATATTGTGGAGGGAAAACTCTCCACACTTTCTAAGACAATAAAGGACGAGAAAAAACTGGCACAGGAATTAAACGTAGGGGAAATCACTTTGAAAGATATTATCAGAGAATTGGAAAAACCGGGACGTGATCCTCGTGATGAAATGCCGAAACCGATTTTAAGAACGGATGTCTTGGAGATGAAAGATTTAACGGAGGGAATGATTTTAAAAGGAACGGTGAGAAATGTAATTGATTTCGGTGTCTTTGTCGATATTGGGGTTCATCAGGACGGCTTAGTGCATATCTCGCAGATTACAGATAAGAAATTCATTAAGCACCCACTGGAAGCGGTGAGTGTCGGAGATATTGTGGACGTGAAAGTGATGAGTGTTGATGTGAAGAAAAAGAGAATACAACTGACGATGAAAGGGATTTCGTAGGCGATGAAACTGGGGGGAAAATTAAAAAAATACAGAAAAGAAAGAAAATTATCGCAAAGGGAAGTGGCAGAAAAATTAAATGTGACAAGGCAGGTAGTTTCGTATTGGGAGTGTGACTTAACAATACCGGATATTCAAATTTTGCAGCAATTAGCAGAATTATATGAAATAGATATGGAGGAAATGCTGCAGGAAGAAAATTCTACCACACAAAATGAAGAAATTGCTGCACTAATATGTGGAATTATACTTGCAGTAGCCTTTAAAATACCGGTGGTTAATATTATTGTTTCCCTTATTGTGCTATTGAAGTATAAAAACAGAAAATATTCATTTTTCATTAGGACAGTAGCCATTGTATGTTTAGTGATAACTGTATATAATACTTATGGGATTTTTTATACGTGTTTTAATCCTAACAGCACTATAAAGAACAGATATTTATGGTGATCCCGTTTTTGGAATGCGGAATAAAACTTATGAGGAGAAAGAAATGACTTTAGAAGAGAAATTATGTAAATATAGAAAAGAAAGAAAATTGTCACAGGCGGACGTAGCGGAAAAACTAAATGTGACAAGGCAGAAAGTTTCTCGTTGGGAACACGGAACAACTGTACCGGACATTGAAACAATGAAAAAGTTGGCAGAGGTTTATGGGGTAAGTGTCGCAGAAATATTACAACAGGAGGAAGAAAAATCTATAGAGCAACCTGTTGTTCAAAAGGTAAAAGAAGTTTCTTCCTCCAAACATGAAGATATGGTGGCTCTGTTGTGCGGTATTTTGCTTTTGGCAGCCTGCCAAATACCCATTATCAATATTGTCTTGCCGATTGCTATTTTGATAAAATATAAGAAGAGAAAATATTCTTTTTGGATTAAAGCGGTGGCAGTTATGTGCTTGGCATTGGCAGTATATAATACTTGGATATTTATTGATGTAGCCTTTATCGATAATGGTGTTGTAGAAATAAAAAAATTATAATGGCGCTACTTTAAGAGTGCCGGAGGAAATATATGCTTTTACACCGACTTTCATAGTAGGGCTTATAGAAGAAGGCTTCCAAGAAATTTCTAAAGTTGCTTTAGTAGAAGAGTTCTTTTTCAAACTATGCCCTTTAATAGAACCGGAAAGTGCAGTAGCGGAAGGTGAATGGACAGAAGAAAATTTATTGCTGTTTATATCAACAATAAATTTTCCTGTCCATTTTTTAGGTTTCGTGTATTTTACTTCATATGAACCGTTAGAAATTTTTGAAATAGGAGTAATTGTGACATAGGAGATTTCTCCATTATCTTCTAAAAGTGTAAAATGTTGTTCTTTTTGCTGAGAATGCAAATCATATTCGGCTGTATTATTTGTTGCAGAAGCCGTAATAGATGTGGCAAGAAACAAGAAAGTAAATAAAGTTGCAAAGATTTTTTTCATAAGAATATCCTCCATTTCTAAATGATTTGAAGTGTATTATAGGGAGAGTTTTTGAGAATGTAAATGGGAAAATAGAGAAAATAACAAATGTTCAATATTTTTGCACAAAATGTTACGTTTTGTAACAAGAAAACATAAAATGTTCAGTATTTTTGCTATGCAAAATATGGAAAGTAGTGTACTTTGGAATTAACAGATAACAATAGATTTCATAAAAAAGGAGGAAACATTATGAAATGTAAAAAAGTATTAGCAGTAGCGGGAGCAGTAACTTGTTTAACAGTTGGAGGAATTGTATCACAGGCATCAAGTTATGTAGAGGGAAATATGCCGGGATTTCCAGAGATGAGTTGTACGGGAAGTATAGGGTTTTATAATTCTATAATGAAGGCAACTACTAACTGCAATAAGACACCGGGGGGATACGAAACAATCTTGGAAGGAAAGTTGAAGAGAGGAGATACTATATTAGCAAAACAGACAGCAAGAGGAACTAAAAGTGCACAAATTACTTCTGAAAAGATAACAGGTTATTCGTATGGAAGAGGAACACATAAAGTATTTTACAGAAATAAGACGTGGGCACAAAATACATTTATGTAATAGAAGTGTGTAAAATTGTGAAGTGACTTCAATATCACCCTCAATTCTGATGAATTGGGGGTGATATTAATAAATAAGTACAAATAAAGTGCTGATATATTGAAAAATATACACATAATAGACAAAGATAAAAAGATGCAGTAAAATGAAAATCAGGATACGATATATGAAATTATGAAAGGAAGTGGCGTTATGAAGAAAGTATTGGCAGGGTTATTGCTCGTATCACTTATCTGTTGTACAGGCTGTCATACAGAAAAACAAACTACAGATAAGACTGAAAAAGTGACCAAACTTGTATGGCAAAGCGAACAGAGTTTTTGGGAACATCAAGATTATTTCAATGAAGTGTTGAAAGAAAAAGGTTATCCATATGAGGTTGAGTTTGTGACATCTGAAACGGTGAAGGACGGACAGACGGTAGATTTATTAGAAACGGGATTATATACTTGGGAAAAACCTTATGATACGGACAAAGACGCTTTGGAAGGACGCTTACTTCCTTTAGATGAGTATCTAAATACAAAAGAAGGAAAGAAAATAAAAGATGCTGTTCCACAGAAAATATGGGATAGTTATAAGATAAATGGAAAACAGTATAGTGTAATCTCTTCTGGAATTTTGCCGGAGAAGACCGTGTATATATGGGATAGAAAATTGGCAGAAAAATATAATGTTCACCCAGAAACTTGGGGAGAAAATATATGGGAACATAAGGAAGAACTGTTAAAAGTGGCTGAAGGAGAGAAAAAGGCAGGAAGAAAAAACTTTGCAACAGTATCAGGTTTACTTTCATATGCGGAAGAAATCCCAAAAACAACTAGAGCATTAGGATCGTTGTATCCAATTATTTTTCGAGAAAATACAGATAAGGTAGAAGCAGAGTTTTTGTATGAAACATCGGAATATAAAAGAAATCTTGCGGGGATGAGAGAATTTTATAAGGCGGGATTATGGTGTCCGGAAATAGAATCAGAACGAGAATCAGAATATTTTTTATCGATAGAAACAATTTTTTGGAGTGAAAATTCGTATTTAGGATTTCAAAAACCTGATTTTTGGGATACTCATGAAGTAAAAGAAATATACAGAGAAAAAGTTTGGGAATTGGCATTAGGGGCAAAAGAAACAGGGATTACAACGGCGTCAAAGCAACCGGATAAAGCATTTGATTTATTATGTGCGTTATATACAGATAAGGACTTAGTGAACGCAATTATGTGGGGGAGTGAAGAAACCTATGATGTAGTAGAGGGAAAAGCGGTGAAACCAATGAGTCAAGGAGAATACATTCCAAGTTTAGCAGCAGGTAACCAATTGTTAGGTTATGTGGAAGTAAATGAAGATAATAACTTAAAAGAAATATATCCGAAAGAGTTTGAAAAAACAAAAGAGTCTAAGGCATCAGGATTTCGTTTTTCTGCAAAAGGATTAGAAAAAGAATTAGAGAAAATTGCTATAACGGATCAAGAAATATTTTTTGACAATAGTGAAAAGATTATGAAGAATATGGAAAAAAATATTGAAAGATACAAACAGGCAGGAATAGACAAAGTTATTGCAGAGTGGAACAGGCAGTTTGCGGAATGGGAGAAAAATAAAGAATAATTCTCTTATGCGAACTATAGATGAAGGGAAGTGACGTTATGAAGAAAGTATTGGCAGGATTATTGCTCGTATCACTTATCTGTTGTGCAGGCTGTAATACCGAAAAGCAAACTACAGATAAGAAAGAAAAAGTAACTAAACTTGTGTGGCAAAGCGAACAACGATTTAGGGAACGTCAGGATTATTTCAATCAGATATTAAAAGAAAAAGGTTATCCATATGAGGTTGAGTTTGTGACAGCCGAGACGGTACAGAAAAATCAGACAGTGGATTTACTGGAAACAGGATTATATACTTTGGTTCATCCTCATGATACAGACAAAGATGTTTTGGAAGGACGTTTACTTCCTTTAGACAATTACTTAAATACGAAAGAAGGAAAGAAAATTAAAGATACCATTCCGGAGAAAATATGGGAAAGCCGTAGAATAAATGGAAAACAATACAGTGTAATAGCAGCGGGAGGATTACCGAATAAAACAGTATATGTATGGGATAAAACTTTAGCAGAAAAGTACAATGTACATCCAGAAAACTGGGATGAGGATATATGGAAATATAAAGGTGAATTATTAAAAGTGGCTGAAGGAGAGAAAAAGGCAGGAAGAAAGAACTTTACAACAGTATCAGATTTACTTTTATATGCTGAGAATGTGCCTAAAACAACAAGGGCAATGGGCGTAAGGTATCCTATTATTTTTAGGGAAAATACAGACAAGATAAGGGCAGAATTTATTTATGATACACCGGAGTATAGAAGAAACCTTGCAGGGATGAGAGAATTTTATCAGTTAGGATTATGGAAGCCGGAGATAGAACTTGAGAGGGAAACCGAATGTTTTTTATCTGTAGAAACACAATTTACGACTAAGAATGCTTATCTTGGATTTAGAGAACCGAATTTTTGGGATACACATGAAATGAAAGAACTATATACCGAGAAACTTTGGGAATTATCCTTTGGAGGTACGGAAACAGGGATTACAACGGCGTCAAAGCAACCGGATAAAGCATTTGATTTATTATGTGCGTTATATACAGATAAGGACTTAGTGAACGCAATTATGTGGGGGAGTGAAGAAACCTATGATGTAGTAGAGGGAAAAGCGGTGAAACCAATGAGTCAAGGAGAATACATTCCAAGTTTAGCAGCAGGTAACCAATTGTTAGGTTATGTGGAAGTAAATGAAGATAATAACTTAAAAGAAATATATCCGAAAGAGTTTGAAAAAACAAAAGAGTCTAAGGCATCAGGATTTCGTTTTTCTGCAAAAGGATTAGAAAAAGAATTAGAGAAAATTGCTATAACGGATCAAGAAATATTTTTTGACAATAGTGAAAAGATTATGAAGAATATGGAAAAAAATATTGAGAAATACAAGCAGGTGGGAATAGATAAAGTTATTGCAGAGTGGAACAGGCAGTTTGCGGAATGGGAGAAAAATAAAAAATGATTTTTTGACATGAATTATGTAAGAGAGGAAGTGGCGTTATGAAGAAAGTATTGGCAGGGTTATTGCTCGTATCACTTATCTGTTGTGCAGGCTGTAATACAGAAAAACAAACTACAGATAAGAAAGAAAAAGTGACTAAACTTGTATGGCAAAGTGAACAGCGTTTTTGGGAACATCAGGATTATTTCAATGAGGTATTAAAAGAAAAAGGTTATCCATATGAGGTCGAGTTTGTGACAGCCGAGACGGTGCAGAAAAATCAGACAGTAGATTTATTGGAAACAGGCATACCAACATGGGCAGAAACTTACGATACGGACAAAGACGTTTTGGAGGGGCGATTACTTCCTTTAGACAAATACTTAAATACGAAAGAAGGGAAAAAAATAAAAGATGCTGTTCCACAGAAAGTATGGGATAGTTATAAAATAGATGGAAAACAGTATAGCGTAATCTCTCCTGGACTTTTACCGGCCAAAACAGTTTATGTATGGGACACAACATTGGCTGAAAAGTATAACATTCATCCGGAAACTTGGGGAGAAAATATATGGGAACATAAAGACGAACTGTTAAAGGTGGCTGAAGGGGAGAAAAATGCAGGAAGAAAAAACTTTGCAACTGTATCAGGATTAATTTCATATGCGGAGGAGATACCGGAAACAACAAACGCATTAGGAGTTTTATATCCTATTATTTTTCGGGAAAATACAGACAAGGTAAGGGCAGAATTTCTTTATGATACACCGGAGTATAAAAGAAACCTTGCAGGAATGAGAGAATTTTATCAGTTGGGACTATGGAAACCGGAAATAGAATTTGAGAGAGAATCAGAATATTTCTTATCTGCAGAAACAATTTTTTGGAGCAAAAACGCTTATTTGGGATTTAGGGAACCGAATTTTTGGGACACGCATGAGATGAAAGAAATTTATAGAGAAACTGTTTGGGAATTAGAACCTGGTTTTGTAGAAACTGGGATTACAACGGTGTCAAAGCAACCGGATAAAGCATTTGATTTATTATGTGCATTATATACAGATAAGGATTTAGTGAATGCAATTATGTGGGGAACCGAAGAAAACTATGATGTAGTGGACGGAAAAGCGGTAAAACCGATGACACAAGGGGAATATACTCCAAGTCTAGCGGCAGGAAATCAATTATTAGGCTATGTAGAGGTGAATGAAGACAATAATTTAAAAGAAATATATCCAAAAGAGTTTGAAGAAGCAAAGGTATCTAAGGCAGTGGGATTTCGCTTTTCGGCAAAGGGGATAGAAAAGGAATTAGAAACAGTAGTTGGCTTGAGTGATTTAATAAATACTAGAACAGGTGAACAACCAATGAAAGAAATGGAACAAATCATCGAGAAATATAAGCAGGCAGGAATAGATAAGATTATCGCAGAGTGGAACAGGCAGTTTGCAGAATGGGAGAAAGAGAGAAGGTGATTGCATGAAAAGAAAATTATGTCTTATCATATGTGTAGCGCTGTGTATTACAATGAGTGCAGCGTGCAAGCGGGAAGAAAAAGTAAAAGAAAAGCCGGAAAATTATTCCGTTGTAACAAATATGAGAATGCAGGTAAAAGACAATGGGATTTTCTATTTAGACGGGTATGAGAAGTTAATGAAATTTTATGACTATGAACTTAAGGAAAGCATACCTGTCTGCGACAAGCCAAACTGTAAACATCGCTCGTTGAAATGCAATGCCTACATAGAAAACGGATTTGATTCCACTCTCGGAAATTACAGAGGAAAATTATATTTCTTTCAGCCGGCAAGTGAGGAATTTTCTTTATATGTAAGCGATGCAAACGGAAGTAATCGGAAAGAACTTGCCAAACTAAATGAGGGCGGAAAACATATGACGTGTGCAATCAAGCCTCCTATGTGGTTCATAGAGGATAAAATGTATTTAGGAGTGGAATATTCGGATTTAACAAATACACCTGAACACCCTGAGAAAACTGTATGGCAGTTCATTTCCATTTCATTGGCAGACGGAAAGATAGAGGTGCTGAAAGAAACGGAAGAAATCGATACAGATGCAAGTCATGTGGATATTTTATCTTATAAGGACGGGCAACTGCTCTATTATAAAGGAGAAGAAGTTTGCCTTTATCGTACTGATACAAAGCAGACGGAAACTATTCTTACGGACGTGACAAAATCGAGGTGGTGTTTAGGAACGGACGAAAAACAGGAAAATATTTATTATTCCGAAGAAAATGAGGAGTATTCCGAAGTATATCAGTTAAATTTACAGACGAAAGAAAAGACAAGCATCGTCAAAAAAGAAAAGAACGGAAAAGAATTAGTGTGGAATTACTGGGGCGGAAAATTTTATTATGCACTGTTTGATAAGGAAAAATCATCTGTGGACGGAGAATTGGGAATATATGATGCAGAAAAGAAAACGGAAAGAAAAATTTCTAAGGAGGAATATCTGTACAGTCCGCAGTATGTGGCAGGGGACTGGTATGTTTCTATGACGGAAGAAGGCATAACGTGTATACGAAAGAAAGATTACGAGAAAAAAGACTGGGATAAATTACAGATTATGGGAAGATTTTAAGGGGGAATGAGCATGAAACTGGAAATTAGAAATCTTTCTAAAAGGTACGGAACGAAGCAGGCGCTCGACAATGTGTCTTGCAAATTGAGTGACGGCGTATATGGACTTTTAGGGGCGAACGGTGCGGGAAAAAGCACGCTGATGAACATTATTACGGGAAATATAAAGGCTGATGTGGGAGAAGTATTTTTAGACGGGAAAAATATTTTAAAACCGGAAAATCAGCATGAATTTCGGGAATATTTAGGGTATATGCCGCAGTTTCCGATACAATATCGAGGTTTTACCGTTTCGGATTTTTTATTTTACATGGCGGCTCTGCGGGGTATTTCCCAAAAGAAAGCAAAAGAGCGGATAGATGAACTTTTAGAAATGCTTGCATTGACAGATGCACGCAATAAGAAAATGACAGCATTGTCCGGCGGAATGAAACAACGGCTTATGCTGGCGCAATCCGTTATCGGAAATCCGAAGGTACTGATTCTTGACGAGCCAACTGCGGGACTTGATCCAAAACAGAGAATTGCCGTGCGAAATTTAATTTCAGAAATTGCTTTTCAAAAAATTGTGCTAATCGCAACTCATGTCGTGACGGACGTGGAATTTATTTCTAAGGAAATTATTTTGCTTAAGGACGGAGAAGTAATTAAAAAGGCGGAGAGGGAAAACCTGACGGCAGATTTGGACGGAAAAGTATATGAGATAAAAGTTCCGGTTTCTGAGTTAAGACGAATACAGCAATCTTATCTTGTCGGGAATATTGTCAAAGAAAGAGAATGGATATATGTGAGAGTAGTTTCCGATACATTTCCAAAAGAAGAAAATGTAACGATTGTACGTCCTTCTCTCGAAGATGTATATCTCTACTATTTTCGTGAATAGGGGGTGTGGCATATGTGGAAATATGAATGGAAAAAACTGTTGGGGAATAAGGCAATTTTATGTATGATAATCGGATGTTTTTTACTCAACGGTTTTCTTGTATTCCGACAGGGAACACAATATGACGAAGAAAAAAGATGCACTCCAAAGGATATACATCGCATTTATGAAGAATTAAGTACAATCGAAAATAAACAGGAATGGCTGCGAAAGGAAATTGAGAAAGAAGAAAATGCGGGAGATATGGCGGATTATGCCCGAAGAAATACACTCATGTCCGTCTTGACTTCCGTAGAGGAAGTGGAAAATTATGACGCATATTTGGAGAATATAAAAACGCAGGCGAGGAGGATAAGCCAATCCTCTCTATTTTCCGATACGGATAGATTTTCCAAGAGAAATGCGGAGCAGATACCGAAAAAATACGATAAATTTGCGGGAATGTCTTTAGAGGCAGAAGAATCTCAAGGCATTCCTTTGGCAACACAATCAGAAATGACGGATATTCTATTTATGATTTTGGCGGTGTTGCTCGCCTATTTTTTCATTAGTATGGAAAGGGAAGAGGGAACGCTTTCCTTTGTCAGATGTACCAAAAACGGCGGACGGGAGTTAGGCGTGCGAAAAATCGGGATTATTTTGATTGGAAGTTTGGCGGGAATACTTCTGCTTTATATGGAAAATTTCCTTATCATCGGAAATATGTATGGGTTTGGAAATTTAAACAGACCTATTCAGTCTGTGGACGGGTTTATCGGAAGTGCGTGGAAAATTAACGTGGGACAATACTTTCTGTTGTTTTTCTGTGGAAAACTTTTCGCTGCCGCTGTTTTTGTGGGGGTAATTATATGGATTTGTCTGCGCGGAAAAAATATTTTGCGGACAAGCATTGCACTAATACTGCTTACAGGCATAGAGTGGGCGCTTTATACAGGTATATCGCCAAATTCGTGGCTTAGTATTTTGAGATGGTGTAATCTTTTTTCTTTTATCAGAACGGAAAATTTCTTCCAAACATATGAAACGGTAAATCTGTTCAGTTATCCCGTATCTTCCGTGATTGTTTGCTCGATTACGGGGGCAATTTTATTTTTGCTTTGCATCGTGCAAAGTATTTTATGTTATGAAAAGGTGAGCCGAGGGGAATATGCACAGAAAAAAGAGTGGAAAAAATTGCAGAGAAGGAAAATGAGAGGGCATGGAGTGTTCTTTTATGAATTCTGCAAAGTGATGTGGATTAGCGGTGCGGGTGTAGTGCTTTTTCTTTTCTGCATCGGATATTTTATAAATGTATCCGGTGAGAAAATCTATTTTACTCCGGACGAATTGTACTATAAACATTATCTGCAGGAACTGGAAGGACCGATGACTGCAGAAAAAAGAGATTTTATTCAACAGGAAGAGGAGAGAATAAAAAAAATAGAAGAAAGTGAGGAGTCTTTTGATAAAGAGAGAAAACTACAATGCAAACAGGCATTTGAGCAGGTGAAAATGCAGGCGGAGAGGATAGGAAAGAAAGGCGTTTTTCTAAATGAAGTCGGTTATTCCTATCTGTTGGATAAAGTTACATTTATGAATCGGCTTGGAATGTTGCTTCTTATACTTATTCTTTCGTTTTTCCAAACATTTGTTATGGAGCAGATTGCGGGAATGAACACAGTGTGGAACACGATACCCGATGGAAGAAAGAAAATCCAAAGGCAAAAATGGGTAATTTTAATTGTGTCCGTTTTTCTAGTGTCTGCTTTTATCGAAGGAACGTTTATCATTCATGGTATAAGAGAGCAGCAGTTGACAGGGATTTCGGAACAAATCAAATATCTTTCTCTATTTGAAAGATTCGGGAATATGCCGATTGCAGTTTACCTGTTTTTGCGGTGGGGATTTGAATGGCTTGTGGGAACAGGAGCACTGCTTGTCATTGCCGGCATTTCTAAAAAAGTGAAAAATACTGCGACGGTACTTTTAGTTTCGGGAGGCATTGCAGGTTTAGTTTATTTGTGTATGCGATTTATTATTCTATAAAATACTTGCGGAAAATGTGAAAACCGAGATATAATTAGAAAAAATAAAAATTCTTCAGGGATATGTGAAATTCATTACCGGCGGTGACAGTCCGCGAACTATGAGAATAGTTGATTTGGTGTAAGTCCAAAACCGACAGTAAAGTCTGGAAGAGAGAAGGAGAGAATATGAAGAGAAAAAAAGTAAATGCAAGAACGTTGGTAAGTATAGGAATGCTGTCGGCTGTGGCTGTCATCTTAATGCAGTTTGAGATACCTTTGCCGTTTGCACCCGCGTTTTATCAGATTGATTTCAGCGAGATACCTGTCTTAATAGGAAGTTTTGCACTCGGGCCGCTGGCGAGCGTAGCGATAGAATTTATCAAAGTATTGTTAAATATGCTTATCAGTGGAACGACAACCGCAGGTGTTGGGGATATGGCGAATTTTCTCATCGGCTGTGGGTTAAGTGTTCCGGCGGGAATTATTTATCATCAGATTAAGACGAAAAAGGGTGCGTTTATCGGTATGGCAGTGGGAACGGGCTGTATGACCGTATTGGGCTGCTTCCTGAATGCGTATATACTTTTACCGGTTTACGCAAATGCTTTTGAACTTCCGATTGACAGTCTTGTTCAAATGGGAACGGAAGTAAATCAATCCATAACGAGTTTGGCAACGTTTGTTATTTTTGCCGTTGCGCCGTTTAATTTATTAAAAGGAATTATGGTGTCTGTCATTGTTTTATTGATTTATAAAAAAATCAGTCCTATCTTTAAAATGAAGAGATAATTGGAAGAAAATGTGTTATAATAATAAGTAAGAAAATCCGGAAAATAAGCGAGGAGTGATAGAAATGAAACTGATATTTGCAGTTGTACACGCTGAGGACGCCAAAGGTGCGGCAAAAGAATTAAACAAGAAAAACTTCGGAGTAACAAAATTATCAAGTTCGGGAGGCTTTTTACGCAAAGATAACTGTACATTGATGATAGGAACAGAGGATGATAAAGTGCAGGAAGTTATGGATATTTTAAAAGAAACCTGTGCAAAAAGAGAGGAAGTTGAGATTGTAACGCCTTATTTGAGCGAAGGTATGCAGATACCGAATTATGCGTACACGCCGATTAAAGTTGAAGCGGGCGGAGCGATTGTTTTTGTTGTCGATGTGGCAGAGTTTTGGAAAATTTAAGAGGGCAAAGTTGTAACGAATGTATAGGTGTGCTATAATTTTATGGCACATCTATTTTAGTTCAAAAGAAATGGTAGGGAAGAAAGATGACAGTAAAATTTAAAGTAAAGATGACGGACAAAATCATGTATAATTTTTTGTTGTATCATAATTATACGAGTATGACAGGGCTTGTGGGGGCGATTTTAGGCGTTCTCTTATTGGGCGTTGCTGTGGCGAAGGGAACTGCGGGAGATTTACAGACGGCGATTCTTTTCTTTGCCATATCCGTATTTGTGCTGATGTCAGCGCCGATGACATTGAAAGCAACGGCGAAAAATCAGGTGAAAAATACACCGATGTTCCAAGAACCGTTGGAATATGAAATTTCTGAAAAAGGAATTATGGTTTCACAGAATGAAGAAAGTGCGTTAAATGAATGGAAAGACTTTGCAAAAGTTGTTTCCACAAGCAACTCTCTTATTTTATATATCACTCGTGTACGTGCAATTATTTTGCCGAGGGAGGCAATGGGAGATGATTATATGAAAGTAGTGGAGATGATTTCTAAAAACGTACCTGCAAAAAGAGTGAAAATCAGACATACAAGATAGAAAAGGAAGAACGATGATAATAGAAACAAACAATGCGAAAGAAACATTTGAATTAGGTGTACGGATTGGGAAAGAAGCAAAAGCGGGCGATGTGTATACTCTTATCGGAGATTTGGGAGTAGGGAAAACCGTATTTACGCAGGGGCTGGCAAAAGGGCTGGAAATTGATGAACCGATTAGCAGTCCCACATTTACAATCGTACAGGTGTATGAGGAAGGACGATTACCGTTTTACCATTTTGACGTATATCGCATAGGTGATGTGGAGGAAATGGACGAAATCGGATACGAAGACTATATTTACGGACAAGGCGTAAGTCTGATTGAATGGTCGAATTTAATTGAGGAAATTCTTCCAAAGAAAAGACGGGAAATTACTATCGAGAAAGATTTGGAAAAAGGATTTGACTATCGAAAAATAACAATTACGGAAAGGGAGTAATGATATGCGAATATTGGCGTTGGACAGTTCAGGGCTTGTGGCATCGGTTGCCATTGTAGAGGAGGAGCAGACAGTTGCGGAATACACTGTCAATTATAAAAAGACACATTCACAGACGTTGCTTCCGATGTTAGATGAGATTGTGAAAATGACAGATATGGGTTTACAGTCGATAGATGCCATAGCGGTTGCGGGAGGACCGGGTTCCTTCACCGGACTGAGAATCGGTTCGGCAACGGCAAAAGGACTTGGACTGGCATTGAATAAACCGCTTATTCACATTCCGACTTTGGAGGGAATGGCGTATAACTTATATGGCAGTTCAGCCGTAATCTGTCCGATTATGGACGCGAGAAGAAAACAGGTATATACAGGGATATACCGTTTTGAAGAGGGCGAATTGAAAGTTTTGGAAGACCAGACAGCGATTGCCGTTGATGAATTGATACAGAAATTAAATGAAATGGGAGAAGAAGTTGTTTTCTTAGGAGACGGTGTTCCGGTGTATGCGGACTGCTTAAGAGAAGGACTTTCCATACCGTTTACATTTGCTCCGGCAAACATGAATCGCCAAAGAGCGTCCTCTGTAGGTCTTTTAGGCATTGAATATTTTAAACAGGGAAAAACAGAGACGGCAAGGGAACATCAGCCGGATTATCTTCGAGTTTCACAGGCAGAAAGAGAAAGAAATGAGAGAGAAAAAGCGAAGGAAACAAAAAACGCATGATAATTTTTCGGAAAATGGAAGAAAAAGACAGTGAGCAGATAGCGAAACTGGAAAAAGAAATATTTAAAGATGCATGGACAAAGGCGGGAATTGAAGAAACATGGAGAGAGCCTCATTCTTTTGTGTTTGTGGCAGAAGAAGAGAAACAAATTGTAGGATATTGCATCGTTTATTGTGTGCTTGACGAGGCGGAAATTGCAAAAATAGCGGTTTGTGAGAAGAAAAGGCATGAAGGGGTAGGCAGAAGACTGCTAGAAAAGACAGAGCAAAAATGCCTTGAGCAGAATATAGCAAGGATGCTTCTTGAAGTTCGTGAAAGCAACGTGACGGCGAGAAACTTTTATACAAAACAGAAATTTGTCGAGGACGCTATCCGAAGAAATTTTTACGAAAACCCAATGGAAAATGCGGTTTTAATGAGTAAAACAATTTCACCGAAATAAGAGAAAAACTTGCAGATATGGAAACAGTTCCCGCTGGGATTGGGACATACAACAGGTTATAATGAATGCGTACCTGAAAACAATAGGTTAGGCATTCGCAGGAGGAATTGTATGAAACAATATGAAACAAAAGAAATTTTAGAAGTAAAAAAAGTGATTTGTAATAAATGTGGAAAAGAAATTGTTGTGGAAAACGGAAGGCTTACAGAGGATATGCTTCAAATCGAGAAAAGGTGGGGTTACCCGTCCGAAAAAGATAATGAACTGCATTCGTTTGATTTGTGTGAGCAATGTTATGATGAATTTACCGCAACTTTTCTTATTCCTGTAGAACAACGGTAAGGAGAAAAGAATGTTAGATGTATGTTTGTTAGGAAGCGGGGGGATGATGCCGCTTCCTTATCGCTGGTTGACTTCGCTTATGACGAGATTTAACGGCAGCAGTCTTTTAATTGACTGCGGTGAAGGAACACAGATAGCAATCAAAGAAAAAGGCTGGAGTTTTAAGCCGATAGATGTCATCTGCTTTACCCATTATCACGGTGATCATATAAGCGGGTTGCCGGGACTTTTATTGACAATGGGAAACGCAGACAGAAAAGAACCGCTTACGTTAATCGGTCCGAAAGGGTTAGAAAGAGTTGTGTCGGCGCTGCGTGTAATTGCGCCTGAGTTACCGTTTCCGATTCATTATGTAGAAATTGAGGGGGCGGAACAGACTTTTACATTAAACGGTTATCGTTTGACGGCGTTTCGTGTAAATCACAACGTACTTTGCTACGGATATACGCTGGAAATAGACCGTGTCGGCAAATTTGACGTAAAACGTGCCGTAGAGCAGGAAATACCGAAACAGTATTGGAGATTTTTGCAACGCGGCGACACGATAGAGGAAAATGGGAAAATTTATACGCCGGATATGGTGTTGGGCGAACAGAGAAAAGGGATTAAACTGACTTATACGACAGACACAAGACCGACGGAATCTATCAGAACACATGCGGCAAAAGCAGATTTATTTATCTGTGAGGGAATGTATGGAGAGAAAGAAAAGGCGGCAAAAGCGGTGGAATATAAACACATGACTTTTACGGAGGCGGGAAAACTTGCGAAAGAGGCTGACGTAAAAGAAATGTGGCTTACCCACTATAGTCCTTCTTTGACAAAACCGGAAGAATTTATAGATGATGTGAAAAATATTTTTCCAAATGCAAAAGCGGGGAAAGACCGTATGTCCGTGACACTGGAATTTGCAGAAGAATAGAGGAGAAGTTATGAGTGAAACAAAAGACGTTTTAATATTAGCGATAGAAAGTTCATGTGATGAAACGGCGGCAGCAGTTGTAAAAAACGGAAGAGAAGTGTTGTCAAACGTTATTTCATCGCAGATTGAACTGCATAAATTATATGGAGGAGTTGTGCCTGAAATTGCATCGAGAAAGCATATTGAGAAAATTAATCAGGTAATTGAGGAGGCTTTGGAAGAAGCAAATGTTACTTTAGATGATATAGATGCAATCGGTGTCACATACGGACCGGGACTTGTAGGTGCGCTTTTAGTGGGTGTAGCAGAAGCGAAAGCCATTGCATATGCAACGGGAAAACAGTTGATTGGCGTACATCATATAGAGGGGCATATTTCTGCTAACTTTATTGAAAATAAAGAGTTAGAACCACCGTTTATCTGCCTTGTTGTTTCGGGCGGACATACGCATTTAGTATGTGTGAAAGATTACGGGGAATATGAAATTATCGGACGGACAAGAGATGATGCGGCGGGAGAAGCATTTGACAAAGTTGCCCGTGCGATTGGCTTGGGATATCCGGGCGGACCAAAGATTGATAAATTGTCAAAAGAAGGAAATCCGAATGCAATTACATTTCCGAAGGCTCATATCAATGACGCACCGTATGACTTTAGTTTCAGCGGGGTGAAATCAGCGGTGTTAAATTATATCAACGGCTGTCAGATGAAAGGGGAAACATTTAATCAGGCAGATATTGCTGCATCTTTCCAAAAGGCAGTAACGGACGTGTTGGTAGAAAATGCCATGCGTGCGGTTGACGAATATGGTATGAAAAAACTTGCGATAGCGGGAGGGGTGGCTTCAAATAGCACACTTCGTCAGGCGATGAAGGATGCCTGTGAGAAAAAAGGAATAGAATTTTACTATCCGTCTCCTATTTTTTGTACGGATAATGCGGCAATGATAGGCGTGGCGGCGCACTATGAATATTTAAAAGGCACACGTCACGGCTGGGACTTAAACGCAGTGCCAAATTTAAAATTAGGAGAGCGGTAAAATGAACAAAAAAACATGTACTGCGATTGTATTGTCGGCAGGGCAGGGAAAACGCATGGGAACAACTATACAAAAGCAATATATTCAGTTGGACGGAAAAGAAATTATCTGTCATACATTGGAAACGTTCCAAAATTCATCTGTTATAGATGATATTGTACTTGTGGTAGGAAAAGGGCAGGAAGAATATTGCAAAAAAGAAATTGTAGAAAAGTACCATTTCACGAAAGTTCGGAAAATCGCAGAGGGCGGGGAAGAACGCTACCACTCGGTTTTAAACGGACTGAGAGAAATCACACATCAGGGATATGTGTTTATCCATGACGGAGCGAGACCGTTCGTATCCGAAGAAATCATGGAAAGAGCCTATGATGCGGTATGCCGGTTTGGAGCATGTGTAGTGGGAATGCCCGTCAAAGATACGATAAAAATAGTTGATAAAGAAAAATTTATCAGTAAAACACCCGACCGCCGTTTTGTCTGGCAGGTGCAGACGCCACAAGTATTCCGGACGGACATGGTAAAGGAAGCATACGAAAAAATGATACAATCGGGATATACACAGGTGACAGATGATGCTATGGTTGTGGAAAAAATGCTGGGCAAAAAGGTGAAGTTGGTAGAGGGCAGTTATGAAAATATAAAAATAACTACACCGGAAGATTTGGATATAGCGAAAGTATTTTTAAAGAGGAAAAATAATGACTAGAGAAGAACATAATATAGAACCTATATTTAACGAAAATTCGGAAATACTAATATTAGGGAGTTTTCCTTCCGTGAAATCAAGGGAGGGGAACTTCTTCTATCATCATCCGCAAAACAGGTTTTGGAAAGTGATTGCCGCTGTTACCGACTGGGAGATACCAAGTACAATAGAAGAAAAGAAGAAAATGCTTTTAGAAAACCATATTGCAATATGGGATGTTATTGCCTCCTGTGATATAGAGGGTTCAAGTGACAGCAGTATTAAAAATGTTGTGCCGAATGATTTGGAAATGATTTTAAGCGCCGGAAAAATAAGACAGATATATACGAACGGCGGAACAGCGAGCCGACTTTATCGGAAATATTGTCAGAATAAAACAGATATAGAGGACATAAAGTTACCTTCTACAAGTCCGGCGAATGCCGCATATTCTCTTGACCGTTTAGTCTCGGAATGGGGGATAATAAATAAAAATAAAAAAAGTGAAAAAAAGTGTTGACAATGAAATGTACTATATGCTAGAATACATCTTGTCGCTGAGGTAAACAAGTGACACACAAATAAATAAGTTATGCAGAGGTATCGAAGTGGTCATAACGAGGCGGTCTTGAAAACCGTTTGTCCGAGAGGGCGCGTGGGTTCGAATCCCACCCTCTGCGTTGGAAAACTATCAATGATTTGATAGTTTTTTTACTGAAAAGGGCAGCGGGGAGAAATACCCAAGTTGGCCGAAGGGGCTCGCCTGGAAAGTGAGTAGGTCGTTAATAGCGGCGCGAGGGTTCGAATCCCTCTTTCTCCGCTTTTGAAATTTTGAAAAATAAATTTCAAAAAGATGTTGACAGATGCGAGCGAGATATGATAATATATCAAAGCACTTGAGAAAAACAACAACTTGAAAAAATAAAAATAAAAAAGTTGTTGACAAGCGAAAAAGATTATGATAATATAATCTAGCGTTCGACAGAGAACGACAAAACAGAACATTGATAATTAAACAATAGACAACGAACCTGAAAATTTCTAAGAGAAATAAAGAGAACGAATCAGAGAGATCTGACGAACCAAACAGTAAAAGGGATAGAATTGCTAGTAGTGATTCTTGAACGGGAAAACACTTTTAACGAGAGT
>URXX01000012.1 GCA_900551895.1 uncultured Lachnospiraceae bacterium | reverse complement strand
TGACGCCGTTTAACGCGCAGGATTTAAAAGTAGCGGGTGACGGGCTTACCCTTTTTAACAAATATTTTACAGGTTTTGAAGGAATTATGCTGGCGGTAGGAATTATCGCGGTTGTTGTATGGCTGATTTCAATGTGGAAAAGAGGAGGACAGTATACGGGGAAAATGCACCGTATACCTGCTCTTATCGCAATAGCGATAGCGTTTGGAACAGTGGGACTTTTGACAAATTTGGCAATCGACAAACGTATTGTTTCTAACTATTTCGGAAATATCGCTTTTGCTTATGAAGACTACGGTTTCCCGTACTGTTTTTCAGCCAGTGTATTTAATACCGGAATTGCAGAACCGAACGGTTACAGCAAAGAAACAATGGATAAAATCTCAAACAACGGAGAGATTACACAGTCAAAGACGGGAAGAAAAGAGATGCCGAATATTTTATTTATTCAGTTGGAATCTTTCTTTGACCCATATGAAGTAGAGTTTTTTAAAACATCATCGGACCCGATTCCGAATTTTAGAAAGTTATCGGAGGAATATTCGTCGGGATATTTCAAAGTACCGTCGGTTGGTGCGGGAACGGCCAATACAGAGTTTGAGGTGCTTACCGGAATGAGCATGCGTTATTTCGGACCCGGGGAATATCCGTATAAAACGGTTTTGAAGAAAACACAGGCGGAGAGTGCCGCAACTGCATTGAAGAAGTTCGGATATGGCACACATGCATTGCACAACAACGGCGGAAACTTTTACAGCCGTGCAGATGTTTTCAATAATATCGGATTTGACAGTTACACAAGTAAGGAATTTATGAACATTTTGCAGTTGACGGAAAACGGCTGGGCAAAGGACAGCGTATTGACACAACATATTAAAAATGCAATGGATTCCACAGAGCAGCAGGATTTTGTTTTCGGTATTACGGTACAGGGGCATGGTGATTATCCTGAGGAGAAAGTAATTGAAAACCCTCGTATCCGCGTAACCGGAATTGAAGATGAAGGAAGAACAAATGCGTGGGAATATTATGTCAATCAGTTGTATGAAACAGACCAGTTTATCGCTGACTTAATTCAGATGTTAAAGGACAGAAAAGAACCTACCGTGTTAGTGTTGTACGGAGATCATCTTCCAACAATGGGATTGGAAGCGAAAGATTTGAAAGGACGCTACCTATATAATACAAATTATGTTATTTGGGATAATATCGGACTTCCGAAAGAAGATGAGAATATAGCCGCATATCAGGCAATGGCGGATGTGTTTGACCGATTGGATATTCATTCGGGAACGGTATTTAATTATCACCAAAACAGAAGAAAGACAAAAAACTATTTGGCGGACTTAGAGTTGTTACAGTATGATATGCTGTATGGCGACCAGTATGTATATGGCGGTAAAGAAAATAATCCGGTAAAAACGGGATATATGCAGATGGGAGTTTTAGACGCTACATTGACTGACATCGTGCTACAGTTGGAAGACACATATAGCCTGTACGGAACAAACTTTACGAAAAACAGTAAAGTCTACGTCAATGATGAAAAACAGGATGCCACATTCCTGAATAACACACGAATTGATTTAAAAGATGCGAAGTTGAAAAACGGAGATAAAATCAAAGTTTGTCAAGTCGGTTCAAGTGAAAGAATTTTCAGGGAGTCGATAGAATACACATACTATGACGGAAAATTACTGACGCCGGAGGAAGTAAAGGCAAAGGAAGCGGCGGAAGCACAGACACAGCAAAATCCACAGGAAGCAGGGGCAAAGACAAATGAATAAAGCACAGGCAGAGGCTTATATTGCAAATCTTCCTAAATTTACGACAAAGAATTCTCTGGAGCATACCGGAGAATTCCTTGTGCGTTTAGGAAATCCACAGGAAAACAGAAAGATACTGCATGTGGCAGGGACAAACGGAAAAGGTTCGGTATGTGCCTATTTGCAGGCAATTTTGTCGGCAGAAGGAAAACGCACCGGTATGTTTATTTCCCCTCATTTGGAAAAGATTAACGAGAGAATAATTTTGCAGGGAGAACAAATCTCGGATGAGAAATTTTTGCAGGCATTCCACTTCGTGTTAGAAACAGTAAAGAAAATGGAAGAAGACGGTCTTGCCCACCCCTCTTATTTTGAATTTCTTTTTGGTATGGGAATGTATGCTTTTATGGAAGCGGATGTGGAATACATTATTTTGGAAACGGGGCTTGGCGGAAGGCTGGATGCGACAAATTCCATACAGCACCCGATTATGACGATTATTACATCGATAACTCTTGACCATATGGATATTTTAGGAGATACTGTTGAGAAAATCGCAGGGGAGAAAGCGGGAATTATAAAGGAAAGCACTCCGGTAGTATGCTTAGGTGACAGAGAATATACATCGGTTATTGAAAAAAGGGCCGAAAAACTTCACGCACCATGTATAAAAATCTCGAAAAATGCGTACGAAATTATAGAAAGTACGGATAAATATATTGATTTTTCTGCGGTGAATGCGTATGATAAGTATGTTACGTGGAAATTGCACAATAGCGGAGTTTATCAGGCGGAAAATGCAATGCTTGCCATAAAAGCGATGGAATATCTTTTCCCAAAGAGAAATGATATGTCTTTATGGCAGAAGGCACTTGCAAATGTCGTGTGGCAAGGCAGAATGGAAGAGATTATGCCGAACGTCATTGTAGACGGAGCGCACAATATCGGTGCGGTGGAAGCGTTCGTCAAAAGTGTAAACCAAATGAAAAATACGAAGAACATTGTTCTTTTTTCGTCAGTTTCGGATAAAGACTATGAGAAGATGATACAATATCTTTGTTTACATATGAAAGCGGAGAGTTATATTATCACGGAAATTCCGGACACGCGAGGGGAAAGACCGGAGCGTTTGGCGGAGGTATTTAGGAAATATACAAAAGCAGAAGTAATTGTAGAGCCAAATCTTTCGGACGCATTGTCCTGTGCAATGAAGAAGAGAGAGAAAGAGGGAAAGGTATATTGTCTCGGCTCACTTTATTTGGCAGGGAAGTTAAAAGAATTACTGGGAGGAAGAAAAGATGTTAAATTTTGAAGAAGAAATTAAGAAATTTAAACCGAGTTTAGAAGTAGAGCAGATTGAAGACGCAGTATATCAGGAGGATTTAACAGATATGACAGATATTTTGCGTGAAATGATGCAGCAGCAAACAAAGTAGAAAGATTGCGGGGAGAAACAAGGTGGAATATACAAAGAAACTTATCTATCAATCGAATTATTGGTACAATGATGGATTAGCAAAAGCAAAAATACATGATTTGTCAGGTGCGACAGTATCACTGAAGAAAAGTTTACAATATAATCGAGAGAATGTTGCAGCGAGAAACTTATTAGGGCTTGTGTGCTATGCAAAAGGTGAAATTGCAGAGGCGCTTGTAGAGTGGATTATCAGCAAGAATTTTAAAAATCACGAAAATATTGCAAATTACTATATTAAAAAAGTGCAGGAGTCAGCCGGAGAACTGGATACGATAAACAATGCGATTAAAAAATATAATCAATGTTTAAGTTACTGTCTGCAGGACGGAGAGGACTTGGCGTTAATTCAGTTGAAAAAAGTAGTGGCTGCGCACCCGACTTTCTTAAAGGCACTTCAACTTTTAGCATTATTATATTTACAAACAGAGCAGTATGCAAAAGCAAAACAGGTGTTAAAACGCGCCCACAGAATTGATACAACGAATGAAACGACACTCCGTTACTTGCATGAGTTGTCGAAGATAAGTAAAAAAGCGGCTAAGGCAAAGGAAGAAAACGACCAAACGGTTACTTACAATTTGGGCAACGAAACAATTATTCAGCCGGCGGCAGCGGAAGTGAAAGATAATGGGGCAATGTCAACGATTATCAATATTCTTATCGGTATCGTTGTCGGTGCGGCAGTTGTATGGTTTTTAATCGTGCCTACAACAAATCAGATTAAGACAAATAAATTAAACAAAGAAGTTGTGAAATACAGTGATCAGATTTCCGGTAAAAATGCGGAAATCAGCGCCCTTAAGAAAGAGATAGAAGGGTATAAGGACACAACAAAGAAAACAGAGGAGGCACAGGCAACTGCCGAGGCGACAAAGTCAAGTTACGAGGCATTGCTCTCCGTATATGAACACAGCAAAACATCGGGATATAATAAAGAGTCACTTGCAAAAGAGTTAAAGGCAGTCAAGAAAGATTCTTTAGGAGATACGGGAATTGCTGTGTATGATAAAATTTATGACGAATATGTGTCACCGCTCTGTGCGAAGAAATATCGCCTTGCACTGAGAAACTATGAAGTGAAAAACTATGCCACATCAGTAAATGCTTTGGAATTTGTCACTTCTATTGATGAAAAATATGAGGACGGAAAGGCTCTTCTCAATCTTGCAAAATCATATGAAAAAGCAGGAAAGACAGAGCAGGCAAAAACAACGTACAAACGTGTTGCGGAATTGTATCCGAATTCAGATTTGGCAAATCAGGCGCAGCAGGCATTAACAGGAACTGCCACAAGCGGAGAGGGTAATACGGGAAACACAGACACAGAAGAATAATAGAGAATTTACAAAAGACAGAAAAAGGAAAACTTTTTTCTGTCTTTTTGTGTATAGAAAGGGGAAAATATGGAGTATCAAATACAGGAAAACTGCCTAACGATTTGTCTGCCGAATGAGTTAGACCACCATAATGCAGAGCAGGTAAGAAGATTATCGGATCAGTTGGTAGAAAAAAACCATATCAAATATATTTTATTTGATTTTCAGAACACAAATTTTATGGACAGTTCGGGCATCGGAGTCATTATGGGAAGATATAGGCAGATCTGTCTTTTTGGCGGGGAAGTATGGGCAATGAATACAAATGAAAGGTTAAAGAAAATTTTACGGATGTCGGGAGTGACGAAAATAATTCATATGTACGAGGAGGAATTATGTATATGAAAGACACAAATGAAATGGAGTTGAGCTTTGACAGTTGTTCGGCGAATGAGGGGTTTGCAAGAGTTGCGGTGGCGTCCTTTATGACTCAATTAAATCCTACGCTGGAGGAAGTGTCTGATGTAAAAACGGCAGTTTCGGAGGCAGTGACAAATGCGATTATTCATGGATATGAAAATGAAATACATAAAATAGAAATTTGCTGTCGCACGAAAGGAAAGACGATTTATGTGGAGGTGCGTGATAAAGGAAAAGGAATTGAAAATGTGGAAAAGGCGATGCAGCCTTTATTTACAACAAAGCCGGAACTGGAACGGTCGGGAATGGGATTTGCCTTTATGGAGGCGTTTATGGATAAAATAGAAGTGACGTCCGTTCTCGGCGAGGGAACGACTGTCAAAATGGAAAAAACAATCGGAAAAGGAAGGTCTTCATGGAACACACAATCGCTTTAATTAAACGCTCACACGAAGGAGATGAAAAAGCGAGGACACAGTTGGTAGAAGAGAATGTGGGGCTGATTTGGTGCGTAGTAAAAAGATTTTACGGGCGTGGAACAGATCCGGAAGATTTGTTTCAAATCGGAAGCATCGGATTGTTAAAAGCCATTGATAAATTTGACTTATCTTATGATGTGAAATTTTCCACCTACGCTGTACCGATGATTTCGGGGGAAATTAAAAGATTTCTTCGGGATGACGGTATGATAAAGGTGAGCCGTTCCTTAAAAGAATTGGCATATAAGGCATATGTGCTGAAAGAACAAATGCAGGAGCGGTTAAACAGAGAACCTACAATAGAAGAACTTGCGGAGAACCTACAGGTAGACAAGGAAGAACTTGCCATGGCGCTGGAGTCCGGCGGGGAAGTGGAATCTTTGCATAAGCCGATTTATCAAAAGGACGGAAATGAGATACAGTTGATGGACAGGCTGGAGGAAAAGGAGGGACAGGAAGAAAAAATATTAAATCATATGTTGTTAAAGCAACTGTTGGAGCAGTTAAAAAAGGAGGAACGTCAGTTAATCTATATGCGATATTTTGCCAACAAGACTCAGTCGGAGATAGGAAAAACAATGGGAATTTCACAAGTACAGGTCTCAAGGCTGGAAAAGAAAATTTTGGGATATTTAAGAGAAAAGATATAGCAAAAGCATACCTGCGTATAAAATTTTTCAAAAAAGCCATACTACTACATAGGAAAGCGAGGTGTAATGTATGGAAAAAGAAAGAAAAAAAGTGCGGGTATGCTTATTTTGTGTCGTGCTGATTGCGGTGGCTGTCGGACTTGTCTACTATTTTTCTGATGTGAGATCGGCAGAAACAGCAGATGCGGGCGTTCTCATTACAGGGGTGAACAATTTATGGCGGTAACGAAGGAAACGGTATATATCAAGGGCGAACAAAATGTAGAAGTGACGAAAAGCGAAGTTACTCTCGGAGATATTCTTTCTATAGAATGTGCGAATCCCGAGATGATACCGAAAATAAAAGCGTTAAAATTATTGAAAATGCAAGATGACGGAAAACACAGATATGTTGTTTCGATTTTAAAGATTATTGAATGTATACACAGGCAGTATCCCAATGTGGACATTGAAAACATGGGAAAAGAGGATATTATCATTACTTGTGAAGATCAGAAAACGCCGAATAAATGTATGCACTGGGTAAAAGTTATCCTTGTCACCGCGATTACGTTTGTCGGAGCGGCGTTTTCCATTATGGCGTTTAATAACGATGTGGAAACAACGAAATTATTCGGGCAGATTTATACATTACTTATGGGAAAACAAAGCAGTGGTTTCACCGTTTTGGAATTGACGTACTGTGTCGGACTGATTGTAGGAATACTCGTTTTCTTCAATCATTTCGGCGGGAAAAAATTCAGTGTAGATCCGACACCGATGGAGGTGGAAATGCGATTATATGAAAATGATATACAGACAACACTGATAGACAACTATTCGCGAAAGGAGAAAGAACTGGATGTGGGGAAAACAACTTCTGCTGGCACTCATCGGGCTTAGCGCCGGAGTGACGGTGGCAGGCGGATTATTTTCCTTTGTCGTCAGTTTGGGAGTCGTATCGGATTTTGCCGACAGGACGCATACGGGAAAACATATCCTTTTATATGAAATGAGTGTGGCTTTCGGCGGAATAATCGGAAATATTTTGTCTGTTTATGAAATAACGATTCCTGTCGGTGTCGGGGGATTAATGTTGTTTGGAATATTTGCGGGCATTTTTGTCGGCTGCTGGTCAATGGCGTTAGCGGAAATTCTAAATGTATTTCCAATTTTTATCAGAAGAGTGAAAGTCTTAAAGGGGATTCCCTACATTATATTAAGTATAGCGATTGGAAAAGGAATCGGAGCGTGTCTTTTCTTTTTCAAAGGCTGGTAGAAAGGAAAAAGGTATGGAAAAAGAGAAAAAGGAAAAAGCCTATGAGCAATATGTGAAAGAAAAAACGCCTGTTCACAATGTGTGGCTGAATATGGCGAAAGCCTTTGTGACAGGAGGGGCAATCTGTGTTTTGGGACAGGTGATTTTGAACTATTGCGGACAGCAGGGATTGTCAAAAGAAGTGAGTGGGGCTTGGTCCTCCGTTATGCTCGTGTTTTTGAGTGTGCTTTTAACCGGATTGGGCGTATATTACAAAATCGCAAAATGGGGAGGAGCAGGGGCGCTTGTTCCGATAACAGGATTTGCCAACTCTGTGGCAGCCCCCGCCATTGAATATAAGAAAGAGGGACAGGTTTTCGGTATCGGCTGTAAAATCTTTACCATTGCAGGCCCTGTTATTTTATACGGTGTTTTGACATCGTGGCTTATGGGAGTTATTTATTATCTGTTAATTAAATCGGGGGTGACACTATAAAATGATAAAGGGAAGTCAGAGTATTCAGTTTGAAAAAGCGCCATATTTAATCAGCAGCGGTTCAATTGTAGGGAAAAAAGAGGGGGAAGGACCGCTCGGGAAAAAATTCGATATGGTTGGAGAAGATGACTTATTTGGAGAAGAAACGTGGGAACTGGCGGAAAGTACAATGCAGAAACAGGCTTGCCTTCTCGCACTGGGAAAGGCGGGCGTCACGCCAAAAGAAGTCAGATATTTGTATGGGGGAGATTTGTTGAGACAGGGGGTTGCCACGAGTATGGGGACGGAGGAACTGCACATTCCTATGTTTGGTCTGTACGGGGCATGCTCAACGTCCGGCGAGGCGCTTGCCCTTGCATCCATGTCGGTAGCGGGCGGATACGGAGATTTGATGCTTGCGGTTACGTCGAGCCATTTCGGAAGTGCGGAAAAAGAATTCCGATTTCCGTTAGGGTATGCAACGCAACGACCGCTCTCGGCACACTGGACGGTGACGGGCAGCGGTGCATTTCTTGTGGGGACAAGAAAAAGCCATGTGAGGATAACGGGAGTAACTGTTGGGAAAATTGTGGATTACGGTCTGAAAGACTCGCAGAATATGGGGGCGTGTATGGCGCCGGCGGCCTGCGATACGATTATACGGAACTTAGAGGATTTCGGGCGGAGAGAAACAGATTATGACAGAATTATTACCGGAGATTTGGGATATGTAGGACAGAGTATTCTGTTTGATTTAGTCAGAAAACAGGGGAGAGATATAAAAAGCAATCATATGGACTGCGGAATGACGATTTTTGATCAAAAGACGCAGGATACCCATGCGGGAGGAAGCGGCTGCGGATGTGCGGCGACGACTTTATCCGCCTATATTTTGCCGAAGTTGGAGAGTGGGGAGTGGAGAAAAGTATTGTTTGTGCCCACAGGCGCACTGATGTCCACGGTAAGTTATAATGAGGGAGAAAGTGTTCCGGGGATTGCACACGGCATTGTGCTGGAGCATTGTTAAGGAGGAAGAAAAATGGATTATATAAATGCGTTTTGGGTCGGAGGACTTATATGCGCTCTTGTGCAGATTTTATTGGACAGGACAAAACTGATGCCGGGGAGAGTAATGGTGCTTCTCGTCTGTTCGGGAGTTGTTTTGGGATTTTTTCATCTCTATGAACCGTTTCAAAATTTTGCGGGGGCGGGGGCAAGCGTACCGTTATTGGGATTTGGAAACGCACTTTGGAAAGGGGTAAAAGAGGCAGTCGGACAGTATGGATTTATCGGAACGTTTATGGGAGGACTGAAGGCGGCTGCGGTGGGAACATCGTCCGCATTGATTTTTGGATATATCGCTTCATTGATTTTTGAACCGAAAATGAAAAAATAAGTTGTTTTTGCCGTGAGATAATGGTATGGTAAAAAGGACGTAATAAAAAGATAAAAGTTAGAAGTTGGCTTTTTGAGGAGGAAATCAATGAGTTACACAGACATTATTATCCCTTTTGTAGGTGGATTGGGAATGTTTATTTACGGTATGCAGATTATGGCTCAAGGTCTTGAGAATGCAGCCGGAAATAAGATGAAATCATTGTTAGAAGTACTAACGAAGAACAAATTTTTTGGAGTATTGCTCGGAGCGTTAATTACGGCAGTTATCCAAAGTTCATCGGCAACTACGGTTATGGTTGTCGGATTTGTAAATGCGGGAATTATGAATTTAGGACAGGCTATGGGAGTTATCATGGGTGCTAACATCGGTACAACGGTAACCGGCTGGCTTGTTTCCAGTGTAGAGTGGGCGAAAGCGTTAAGTCCTACAACACTCGCACCGATTGCGATTATCATCGGTGTAATTATTATGCTGACGGGAAAAAGGCATTCGTCTAAAGAAGTTGCAAGCATTATTATCGGTTTTGGTATTTTGTTTGTCGGTATTTCCACAATGTCATCAGCAGTTTCACCGCTGAAAGATTCACCGGCATTCTGTGAGATTTTCATTACATTAGGAAAAAATCCGATTTTAGGTATTTTGGCGGGAACGGCAGTAACGGCGATTATTCAAAGTTCATCGGCTTCTGTCGGAATTTTACAGAGTTTGGCAGCGGCAGGACTTGTTCCGATGAGTGCGGCAATTTACATTATCATGGGACAGAACATCGGTACTTGTGTGACGGCAATGTTATCAAGTGTCGGAGCAAAGAGAAATGCAAAGACAGCAGCGCTTATGCACTTATTATTTAACGTAATCGGAACAATCTTATTCAGCGTTGTGGCAATTCTCTTCTTTACGGTAATGAATCCGGCAATGGGAGAAGGAATGATTACACAGACACAGATTAGTACGGTACACACTATTTTCAATATCGGAACAACGGTATTATTGTTCCCTGTATCAAACTTAATTATCAAACTTGCTAAGAAAATCGGACGTGTGGACGAAAGCGAACAGGAAGATTCAGCAGTTCTTCTTGACGACAGAATGTTAGAAACACCAAGCATCGCTTTACAGTCAACCATTACAGAGATTACACGTATGGGACACATCGTTATGGATTCTTTGGAAAAGGCAAAGACAGTGCTGTTCACATTAAGCCATGATGATATTAAGGCTCTGAAAGAGGAAGAAAGCACGGTAGATAAACTGAGTGCGGGAATTACAACGTATGCGATTAAGATTTCTTCTTTGCAGGTGAGTGAGAAGGAACATCAGGAAGTAGCACATTTGCTTCAGATTGTATCGGATATGGAAAGAATTAGTGACTACTGTGAAAATATATCTGAGTTTGCAGAAACACTCCAAGAAAAGAAACTGAAATTTTCAGATATGGGCGTGGACGGAATTAAGGAAATGCTGGACGTCTGTGCAAAGAGTTATAAATATGCCCTTGAGGCATTTGAGGAAGGAAGTCAGGAAAAGGCGCTTCGTGTAATTGAAAAAGAAACACAGGCAGACCAACTTGAACTGATGCTTCGTACAAAACATATTAAGCGATTGGCAAACAATCAGTGCAATGCTGAGGCGGGAATAGTATTTTTGGATGCCCTTGTATGTTTGGAAAGGATTTCAGACCATGCAAGAAATATTGCCGAGGAATTAATGGAAAGATAATAGACGCTCTGAAAAGTCGATACGATTTTGTGTATTGGCTTTTCTTTTATAAAAAGAAACAGGAGAGAAGATGTGAAGAAAAAGAAATACGCTATTTTGGGAATTGTAACGGTTTTACTTATTGTGGCAGCGGGAACGTTGGCGTATCAGATGTGGCAGGATAAGAAGAAACCAAAGACAGAATATGACGGATATGCAGATGAACTTCAGGAAACAAATTATATTACTTATAAAGGAGAAAAGTATAAGTATAACTACGACTTGCGGACAATTCTTTTTATGGGAATTGATGAGGAGGGGAAAATAGAAGAAAAAAAGGTCGGTAATGGCGGACAGACGGATAGTTTAGTCTTATTTGCTATGGACACGGAAAAGAAAACAACACAGGCGCTTGCTATTTCCAGAGATACGATGACGGATATTAGAACGTATGATATGAACGGAGAATATCTGTCGACAGAGAGGGCTCAACTTACCTTACAGTATGCTTATGGTGACGGGGGAAAGAAAAGTTGTGTTTTGACGAGGGATGCGGTGTCCAATTTGCTTTATCAGATGCCGATTAATTCCTATGTTGCACTCACTATAGAAGGGTTCTCAAAACTCACCGAAGAATTAGGCGGAGTAGAGATTACCGTGCCGGAAGATTACACACATATTAATCCGGCATTTAAAAAGGGAGAAACCATTACGCTGGACGGAGAAATGGCAGAGCAGTATGTTCGCTATAGAGATACGAACGTATCGGGAAGTAACAACGGACGTATGGAAAGGCAAAGTCAGTTTATGGAGGCGCTTGTAAAACAATTAAAGTCGAAAGTACAGGGAACAAAAGAGGCTGTTCGCTTGTATAACAAAATGCAGCCGTATATGGTGACGGATATTTCTGAGGACGAATTAGGAAAAATGATGCAGTATGAATTTGAGGGAAATGTGGAAAAAGTTCCGGGAGAAGTTCACAAGGGAGAAAAATATGATGAATTTGTCGTGGATAATGAAAAATTGCAAGAAAAAGTGATAAAAATGTTTTACAAGCACGAAAAAAAGTGATATACTGACATTAATTGTAAAAATGTAGAATGAATACTAGGAGGGATAGGAATGAATAAATTAACAAAAAAGGTTTTGAGTATAGTTTTAGCAGGTACATTAAGTATCGCTATGGGCATTACAGCGTTTGCAACACCAAGCCCTGAGAAGAAAGCTATCGTAACGGATTATACAAAAGCAGTTGATAAAAACGGTAATTCTGTGAAGATTATTATTGAAGATCTTACGGAAGAGGGCGAGAAAGCAGCAAAATTATTACAGGATAAACAGACATTGAAAGATATTATCGGAGATAACTATGTGGACGGTATGGAAGTAATTGATGCTCGTGAAGTTAGGGCAATCGGAAATCCGGTATTTCCTGTAACCATTACTTTTGAAGTACCGGGGGTTCTTGCTTCGACAAATGTGGCAATTCTTCATTATGAAAATGGTGCATGGACTGAAGAACCGTCAAAGGCGGGTAAAGGTACAATTACAGCAACATTTGATTCTTTGTCACCGGTAGCGTTTGTAGTAGATAAGAATACATCTGCTTCTTCCACAGAATCGCCAAAGACAAGTGAAACACCTACTGTAGCGGTAGCAGGAGTTGTTGCCATTGTAGCATTGGCAGGTGCTGTTGTATTTAGAAAGAGAACAGCACTCAAATAGAGAATAAGACAGATTATGTGGGACAGCGTTGTTTTTTAGAAAAAGAAACAATGCTGTTTTTTCATGGGAGGATAAATAAATTCTCAACAGCAGCAAAGATAATAAGACAACACAAAACACAACAGGAGGGAACATGGAAGAAAGAACATGGGAAAACGAGGAAACAGGAATTGATTTGATTGAGATAATCAATTATTTATTACGCAAATGGTGGCTTATTCTTTTAAGTTTGGCTATAGGAGCAAGTGTAGCATTTGTATACACGAAAGCATGCGTAACACCGCTATATCAAGCTTCGTCAATGATATATGTATTGGGAACAAAAGATGGCGAATCTATCAATATAGATTTAAGCAGAAAATTGACAGCAGACTTCATTACTTTATCGAAGAGCCGTCCGGTTATTAGGGAAGCAAGTGAAAAAATCGGTTTGGATATGTCATATGAGAGTGTAGCAGGAATGATTACGGTGGAAAATCCGACTGATACAAGTATGTTAAAAACAACAGTGACAAGCGCTGATCCGGAGTTGGCAAGAGATTTGTCAAATGCAATGTCAGATACATTGGCAATGAGAATTCAGGAAGTAATGAATAGGGATAAACCTAGCACGGTAGAAAAAGCGGTAAAACCTCAATACCCATTTTCTCCAAACACAACGAAAAATATGATGCTTGGAGGTTTGTTAGGAGCAGTACTTGTAATGGGAATTCTTATCGTACGTTTTCTTATGGACGATAGAATTAAAGATCAAGACGATGTTGAACATTATTTACAGTTAAACGTATTGGCTACAATTCCGCTGGAGAGAAAGAGATAGAAGAAATATGAGAGGAATAACGGATATACACAATCACATTCTTCCTATGGTAGATGACGGGGCAAGTTCAGTAGTGGAGGCATTGAAAATGCTGAAAATGCAAAAAAATGACGGGGTTGAAAATGTTATTTTAACGCCTCACTATCGAAAAGGAATGTTTGAAACATCCGCTGAGGAGATACAGAGAAAGTTTTATAAATTTCAGGAGTTTGCGGAGAAAAAAGGATTGAATGTAAATTTATATTTGGGAAGAGAATGTTATGGGGACACAGGATTACGGGAGATACTCCTTCAGAATCCGAGTTTCCAGATGAATGGAACAAAGTATGTTCTCGTAGAGTTTTCGCATTATTATGAATTTCAGAAAATCCGAAACAGTGTATATGAACTTGTATCAGAAGGATACAATCCGATATTGGCACATATCGAAAGGTATGCGTGTTTAGTGAAGAATAGTGAATACATTCAAGAATTAATAGAAATGGGGGCATATATGCAGATAAATGCCGGCACAGTGCTTGGGAAAATGGGATTTTTGCAGAAGCGCTTCTGTAAAAAAATTTTGCAGGAGCGTCTTGTTCATTTCATTGCCAGCGATGCACATGATCTGCAAAACCGAAAGCCCAATTTGCGAGAATGTAAAAAATATGTGGAGAGAAAAGTGGGAGTGGAGTATGCGAACAAAATATTTATCGAAAATCCACAACTAATGCTAGAAGAAAAATAGGAGATAAACATGAAAAAAATTGAAATTGCGCAGAATGAACTTTCATATGAAGTAGAAGAAGAAATCAAAACATTGAGAACAAACTTATTGTTTTGTGGAGATGATAAAAAAACTATCGTAATCACCAGTTCGTTCCAAGGAGAAGGAAAAACCAATACGGCGGTAGAATTGGCAAAATCTTTGGCTGCTATGCAGAAAAAGGTGCTTCTTTTAGATACCGATTTAAGAAAATCCGTATTGATTTCGCGTTTAGATGCGGGGACGGTAGAGTATGGTCTTTCGCATTTCCTGTCAGGACAATGTTCTTTAGGAGAGTCAATATTCTCAACAAATATACCGCGCTTACATATTATGTTTTCGGGTCCGAGTGTTAAAAATTCGGCAGAACTTTTAACGAATGAACGTTTTGAGAAAATGCTGGAGTCTTTTCGTGATATTTATGATTATATTATTATTGATTCGGCTCCGCTTGGAATGGTTATTGACGCGGCAATCGTGGCAAAACAGTGTGACGGGGCAATTATGGTTATTGAGTCGGAAAAAGTAAAATATCGCCTTGCTCAAGAGGTTAAACAAAAACTCGAAAAGAGCGGTTGTCAGGTGCTGGGAGTAGTGCTAAATAAAGTCCCTAGAAGAAACCGTAAAAAATATTACGGTTACGGAAAATATGGGGATAAATACTATAGATAGTATTAAATGAGATAAGGTGAAAAATATGAGGAGGCAAATGATGAAAAGCAATGAAAAAAACATGCAGTTGCATATGCGTGTCATACTTCTGCTGGTGGGAGATGTTATTGCCATAATGCTATCGTCATTTCTTGCATTGTGGCTTCGGTTTGAACTGGTTTTTTCAGATATCGACAGAGTTTTTTTGGAATCTATATGGCAATATGGCGGAATTAATATTATCTGCACGATAGCAATTTTTTATGTATTCCATTTATATACAAGTCTTTGGAAATATGCCAGCGTAAATGAATTAGTAAATATTACTCTTGCAGTAATGATATCGGGGATTTTGGATGCAGTTGGAATGAAAGCGTTCGGACATCCGATTCCGAGAAGTTATGATATTTTGTATACACTTATTCTTCTTTTTATGACGATAGGCATTCGCTTTTTCTATCGTTTTATACGTTTTGTTAAAGGAGAATACTTTGTTAGGAGTAAAAAGGCAAGTGCGAATGTTATGGTTATCGGTGCAGGAGATGCGGGAGCAGCCATTGTAAAAGAACTTCGTTTGAACAAACAGTTAAAAAGAAGAGTGCGTTGTATGATAGACGATGATCCGGCAAAACAGGGAAAGTACATTCAAGGGTGTCTTGTAGTAGGAGGAAAGAAAGATATTATTCCGGCAGTGGAACGGTATGGTATCGCAAAAATCATTATTGCAATGCCGTCTGCACCAAAATCAACAATCAAAGAGATTGTTGATCTTTGTCAGCACACAGGGTGTAAAATCCGTATTCTTCCGGGAATGTATCAGTTGGTAAGCGGTGAAGTGAGCGTATCACAACTTCGTGATGTGGAAATCGGAGACTTACTTGGCCGTGAACAGATTAAAGTAAACCTAGATGAAATTTTAGGATATGTACAAAATAAAGTTGTCCTTGTTACAGGAGGAGGCGGTTCAATCGGAAGTGAAATTTGCCGCCAACTTGCAGGACATGGCGTAAAACAGTTAATTATTGTAGATATTTACGAGAACAATATTTATGAAATTCAGCAGGAATTAAAAAGAAAATATCCGAATTTGGATCTTGTGGCATTGATTGCATCTGTGCGAAACACACACAGAATAAATGAGATTATGGAAAAATACAAACCGCAGGTTGTTTATCATGCGGCAGCACATAAGCATGTTCCGCTAATGGAGGACAGCCCGAATGAAGCGATTAAAAATAATGTATTCGGTACATATAAAACTGCATCGGCAGCGGGAAAGCATGGTGTAGAACGTTTTGTACTTATCTCTACCGATAAGGCGGTAAACCCGACAAACATTATGGGTGCATCAAAACGTATGTGTGAAATGATTGTACAGACGTTGGATAAATTCTATCCGACAGAATTTGTTGCGGTTCGTTTCGGAAATGTTCTCGGAAGTAACGGAAGCGTTATTCCGCTCTTTAAGAAGCAGATCGCTGAGGGTGGACCGGTTACGGTTACACACCCTGATATTATCAGATACTTTATGACAATTCCTGAGGCGGTATCACTAGTGCTTCAGGCAGGGGCATACGCTAAAGGCGGAGAAATTTTTGTCTTAGATATGGGAGAACCGGTAAAAATAGCGGATTTGGCAAAAAATCTTATTCGTCTTTCCGGATTTAAAGTTGGGGAAGATATTGAAATTAAGTATACAGGACTTCGACCGGGTGAGAAGTTGTATGAGGAACTTCTTATGGACGAGGAAGGTTTGCAGGCTACAGATAATAATTTAATTCATATCGGTAAACCGATTGATATGGACGAAGCACTGTTTATGAGGCAACTGAAAGAACTAAAGGTGGCTGCGGAGAAGGACAGTGATGTTATTCGTCAGATGGTCAAAGAGATTGTGCCTACGTATGTGATGAAAGAGGAGTAGAGGAATGTATAGAGGAATAAAGAGAGGATTAGATGTTATTTTTTCCGGAATATTATTAATCTTAGGTGCAATACCACTGCTTATAGTCGGGCTGATTGTCAAATTAACATCAAATGGTCCGGCATTATTCAAACAAAAAAGGTTAGGAATGAACGGAAAGGTATTTGAAATCTATAAATTTCGTTCTATGGTAGTGGGAGCAGAAAAACAGGGGAGTGGTGTCTATTCCGGGAAAAATGATGCTCGAGTAACTAAAGTAGGAAAAATTCTCAGAGCGACAAGTATAGATGAACTTCCACAGTTAATTAACATTTTTAAAGGCGAGATGAGTTTTATCGGTCCAAGACCGGCATTAACATATCATCCATGGCCTTTTGAAGAATATACAGACGAACAGAAAAAAATGTTTTCTGTTCGTCCGGGAGTAACCGGATGGGCACAGGTAAATGGTCGCAAAGAAGTAGAATGGTCGAAACGAATTGAGATGAATGTATGGTATGTAGAACATATGTCATTTTTATTAGATTTGAAAATTTTCTTTAAAACAATTTTTAAAGTATTTACAAATGCAGATAATGTAAATTCAACAGAAACAGCAAAGAAAAGGGAAGGTTAGTGAAAAAAATGCTGAAATTGATGTATATTACAAATCAACCTAAAATTGCGAAAATAGTAGATGAAAATGGTGTGGATAGGGTATTCATAGATTTAGAAAAAATAGGAAAACAAGAACGACAGGGTGGAATGGATACTGTGCAGTCACAACATTCTGTTGAGGATATTGCAGAGGTAAAAAAAGTATTGAAAAATGCCGAACTACTTGTTCGTGTAAATCCTATTCATGAAGCGACTGAGGAATATTGTTCATCTCAAGAAGAAATAAATGCTGTTATAGATGCGGGCGCAGATATTTTAATGTTGCCGTATTTTAAAAGTGTAGAAGAAGTTAAAAAATTCATTAAATATGTAGATGGCCGTGCAAAAACAATGTTATTGTTGGAAACACCGGAGGCGGCTACGGTCATAGATGAAATTTTAAATATTTCAGGTATTGATGAAATGTTTATTGGTTTAAATGATTTATCTCTAGGGTATAAAAAGAAATTTATGTTTGAATTATTGGCAGACGGAACAGTTGAACAGTTATGCTTTAAATTTAAACAGGTTGGAATACCGTATGGATTTGGCGGTATTGCTGCTATTGGTACGGGAATGCTTCCGGCTGAACATATTATCCGTGAACATTATCGACTTGGTTCTACATGTGTAATTTTATCTAGAAGTTTTTGCGATACGAATAAAGAAAAGAGAGAAGAAGTGATACAAACTATTTTTTTGGAAGGTGTACACAAAATCAGAGAAACAGAAAAAGAATGTGAGAATTATGCAAATTACTTTAATAAAAATGTAGAAGTGATAAAAGAAAAAGTAGCATTGATTTGTAAACAGAGGGGATAAGATGAATTTACTGATTACAGGTGCATGGGGCGATGCAAAAAAATATGTAGATAGATTAGAACGAGAGGGACACTGTGTAAAATTTCTACAGTTTGAAAAGGATGAGTTGCCGTGTGAATATGAGTGGGTAGAGGGTGCTGTTTGTAATGGATTGTTTTTATCGCACCCTATCGGGAGATTTGTTAATTTAAAATATATTCAACTGACGAGCGCGGGATTTGATCGTGTTCCTATGGAATATGTCAAAGAAAATCATATTGAAATGCATAATGCGAGAGGCGTTTACAGTATTCCAATGGCGGAATTTGCTATATTTGGGGTAATGCAATTATATAAACAGTCTAAATTCTTTTTGAAAAATCAGAAAGAACATACATGGGCTAAGCATAGAGGACTTTTGGAATTCTCAGGAAAAAAAGTGTGTGTTTTAGGTTGTGGAAGTGTAGGAACAGAATGTGCTAAACGCTTTAGGGCATTCGGATGTGAAGTGACAGGCATTGATTTGTCAGTTAGAACAGATGAAAATTATAGTATGATTTTAGAGTTGAATAAATTGGAAACTGTTTTACCGGAAAGTGATATAGTTATATTGACATTACCATTGACAGATGAAACGAAAAATTTGATGAATAATGAAAAGTTTATGGCAATGAAAGACGGAGCGGTTCTAGTGAATATTGCCAGAGGTGGAATTGTAGATACAAATGCGTTGATTAGAGCGTTGCCGCGATTAGGCGGAGCAGTTTTAGATGTGTTTGAAGAAGAGCCTTTAGGGGCAGACAGTCCTTTATGGGATATGGAAAATGTTATTGTTACTCCTCATAATAGTTTCGTTGGAGAGGGAAATGGGGAGAGGATTAGTGGGTTGATAATGGAGAATATAAAATGTATTTAGAAATTTTTAAAAATATGTTTAATAAAATGGACAAATTCATCATTTTAAATAGAGGAAAAACAAATTGGATTTATAGGTTAAGATATGGAACGGGAATTGCATGGAATTATTTGGTTTATAATGCGACGATTTCCGATTATTTTGAATTGAGATTTTTTGAAAAAAATAAAAAAGAAAAACAAAAATATTTGACGTCAAAACAAGAATTAGAATTTGCTAAATTGGTTGATTCAAAGGAAGTATTTGTTAAACTATGTAGTAAAAAAGAAATGTATAAAGAATTGGCTGAGTTTACTAAAAGAGAACAATTGTATTCGGAGGAATGTACTTTTAAAGAATTTTTAGAGTTTGCTGAAAAGCATTCTGAAGTTTTATATAAGCCAGATATGGCAGATTGTGGAAAAGGAATAGAAAAATGGGTATTTACCTCAAATAATATCGAAAGTTTATATGCTAAATTTAAAGAGGAACCATCAGTTTTAGATGAGTTAGTTATTCAACATTCTTTGCTAAGTAAGTTGAATCCAAGTAGCGTAAATACGATAAGAATTTTTACCCTTGTTTTAGAATCGGGAGAATGTGAAATAATAGGTGCAGCATTAAGAATGGGAAAAGGAAATACAATTATAGATAATTATTCGGCAGGAGGGCTGGTAGCATCTATCGATATTGATACAGGAATTATCGTAGATGCTGCGGAGGATGCTGCGGGACGAAGATATCCTATGCACCCTGTTTCTAAGATAAAAATAAAAGGATTTGAAATTCCAAATTGGAGTAAGATTTTAGAATTTGTAAAGGAATGTGCTATAAATTACTCCCTTAAGTATGTGGCATGGGATATTGCAGTTTGTGAGAATGAGTGTGTTTTAATCGAAGCAAATCCGAATGGGATGGCAAATACTATTCAAATTGCAGGAGCAGGTGGAAAAAAAGCACAATTTGAGAAATTGAAGAGAAAATTGAAAAACAAGGAGAGAGGGTAATGGCTTATTATAGTGTTGATGAAATGAAAAAAAACTTGGAAGAGTATCCAAAATTTCAAAAAAGATTATATTGTAAAGGTTTTTTAATAACAAATGAAAAGCAGAATGTGGGGGGTGGATATCCATTTTATTCAAATTGGTCAGAAAGACAGATAAATTCATCTTTTTATCTATACACACATGAAGAGACATATTCATATATATACGAAAAAAATGGAGATATACATTTTTTGATAGGACATGCGTATGATCCATATAATATGCTTATTAATGAAAATGAAATACTAGAAAATTTAGCGAATGCGAAAGAAAAAGGCGATATTACTTATTGGGAAGAAGAAAGCAAATTGACAGGTGTATTTTGCGTGGGATACATTTCAAATAATAAAATTATTTATACAACAGATTGTGCGGGAATGCAACTTGTTTATCATGGTGTAATTGAAGGAAAATTATTTATTACTTCTCACGGAAAACTTGTGGCAGATTTAAAGGGGTTAGAACAACCAGAATATATTAAACGCTTAACGACAAATAAATATTGGCATTACTGGGGTACTTGGCTTCCGGGGGATTTATCACCTTTTGATGAATTGAAGAGAATGGTTCCTAATCACGCTGGAAAGTATTCGAATGAAACAGGTTGTACAGAGATATTTAGATTTTATCCTACTCAAAAAATTGTAGAGACAAAAACAGAAAAAGAGTATAAAGAAACGATTGGTGAACTTGGAAGAATTATGTCAAATACAATGCAATGCATTGCAATGAAATGGCCGGAAAAGAAAGTTTCTATTTCAGTAACTGGTGGTAGAGATAGTATGACAGCATTATCTTGTGCAAATAAAGTGTATGATAAATTCAAGTATTTTAGTTATATTTCTAATGTAGATGAATCAGTAGACGCATATGCCGCAAAGAAAATTTTGGCACATTTAGGTTTAGAGCATGAACTCTACGAGATTCCGGAAGAATGGGAGGAATACAAAGATTTACCGGCATTCAAAAAAGTGATGGAATGTAATAATGGATGTATCGGTGCGAATAACACAAATGATTTAAAGAAAAGATTGTATTTTACAGAAAAGCCACCTTGTGATATGGAAATTAAATCTTGGGTAAATGAGATGGGGCGTGGCTGGTATTACAATAAATACAATAAGAAAAGATTTCCCAAATATCCATATGCAAGTTACTGGAGAGCAATGCACAAAGTTTATTTGGACAAATATTTAATTAAAGAAACCGACAAAGTGTTTGCAGAATATTTAGAAAAATATTATGACAAGAAAACGTTTGATAAAATTTCATGGTTAGAATTATATTTTTGGGAATTTGCATGGAGCGGTGGAGAAGGAATCTTTTTAACAACAGAACATAGAGTATCCTACGACATAACAATTCCGTTCAATAACAGAAAGTATGTTGAATTAATGCTTACAGTTCCACTGGAAAAACGTAAGGTAGATGATATTCCGAAGGACTTAATTACATATATGGAGCCTAGAATAGCGGAAACGGGAATAACGATTAAAGATATTTCTCATACAAACTTTAGAGCACTAGTAGTTCGTATGTATTTAGAAATTTTTTCTAGAATTAGGTTTGGAAAGAAAAAGGAGAAATTTTAATGAATTATGGAATAATCACATTACTTCCAGCTCTGCTTGTTATAATTGTCGCCATAAAATCCAAGAGAACAACGGAAGCTCTTTTAATGGGGTGCGTGTCATCATATCTTATAATTGCAGTCATCAATAAAAAGAATCCAATTACTTTAATGGTTGATTCATTTTTTGAAGTTATTACAGATTATGATACAGTGTGGTTACTTATTGTATGTGGATTGTTTGGAAGTTTGATTGCAGTTATAAATGCAGCAAAGGGAACTCATGCAATTGCTAATTTTTTAGGAAAAATATGTAAAACAGGAAAGAGTACATTACTTACTTCTTGGTTGTTAGGAATTATCATTTTTGTAGATGATTACATGAATATTATGACTATCAGTGCGTGTACTAAGAGATTATCAGATTTAAGAAGGGTTCCTAGGGAAGCACTTGCTTATGTAATTGATTCTACGGGAGCACCTGTTTGTGTTTTATTGCCGTTTTCAACATGGGCTATATTCTTTGCAGGTATTTTTTATGAACAAAAAGAGGTTGTAGAATTGGGGTATGGGAGTGCAATGTCAACATATATCCATTCTATACCATATATGTTTTACGCGATGGTAGCTATTGTAGTTGTCCCTTTATTTATATTGGGAGTTATGCCTAAAATGGGAGCGATGAAAAAAGCATATCAAAGAGTAGAAACTACCGGAAGAGTCTATAGTGAAAATAGTGGCAAACTAAATAAGAAAGACGATAATGATACTAGTGGAGATGCTAAAATAATAGATTTTTTAATCCCTATTGCAACAATGATTATTATTCAATTAGTAGTAGGGGACATGTTTATAGCAATTATATCAGCAATTATATCAGCTGCTATTATATATGTACCAAGAAAAAAAGTTAAAACAAATGAATTTTGTGATTTATGGATACAAGGATTTGCGGATTCAATTCCAGCATTAGCAATTATTGTTGCAGCATTGTGGATGAGACAAGCCTCTGCAGATCTAAATCTGCCTCAATATATAATTGGACTGGTAGAACCAATTGTTACTCCGCATATATATCCAATGATTGCTTTTATGGTTGTTGCAGTTTTAGGGTTTATTACAGGAAGTAATTGGGGAATTCCAGCGGTATGTGCACCTATTATTATTCCGCTTGGAGCGGCATGTGGAGCGAATTTGTTAACTGTAATGGCGGCAATTGTATGTGGTGGAACTTTTTGTAGCCATGCTTGTTTTTATTCAGATGCAACTGTCATTACTTCAGCTAGTTGTGGAATTGAAAATATGGAACATGTTTATTCACAACTACCGTATACGATAGTTTCTGCGGTTGTAGCAAGTTTATTGTTTTTAATATCGGGATATCTTTTTTGATAGGAGAAGAGTATGAAAGTTCTATTAACAGCAACTGTGCAAAGTCATATTTGTCAATTTCATAAACCGTTAGTAGAAGTGCTTCATAGTCATGGCTATGAAGTGCATGTGGCAGCCCAAAATAATTTGGTCGAAAAGAACGGTTTAAAATTAGATTTTGTAGATAAAGTATTTAATGTACCATTTGCACGGTCTCCGAAAAGTAAAGAGAATTTATGTGCATATAAAGAATTGAAAAAAATTATTGAGCAAGAGCAATATGAAGTAATACACTGCAATACTCCGATGGGAGGGATTGTAACAAGACTTGCTGCAAGAAATGCGAGAAAGCGAGGAACAAAAGTGTATTATACTGCTCACGGATTTCACTTTTATAAAGGAGCACCAAAGAAAAATTGGATTGCTTTTTATCCGATAGAAAAGTTATTTTCAAGAATTACGGATAAACTGATCACAATTACGCAAGAGGACTATGAATTGGCAAGCCATAAGTTTCATTGTAAAGTGGAACGAATTCATGGCGTAGGGGTAGATGAACAAAGATATTGTTCAGTCTCTATAGAAGAAAAAAAGAGATTGAAAAAAGGCCTTGGTTTTTTAGAAAAAGAAAAAATTGTACTTTGTGTAGGAGAGTTATTGCCAAATAAAAATCAAAAAATGGCTATTTTAGCAATGAAAGATATTATAAGGAAATATCCAAATACAAAGTTATTGCTTGCGGGGAATGGACCAGAAAGGGAAATGCTGGAAGAGTTAATCATAAATCAACATTTAGAAAATAATATTTCCATGTTAGGTTATGTAACCAATCTGCAGGAGTATCAAAAAATATCAGATATCTGTGTTACATGTAGCAAACGAGAAGGATTACCATTAAATGTTGTTGAGGCAATGTTAGCAGAAACACCTGTTGTAGCCACTAAAAATAGAGGTCATAGAGAATTAATTCAAGATGGAAAGAATGGATTTTTGGTTGACATAGATGATAATAATACATTGAGTAAAAGAATATCAACATTATTGGCAGATTTTAAATTATATGAAAAAATTCAAGTGAACGCGAAAAATTACGCACAGGCATATACATTTAAAAATGTAAAAGAAGAACTTATGAAAGTGTATGGATTAAATAATGAGTAAAAAAATAAGTGTTATAATGGGGATTTATAATTGTGCAAAGACTTTACAAGAAGCTTTGGAATGTATTATAAATCAGAGTTATACAAATTGGGAAGTTGTTATGTGTGATGACTGTTCTTCGGATGATACAGTGACAATAGCGGAACAATATGTAAGAAAATATCCGGATAAATTTATTTTGTTAAAGAATAACGAAAATCATGGACTTAATTATACTCTTAACAAATGCTTAAAAGTTGCAACTGGAGATTATATTGCACGTATGGATGGTGATGATTTATGTTCTATAGACCGTTTTGAAGAAGAAGTGCGTGTTTTAGAAGAAAACACAGAGGTTGCAATTGTTAGTACAGATATGAATTTTTTTGATGAACAAGGAATCTGGGGAAGAACACATACGGAAGTATTTCCGACTAAGGAAAGTTTTTTAGGGGGAACTCCTTTTTGTCATGCAGCGTGCATGGTGAGAAAAGAAGCGTATATGGATGTAGAAGGGTATAGTGTAAGTAAAAAACTACTGAGAGTTGAAGATTATCATCTTTGGATTAAAATGTATGCAAAAGGATATAAGGGGATGAATATACAAGAGCCTTTATACTCTATGAGAGATGATAGAGAGGCGCAGGGGCGAAGAAAATTTAAGTATAGATTAAATGAGGCTTATGTAAAAGGGTATGCGATAAATACACTTAATTTAAAGAAGCGGAATTATATCTGGTGTTTAAGACCGATTATTATAGGACTATTGCCAGAAAGTGTATATAGAATTCTTCATAGAAACAAGTAATGAAATTAAGAGTAGAAGGATATTAAATTATGTATGGATATATTTTTGTATGGCTAGTCCTATTTGGTTTGTTGATAAATCAAACAAGACTTTTTAAAATTGAATATAATAATGGAGTACAAGTGAAAAGATGGTACTTTTCAACGGCTGCTATCTTATTTTTCCCAATATTTTGGTTAGCTTGTATGGGACCAGCAATAAATGATATACCAGAGTATATTCACTTATATAAACTTGTTCCATCGACCATACCGGAGTTACAAACTTATATATCAGAACTTGATTCAGGACAAGGTTTTGCTGTGTTAGAGTGGCTCATCAAAAGTTTTTTTGGAGACAGTATAACAGTTTTTCGAGTGGTTATAGCAGCACTTCATAGCATTCCGATTGTTTGGATTTTTAAAAAGTATTCGGAAGACTATTGGATTACAATATATTTATTTGTGGCATCTGCTTGTCATATTGGTTGGATGATGAATGGTCTGCGGCAATTTGTTGCGGTAGTAATGATTTTATCAGCACTTCCCTTAATGATTAGAGAAAAATATGGAAAGGTAATTCTTATTGTTTTATTAGCAACAACGATTCATATTACTGCAATTTTTATGTTACCTGTAGTATTTATCGTACAAGGAAAAGCTGGAAATAAGAAGACGATTTTATTTATTGTATTAGCAATAGTTGCGATGTTTATTTTCAGCGAAAACCCTGCCTTTGCAGATATGTTTTTGGAGGGAACAGAATTTGCAGGAACAATAACTCAAATGCAAAAATTAGGAGATGATGGGGTAAACCCTATTAGAGTTTTGGTTAATCTAGTTCCAATATTTTTGGTCTTTGTGCAAAGAAAACGAATTGCAAAAGAAGAAAATAAACTTATACATATTTGTGTCAATATGTCAATTATTACGGTAGGATTGAATCTTATGGCAATGGTTACAAGTGGAATTTTGATGGGAAGAATGGCTATATATACAAGTTTGTATAGTTTTATTATTATGCCATATTTAATAAGAAATGCTTTTACGAAAAGTTCACAGAAACTAGTTAATATGTTGATGATTGTATTTTACTTTATTTATTATTGTTTTGAAATGGGTGTACTATAAAATTAAATAGACGGAGTAGTTGTAAGAAGGTGAAGTATAAGTATGAAAAAAATAAAAATTCTTTTTTTTATTCATGATCTGATGCATGGTGGAGCAGAAAAAGTTTTAGTGAATCTTGTAAATAATATGGATTTACAAAAATACGATATAACAGTAGTATCTTTATTTGATGTAGGAGTCAATCGAAAATATTTAAAAGGGGAAATTCATTATAAAGCGATATTCAAAAAGATTTTTCCGGGAAATAGTATTATCCTAAGATATATTCCTAAAAAGGTACTATTTCGGTATATGATTAAAGAAAAATATGATATTATGGTATCTTATTTAGAGGGGAGTACGACAAGGATTTTGGGAGTATGTGATGATAAAACTATAAAAAAGGTGGCTTGGGTACATTGTCAGCAGAATCCGACAAATGTGAGAAGAGCCTATTTAAGTCAAAAAGAGGTAAGAGATACTTATAGAAAATTTGAAAAAATAATATGTGTATCAAATAAAGTGAAAGAAAACTTTATAGATTTAACTGCTATAAAGGAAAATGTTGATGTTTTGTATAATGTAAATGAAACCGAAAAGATTAAGAAAATGTCTTTAGATATGATAGAAAAAAGAGAATTTCTTCCTGAAGGAATTACTTTTTGCGGTGTAGGAAAAGTGAAGGCAAAAAAAGGCTTTTATAGATTGGCTAAAATACATAAGAGATTGATAGACGAAGGTTTATTGCATAAAATTTATGTTCTAGGGATAGGAGAGGAAACTGAAAAAATTCAAATGTATTTGAAAAAGAATAATCTAGAAAAAAGTTTTATATTTTTGGGATATGATGAAAATCCATATAAATATATGGCGCGTTGTTCAGCTTTTGTTTGCTCTTCTTATGAGGAGGGATTTAGTACTGCAGCAACGGAAGCCCTTATTTTAGGGGTACCGGTTATTACGACTGATTGTGGTGGAATGAAGGAAATGTTAGGGGAAAATAATGAATATGGAATTGTAACGGATAATTCGGAAGAGGCATTGTATGATGGAATGAAAAAACTTTTGGAAAATCCAGCGTTGTTAGCGGATTATAAGAAAAAAGCGCAAATAAGAGGTTTGTGCTTCAGTACACAACAGACAGTATTGGAAACAGAAAATATGTTTGAAAGTTTATTGGAAGAGTAAGGGAGAATAGCATCAAATGACTCATGAGATAAAATATAACGAAGTGAATACTAAGATTTCGATTATAGTAGCTGCATATAATGTTGCTAAATGGTTGCCGAGGTGTATACAAAGTATTATTGCTCAGACACATCAAAAATGGGAACTAATACTTATAGATGATGGTTCTACAGATGATACTGGAATGATTATAGATTCTTATGCCCAAAAGGATAATAGAATAATTGCAATTCATCAAAAAAATAAAGGATTGGTTGAAGTTCGTGAAAAAGGGATTGCACTAGCCACGGGGGAGTATATAGGGTTTATAGATGGGGATGATGCTGTTGAGCCTGAAATGTATGAACGTTTACTGTATAATGCATTGCTATATGAGGCAGATATCTCGCATTGTGGTTTGATTTTTATTTCTAGCGAAGAATCTCAAAATCATACTATAGGCAGTGAAACAGTCCGAGTTCAAAACAGTTTTGAAGCAGTTAAGGACTTACTTTCAGGCGAATGGATGGAACCTTCGTTATGTAATAAAATATATAAAAGATCTTTACTTAAAAATAGTTGTTTGAATAAAACAATCATTTACAACGAAGATTTTTTGAGAAATTTTGTTTTGTTTCAACGTGCAAATACAATAGTATATCAAGATTTTTTTGGATATCTATATTATAAGCGAGAAAACTCTCTATCAAACGAGGAAGAAAAAGTTGTTGCAAGGATGAAGGGATTGATAGCGGCTAGACGTTGTGCACTTGATTGTAGTGAACATAGTATTGAGCCTTATGCAAAACTCTCATGGTTGAGGACAATTGTAAATTCTGCAAATTGTATGAGTCTTTATACAGATAAAGCAGCAAAAGAACTATATAGGAGTTGTAGGCAAGAACTATTTGGTGAAATAAAAAATATAAGGGCATTAAATAAAAAAAATAAGATATGTGCTTTACTCATTATATTTTTTCCAAACATTCACAGATGGATTTATAGATTATATAAAGGAAAATAATTATGCAAAAATTAATTTCAGTTATTATACCAATATATAGAGTAGAAGATTATTTAGATGAGTGCATTATTTCTGTTGTTGGACAATCATATAGAAATTTGGAAATTATTTTAGTTGATGATGGGTCTCCTGATAATTGTCCTGCAATATGTGATAAATGGGCATCTCAAGATCAGCGCGTTAAAGTAATTCACAAAACTAATGGTGGTTTATCGGATGCGCGTAACGCAGGGCTGGATGTGGCAACTGGGGACTATCTTACATTTGTAGATAGTGATGACTGGATTGCGCCTAATATGTATCAAGTAATGTTAGATGCTATTGAAAAAGAAGAGGCAGACATATGTTCTTGTGGAATTATGGTTTCTTATAAGGACAGACAGGTGCCGTCTGAGATTTGTTCTTTTGTTGGAAACTCGGAAGAAGTATTAAATATGATTTACAATGACACGGCTTATCCTGTGGCGGCATGGAACAAATTATATAGACGTAAGTGTTGGGAGGATTTTAGATTCCCAGTAGGAAAGATATGTGAGGATACTTTTACAGCATATTTACTTGTGGATCGTGCCAATAAAATTGTGCAAATTAGTAATTTGTTGTATTATTATAGGATAAGAGAAGGCAGTATTATGACTGCTGCATTTACTCAAAAGCGAATGGACGAAGAGGAAGCTTGGAGATATAATTATGAATACATGAAAAAAAAATATCCTAAGATTTATCCAAGGGCGTATGAATTCTATTTGCAAAAGGTCAATACTTTAATACATGAAATACCTAAAGAAAAAAGAGGAAGATTTGAAACAGAATACAAATATTTGCACAATATATTAAAAAAAAATTTGAGATATATTATGCTTCAAAGTAAAATGAAACTAAAATATCGAATTAAATTTATTTTAGATTTTATAAGTTTATAGAGGGAGAATATGGAAAAGAAGAAAATCGCAGTTTTATTACCTTGGCTCAAAATGGGCGGAACTAATAAAATTGCACTGAATTTTATTAAAGAATTATCAGTTTATTGTGATGTTACACTGATTTTAAGTGAAAAAACGGGTGAACTATTGGAAGAAGTTCCGCGAAATGTTGAGTTGTTGATAGATAAAATGGCGAATCTTAAAGAAATACTATTTGATGACATAAAACATGTACGAATGGTTTCAGTGATAAGGGATATCATTTATTATATGAAGATTAAAATGGGAAGGGATAGCATAGATAATTATCTGCACATAGTTAAGCACAATAAAGTGATTTCTGATATTGAATTTGATTGTGCAATTTCTTATCATGGTCAATCACCGGAGCGCCTATTGAATTTATTATATAGAATAAAAAGTAAAAGAAGAGTGGTATTTATACATGGAGAAATGTCGTTTTCGGAGGATAAGTGTCATAGATTACAAAAATATTATCAAAAGATAGACCATTTTTTCTTTGTTTCTAAGCCTACTCAGGAGTCTTTTGCAAAAGTGATTCCTTTTGAAGAAAGCAAGGCAACAGTATATTATAATCCAATAGATAAGAACGATATTTTGAGCAAATCTAAATGTAGGTTTAAACCAGAATTTGTAGAAGGGTATGTGAATCTTTTGACTGTGGGGCGGCTTTCAGCGGAAAAGGGACAGGATATGATACCTGATATTACTTGTAATTTGCTTGAATTGGGATATAAAGTATGTTGGTATATTATAGGTGATGGAGATATGAAACAGGAACTTTTTTCCAAAATTACAGAAAAGAATTTAGAAAATAATGTATTTTTACTAGGAACAAAAACAAATCCTTATGGTTATATGAAAACTTGCGATATTTATGTGCAGCCATCTTATACAGAAGGATATTCTACAACCATTTGCGAAGCAGGTATTCTTGGCAAGGCAATTATAGGAACAAAACCATCAGGTGGAATTTATGATCAGATTACAGACGGTGTAGACGGACTGATCGTGGATGCAACTGTTTGTGGTATGACAAATGGGATTATACAACTCATAGAAAATGAAGAATTAAGACATCAGTTCGAGATATTAATTCAAAAGAAAAATTTTGAAGGGAAGGGAGAAATACAAAAATTTCTTGCCTATATTAATTACAGCGATTAATTAGAAAGAATAGAAGATATGGGGAATTTTGGAGAAAACACTTATGATAGAATGCTATATATTGATATTTCAAAAGGAATATTGATTATTCTCGTAGTAATCGGGCACATCATCAATTTCGATTATTTTTTAACTAAAAGTGTTAAGACAATCATATATACATTTCATATGCCAGCATTTTTTATTATTTCGGGTATTCTGATAAAGCCAGAGAAACTGAGAATGGAATCATTGGGGGCTTTTATCGTAAGAAAAGTCAGGAGACTCATTGTACCATATGTGATATTTGAAATGATGGGAGGAATATTGCAAATGGTTCTATATGGAAATAATAAAGTTTCTATTTGGGGAATATTGTATGGGATGGTTACGATTCGTTGCAATACTGGTGCGGATTGGTTTTTACCGACCTTATTAATGGCTGAAGTACTGTTTTTTATTTTACTAAAAATTTTAAATGAAAAAGTATTAGTTTTTATTTCCATTATTACTTTTATTTTGGCTTTTATTATACCTGAGTATAATTATACAGTTGCTATAGGAAGAAGAATTCTAATAGCAGTGGGATTTATTATAATTGGTCATTATTTCAAAAAAATGCTATTGGGGAAAAGTAAAATTGAATTTGGAGTAGCTATTATACTACTTCTTTTAATTGCATATAGTAATGGGTGTGTTGATTTATCAATGAGAGTTTTCGGTAATCCTATACTCTATATAGTGGGTGGAATTGTTGGTACATATTGTGTGTTAAATTTTTCGCAATGTTTATACGGCTTTTTGGGTGATATTATTGCCAAGATTGGCAGAAATTCATTAATAATTATGGGAACACACCAGCATATTATAGTAATTGCTAATTGGATTTTTAGGATGACATATTCTATAGCATTACAAGTTACTCTTATATCGCTTATAATAATATATGAATATTGTGTGATTCGGATAGTTCATTTTGTTTTTGGAAAAATTAGTATATGGGGGAGAGGTTACATATGAAAAAAATTTCGATAATAATTCCGGTATATAATGCGGAAAAAACACTAGATAGATGCTTAAGTTCTATTATGAATTCTAAATATGAAAATTATGAAATTATATTAATTGATGATGGTTCTACTGATAATAGTGTATCAATTATTACCGACTATGCAAATGAAAATAATCGTATTAAAGTAGTATCACAGTCAAATTGTGGACCATCTGAGGCGAGAAATAGAGGGCTGAGGTTAGCAGAGGGAGATATAATTTCATTTGTGGACAGTGATGATTATGTGCGTGATGACTATTTGGAACAATTGGTAAAGGCATTTGATGAGCAGAATGCAGATGTTGTTTTTTTTGAATTTTATTGTGTGAATTTTAAAGAAAATAAATTATCAAGAAATAGTCTTCCAAAGATAAAACCAGAATATTATGAGAATCTTATTGCATTAAGTAAAAATGATACATTTGGATACACATGGATTAAAGCTTTTCGTAAAGAAATAGCATTTGGAATATATTTTAATGTTAACCAAAATCTTTATGAGGATGAAATATTTACATGTAAATTATTAGCAAATCCGGTGAGAATATACTATTTAAGAGAAGCAATATATTTTTATGTTATGTCCGAGGATTCATTAATGCAGAGGACACATGAGGATTATTGCCAACTTTGCGATAGTGTTTATTATGCATGGGAACGATTATTGGATAAAATGCCAAATAAAAAAATTTTTTTAGAAGAAAAAGCAAATCATATAGTTCAAGTATGTAAGTACTATGGGCTAGAAAAAAATGTAAATTCTTTTCATTTTTACCGAGATATGGAGAAGTGTAATTTTATGAAAGTTACTTCAGATTGTGATCCGTTCATAATTGCTATTAAAAAGAGAAAGTGGTGGACGATAAGTTGTATGTATTTAATATACCACATTAAGATAAGAATTGCTAAGTATATGAGGAAGAAAAAATAATGAAGAAATTATCTAGAACAGAATACTCACTAATTAATATGATTACAGGAATAATGGGATATGCTATTAACACGGTGGCAGGTTTTGTTTGTCGGATCGTGTTTGTTCGTATGTTGTCAGCAGAGTATTTAGGTATAAGTGGCCTATTTACCAATGTCCTTTCAATATTATCATTAGCGGAATTAGGGATTAGTAGTGCGATAACATTTGCTTTATATAAGCCAATAGCTGAACATAATGAAGAAAAGATAATTACTATAATGCATTTTTATCGAAAAGCTTATTGTACAATTGGAAGTATAGTGGCTATTTTGGGAGTGATGCTATTACCTTTCCTTAATAGTATCATTACAGAGGTTCCTGATATAAAAGAAAATATTTATGGATTGTATTTGTTATATTTATTTAATACTGTAGTCAGTTATTTTTTCAGTTACAGGCAAGCCTTATTAGTAGCAATGCAAAGACAGTATATTGTTGTTGGCTATAGTTATGTAGTTACGATTGTTCAAAGTGTTGCTCAGATTGTTTTTTTAATTCTTACAAGGGAATACTTGATTTATTTATTGCTTCAGATAGTCGGATCGGTTATGTATAATATATGGGTTTCCACTAAGGCAGCCAAGGATTATCCATATATTAAAGGAAAAACAGAAAAGAAGTTAATTCCTGAAGAAAAGAGAGAATTGTTGAAGAATATTAAAGCGTTAGCTATTAGTAGAATATCAGGAGTACTTGTTAATAGTACAGACAATATAGCAATTACATATTTTCAAGGCTTAAGTTCTGTTGGATTTGCATCAAATTACACATTGCTTTCTGGTACACTAAATCAATTAATCACACAATTATTTAATGGTATGACTGGAAGTGTTGGAAATTTAAATGCATCTACAGATAAAGAAACGCGTTATCATTTTTTTAAAGTTCTTAATCTAGCAAATTTTTGGCTATATGGTTGGGGAACAATCGGTATAGCGGTAGTTTCGGGAGACTTGGTTAGGTTACTATATGGTAACGAATATGTAATGGAGATGAAAATTCCGTTGATATTAGCAATAAATTTTTATTCTATAGGAATGCTCCATGCGAGTTATACTTATAAGAGTACTTTGGGATTATTTAGATATGGACAATATTTACTATTTTTTACAGGAATCATAAATTTGATTCTTGATGTGATATTAGGAAAGATGTGGGGAACATTTGGAATTTATTGTGCTACATTTATTGCCAGATTAACAACGAATTTATGGTATGAACCATATGCGGTATATCGATATGGCTTAAAAAGAAGTCCTATGCTATATATAAGGCAGAATTTAATATTTGTAGGGGTATTAATTGGAGCCGGAAGTATTAGTTATTTCATATGTAGTTTGTTTGATTTTTCTAATATTGGTAATGTACTGTTAAAAATAATAATATGTTCTTTTGTTCCTAATGTCATTTTTATTGTTTGTTTCAGAGGGACACCAGAATTTAAATATTTGTATCAAAAAGTAAAAAGTATTTTTCGGGGGGGTTATTAGAGAATAGTAAACCATGTAAAACTAATACTTAGTTATACAAGAAAGGAATAGTATGAAAATAGGCATTGTTACAATTATAGATGACACAAATTTTGGAAATCGATTACAAAACTATGCGCTTTATTATGTATTACATAGAAGATTTGGATGTAAAGTTGTAACACTTGCATCACATAAAGAAAAAGCGTTTTGTGATGGGAATATTATTGCATGGTCTAAAGAAACTATTGCAAAATATATAGGAATATATTTGCCGCAGATTTCTGATAAATTTTTTGGAGGTACCAATTTTCGGTGGATAAATTTTAGCCAGTGGAATAAAAATATACCAACTAAGCATTACTATGGGAATGAAAATCTTCCTAAGAGGCTGAGTAAGAAATATGATTATTTTTTTGCCGGTAGCGATCAGATTTGGAATTATCATTTTTCTTTTGGAAAATTTTACAATTTCTTTTTGAAGTTTGCGAAAGACTCTCAAAAGGTTGCAATTTCCGCAAGTTTTGGAGTGGATGAGATACCACAGAGTTGGATAAAAGAGTATAGAAATGGTTTGAGAGGGTTTCGATATATTTCAGTGCGGGAGGATGTGGGACAAACTATTATAAAAAATTTATTAGAGAGAAGCGTTCCAGTTTTGATTGATCCTACTATGATGTTGAGTAAAGAGGAGTGGTTAAAAGTAGCAAGAAAGCCGAGAATAGATTGTTCAAAACCCTATATATTAAAATATTATTTGGGGGATAAAGCAAGTGAAGATAAGATTGATACTTGGGCAAAGGAGAATGGGTTCCAAGTGTATGAACTCTTAAATAGAGAGATTCCCGATTTATATTCTGCTGGACCAGGAGAGTTTATTTCTTTGATAAATAATGCATCCTTAATATGTTCGGATTCTTTTCATTGTATTGTTTTTTCTATAATTTTCTCCAAACCATTCATAGTTTATGAAAGAAAAGGAAGTGAAAATTATATGACATCAAGATTGAATACACTTCTTAATAAATTCAAATTTCAACATAGATGGATACATAAATTACACGAAGATGAATATTTGGATTGTGATTTTTCTTTTGCAAAAGATAAAATGAAAAGGGAACAAGAAAAATTTTTGGATTTTATTTTAAATGTGTTAAATGATTAATTGAGAGGTTTAAGTTATGCCAAATTTAGCGAGTAAGGACATTTGTACAGGTTGTACTGCTTGCATGAATATATGTCCAAAACAATGCATTTCAATGAAACAAGACAATAGTGGTTTTGAATACCCGGAAATTAACACGTCCCAATGTATTGATTGTGGAAAATGTGAAAACTATTGTCCAGTACTCAATGAAAAGGGAAGATACGAGTTACCATTAGTGTTTGCAGCTTATTCCCACAATGAATCTATACGTATGGAAAGTTCATCCGGTGGAGTTTTTTCTGAAATTGCAAAAAATATTTTAGGGAGAAAGGGTATTGTCTATGGAGCTGTTTACAATGAGAATTTTGAAATTGAACATATAGCCATTAAAAACACACATGATTTATTTAAATTGCGAGGTGCAAAATATGCCCAAAGTAGATTAGGTACGATATATATAGATATATTAGAGGAGTTAAATTCAGGGCGGTTCGTTTTGTTTTCGGGTACGCCATGTCAAGTAGCGGGATTAAAGAGGTTTCTGAAAAAAGATTACGATAATTTGTTTTGCGTGGATTTTGTTTGTCATGGAGTGCCATCGCCAATGGTGTGGAAGGAATATATAAAATATCGGATGAGAGAAGATGGTGAAAGTAAGATTCCGCTTTCCATAAATTTGCGTAATAAAAAAACAGGATGGAGCAAATATGGGTATTCAAATGTATTTGAATATGATGAGGGAAGAGAGAATAGTATAAAAAGTAGTGATAGTCTTTTTATGAAATTATTTGTAGGGGATTATATTAACCGGAAATGCTGTTCCAGTTGTTTATTTAAAGGCTATGGACGTATGAGTGATATTACGTTAGGTGATTTTTGGGGGATATGGGATATTGCACCTGAGATGGATGATGATAAAGGGACCTCTTTGGTTTTGGTACAATCTGATAGGGGAAAGTATATTTGGAGCGAGATAAAAGAGAAAATGGTGACGAAAAAAGTGTCTCCTGAAGAAGCAAGCAAAGAGAACCCATCCATCTTAGTTTCATCTCCTTCAGACAAGAAGAGGGAGGAAGTTTTGATGATGATAAAGAGTGGAAAAATAGGAGAAATTTCAAGAATGCTTTTTGCCCCCAAAGAACCTCTTATAATTAGATTAAAAAATAAGGTGAATTATTTCAAATATAGGTATAGTTGTAGAAAAAAGGCAAATGAAAATTTCTAGAATATAATAGCAAGGTAAGGCAAGAATTATGAGTATTGTTAAAGCAATTTGAGATACACTTTTGTGCGTTTGAAAATCGTAAAAATATTTATAAAGGATTGATTTGGAAATGAAATAGGTTATACTCTGAATTAAGGTAAACGTAAACTATTGTTATGTTACTCAGAAATTGTCTGATAGCAGCTAGGAACTGAAATATCAAATCAATTATTATAGAAAGTCTAGATTTTTCTATATTGAATGAGAGTATGGGGATAAGAAAAGATATCTTAAATTTTGTAACATTTTCCAAGTAGAATATTCCCGTCAACCCTGCTACAATTAACTCATAGAATTCCTCTGCAACGGAGGAAGAAAAATGGGAAGAATAAAACGATTAAAGGAACTCACAATCAAAGATAATTTTATGTTCGGCGCAGTGATGATGAATGAAGATAACTGTAAAGGTTTATTGGAAAGAGTGCTGGAAATACCGATTGAACGAGTAGAAGTGAGCAAAGAAAAAAGTATCGTTTATCATCCTGAGTACAAAGGTGTTCGTTTGGATGTATATGCGAAAGACGATAAGAAAACTCGCTACAATGTTGAAATGCAAGTGAAGAAAAAATTAGCACTTGGGAAACGAAGCCGTTATTATCAAAGTCAGATGGATATGGAAATGCTATTGTCCGGCTCAGAGTATGAAGAACTACCGAATACATATGTCATTTTTATATGTGACTTTGATCCATTTGGAGAAGAAAAATATCGCTATACATTTCAAACTATGTGTGCCGAATCCTCAAAAGTAGATTTGGAAGATGGACGTAAAATCATATTTTTAAGTACTCATGGTAAAAATGAAAGTGAGGTTCCGAAGGAATTGGTAACATTCCTGAAGTATGTGAAAGAAGACCTTGAGGGAAGTGAAAAAGAATTTCATGATTCATATGTAGAACAAATACAAAAATCTATTTGTGAAATCAAGGGAAACAGAGAGATGGAGGAACGCCTTATGATTTTTGAGGAAATGTTGAAGGAGGAATATGTATCAGGTCTTGAGGAAGGACGTGAAAAAGGTCTTGCACAGGGCAGAATAGAAGTATGTAAAGAAACATTACTTTTATTTTTGCAGAATTTTGGAACAGTTCCGGAGGAACTTTGTAGCCAAATTCAAAATCAACAGGACTTGGAAGTGTTGAAGCAATGGACACAATTTGCATTTCAGTCAAAATCTTTAGAAGATTTTTCAGAGAAGATAAAATAGTAATCTAAGAACCTGTAATCATAACCGTTCTGGAAAAGGTTACAGGTAAAACAAAAACAAATCAGGCCATTTCAGGCAAATATTCAAGGAAAAAGGCAGAGGAATTCTATGAATACACTTATCAGCAATTTTTTTGGTTATTTACAACTTTATACCTCTAGAATTATTCCGATTTTAATAATAGGAGGAGTTTTGGAATGTATATTTCTATTTTTTACTTACAAGGGATATATACAATATAAACAAAAATCATATATTAGAATTATCACCAGTGTTCTTCTATCGTTATCCATATCATTAGTTATTGTGATGACACTTTATGGAAGGCGTCCGGGAATAGAAAGTGAATATAGATTTCAGATGTTTGCGTCTTATATAGAGGCTTTTAGAGAGAAAAACACAGAGGTTTTACTACAAATTATTATGAATATTTTTATGTTCATTCCAGTTGGATTGTTATTGCCGTGTTGTTTTAAATGGTTTGAAAAGAATAAAAGGGTGTTCTTGCTTGCTATAATATTTTCGGGATTTATCGAATGTACACAGGGAATATTTAAAATGGGAATGTTTGAGGTAGATGATATTTTAGGAAATGTTTTTGGGGCAGAGGTAGGCTTTTTCCTTTTTTATCTAGTGAGTAAAATCTATCAAAAATTTGTGGTATTTCACGAATAGAAAAATGCTTTTTGTTCTGCTACAATAGAAGAATAGAATTCCTCTACGCAGTGGAGGAGTATATGAAGTGAAGAAGACTTTCATGATACTTATGTAGAAAAACTTCAGGAGTTTATTCGTCATGTAAAAGAAAATCGCAAAATGGAGGAACGTTTTATGGTTTTTGAAGAAATGTTGAGAGATGAACGAAAAGAAGGTAAAAAAGATGCCTTACATCAAATTGTAATGAAAATGTTTTTGCAGGGATTTGATGATGAAAAGATTATGGAGATTTGTGAGATTTCTAGAGAAGAATTAGAAAGTTACAAACAGGAGAGATAAACTTTTTAACAGTTCTAAATATCTGTATGACCATGAGGTGAAAGTGAGCATACAGACATATCTGATAAACAATTCAATGCCGTTTCAGGCAAATATTCAATGAAAAGTAGAGAAATTTTATTCAATTTAGGTAACTTATGCTATAATTTTCGATGACTAGAACGAAAGAAGAAAGGATATGTTGATGAAGAAAACGATATTTACAATACTTGTTGCGCTCTGGATGGGAGTTATATTTTGGTTTTCAGCACAGCCGGCAGTGGAATCGGCTAAGATGAGTCATTCAATAGGGAAGATAATTGGGGAAGTGCTCGTACCGGATTTTAAAACATTTTCTCCTGAAGAGCAGGAAGAGATAGCGGAAAAGATTGATTATCCAATTCGGAAAGCGGCACACGCAATGGAATACGCAGTGCTTGGCGGTTTACTTGTGCTGATGTATGGCAGTTATGGTATTATAGGAAAGAAAGGGATGGCATACGGTATTTTAACAGGAGTAGTGTATGCGATGACAGATGAGATACACCAACTATTTGTTGCGGGAAGAAGCTGTCAGGTAACAGATGTGTTAATTGACAGTTCGGGAGTAGTTTTTGGCAGTATTGTTGGTGTATTGATTTTTATTTGTACAATAAAACAGAGGAGAAGGTAACATACCTACTCCTCTATTACATGGATTTCTAAATAGTCAAAGTCAATGGAATCTACAAAATTATCCTGATAAAATCTTGCTTTATCATGTTTTTTAAATTCTGCGATTGTAGAGTCCAGCCAAATCGGTTTACTTAAATCGAATGTGTAACAAATCTCATCTAAAGCGTTAAATATTTTATGTGTTCTTGTATCTGAAGAATCGTCACAAATGACGGTATCCTGAAGCATTCGATTGTCTTTAAATATTTTTCCCCAAAGGCGAAACATCATTATTCCTCCGTTTATGTGTATGATAAAAAGGATTATAACATTTCAAGACTTGTTTTTCCAGTATATATGTTGTATTAATATAAAAAGAAAAAGTGTGAAGAGGAGAAGGGCATGAATTGGCTGAAAAAAATATTAGATAAAATTTTTATTGATGGTTTAAGTGGAATGGCACAGGGATTGTTTGCTACATTGATCGTGGGAACAATTGTACAGCAGATAGGAACACTTATTGGAGGAGAAACAGGTAATTATATTTTTCTTGTCGGAAAGGTTGCAGCGTCACTTACGGGAGCCGGAATAGGTGTGGGAGTGGCACATCGTTTTCAGGAAAGTTCTCTTGTTGTATTGTCGGTGGCAGTAGCCGGAATAATTGGCGGATATGCAGGTAATCTTTTGGCAGGAAGTATGGTTTCGGGAGGAAATGTTATACTGGCAGGTCCGGGAGAACCACTAGGGGCTTTTATTGCAGCGTTTATAGGCATTCAGGCTGGACATCTGATAGCGGGTAAGACAAAAATTGATATTTTGCTCACGCCCCTTGTTACAATTGGGGTTGGTGCAACAACAGGAGTTCTGGTAGGGCCTTCCATTTCTAAGTTTATGATGGGATTAGGCGATATGATAAATTGGGGAACAGAACAGCAGCCACTGATTATGGGGATGGTTGTTTCTGTTTTAATGGGAATGGCACTGACACTTCCAATTAGTTCTGCGGCGTTAGGTGTTATTTTAAATCTAAATGGACTGGCGGCAGGGGCAGCGACCGTTGGATGTTGCTGTAATATGATTGGATTTGCTGTGGCAAGTTTCCGAGAGAATAAAGTAGGAGGTCTTTTGGCACAGGGGATAGGTACTTCTATGTTACAAGTGCCGAATATCGTGAGAAATCCGCTTATTTGGCTGCCGTCTATTTTGTCCAGTGCAATTTTAGGTCCGGTAGGGACGATATTTTTACATATGACAAATAACGCTACGGGATCGGGAATGGGAACAGCGGGACTTGTTGGGCAGATTATGACCTGGCAGACAATGACAGTAGCAGAACCTTCTACAATAGTAATCATTAAGATTGTAGCGATACAGATTTTACTTCCGGCTATTGTTACCGTATGTATTTCTGAATTTATGAGAAAGAAAGGCTGGATTAAGTCGGGGGATATGAAACTTGATTTGTAGAAAGAGGGAGATAATGAAGATGAATACAGGGTTGATACATATTTATTATGGGGATGGTAAAGGGAAAACAACAGCTGCGGTAGGACAGGCAGTACGTTCAGCAGGATACGGATATAAAGTATTGTTTTATCAGTTTTTGAAAGATAATGCTTCCAGTGAAAGAAATGGGTTGGCACAAGTGGAAAATATAACATGTATGAACGGTCGAGAAGAAGTTAAATTTTCTTTTCAGATGAATGAAGAAGAGAAAGAGGAAGTGCGTAACTATAATAAGGAACAGTTACAAGGACTGAAACGGGAAGTAGAAAATTATGATGTTTTAATTTTGGATGAGGCAGTATGCGTCACAGGAATTGGTTTATTAGAGGAAAAAGAATTAATTAGTTTTTTGAAAAATAAACCGGAAAAGTTGGAAGTGATATTAACGGGACATACGGTTTCGGATACCTTATTAGATATTGCGGATTATGTAACAGAAATGAAAAAAGTAAAGCACCCTTTTGATAGAGGAATTGTAGCAAGAGAAGGAATTGAGATGTGACGGTATCTTAAAAAAATGTGAACTTTATGACAGACTTTGCATAGTATGATATACTGAGTAAAGTTGATAAACTCTTCAAAGTCGGGAGGAAATAGAAATGCAGGAAGCAAGAGAAGCGATTCGAAATTATGATGATGTGGATAGTTGGAAGACGGTCATGTTTTTATACAATTCCGCTTTGAAAGAAGTGGGTACAAAATTGGAAATTTTAAATGATGAATTTAAACATGTGCACAGTTACAATCCGATTGAGCATATTAAGACAAGAATTAAGACTCCGGAAAGTATTGTGAAGAAATTGAAAAGATATGGACATGAGATTTCTATTGATAATATGATTCGATATATCAATGATATTGCGGGGGTACGTTTGATATGTTCTTTTACATCTGATATATATAGGTTGGCGGCGATGATAGGAAATCAGAGCGATTTGAAAGTGCTGACAATTAAAGATTATATTAAAAACCCTAAAGACAGTGGGTACAAGAGTTATCATATGCTTGTGTCTGTACCGATTTTTCTGTCTGATAGCGTAGTAAATACAAAAGTAGAAATTCAGATTAGAACAATTGCAATGGATTTCTGGGCAAGTTTGGAGCATAAAATTTATTATAAATTTGAGGGAAATGCACCGGAATATATTAGCAAAGATTTGAAAGATTGTGCAGACATGGTATCTATGCTGGACGAAAAAATGTTATCTTTAAATAATGCTATCTTAGAATGTGTAAGACAGAAAAATAAGGAAGATAACAGAATAAAGGGAACTAAGGTGACAAGTCAGGATACGGCGAAACTTGGAGTAGCAGATTAGAAAATATATAGGAGGATGGAATGGATAAAGAGAAGAAAAAGAGGGGAATGGAGCAGTTAATCTATACAGTTTTGGGAGGTTTTCTGTTTGCATTCGGGGTAAACTTAATTATTATGCCGATGAATCTGTATAATGGTGGATTTATGGGAGTTGCACAGTTACTGCGTACTTTTGTTGTAAGTGTGTTGCATATAGATTTGGGAAGTTTTGATTTGGCTGGTATTATTTATTATCTGATTAATATACCGCTGATGTATATGGCATGGAAGAATATTGGAAAAGGATTTTTCCTAAGGACGATTATTTCAGTTACTTTACAGAGTGCATTTTTGACAATTATTCCTATTCCAAAGGAACCGATTATTTCCGATATGCTGACAGCGTGTATTATTGGTGGTCTTGTATCCGGTTGTGGTACGGGATTATTACTTCGAGGAGGAAGTTCCGGCGGAGGTCAGGATATTATCGGTGTGATTTGTGCCAAGAAATACCCGGGATTTAGTGTAGGAAAAATCGGTATGCTGATGAATATAGGAGTGTATGGTATTTGTCTTCTTCTATTTGATGTGGAGATTGTAGTATATTCACTTATATATACGATTGTATTATCGCTTACCATTGACCGTATCCATATTCAAAACATTAATACAAGCGTAATGATTTTTACGAAACAGTCGGGCGTGGCAAAAGCAATTATGGAAGAAACAGGACGAGGTGTTACGAACTGGAAAGGGGTAGGAGCGTACACAAATGAAAATACGGAAGTACTTTCTGTTGTTATTTCTAAATATGAAGTAAATCAAATTAAAAGGATTGTACAGAGAATAGATGAGAACGCTTTTATGATATTTAATGAAGGTTCTTATGTAATAGGAAATTTTGAAAAAAGGCTTTAGGGCCTTTTTTATTTTACATAGATTTAACATAGTTTGCGTTTTAGATTTAACATAACTTAGATAATATACTACTTGTGAAGAAGATATTCAGAATAAAAAGGAGACAAAGAAAATGAAATTAAGAAAATTATTAGCAATAACAGCGATTACAGCAATGACAATTGTATCTGCAGTAGGATGTGGAAACAGTGATAAGAAAGAAGATGGAAAGAAAGCAGACGGTTGGGATGCAGTGAATGATATCTCAGTAGTTTCCAGAGAAGATGGTTCGGGAACAAGAGGAGCATTTATTGAATTGTTCGGCATTGAAGAAAAAGATGCAAGTGGGGAAAAAGTAGATCATACAACAGAAGAAGCAAGTATTACAAACAGTACAGCTGTTATGATGTCTACTGTGGAAGGAAATGAATATGCTATCGGATATGTATCACTTGGATCTTTGAATGATACAGTTAAATCTGTAAAAATTGACGGTGCTGAAGCAACAGCAGAGAATATCAAATCAGGTACATATAAAATTTCAAGACCGTTTAACATTGTAACAAAAGACAAAGTAAGTGATGTAGCACAGGATTTTATTAATTATATCATGAGTCCGGAAGGACAAAAAATTGTTGAGGAA
>URXX01000011.1 GCA_900551895.1 uncultured Lachnospiraceae bacterium | reverse complement strand
ATATTTTACACCAACAGCCAGACTTTTCGAAGCCTGGCTGTAATTTTTTGCATAGAAAAGAGGCTGCGCACTAATTATTTAGTGCGACAGCCCCTTCTTTTTATATTAGTTTGCTGCTAAAAATGCGTTAATTTTCTCAACTAACAAATCTGCATCTAATCCGTGTACCATTGCTGCTTCTCCTAATGTTTCAGCCTGAGCAGACGGACAACCGAGACAGTGCATTCCAATTTCCATAAGAATTGGCGCTACCTGAGGATTTGTTGCTAATAATTCACCGATTGTTATATCTTTTGAAATCATTGTAATTCCTCCTTTTTTTAACATATTATTTATTATAATACCTTTTTTTTGAATTAGCAATACTGAGTATTTATTCTCCTTTTAATTGTTCAGAATTGTATATGCAACTTTATATGCTTTTTGATTACTCCATTGTCAAGTTCATTTTGTTAATTTTTCGACAAAATCGGAAATTTATTATTTCTATACAAAACGTCCGTTCTTTTTTTTACCCAAAATAATCCACATAATCCCCCTCATTTTATGTGGATAATGTGGATAACTTTGTGTAAAACTCAATTTTCGACAATTTTCCAACACATTTTCGCCATTCCTCACGTGGATAACTTAAGGATAACATTGGGATAGTTTTTTACAACTTTTCTACAGAAAAAGACCGCCTCTGACAAAATCTTCCTGAATTGTGCATATTGTATAAGAATATTCACCCCTATTTTTCGTGTAAAATTTTCCCGTTAAATCTATTTCCCATTACAAATATTCATTTTCAGATAATGAAGTTTTCCTTTATATAAGAAAAAAGACGGTTCACTACATATTTTCTTTATTTTCCCCATAAAATATCTGTATTCCTTTTAAATAAATATTGACTTTTCTCCTCTTTTTCCTTATTATATTTATAGTAACTATTATCGTTATTATTACTATTTTGAAAGGAGGATTCGATGCCAGCATTGAAATACAGCCGACAGCGTGAATCCATCAAAGAGTACTTAATGAGTACGAAAGAACATCCCACGGCAGATACGGTATATCTCCATGTAAAGAAAGAATTTCCTAATATAAGTTTAGGAACTGTATATAGAAATCTTAACCTTTTGGCAGATATTGGGGAAGCAGTAAAAATTTCCACTTTAAACGGTGGCGACCGTTTTGACGGAACAACAACCCCACACTACCATTTCTTCTGTACAGAGTGCGGAGCGGTTTTAGATTTGGATATGGAGAATATCGATGCTATTAATCAATTAGCAGGACAAAATTTTGATGGAGAAATTGACAGTCATAACATTACTTTTTATGGACGATGCAGTGATTGTACAAAAAATGTAAAAGTTTTAAAAATGTAATTGACATTTGAAACAACTTATGGTAAATTAATATCAGTAACAATTACTAATATTGATAACAAAAAACAAAATAAATTTATAAAAAGAAAAGGAGAGTTTTAACATGAAAAAATTTGTATGTACAGTATGTGGTTATGTTTATGAAGGAGAAGCTGCACCGGCAGAATGTCCACAGTGTCACGTAGGCGCTGACAAATTCAAAGAAATGTCAGGAGAAAGAGAATGGGCAGCAGAACACGTAGTAGGTGTTGCACAGGGCGTTAGCGAAGATATCATCGCTGATTTAAGAGCAAACTTCGAAGGAGAATGTTCAGAAGTTGGTATGTACCTTGCAATGGCTAGAGTTGCTCACAGAGAAGGATATCCTGAAATCGGATTATACTGGGAAAAAGCTGCTTGGGAAGAAGCAGAACACGCTTCAAAATTCGCTGAATTATTAGGTGAAGTTGTAACAGACAGCACAAAGAAAAACCTTGAAATGAGAGTTGAAGCAGAAAACGGTGCAACAGCAGGTAAATTTGACCTTGCAAAACGTGCTAAAGCTGCTAACTTAGACGCTATCCATGACACAGTACATGAAATGGCTAGAGATGAAGCAAGACACGGAAAAGCATTTGAAGGACTTCTTAACAGATACTTTGGCTAATATATAAAACTTGGGAGTGAATTGATATTCACTCCCCTTTTTTGTGTTCAAATTTATTCTCTTACAATCAATCCGCTGCGGATAAAAATCGGTCTGAGCGCATTATACAAAAATGCCACTAAAATAATCGACACAATCGCATTGACAAGTGTTGTTGCCGCACTCAATTTTGCCAGCACCTCCGCCATTTTCTGCGGCTGTCCAAAAATAACCATTTTGTAGAAATATGAAGTGAGCGGATCTGCAATAACATTAAATCCAAGTCCTGCCGCTGCTGCCAGTACACTCCATTTAAAAATATATTTCTTATCCGTACTCTGATTAATCTTTGCTATGCGGTGTGCAACAAATCCTGTAATCAATCCGATACACAATTTTAAAACGAATGTTTTCGGTGCAACCGTAATATAAATCGGATCCATAATATCGGCTATCCCCATTCCGATTGCCCCCGCCAATCCTCCATATACACCGCCAATCATAAGCGCCGCCAAAACACAAACCGCATTGCCCAAATGTAATGACGCCGCATCTCCGCTCGGTGTTGGAATCTTTATCTGCAAAAATGTAAATACGACAAAACAAAGCGCCGCCATAACCGCCGTCTGAGAAATTTTCATCAATCTACTTTTTTTCTTATTCATATTCATTCACTCCTTTATTAGAATGAATACATATTAGCACATATCTGGTTTTATCAAAACTACCAGTTATTACATTTTTAACCATACCAGTTACTTTTGATTTGCCGGTTCGATTGCGATTGTCTTTCCTTTAATTTTTACATTTTTCATCGCTAACAGAACGTCTTTTGCATATTCTCTCGGAACTTCCACAAATGTGTATTTATCAAACATATCGATTGTTCCGATAAGTTTTCCCGGCATTCCCGTTTCACCTGCCAAAGCGCCTAAAATATCGCCCGGTTTTGCTTTCTGTTTCTTACCGATATTGATAAATAATCTGACCATTCCCGGTTCTTCTGCTCCGGTATCGCCAAAGTCCATTTCTTCCTGTTCCTCCTCTGATGTCATTCCCGCACACATTTTTAAGAACGCTGCTGCCATATCCATTGCCGTATAATCAGACTCATTTACTCTCTCTTCAATCGCATTTATCATTAATGTTAAATCTTCTTCTGCAATGATTTTGTCAATGTCATCTAAAATATTTTCCATTTTTGTCGTTGCAACATCATTTAATGACGGTACTTTCTGTGCGTAAATTTTTGTTTTGCAGTAACGCTGTATCTCTTTTAATTTGTACACTTCTTTTCCCGATACAAATGAGAATGAGCGTCCTACTCTTCCCGCACGTCCCGTTCTTCCGATTCGATGTACATAATATTCGTCGTCCTGCGGTAAATCGTAATTAAATACCGCCTCTACTTCATCTACGTCAATTCCTCTCGCCGCAACATCTGTCGCTACAAGAATATCCGTTTTTCCACTGCGAAATCCTTGCATAACACGGTCACGCTGTGCCTGTTTCATATCCCCGTGAAGTCCCGCCGCAAAATACCCGCGTCCCAAAAGGGAAGTCACAAGCAAATCAACCTGTTTTTTTGTATTACAGAATACAACGGAAAGTTTCGGCGTATAAATGTCTAAAAGACGTGCCAACACTTCTTCTTTATTTTTTGGTCTTACTTCATAATAGAACTGTTCAATATTCGGAACGGTTAATTCCTTTTTCGTCACCTTAATTACTTCCGCTTTTTTCTGAAATTTCTTTGTAATTTCCATAATCGCTTTCGGCATTGTTGCAGAGAAAAGGACTGTCTGACGTTCCTTTGGAACTCCCTCTAAAATCGTTTCAATATCTTCGCGAAATCCCATATTTAACATTTCATCCGCTTCATCAAGAACAACTGTATGCACCTGTTCCATTTTAATTGTTTTTCTGCGCATATGGTCCATAACACGTCCCGGTGTTCCGATAATGATTTGTGTTCCGTTTTTCAGAGAGCGGATTTGTTTTACAATTTCCTGCCCGCCGTAAATCGGAAGTACCTTTATACCATGCATATATTTTGCTAAGTTTCTGATTTCCTCAGCCACCTGAATTGCCAGTTCTCTCGTCGGACAAAGTACAATCCCCTGTAACTTCTTGTTTTTCGGATCAATTTTTTGTAAAAGCGGAATACCAAATGCCGCTGTTTTTCCTGTTCCCGTCTGTGCCTGCCCGATAATGTCTTTTCCTTCTAATATAACAGGAATTGCCTTTGCCTGAATTGGAGATGCCTCTTCAAATCCCATATATTTTACCGCTTTTTGAATTTCCGGACAAATTCCTAACTGCTCAAATTTTATATTTTCCATTTATTATTCCCTTCTATAATCATCAACTGTCATTTCCTACACTTTTGCGAAAAAAATACCCTTCACTCATCATAAGTAAAGGGTACTCACAAAGCACTGTTGACTATCATATCAAAATCACTTCTATTTGTCAAATTTTTATAAATTCTCCTTTTTCTCTTGATATATGTGTATATTTGGTGTAGTATTTGAATATATTAAATGTAGTATTGAATACTACTTATAGTTTTAATCAATCAGGAGGGAGTATCTATGTTAATGAAAGCAAAAAAATTAAAAGATCCGGCAAGCGCCATTACACATTTTATCGGTATGGTGGCTGCAATTATCGCAGCCGCACCACTTTTGTTTAAAGCATGGCATAAACCCGATAAAATATATTTCGTTTCCTTTGCAGTCTATATCGTAAGCGTTATTCTTCTTTATACCGCAAGCACAGTTTATCACTCTTTGGATATCTCAGAGAAAATAAACAAACGTCTGAAGAAATTTGACCATATGATGATTTCTGTTTTAATCGCAGGAAGTTACACACCTGTTTGCTTAATTGCATTGAAAGGCAATGTTGGATATACACTCCTTGCAATCGTATGGGGAATTGCCATTTTAGGTATTCTGATTAAAGCATTTTGGGTATATTGTCCGAAATGGTTTTCTTCTATTTTATATATCGCAATGGGTTGGACCTGTGTGCTTGCCTTTCCGCAGATTTATCACACATTATCCAGACCTGCTTTTATATGGCTTTTAGCCGGCGGAATTATTTACACAATCGGCGGAATTATCTATGGATTGAAATTGCCTATTTTTAATAAGAAACACCACAACTTTGGCAGTCACGAAATTTTCCACCTGTTCGTTATGGGGGGAACTGCCTGCCACTTTGTTGTTATGTATGTATATCTGCTCGGATAAACGGATAGACGGGAGAAATCAACAACTTTTCCCGTCTATTAATTTTTCTTTTTCTTTTCTTCTCATCTGTTTAATGGCATATTCTCGTTTCATTGCCTCCTGTTTTGTCGGAAACGTTTCATAATATACTAAAGTAACAGGTGTTCTCGTCTTTGTATATTTTGCTCCTTTTCCTTCGTTGTGGCTCTGTATTCTTTTTTCTAAATCGTTTGTCCAGCCTGTGTATAAAGTACCGTCACTGCATTTGACAATGTATGTATAGTTATCCATATCTATTGTAAATCCTTTTTTCTCTTTATTATACTCTTTATTATACTCTTTATCATCTACATATCAACCTTTTCCGATAACAAATAAGGGCCTGTGCTTCCGCCCAAGCCCCGCATCTTTTACTCTCCTAAAAAGTCATTTGGATTTATAGGCTGTCCGTCTTTTCTCATCTCAAAATAAAGATTACAGCCCTCCACACTATAATATTTTGTCGGTTCACTCAGATAACCGAGAACCGTTTTTGCTTCCACTGTATCTCCTACATTTACCGGCACTTCTTTTAACTGTCCGTAAATACTTTCATAACCGTTCCCCATATCCACCGTAACCGTTGTTCCCGTCTGGCTTGTCACGTCAATGGATTTTACTACGCCCCGCGCAACCGACATGACCTGTGTACCTTCAGCACCCTTTATAATCATCGCAGGATTATATTTATACTGATCTAATGTAGGAAAATAAACGGTTTTATTCATACTGTAATTAAGAATAACTTCTCCGTTTTCAATAGGCCAAAGAATTAAATCTTTCTCGCTAAAAGAAAACTGCGGTTTACTCGGCTGTTCTGCAACTACTTCCGACTTCTCCTCCACTGTTTCGGGCTGTTCTGTTACCTGTGGCGCTTCTTCTGCAATGCCCTGTTCCCGCTGAGGCGTATTGATAACTAAATCCTGCCCGCCTCCCGTACTTTCAATTTGTTCCTTTTTTTCTTCTTGTTTCTTCTCCGCTTTTGCCAATTCTTTTTCCACTCCGACTCTGTACTGCCTGACGGTATATACTCCCACCATACCGATTACCGCCACAAAACAAATGACAGCACCTATCGCCAGACCGTTTCCTCTTTTGGAAGGTCCTAAACTATTTTTCATTTTCATCACCTCTGACTTTATTTTTGCCAGAAAGCGACTGCCTTATTCGATATTTAACAAAATTTCAGCGACCTCCCTAATTTCTGTTCCCTCAAAAAAATATTGCAAAATTTCTTCGTGCGTCTTTCCCTCTTTCGCCATTTCATTTGCAGTATACTGACTTAAACCGATGCCATGTCCGACTCCTTTTGTCGTAATTTTAAGCATTCCGTTCTTATCCTGAAACGAAAAACAACTGGACGGAAGTCCCAGTGCCTTTCTAAATTCCTCTCCTGCATATATCTGTTTTCCGATCCGCACTTTCGTCACATATCCTGCCGAGTCTGTCTGCTTTACTTCAAAATCTTCTTTCGTAAATGGTTTTTCTGCCTCCTTTTTGTCTACTGCCGTAAGAAACGACTGACAATATTCCTTCGCCTCCTGATAGGTCAATTCAAGCGTCTGCAACTGCCATTTATTTTCAATGTCTTTCGGACAATCTTTCGTTTTTAAATACGGATAATTTTCCCCTCCGAGAACTTCATTTCCGTTCCTTGTTTTCCCGTTGCTTAATTTATGAAAAGAGGCAGAGGCCGGCTTTCCTTTATATAAAATGGCTTTTCCCTCCGTTTCAGAAACCGCTTTTTTCAATTTTTTATAAATACGCTCTCCTTTCTTCTGCCCCCATACTTTCTCCATTTCTCCCTTTGTCATATATTCTCCCGAAAAAACAACATCTTTTTTCTCCTCAATTTTACAATATAAATTTGTTCGGGTTAAAATTGTCTGCACCTTTAACATCTCCATATGGTAATCCGGCTGAATTTCTTTTGCCACAACTCCAGCCAAATAATCCTCCCATAACACTTTCTTTTCCCTCTCACCTGCCTGTACTTTTACATAAAAGGGAGAGTTATCCCCATTTCCATGAACAGACTTTCCATTTATCAACACAGTAATGATATACGGCAACAATAGAAAAGCAAAAAGTATAATACAGATTGTCCTACATTTCTTTTTCATACTCTCCCCCTCAATTATATTTTTGTAAGAAAAAAACACTGTGGTCTATCCTAAGATATTCCACAGTGTTGAAAACTATTCCTGTTCTCCTGTTACTGTCTAATTCTGAGCCATATTTTCTTCCATTATCTTCTCTGCTCTTCTTCCGAAAATAAACATACAAACTGATGTATAGAACGGAAGAATCATGCCAAGCACGGCATGTAATGTAGCCATATTTACTGTTGTATATCTCTCATAAATCTGACGGTTTACTAAAACCCCCAGTCCGCCTTTAATCGCTGCATAAATAAGCGAAACGATAATAACGAATACGAAAAATACAAGTAAAACAACAAGTAATCCTGCCATTTCTGAGTCCGGAACGTAAGTTCCCGCATATGACATTGACGAAATTGCACTGATGAAAATAGAGATAATCAGAAAGAAATACATTACCGCAAAAATCACTCCGTAAATAATCGGTGTCACTAAAAGCCATACGCCCGGTGATTTAATGCGTCTTTTCTTCAACGGAATATCTCCACTCAATTCTCCGTGAAAATACGTTCTCGCAAATGGAATAAACGCAAGCCACGAATTTGTTCTTCCCTGTGTTTTACCGATTTTATACATTCCGATACCGCGGAAAATAAAACTCGCAAGCCAACCAAGCAGGCAAAGTCCCAATACAACAAAATAAATTGCCAAAACCGTTACCGCAACCGTATCTGCTCCACTATAGTACATCTACATTCCTCCTATGCGTCAATCGTTACTTTATCCAATTTCCATATTTCATCTACATACTGCTGGATAGTTCTGTCTGATGTAAATTTACCACATGACGCCGTATTTAACAACGCCATTTTTGCCCAGCGGTCAACATCTCTGTATGCTTTTTCTATCTCTTCCTGCGCCTGTGCATAACTTCTGAAATCTTTCAAAATAAAGTATGTGTCGGCACGGTCACTGCTTCTTGTATTTAACAGTGAATTATATAAATCTCTGTACATTTCATGGTCGCCGTTCGCATATGTTCCGTCTACTAACTGGTCTACGACACGCTTAATTTCCCAATCGTTATTGTAAATATCCATTGGATTGTATCCGCCATGATTTTCATACTGAATAACTTCATCGGAACTCAAACCGAAAATAACAGCATTTTCAGGTTCAACTTCTTCTACGATTTCCACGTTTGCACCGTCCATTGTTCCAAGCGTAACAGCACCGTTTAGCATAAATTTCATATTTCCCGTACCTGATGCTTCTTTTGATGCGGTAGAAATCTGTTCGCTGACATCTGCTCCCGCAAAAATAAGTTCCGCATTGGAAACACGGTAATCTTCGATAAACACAACTTTAATTTTACCGTTAATACTTCTGTCATTGTTAACTACGTCCGCAACAGAGTTGATTAGTTTAATTGTCTGTTTTGCACGTTTATATCCTGCTGCCGCCTTTGCACCAAAGATAAAGGTTCTTGGGTAGAAGGACATTTCAGGGTGTTCTTTTATCTTATTATACAAATACATAATGTGCAGAATATTCAATAACTGACGTTTGTATTCATGAAGTCTTTTTACCTGTACGTCAAAAATAGAACGAGGGTCTATCTCAATTCCGTTATGCTCTAAAATATATTTTGCAAGACGCTCCTTGTTCTTGAATTTAATATCCATGAACGCTTCTCTTTCTTTCACATTATCCGCAAGAGGTTTTAATTTTGCCATCTGTGAAAGGTCAGTAATCCAGCCGTCACCGATATGTTTTGTCACCCAGTCGGCTAACAGCGGATTTGCGTGGAGAAGAAATCTTCTCTGTGTAATTCCGTTTGTCTTGTTGTTAAATTTCTCAGGCATCATTTCATAGAAATCTTTTAACTCTTCATGTTTTAAAATTTCCGTATGCAGTCTTGCAACACCGTTTACAGAATAACCTGCAACGATTGCAAGGTGAGCCATTTTAACCTGACCGTCATATAAGATAGCCATTTTACGCACTTTTTCTTCATCGCCCGGATATTTCGCACGAACCTGCGCTACAAAACGGCGGTTGATTTCTTCCACAATCTGATATACACGCGGCAGTAATCTCGAGAATAGGTCGATTGGCCATTTTTCCAACGCTTCGGCCATAATAGTATGATTTGTATATGCACAGGTTTTTGTTGTCACTTCCCATGCCTCATCCCACTCTAAGCCCTGTTCGTCCATAAGCAGACGCATCAATTCCGCAACTGCTACGGTAGGGTGCGTATCGTTCATCTGAATGGTTACCTTTTCGTGGAATTTGCGAATATCATCATGTTCTCTTAAATATTTATCAATCGCTTCCTGCAAACTTGCAGAAATAAAGAAATACTGCTGTTTTAAACGAAGTTCTTTGCCGGCATAGTGATTGTCATTCGGGTATAATACCTCCACTATCGTTTTCGCAAGATTTTCCTGCTCTACAGCCTTTTGATATTCTCCTCTGTCAAATGAATCTAAATGGAAGTCGGTAATCGCTCTCGCATCCCATATACGAAGTGTATTTACAATACTATTATTATATCCGACAATCGGCATATCGTATGGAATGGCAAGAACAGACTCATAATCTTCCTGAATAAATTCACTTCTTTTTGTCTGTTCATTATAATGGATTCGGATATGCCCTCCAAAACGAACTTCCTTTGCATACTCCTCTCTCCTGATTTCAAAAGGATTTCCCTCTTTTAACCAGTTGTCCGGCGTTTCCACCTGAAAACCATTCTCGATTTTCTGTTTAAACATTCCATAGTGATAGCGGATACCGCAGCCATAGGCTGCGTATCCCAAACTTGCAAGAGAATCGAGGAAACAGGCTGCCAAACGCCCTAAACCACCATTTCCAAGTGCTGCATCAGGTTCTTGGTCTTCAATAACATTTAAGTCAATTCCCATCTCGTCTAACGCTTCTGCTACCTCTTTATAAGCAGTTAAATTGATAAGATTATTTCCAAGCGCTCTTCCCATAAGAAATTCCATAGACATATAATACACGGTCTTAGGGTCATCTTTTTTGTATTGTTCCTGTGTTAAAAGCCATTGGTCAATAATTTCATCTTTCACTGCATAAGACACTGCCTGAAATAACTGTTGCTGACTTGCCTCGTCTATCGTTCTTCGATAAAGTCTTTTTACATTATTTTTCACTGTCTTTTTGAATTCTTCTTTATTAAACTTCTCCTGCCGCATGATAATCCTCCTATTTTTCAACACCCATAATCACTTTTTCCCCGTTGATGTTCCATTCTTTTGTATAGCCTGCCGGAGTTTTCTTCTCTACTGATAATGCCAATACTTCATCACCAATCTGATTTCCGTATTGTGCAAAAATATTTTCTGCTTTTTCGCTTCCTTCATAAGTCACATGAATTTTATCTGTCACTTCAAAGTCTGCTTCTTTTCGCATTGTCTGGATTTTGCTGATAATCTCACGCACAAATCCTTCCTGTAACAACTCTTCTGTAAGATTTGTATCTAATACAACCGTAATTCCATTGTCACTTTCTGATACATACCCCTCTGTCTGTGCCGTTTCAATTAGAAGGTCTTCTCTGAATAAAGTAACCTCCTGTCCGTCGATGTCAAGTTTTAACGCATCGTTTGCATTTAACTCATCCATTGCCTTATTTCCGTCTAATGCAGAGAGTGTTGTACGAATTCCGCCTAACAGTTTGCCGTATTTTGGTCCTACTGTTTTCAATTGCGGTTTAAATGTGTATGAAGTAAAATCTCTTACATCATCTGTAAATTTCACTTCTTTTACATTCAACTCTTCCGCAACAATTTCCTTATAGAATGCAGATAATTCTTCTTCCGCTTTTACAAACATTCTTCCGATTGGCTGACGGTTCTTGATATTTGCACTGTTACGGCATGCACGCCCCATAACAACAATTTCCAAAACTTCCTCCATATTTCTTTCTAACTCTGTGTCAATCCACTCTTCATTTGCCACAGGGAAATCACAGAGATGAATACTTTCAGGAGCATCTTTGTCAATGCTTCTTACAAGGTTCTGATAAATATCTTCTGTCATAAACGGAATCATAGGCGCTGCCACTTTCGCAACTGTTACAAGGGCTGTGTACAATGTCATATACGCATTGATTTTATCCTGCTCCATTCCTTTTGCCCAAAAACGTTCACGGCTTCTTCTTACATACCAGTTACTCATATCATCTACAAATTCCTGCAATGCTCTTGCACTTTCAGGAATACGGTAGTTCTCTAAGTTATTATCTACTGTTTTGATTAATGTATTCAATTTAGACAATAACCATTTATCCATAACATTTAATTTATCATATTCTAATGTATATTTTGTCGCGTCAAACTCATCGATATTTGCATACAGTACAAAGAATGCGTATGTGTTCCACAATGTACCCATAAACTTTCTCTGTCCTTCTGTTACAATCTTACCGTGAAAACGGTTCGGTAACCACGGCGCACTGTTGATATAGAAATACCAACGGATTGCATCTGCTCCGTACTGCTCTAACGCCTCAAACGGATCAACTGCATTTCCTTTGGATTTACTCATCTTCTGTCCTTTTTCATCCTGTACATGACCTAAAACAATAACGTTTTTATATGGCGCTTCGTTAAATACAAGTGTTGAAATGGCAAGTAATGAGTAGAACCAACCTCTTGTCTGGTCAACCGCTTCTGAAATAAAGTTTGCAGGGAACTGCTGCTCGAACAATTCTTTATTTTCAAACGGATAATGATGTTGTGCAAACGGCATAGCCCCGCTGTCAAACCAGCAATCGATTACTTCCGGTACTCTGTGCATTTCTTTTCCACAGTGAGGGCATTTAATTGTCACTTTATCGATAAACGGACGGTGTAATTCAATATCGTCAGGACAGTTGTCAGAAAGTTCTTTTAATTCCGCAATACTTCCGATAGAGTGCATATGTCCGCATTCACATTCCCATACGTTTAGCGGAGTTCCCCAGTAACGATTTCGGCTGATTCCCCAGTCCTGAACATTTTCAAGCCAATCGCCAAAACGTCCTTTACCTATACTTTCCGGAATCCAGTTAATTGTATTGTTATTTCTGATTAAGTCATCTTTTACTTCTGTCATTTTAATAAACCACGACTCACGTGCATAATAGATAAGCGGTGTATCACAACGCCAGCAGTGAGGATAACTATGTTCAAAGTTTGGAGCGGCGAACAAAAGTCCCCTCTTTTCCAAATCTTCCAAAACAAATGGATCTGCCTTTTTACAGAATATGCCCGGCCATGCTGTTTCTTCTGTCATCTCACCTTTTTCATCTACTAACTGAAGGAATGGTAAATCATATTTACGTCCTACCTGTGCATCGTCCTCACCAAAAGCGGGAGCAATATGAACAACTCCGGTACCGTCCGTAAGTGTAACATATGTGTCACAAGTTACATAATATGCTTTTTTATTCAATTCTACGAATGGGAATAACGGTTCATATTCTTTTCCTTCCAATTCTTTTCCCGTGTAGCGTTCAACGACTTCCACATCGCCTTCCAATACGCTTTCCACTAATGCTTCAGCCATGTAATATGTGTACCCGTCGTTTTTTACTTTTACATAAGTTTCTTCCGGATTTACACAAAGGGCAACGTTTGAAGGAAGTGTCCACGGCGTTGTTGTCCATGCTAAAATGTAAGCGTCTTCGTCTTTTACTTTAAATCTTACGATTGCTGATTTTTCCTTTACATCTTTATATCCCTGTGCAACTTCGTGGCTGGAAAGCGGAGTTCCGCAACGTGGACAATACGGTACGATTTTATACCCTTTATATAAAAGTCCTTTGTCCCAAATCTGTTTTAATGCCCACCATTCAGATTCAATAAAGTTATTGTCGTATGTGACATATGGGTGTTCCATATCTGCCCAAAAACCAACTGTTGCAGAAAAATCCTCCCACATTCCTTTATACTTCCAAACACTCTCTTTACAGTGGGAAATAAACGGTTCTAATCCGTACTCTTCAATCTGTTCTTTTCCGTCCAAACCTAAAAGTTTTTCTACTTCAAGTTCTACAGGAAGACCGTGTGTATCCCATCCTGCTTTTCTCGGCACCATATATCCTTTCATTGTGCGGTATCTCGGAATCATATCCTTGATAACACGAGTTAATACGTGTCCGATGTGCGGTTTACCGTTTGCTGTAGGCGGTCCGTCATAAAATGTGTACGTTTCGCCCTCTTTACGGTTTTCCATACTTTTTTTGAAGATATCATTTTCTTCCCAAAATTTCTCGATTTTCTTTTCTCTGTCTACGAATTTTAAATCCGTTGATACTTTCTGATACATAATTTCCTCCTCTTACGATTAGTCTATGCTCTTTGTAAATCCTGCTAAAAAAAGAAAACCCCCGTCCGTAATAGGACGAGAGTTACTAAACTGTCGTTTTAACCACCTGTTACACCATACTTACATATGTGTTCTTTTTAACGGTAGAAAACCGGCAGAACTTATACACCGCATTTTGCGATTTTCAGCATCTGCAACTCGGAAGTGATTTTCAAACAATTCCTACTCGCATCGGATTTCCACCATCACCGACTCTCTTTTGCTTTTGAAAAAGTCCTACTCTCTTCGTCATTGTTTTTTTCTTATCCTATTCTATTATAGTAAGGAAACCATTGAACTGTCAAGGACTTAATGTTATCAGACTATACTGACTATATATAGTATATTTATTATTTATATGATATAATATACAAACAAACTTTTTTTACTGTATATTTATGGAGAGGAGAGATTACATGAGCAAGAAGATTATTACTATCGGACGACAATTTGGAAGTAACGGACGCTTGATTGGGCGTGAACTCGCAAATCGTCTCGGCATTAACTGTTATGACAAAGGATTAATCAAACTGGCTGCGGAACATACCGACATTCCTTATGAGCAGTTAAAACTTGTTGACGAGAAAAAAGAAAAACCGTGGCAGTATCAGGTGGACGTAGACGACAATTTAGACCGCCAATACCGCTACGGTCATATTGATGAAGTGCTGTTTAATCTTCAATCAAAAGTCATTCAGGACTTGGCATCTAAAGAAAACTGTATCTTTGTCGGAAGATGTGCGGACTATGTACTGAGAAATGAAAAACACTGCAAAAACATTTATCTTTTCGCCCCAATGGACTTTCGTATCAAAACGGTTATGGAGCGTTACGGTCTTCCGGAAAAAAAGGCACATACATTAGTAAAAAAAGTAGATAAAGACCGCAGTTACTATTACAACTTTTACACGGATCGAGACTGGCATGACGCAAAAAGTTATCATCTCGCCATTGATACAAGCGCCTTTAGTATTAAAGAAATTGTGGATATGCTGGAATTGATCTATAACACTCTGTAACGTCAAAAGGAACTTCACACCGCCGTTGAAGTTCCTTTTTATGTACGATTATTTTCTATTCCTTTTCTTTCTTCGAATTGTATTTAAAAGAAGAATAACTGCAAAACCGATAATTAAAATAATGATAACGACAATAATTGTTTTCATTAAAAATGAATCTTCCGTTTTCTTTTCAGGTTCTTTCTTTTTTTCTTTTTCCGCTTCTTTTATTTTTGCCTTTGTCGCTCCGACAACCTGTCCTTCGTAACAGTAATCCACTTTATTTTTCTCACATTTTCTGCTCAGCACATCAAAATCCATATTTTTCGGCAATGTTACACAGGCATCACTTTCTATATGACTTATCCTCTTTGATGTTTCATTTGCAGAAATATTGACTTCTTTGAAGTTATTAAATGCGTAATCACAGATTTTCTTTGTATCCTCAAACGTATCTCTGCGGGATCTCATAATGACTGCTACAATTTCCATGTCCCCCTGTTCCATAACCGTTACGAGGGTATTGTAGGATTTCTCCGTATATCCTGTTTTTCCGCCTATACAGCGATCATCATGGTATTTGCCGTTTAAAAGCATTTTATGTTTCTGTTGGAATATTCTCGGTTCACCCTCCATGTTTGTCGGCGGAATTGTATATTGTAATGTCTGCACAATATCTAACAACTCCTGATGACTGAACGCTTCCCTTGCAATGAGAGCCATATCTCTTGCCGAAGTGTAATGCTGTTCATCAAACATTCCGTTTGTATTAATGAAATGTGTATGGGTACACCCCAACTCTTTCGCTCTGTCGTTCATCATCTTGACAAAATTTTCATGCGTTCCGCCCACAGTTTCACCAATTGCATAAGCCACCTCATTTGCCGAAGCAAGCATCAAAGCATGAAGAGCGTCTTTCATTGTAATTTCTTCCCCTGCTTTCATGGCAATATGTGCATATCCCGGCTCAAGTGACTGAATACTTTCCTGCGAAAATTTTACTATATCTGTCGATTTTGAGTTCTCAATGGCAACCAACGCTGTCAAAATTTTCGTGATACTCGCCGGATATCTCTGCTCGTCAATTCCTTTTGCATACAAAATCGCCCCTGTTTTCATATCCATAACAATTGCGGAATCCCCGTAAACCTGTGGGCCTTGCGGCCAGTTCGGTATAGCGTTGCTTTCTACCGTTTTGTTGTAGGACGCCTGTATTTCCGCCTCTTTCTGCTGCTCCGGTGTCATCTGCTCTGTCGGCTGCTGTACATCTGTCGCCTGCACATATCCTCCGCACTGAGAAATCAGAATTATGCTGAGTAAAATTCCGAGTCCTCTTTTTAATCTATTCTTCATTGATATTCCTCCAATATTTTTACGCATATGGTATAAGTATATAGGAAATGGAGGGAAAAAACAATGCTATTAATTAAAATACGGCCCTTTTATCGCCTTTAAAATAAGTTCTTTATTTTTCTCATGTAAATACGTTCCATTTAATCTTGATTTATTATATTTCAAATATGTGGATTTTGTTTTTTCTATCAGTACTTTTGTAAAAAACCGTTCCCAACTAAAAAATTCTTTGCTATCCACGTAATATTCTATACATCTGTTGATATACTTTTTTGTATCGTGATATTTTCCTGATGTATGCAATCCCTATATTTCCTCAACGCTATATGGCAGATTATATAAATTTTCTCTTGTAATCAATACATAATAATTATCTTCACCTACACATACTGTCCTGCAATCTCAACAAATTCTTGCATATTATGAACAATTTTTCCTGTATTAAAAATTTTCATTTCAAATGTTTTCTCCCCCAAATTCATAATATGCCTTAAATTCACTGTCAAATCTTTTTTCTTTCCTATTTCAAGAATCCATTTTGCACAGTTATCTCCACAAACAGATACATTAAATATCTTTCCTGATATATCGTGTTCCATTAAAATTAACGTTTTTACGCCTCCGGATAATTCTTTAGTTGAAATAGATTCCAAAATCCGACTATCTATTAAATGTGAACTAATTACTTCCGATTTATCTATATCCCTTATCATCTCCTCTGACAGTTTATCAATTATCCATTCATCTTCATATCTATTATCAAAATATGTTGGCGAATGATAAAATACAAATACGAAAGAAACCGATGCCGCCGTTACTTGTATCTACACTATAGGCACTCCTATTAATAATACAAACTATCTTCCCCTAAATTTTCTTCATATACTTTACTTACTTGGCTATTCAAAAATTCATATTTGATTTTATCCATAAACTTCGTATCACTAAACAGCCGATACGCTGTTATTGCAAATCCACCAAAATCGAAGTTTTTCATATTCCCCGTCAATCCTGTATAAATGACATTACTTGAAGTTGCAAATAAATTAGAATATAAAATAATTTTTCGTGTTCTAATCTCATACAACTCCTTTGAAAAATCTCCATCTTCTTCATACAACCACTTACAACTATGAACTATTTTAATAATCATATTAATCAAATAATCCAGCGCTGCCGATGCACCAAATTTAATTACGTCTCCCGTACTAACATATTTAGTCAATTTTTCCACATTTGCCTTATCTAAAATCAAACTTATTCCCGGAAGTTGTATTCCACATGGTGTATATAAATCAGTCCCAATATGTATTAACTGTTTAATTGCTGCTGCCACAACAGCCTCTTTTTCATTGATAACCCTATTTTTTACACTTTCAAACATTTTTAATGTTGAAGCATCTTCTCCTATTTTAGGATTCTTCATAGTTTCATCATATAGAACATGGTTTGTCGTGAGTACTTTTTTTTGGTTACAAGTTATTGTATTGGTAAGAATATTTGCTGTTCCAAAAATCATGCCAAACAGGGGATCATGCCCTAATGTAGAAAATCTGTGATTTGCACCTTTAAAAAGTTTATAGTTCTCTGACAAATATGCTGTTGCATCATACGGAACTCCCCTTCCTAGAACAATCTGCTTTAATGGAGCATAATATAACCTTGCATGTTCATTGTCTTCAAAACCGAATTTTCCTAAGATTCTATTCTGTTTCTGATGTAAAACTGCTTCCTTTTTATTTCCACTTCCGGCTTTTTCTATTTTTGTAAGGTAATTAACCAAATATATTCTTGCACATTGCAACATAGTTGCCACTGTTAAAAAAGCAACGTCTTTATCTTGTAGTTTCGTGCGCTCTTTAAATTCTTTTGAAACAGTATCCATATTTACTCTGTATTCTTCTATCGATTTATTTATTTCCTCTACAGATAAAATATTCTCATAATATGATTGAATTGTTTCTTCTTTGTTATCAATTATAAACTCCCTTGTTCTCATTCCCAATCCGTTGTTATCGCGAACTTTTTTTAAATCTTGTGCTTTACTCATGATTTTCACACCTTTTTCTCTGTTCTATATAATTTAGAAAAAGATTTTTCGCAAACGCTTCTTCCTCACTTATATGTCCGTTTGCTTCTATTATTTCCTGAACATCATTTTCTAATCTTTGTAAACTTTCAATACTAATTTTGTCAAGATAGATTTCCACATCATCAAAACGTAAATAGTTATTTCTTGCTATCCTATCCATTTCGCATTTTATTGAATCTGGAATATCTGCATTCTTCTTTATAGCATCTAAATCAAAATCTATCTCTAGTTGCTCTTCTTCTGAAATTTCACCATCACATCTCGCTATATAATATGATAACGCTGTTGTCGCTAGATAAAAATCATATACTTTTTTCAGTTCATCTACCGTTTTTGCTTTACCTTCATTCATACCGTCTTGAAAAGATGCTGCTTTTGCCTCTTTAATATCTTTTTCTTTTTTTATATTTTCTACTCCCTGAACTACAGCCCCTGTTGCTGCTCCCCCTACGCCTGCAGCACTTGCAATCACACCTGCTCCCGTTAATGATGCTATTAAACTAGTCCCTGCCAAAACAGAACCGCCTCCGGTAATGGGAATGGCTGCTACAGTTCCTACACCAATTGCTGCTCCTAGTAATGCTTTTCCTAAGTATCCCATAATATCTTTTCCTCCGTTACTTTTCACTTTACTATATGTTTATATATTACATCAAAATAATTTTTTCATCTATATTCTTACCCATAATTTTCCTCTTTCAAAATATTCCTTATATATTTACTAATTTTTTAATATCCTCATAAAAAAAGGAAATGACTTTCGCCATTTCCTTTTCCTCAACCGTTCCCTGCGAGAATCGAACTCACAACTAGTGCTTAGGAGGCACTTGTTATATCCATTTAACTAAGAGAACTCAATCCGAGAAGAAATCTTCTGATTTCTTCTCATCTTTTATATTATACCGAAATTAATGCGACCTTGCAACCATATATTCCCTTTAAATCTTCTTCTGATTGCCGGTTCTCCCATTACACTTTTCTTTGGAACACATACATCAAAAACCAATTCATTTACATCCAGTGTGAATATATATAATTCCTCATTTGTGTAAGAATTATGTATTTCTTTTATATCCAAAATCGTTCCCATAATGGAATATCTGTCGCACTCTACACCATACGGCATAAAATAAGTATCCACAATGCTAAATACGTCCTCCGTAATTAATCTCTTAGATACTTGAGAATAAATATCAATATCATCTAATGTAAGACTTTCAATTGCCTGCTGGTCTCCGCTTTTTGCGGCACTCATCAGCATCATTCGATTTCTCGCATCTTCCTGACTTCTCTGTTCCTGCAATTCATCTTTCTGTATGGGGAATAAAATCGTTCCGCCCTCTGCCAGTGCGGATAACGTGACGGAAATAGAATTTTTCTTAATATGACCAAGACGTTTTTCTCTCCGATACTCCGCCATATTCTGCAAGTGGAAAATAAGACTTACCCCCACTTTCATCTCTTCGCAAACTCCGGCATACATTTCTCTCTCCATACGTTTTTCCAAAATAACATCGGCATAACTTGTCACTCCCGTTCCCTCAAAATAAGGATAGTAATATTCTCTTTCAAATTCACCTTCCTCATTTATTTCTCCGCAAACGGTAACGCCGATGTTATCCCCAAATTCTTTTTTTCTCTCGCAGTAATCCACATTTTCTTCCAAAGTAATCCTCTGTTCTGTAGAAAAGTCATTTTCTATATCCGATAATATTTCCTTTAATTCTTTTTTTGTCGTTAAATCTGAAAATCCGATTGCTTTTAAAAATTCATGCACCTTATTTCCGCCTTTGTATTATCTGATTTCTGTTTTTCCACCCATATATGCTCTTAATGCTTCAGGAATTCTCACACTGCCGTCTGCCTGTAGATTATTTTCTAAAAATGCGATTAACATTCTAGGTGGTGCAACTACTGTATTGTTTAATGTGTGGGCAAAATATTTTCCGTCTTTTCCTTTTACTCTGATGCCAAGTCTTCTTGCCTGTGCATCTCCAAGGTTTGAACAACTTCCCACCTCAAAGTATTTCTGCTGTCTTGGTGACCATGCTTCTACGTCCACCGATTTCACTTTTAAGTCTGCCAAATCACCTGAGCAGCATTCCAATGTACGAACCGGAATATCAAGAGAACGGAATAAGTCTACTGTGTTTTTCCACATCTTTTCATACCATTCCATACTTTCTTCCGGTTTACATACAACAATCATTTCCTGTTTTTCAAACTGGTGAATTCTGTATACACCACGTTCTTCAATACCATGAGCACCTTTTTCTTTACGGAAACATGGTGAGTAACTTGTTAATGTATATGGCAGTTTTTCTTCATCATTTAATGTGTCGATAAATTTTCCAATCATAGAATGCTCACTTGTTCCGATGAGATATAAATCTTCTCCCTCTATTTTGTACATCATGGAATCCATTTCTGCAAAACTCATTACACCTGTAACAACGTTACTGCGAATCATATATGGAGGAATACAGTAAGTAAATCCTCTGTCGATCATAAAATCACGAGCATATGAGATAACTGCTGAATGTAGTCTTGCAATATCTCCCATTAAATAGTAAAATCCCTGTCCTGCAACTTTTCCGGCTGCCTCTGTATCAATTCCGTTGAATTTATCCATAATCTCTGTGTGATATGGAATTTCAAAATCAGGAACAATCGGTTCCCCGAATTTTTCTAACTCTACATTTTCACTGTCATCTTTTCCGATTGGAACTGACGGATCAATGATATTTGGAATTGTCATCATAATTGTTTTAATTTTTTCTTCCACTTCTTTTTCTTCTGCTGACAATTCTTCCATTCTTCCTGCATTCTGCGCTACCTGTCTTTTATATTCTTCTGCTTCTTCTTTTTTACCCTGTGCCATACAAGCGCCGATTTTTTTAGAAATTTGGTTTTTATTTGCTCGTAATGCTTCTACTTCCTGTTTAATTTCTCTGTTTCTTTTATCTAGTTCAATTACTTCATCTACTAAAGGTAATTTTGCATCCTGAAATTTATTGCGAATATTCTGCTTTACTACCTCCGGATTACTTCTCAAAAATTTAATGTCTAACATATCATCTTCCTCCTAATTTCCTTTAAACATCTAAACCGAATGTTTCCTGATAAATTGCTCTTTCTAATGATTCTGCCTCTTCCTCGGCAAGTTCTATATAACTTTGTCCTTTTACAATTTCTTTTATATAGAGATAACAGCCTTCCCTGCTGTGCATTGCATTAATAATATATCCATTGTCATTTCCGTCTAACACTGTTAGGGCAAAACTTAATTTTCCACCCATTTCATTAAAAGCATCGTATTTTACAATTCCCACTTTCTGATATGAGCCTGCCATTTTCTGACTCATTTCTTTTACTTCCTGTCGTGTTCTTTTTGTCAGAGTGGAAAGCGCATCAATTTCTTTAAACTTAGATAAAATACTTTTTTCCAATGTTTTTCCGTCTTTTCCACGCATAAAAGAATTATAACTTGCTTTCAGACGATTATATTTCATGTTGATACCGATAACAAGTACAAACAGCAATACAATTAACAACAGCATGACAACCAAAATATAAAACGGATCAATTCCAATACTTTCTAATATTTTACTGCTCATTCTACGCATCTCCTTTTTCTATACTCATAATCATATCATAGATGCGTTCAAAATCTTCTTCCGAATAATATTCGATTTCTATTTTTCCTTTACCGTTTGCCTTTGGATTGATACTGACTTTTGTTCCCATAAGTGATTTCATTCTCTCTTCACTTGCCTTATAAATAAAGTCATTTTCTATTACTTTTTTTGTTTTTTCCTTTTTCGGATTTTTTAACTCTTTGATTAATTTTTCCGTTTCACGCACGCTCAATTTTTCATTAAAAATTTTGTCTGCCAAAAGATACTGTTGTTCTTCATCTTCAATGGCAAGTAATGCTCTCGCATGTCCTGTGGAAATCATATCATCAATAATCATTTGCTGCACTTTTTCATTCAACTTCAACAGACGTAATGAGTTTGTTACCGCTGTTCTACTCTTAGAAACTCTCTCTGCCACTTCGTCCTGTTTTAAAGAAAATTCTTCTAAAAGACGTTTATACGCCATTGCCTCTTCTATCGGATTTAAGTTTTCTCTTTGAATATTTTCAATCAGTGCAATTTCTACCATTTCCTGATCCGTATATTTTCTTACAACAACCGGAACTTCTTTTATTCCCGCAAGTTTTGCCGCTCTCCAGCGTCTTTCCCCTGCAATAATTTCATAGAAATCGTCTTTCTTCTGTACAAGCAATGGTTGTAATACACCAAACTGTTTAATTGAATCTGCCAATTCTAATAAAGAATCCTCTTCAAACATTCTTCTTGGCTGTGACCGATTTGGCTCAATCAGTGATAACTTTACCATTTGCTCTCCTGCTTTGGCAGGCTTTTCCTGTTTTGTTTTTACTTCCTTTTTTTCAGGAATCAGGCTGTCCAGTCCTTTTCCCAAACCTCCACGTTTTACCGCCATTATTCTTCTCCTTTATTAATTACCTCTTCTGCTAACAACATATAACTTTCCGCACCTGCTGATTTCGGGTCATACAAATTAATTGGCATTCCATGACTTGGTGCTTCTGCTAAACGTATGTTTCTTGGAATAATTGTTTTGTAGATTGCTTTATTCAGATTTTCTTTTACATTTTCCACAACCTGAAGGGATAAATTCGTTCTAGCATCATACATTGTAAAGACAACGCCTTCCATTTCCAATCTTGGATTTAAACGTTCCTTCACTAAATCTATTGTATGTATCAACTGACTCAAACCTTCCAGTGCATAATATTCACACTGAATTGGAACGAGAACTGTGTCTGCCGTTGTCATCGCATTGATTGTCAGCATACTCAATGACGGCGGACAGTCAATAATAATAAAATCATAGTCTTCTTTCACCTTCTCTACCGCATCTCTGATAATATATTCTTTATTATCTACTCCAATCAACTCGATTTCGGCTGCTGATAAATCAATATTTGTCGGTAAAACATCTAAGTTTTCTAAAGTTTCTTTGCAGATAACTTTTTCAATATCAGCCTCTCCAATAATCAAATCATAAACAGTATATTCCACATTGTCCTTATCTATTCCCAATCCACTAGTCATATTTCCCTGCGGATCCATGTCTATTGCCAAAACTTTTTTTCCTAAAGCACTTAAACAAGCGGACAAATTAATAGATGTAGTTGTTTTTCCAACTCCACCCTTCTGATTTGCAATCGCTATTATTCTTCCCATTTGTATAGTCCCCTTTCTGTCACTTTCCAATTATAACACCTTTTTATTTTTAAATCTACAATGTTTCACGTGAAACATTGTTATTTTTTAAGATTTTACTTAAAAATGTTTCACGTGAAACATTTTCTTTCCTTGTCTTTTGTTCTGTAGTATAATAAAATCAAAAAAGACGCGAGGTGATTCCATGAATTGGAAAAAGAAATTAAGAAACTGTGCCTTATTTGCAGGAATAACTACATTTGTTATGTTTCTTATAAATAAACTAATCTATTTTATTTCTACAGTTGAAAATGTTTTAGATAAAATTAAAGGAAATTATTATGAATGGCGTTTTGGTAAAATATTTTATACAAAACACGGAACCGGAAAACCTCTTCTTCTCATTCACGATACGACTGCAATGAGTTCGGGATATGAATGGAACAAAGTTATTAAAGAATTATCTAAAAGTAACACTGTTTATGCAATAGATTTGCTTGGCTGTGGTCGTTCAGAAAAACCAAACATCACATATACCAATTATTTATATGTACAGTTAATTACAGATTTTATTAAACAGGTAATCGGCAGAAAAACAGATATTGTCGTAAGCGGATTATCTTCCTCATTTGTTTTAATGGCGTGTCATATGGATGATACCATTATCAATAAAATTATTATGGTTTCTCCACATTCTTTTGCATCATTGAACAAATCACCTAACAAAAACAGTAAGGCATTAAAAATACTTTTGAACACACATATTATCGGTACATTAGTTTATAATATAATTTTTACCAAGAAAAATATTACTTCTTTATTAGAGGATGCATATTACTACAACAGTAATAAAATCTCCGAAGAATTAATACAACATTATTATGAATCTGCTCATACTTACAACTCTGCATCAAAATATATTTTTGCAAGTATAAAAGGACGTTATTTAAACGCAAATGTAGTCAATACCCTACACTCTTTGAATAACAGTGTTTTTATTATTTCAGGGGACGAACGCATAGAAGAATGCAAATGCATAGGAGAACAATATCAAGAGAAACTTCCTTCCATTGAAGTTGCACATATTGAAAAGTCGCTCCTTGCTCCTCATATAGAACAACCGGAAATATTTATCGAACAATTACAGATTTTTTTAGAAACAGAATAGCAAAAGAGCCACTTTATAAAAGTGGCTCTTTTGCCGGTAATCCGGCTTTTCTTGGATATTTTTTACTTGTATTTTGTACTTTTTCTATTTTCACGAAAGAACGTCCAATATCCGTTTCCGGTAACTGAAATTTAATTACTTCCGAAAGTTTTCCGCCTAAAACATGAATTGCTTTCTTTGACGCTTCCACTTCTGCATCAATTTCTCCCGATTTATATGGAATAAACATTCCACCTACATTTACATACGGAAGACAATATTCCGATAAAGTCGAAAGGTTTGCTACCGCACGTGAAACACAAAGGTCAAATTGTTCTCGATATTCTTTCTGTTTCGCATAATCTTCCGCTCTCCCATGAATTGCTCTTATCCCTGTTAATCCAAGTTGCTCAATCACTTCATTTAAAAATTTCACTCTTTTATTCAACGAATCCAAGAGAACAATTTCTAAATGCGGAAATGCTATTTTCAGAGGAATTCCCGGAAAACCTGCTCCCGTTCCCACGTCAATTACCTTTTTTACTTTTAAAACGTCCACTGCTTTTACTAACGATACACTGTCTACAAAATGTTTTTCGTTCACTTCCTCATACTCTGTAATTCCCGTCAAATTCATAAAAGAGTTCCATTCTACGAGTATTTCATAAAACCGATAAAACTGTTGTTTCTGTGTATCATCCAATACGATATCCAAATGTGCTAATTTTTCTTCAAATAGTTTACTCATCTTATCTTCCCCACTGTTCCATATATACGAGAAGTACAGAAATATCCGCAGGAGAAACGCCTGAAATTCTGGACGCCTGCCCGATAGAAATAGGACGATACTGTTTTAATTTTTGTACCGCTTCAATTCTAAGACTTTTCACATCATCATAATCAATATCATCCGGAATTCGTTTTGTTTCCAATTTTTTAAACTGTTCTACCTGTTTCATCTGACGTGTAATATATCCTTCGTATTTAATACGGATATTTACCTGTTCAATCACTTCATCGCTTAATTTTTCTCTCTTTTCATCAATCGGCGCAAGAGCCTCATAGTTTAACTCCGGTCTTCTGATTAATTCTGCCAAAGTTGTCCCCGAATTAAGAGGTGTGCTTCCGTACTTTTCCAAAACTTCCTGTACTTTTGCATTTGCCCCTATATTTGTATGTTTCACTCGCTCAACTTCCTGAGCAATCTGTTTTTCTTTTTCTTTTAAATGAGAATATCTATCATTTGAAATCAATCCTACTTTATATCCGACTTCCGTCAACCTCTGATCCGCATTATCCTGTCTTAATAACAAACGATATTCTGCGCGGGAAGTCATCATACGATACGGTTCATGACTTTCTTTTGTCACCAAATCATCAATCAAAACACCGATATATCCTTCTGAACGGTCTATCACAATCTGTTCACGTCCGAGCAATTTAAGCGCTGCGTTAATTCCCGCAATCAATCCCTGTGCCGCCGCTTCTTCATATCCTGAGCTTCCGTTAAACTGTCCGCCACTGTAAAGTCCCTCTATTTTCTTAAATTCCAATGTCGGATACAGTTGTCTTGCATCAATGCAATCATACTCAATCGCATAAGCATTTCGCATAATTCTCGCATTTTCCAAGCCCGGAACACTTCTGTACATTTCATACTGAACATCTTCCGGCAGTGAACTGGACATTCCCCCGATATACATCTCATTTGTATCCAACCCTTCCGGCTCAATAAATACCTGATGCCTGTTTTTGTCCGCAAATTTTACAACTTTGTCTTCTATAGACGGACAGTATCGTGGTCCTGTTCCTTCAATCATTCCCGAAAACAATGGCGAACGGTCTAAATTTTTACGGATAATCTCGTGTGTTTTTTCATTCGTATAAGTAAGCCAGCAGGATGCCTGTTCAATCTGTACGTCATCCGGATTTGTTGTAAAGGAGAACGGAACGACTTTCTCATCGCCGAACTGCTCTTCCATTTTACTGAAATCAATAGAGTTTCTGTCAATTCTCGCAGGTGTTCCCGTCTTAAAGCGGTACATTTCAATCCCAAGATTTTTCAGACAATCCGTCAAATAATTTGCTGATTGCAAACCGTCCGGACCTGTTTCGTTACTAATTTCCCCGTAAATACATCTCGATTTCAAATACGTTCCCGTACATAAAATAACCGCTTTACAATGGTAAATCGCTCCCGAGTACGTCTGCACACCGATTACTTTCCCATTTTCCACAAGAATATCCGTTACTTCCGCCTGCTTTAATTCCAAATTTTCCTGATTTTCCAGTACACATCGCATTGTTTTGCTGTACTGTGCCTTATCTGCCTGCGCTCTTAATGAATGTACGGCAGGTCCTTTTGATTTATTTAACATTTTAGACTGGATAAAAGTTTTATCGATTACCTTTCCCATTTCTCCGCCTAAAGCGTCAATTTCCCTTACCAAATGCCCTTTTGACGTTCCTCCAATGTTTGGATTGCATGGCATAAGGGCAACACTGTTTATACTTACCGTAAATACGATTGTTTTTAGTCCAAGTCTAGCCGTAGCAAGCCCTGCCTCACAGCCGGCATGACCTGCTCCTATCACAACAACATCGTATTCATCTTTATTTTCCCATACAGAATTTGCTGAATATTTCATTTACTAAATCTTCTCCTATCGTTTCACCCGTAATACTTCCAAGTGACTCATACGCATCTAATAAATCAATAGAGTAAAAATCTTCGGGCATTCCATTTTCTATGCTGATAAGCACTTTTTTAAGACTTTCCGCCGCATCCTGAAGTGCCGTTTTGTGTCTGATATTCGTAATATATACTTCATCATTGAAGGAAATATCTCCGTGGAAAAACATTTCTTTTAACGTTTCTTCCAACTCTTTTATTCCCTGCTCTTCTTTCGCAGAGATAACTATCATTGGTTTGTCCAATTTTTTTTGTAATTCTTCCTTTGTCACAACCATTTCCAAATCGGATTTATTTAACAGAACAATCGCCTGTTTATCCTGTATCATCTCTATAATCTCTTCATCATTTACATCAAGAGGTCTGGAGGCATCTGCCACATAAATAATCAAATCTGCCTCATTTGCATGGTTTTTCGCCTTATCCACACCAATTTTTTCTACAACATCTTTCGTTTCACGAATTCCTGCCGTATCCATAATATTAAGACTTACACCCTGCAACTGAATATTTTCTTCCAAAACATCTCTTGTCGTTCCCTCTATATCGGTAACAATGGCACGTTCCTCGCCTACAAGTACATTTAACAGCGATGATTTTCCGGCGTTTGGTTTTCCGACAATAACGGTTTTAATTCCTTCCTTGATTATTCTACCATTATCTGCACTTATCAGCAACCTGTCGATTTCTTCCAACAACTTATCCACAACTTCTTTTAAAGTTTCCCCATACCCGTTTACACTTATATGCTCAGGATCATCCAATGCCGTTTCAATAAATGCAGTATGATATAAAATTTCTTCTCTGATTTCCTTGATTTTTTTCTGTACCGAACCTTTTAACTGGCTAACGGAACTCTTTAACGCATATTCATTTTTCGAGTCGATAATATCTATAACCGCCTCTGCCTGCGATAAATCCATTTTTCCGTTTAAAAAAGCCCTTTTTGTAAATTCTCCCGGCTCTGCCGGTCTTGCGCCATATTTAATAACGGTTTCCATAATCTTTTTCACAACATAAATTCCGCCGTGGCAATCTATTTCCACCGTATCCTCTCCGGTATAACTGTGGGGCGCTTTCATCAGCATCACCAACACTTCGTCAATGATTTCTTCCCCGTCGGCAATATATCCGTAATGGATTGTATATGTGTTTTCTTCCGCAAAATTCTTTTCTTTTTTTCCTCTGAATATCTTCTGAATAATTTCTATCGCTTCGCTTCCGCTTATCCTGACAATACCTATTCCTGCGCTGGACATTGCCGTTGCGATTGCCGCAATCGTATCTTTTTTCATAAGAAATCTTCCTTTCAAAAAAGGCAGCCTCTTTATAAAAGATGCCGCCTTTATTTTTAATATCTTCTTGCCAATGTTACCACTACGCGTCTGTACGGTTCTTCACCTTCACTGTGCGTAGATACATATTTATCACCCTGTAATGCTGAATGAATTACTCTTCTTTCATAAGGATTCATCGGTTCAAGAGAAACCGGTTTTTTTGTTCTCTTCACTTTATACGCAATGTTTTTTGCAAGATTTTCCAATGTTTCTTTTCTTCTCTGACGATAATTTTCTGTGTCTAATTTCACACGAACATATTCTTCCTGTGATTTATTCGCAACACGATTTGTCAAATATTGAAGAGAATCTAAAGTTTGTCCTCTTTTTCCGATGAGAATTCCCATATTCTCACCCTTCATCTCAATATTTAACGCACCTTCCTCGTCAATGTGAGAAATAATTTCAACTTTCATTCCCATTGTTTTTAATACATCATGTAAAAATGCTTCACAAGCCGATACAGTCGTCTTCTCTACTGTTCCGAGTTTGTGTTCTTTATGTTCTTTCACCGGATGCTCTTCAACAACTTTTTTCGTAATAGTAAGTTCTTTTTCTTCTTTTATCTCTTGTTTAATTTCTTCCTTAATCTCTTCTACAACAGGTGTTTCAACTTTCCTCCATGCCTTAATAACTGCCTGTTTGCTTCCTATTCCAAGAAATCCGGCACTTCCTTTTTCAATTACATCGTATTCAACCTGATCGCTTGTAGCGCCTAACTGAATAAGAGCCTCTGTAATCGCATCGTCCAATGTTTTTGCCGATACTGTAATTTCATTCATAATGAAACCCCCTTAGTTATTCTCATTAAATCTCTTTACCATGTTTGCTTTTGATGCAAGACTTCCCGATTTAGCATTTTTATTTGCTTCTGCTGCTTTTTTCAAACGCTCTTCTTTCTCTGCTTCTGACATTTTCTTTACGTTTGGCTCTTGAATATTTCTTACATTTCTCTGAGCCATTTCGTTGATGTTCTTAGCAGAAGTTCCCTTTTTCTCACGTTTCTTCTTCACTTTCTCTACATTCTTAGCAATCAAATCATCTACCGATATTTTTTCCAAATGCTTGTTAATAATTAACTGCTGCACACATCGGACAACTGCACTGGCAATCCAGTACAAACCTAAACCAGCCTGAAATGTGAAACACATAAATACCGATAACATCGGCATCATAACGTTCATCATTTTCATCTGACTTGCCATTGGATTATCTGCTGTCTGTGTTGATGATGCTGTTGATGTCAACTTAATACTGAGCCACTGTGTAAGACCTGATAAAACCGGAATAAGTAATGCCATAATAATTAATACAAATGCACCTGTCTTAATTCCATCCATAAACATTGTCTTCGGTGTTTCTGCAAGGTTAATTCCGAGAAAACTGTTTAAATGCTGTACGTTCTGATGTGTACTTTCGATAATCGGCTCTAAATTACTGAACTTGTCTGCCAATGTATCCCATGTACTATCCTGAAATTTATATAATACGTCAATAATTGTATTTGTTTTTGTATAATCAAAATGTTTCGGATCTATCAAAATAGGAGAGGCTTTTCCGATACCTTCCATAACTTTTTGGTAACCGTCTGTTGCCATAATGGAGTTTACAAGAGGCATATAGGCCTCTTTAATTCCGCCTACATATGCCGGAATATTCTGAATTACCTGCCAAAGTCCTAATAAAATAGGAAACTGAATTAAAAGCGAACCACAACCGCCTGTCGGTGACGTTCCATACTTATCATAAACCATTTGGGTTTCTTCCTGCATTTTCAGCATGGACGTTTGATCTCTTTTACCTCTGTATTTTTTCTGAATTGCCTGAAGTTCAGGATTCATTGCTGCAGACATCTTTGAAAACTTCTGCTGCTTAATTGTCAACGGTATTAATAATGTATAAATAATGATTGTAAAGATAATAATACAGATACCGATATTCTCAATACCGAATAAACTGCTCATTACATTAAAAATACCGTCCATTAATTTTCCGAGCAACCATGCTATCTGTCCAATAATCGGCGTAGTTGCCTGTGTCAATAATGTACCAGTCATATTTTTTCCTCCTACTGCACTTTAAGGTACGGGGTCATATCCCCCTTTTGAAAATGGATTACAACGCATAATTCTCCATATCGTAAGAAGACTTCCCTTAAAAGCACCGTATTTCTCAATTGCTTCCAACCCGTATTCCGAACAGGTAGGTATATAAATACAGTGAGTTCTTACTTTCAATCCGGATAAATATTTTCTATAAAATTTAATTAGCATTATAAGTAACTTCTTCACTTATTCCATCTCCATTTTTCTTTTCCATCAGATTATATATATGATGAAGTTTTGCCAAGTGGATTAGGGCACTATCCATTTCTCTGTACGTTCTTCCATTTGCTGACGCCCTCGCAATCACAACTATATCATATCCACATTGCATTTTACTTTCTTGTAGTCGATAACTTTCTCTAATCAAACGAGTCAGCCTGTGCCTTACTACACTGTTTCCTACTTTTTTACTTACCGAAATTCCTATTCTGTTTTTATTTAAGCCGTTTGGCTTCTTATACATAACCAAATATTTATTTGCGTACGATTTGCCACGCTTATATACGATTTGAAAATCTCTGTTTTTCTTTAAAGATTCGGAAAATTGCATCTTTCATCTCCCAATTTTTATAGAAGAAAAGGCCACATATATGCGGCCTACGCTGATAATTTCTTTCTTCCTTTTGCTCTTCTAGCAGCTAAAACTTTTCTTCCACCTGCTGTGCTCATTCTTGCTCTGAATCCGTGAACTTTCGCTCTAGATCTCTTTTTTGGTTGGAATGTCATTTTCATTGATATCCACCTCCTTAAACTCAAACCTATACTATATATATAAGTATATTATTTTTTAAAGACATCGCTTTTAATTATAGTTATAAAACCCATTTTCGTCAAGCAAAACCTACAATTTTGTACTATTTTTTTCATTTCTCCACATTATCCACATCGTGTGGATAACTTGTGGATATCTCGGGGATATAATGTTAATTTTATGTGCATTTTCGATTTTTGCTCGACAGTTTTCCCCTATTTTGCTGGCTTTTTCCATGTTTATAAAGTTATCCACATGATTTTTCATTGCCTAAAAATCAATTTTGATGTAAAATATACTGTATTATAGTATAGGTATAGTAGGTGTACTATGCACAAATGCAAGATTAGGAGTCGTTAATATGAATATCGTCAAGGAAAAGTGGAGTGAAATTATTGAAAAATTAAGAATTGAATATGGGCTTTCAAATGTGTCTTTTAATACATGGATTAAACCTTTAAAGGTGCATGAAGTAAAGGACAATACCGTTTTTCTTCTATGTGAGTTAAAAGCAAGTATCGACCACATAAAACATAAATACGAACTTCCTTTGCGTGTTTGTATCGCCGAAGTAACAGATGAGGAATATAACGTAACTTTTATTTGTGAAGACGATATTAAAAAAACCGAAACAAAAGAAGAAAATCAGAAAATTAAGACCATTATTGAACAAGCCAACCTAAATCACAAATACACCTTTGATACTTTTGTCGTAGGTAACAACAACCAGTTTGCCCATGCGGCATCTTTGGCAGTTGCCGAATCTCCCGGCGAAGTGTACAACCCTCTCTTTTTATACGGGGGTGTAGGATTGGGAAAAACCCACCTTATGCACTCAATCGCCCACTTTATATTAGAGGAAGATCCGACAAAAAAGGTGTTATATGTTACAAGTGAAACATTTACAAACGAACTGATTGAAGCAATTAAAAGCGGTCGTACCGGAAACGAGTCTACAATGACTTCTTTTAGGGAAAAATACCGCAATATTGACGTGCTTTTAATTGATGACGTTCAATTTATTATAGGTAAAGAGAGTACACAGGAAGAATTTTTCCATACTTTTAACCACCTTCATGTATCAGGAAAACAGATTATTCTTTCCAGTGATAAACCGCCGAAAGACTTTGAAACACTGGAAGCACGCCTTCGCACCCGTTTTGAATGGGGGCTTATTGCTGATATTTCCTCACCGGATTATGAGACAAGAATGGCTATTCTTCAGAAGAAAATCGAACTGGATAATTTAGATGTTTATCATATTCCTGATGATGTTGTGGAATATATCGCCAACAACGTTAAATCAAATATTCGAGAATTGGAAGGGTCTTTAAATAAATTAATTGCCCTTTATAAACTGAACTATAATTCTTCCAAAGAGATTGATATTCCTCTTGCCGCAGAGGCTTTAAAGGATATTATTTCTCCGAATGAAAACCGTACTATTACTATTGATTTAATTATAGATGTTGTTGCGGAACATTTTAATGTGTCTGTTGCCGACTTAAAAAGCGGTAAACGTAACTCAGAAATCGTTATGCCAAGACAGATTGCCATGTATCTTTGCCGAACAATGATAGATACGCCTTTAAAATCTATTGGAATTATTCTTGGCGGCCGCGACCACTCCACTATTAACCACGGTGTGGATAAAATCAAGGCTGAGTTGAAAACAAACGAGACACTTAACAATACAATTGACATTATTAAGAAAAAGTTAAACCCGGTTTAAAAGTTATCCTTAAAGGTTACACACATTATAAAGCAGATATGAACATACTTATCCAACCTTAGAATGCTTTTATTTACAGGTTTAAGGGGAGTTATCCACATATCCCCAGCCCCTACGACGGATAAGGCGGATATCTTTTATATTATTTACTCTCTAGGGGGATTACGAAAGGAGTTAACAACACATGAAAATCATTTGTACAAAATCGAATTTAGTTAAAGGTGTAAGCATTGTTTCTAAAGCAGTACCTTCAAAAACAACAATGCCTATCCTTGAATGTATTTTGATAGATGCAACAACAGATATTATTAAATTAACAGCAAACGATATGGAACTTGGAATCGAAACAATTATTGAAGGAGATATTATCGAAAAAGGTTTAATTGCCATCGATGCAAAAATCTTTTCTGAAATTGTTAGAAAATTACCTGATAATGAAGTTGTTATTGAAACACAGCCAAATCTTCAAACATTAATTACTTGTGAAAAAGCAAAATTTAATATTGCAGGAAAATCAGGAGAAGAATTTTCTTATCTGCCTTATATCGAGAGAGAAGAACCTGTAGAATTATCGCAGTTTACTTTGAAAGAGATTATAAGACAGACGATCTTTACAATCTCCGATCACGATAGCAATAAGTTGATGACAGGGGAATTGTTCGAGATCAATGAGAATATTCTGAAAGTGGTCGCGCTGGACGGACACAGAATTTCTATCAGAAAAGTAGAATTAATGAATAATTATACATCAAGAAAAGTAATCGTTCCCGGAAAGACTTTGATTGAGATTAGCAAAATTCTCTCCGGTGAAGTGGAAAGCAAAGCAAACATTTATTTTACGGACAATCATATTGTATTTGAATTTGACCAGACAGTTGTTGTGTCCCGACTTATTGAAGGAGAATACTTTAAAATCGACCAAATGCTTTCAAGCGATTATGAAACAAAAGTAAGAGTGAACAAGAAAGAATTGTTAAACTGTATCGACAGAGCAATGCTTCTTGTCAAAGAAGGAGATAAGAAACCGATTATCATTAATATCGGCGATGATACAATGGAGTTAAAAATTCAGTCGCAGCTCGGTTCAATGAACGAGGATATTCTTATTGCCAAAGAGGGTAAAGATTTATTGATTGGATTTAACCCTAAATTTTTAATGGATGCACTTCGTGTTATTGAGGATGAAGAAATTAACATTTATCTGACAAATGCGAAAGCGCCTTGTTTTATCAGAGATGAGAAAGAAAGTTACATTTACCTGATTTTACCGGTAAATTTTAATGCGGTGGTGTAGAGATGGAAAAAATAAAATTAAGAGATGAATTTATTAAATTAGGGCAGGCGTTAAAGGCAGCCGGACTTGTTGAGTCCGGCGTGGAGGCAAAGGAAGTTATTCAGGATGGGCTTGTTCAGGTCAACGGTGAAGTTGATACGAGAAGAGGCAGAAAATTGTATGACGGTGATGTTGTCTTTTTTGACGGAGAAGAAATTCAGATAGAAAAATGATTATTAAATCTTTGAAACTTAAAAATTTTAGAAATTATGATTTGCTGAACCTTGATTTCGATAACGCAACAAATATTCTCTATGGAGATAATGCACAGGGAAAGACAAATATTTTAGAGGCAATCTATTTGTCCGGAACAACAAAGTCCCACAGAGGAACGAAAGACAGGGATATGATACAATTCGGGCAGGATGAGTCCCATATTGAGACGGTAATTGAAAAAAAAGGAATGGAATTTAAAATTGACATTCACTTAAAGAAAAACAGTCCGAAAGGAATTGCTATCAATAAAATGCCCATTCGCAAGGCGAGTGAACTGTTCGGCGTTATTCATCTTGTGTTTTTTTCGCCGGAGGATTTGAATATTATTAAAAACGGTCCTTCGGAGAGGCGAAGATTTATTGACATGGAACTTTCCCAACTGGATAAAGTATATCTAAATGATTTGGCGAACTACAATCGTATCATCAATCAGAGAAATAAATTGCTGAAAGATATTTACGGCAGAGATGATTTGCTTGCTACTTTAGACGTGTGGGATATGCAGATGACGCATTACGGAAACAGGGTTATGCAAAGACGGGAAAAATTTATTGCACAAATCAATGAAATTATTGAGGAGGTGCATGGAAAATTAACCGGCGGTAAAGAAAAATTAAATTTGTTTTATGAGAAAAGCATTGGGGATGCGGACCTTTCTGAAGCAATTCAGAAAAACAGAGAGAGGGATATTCGGCTGAAGAGTACGTCTGTCGGGCCGCATCGGGATGATATATGTTTTAAGACAGGCGATTTGGACATTAGAAAATTCGGTTCACAGGGACAGCAGCGGACGGCGGCATTGTCTTTAAAACTTTCGGAAATAGAATTGGTAAAACGGTTAATTCACGATACTCCTATTTTGCTGCTTGACGATGTATTGTCGGAGTTAGATAAAAATAGGCAGAATTATTTATTGGACAGTATAAGCAATATACAGACAATCGTCACCTGTACGGGTGTAGATGAATTTGTCAACAGACGCTTTTTGATAAATAAAGTATTTTATGTTAATAGCGGACAGGTAAAGAAAGAAAATTAGGAGGATTTATATGAGTACAGAATATGGTGCAGATCAGATTCAAATACTGGAAGGATTGGAAGCGGTAAGAAAAAGACCGGGAATGTACATTGGAAGTACATCGGTAAGAGGACTTCACCATCTGGTGTACGAAATTGTAGACAATGCGGTTGATGAGGCTCTTGCAGGGTATTGTGATACAATTTATGTATCAATTAACAAAGATAATTCCATTACGGTTATTGATAATGGGCGTGGTATCCCTGTGGGAATTAATCACAAAGCGGGACTTCCGGCAGTTGAAGTCGTGTTTACGGTCCTTCATGCAGGCGGTAAATTCGGTGGAGGCGGATACAAAGTATCCGGAGGACTTCACGGTGTAGGTGCGTCGGTTGTAAACGCACTTTCAGAATGGCTTGAAGTAGAAATTTACAAGGACGGAAAAATCTACAAACAGCGTTACGAGAGAGGTCATGTCATGCACAAACTGGAAGTTATAGGTGATTGTGACTTAGAAAAGACAGGAACGAAAGTAACATTTTTACCGGATAAAGAAATTTTCGAGGAAACAGTTTTCGATTACGATACATTGAAGCAGCGCTTCAGAGAAATGGCATTCTTAACAAGAAATTTAAAAATTGTTCTTGCAGATGAACGTCCTGAAGAGCGTGTTGAGAAAACATTTCACTATGAAGGCGGAATTAAGGAGTTTGTAACATACTTAAACAAAAGTAAAACACCGTTATATGAGCAGATTATTTACTGTGAGGGAGAAAAAGACGGTGTGGCGGTTGAAGTTGCCATGCAGCATAACGACTCTTACAGTGACAACACTTACGGTTTTGTAAATAACATTACAACTCCGGAGGGCGGAACACATATTGTCGGATTTAGAAATGCCCTTACAAAAACATTTAACGACTATGCAAGAAAGAACAGACTGTTAAAGGACAGCGAGCCTAATCTTTCGGGAGAAGATATAAGAGAGGGGCTTACTGCCATTGTCAGCGTGAAAATCGGAGATCCTCAGTTTGAGGGGCAGACAAAACAAAAGTTAGGTAACAGTGAGGCGAGAGGTGCAGTTGATAATATTGTCAGCACACAGTTACAGATTTTCCTTGAGCAGAACCCGAATGTTGCAAAAATGACGGTAGAAAAATCCGTTATGGCACAGCGTGCAAGGGAAGCGGCAAGAAAAGCGAGAGATTTGACGAGAAGAAAATCTGCATTGGAGACAATGTCACTTCCGGGAAAACTTGCGGACTGCTCAGATAAAGATCCGGCAAACTGTGAAATTTACATCGTCGAGGGTGACTCTGCCGGCGGTTCGGCAAAGACGGCGAGAGACAGAGCGACACAGGCAATTCTTCCGCTTCGAGGAAAAATTTTGAATGTGGAGAAAGCAAGATTAGATAAAATTTATGCCAATGCGGAAATCAAAGCGATGATTACTGCCTTTGGTACGGGAATCCATGATGATTTTGATATTTCAAAATTGCGTTATCACAAAATCATTATCATGACCGATGCCGATGTGGACGGCGCTCATATCAGTACATTATTGTTGACGTTCTTATATCGTTTTATGCCGGATTTAATCAAAGAGGGATACGTTTATCTTGCACAGCCGCCTCTTTACAAACTGGAGAAAAACAAGAAAGTATGGTACGCATACAGCGATGAAGAGTTAAATCAAATTCTTGCGGAAGTGGGAAGAGACGGAAATAATAAAATCCAGAGATATAAAGGTCTTGGAGAAATGGACGCAGAGCAGTTATGGGAAACAACAATGTCGCCTGAACACAGAGTATTGCTCCGTGTGACAATGGACGAGGAAACTTCTTCGGAACTTGATTTGACCTTTACAACGCTTATGGGCGATAAAGTAGAGCCAAGACGAGAATTTATTGAGGAAAATGCAAAATATGTCCAGAACTTAGACGTCTAGAATAACGAGAAGGAGAAAGAAAAATGGAAGATAATATTTTTGATAAAGTTCATGATGTTGACCTGAAAAAGACAATGGAAAGTTCCTATATCGACTATGCCATGAGTGTTATCGCTTCCCGTGCATTGCCTGACGTCAGAGACGGATTAAAGCCTGTACAGAGAAGAATTTTGTATTCGATGATAGAATTGAACAACGGACCGGATAAACCACACCGTAAATGTGCCCGTATTGTCGGTGATACAATGGGTAAATATCACCCTCACGGCGACAGTTCAATTTACGGCGCGCTGGTAAATATGGCACAGGAGTGGTCCACAAGATACCCTCTTGTAGACGGACACGGAAACTTTGGTTCTGTGGACGGTGACGGGGCGGCGGCAATGCGTTACACCGAGGCACGTTTAAGCAAAATTTCTATGGAACTGACAGCGGATATTAACAAAGACACAGTTGATTTTGTTCCGAACTTTGACGAAACGGAAAAAGAACCTGCCGTACTTCCGGCAAGATTTCCGAATCTTCTTGTAAACGGAACATCGGGTATCGCTGTCGGTATGGCGACAAATATCCCACCGCACAATTTGAAAGAAGTGATTAATGCGGTTGTAAAAATTATTGACGATCAGATTGAAGAAACGGGAGAAACAACAATCGAGGATATTTTACAGATTGTGAAAGGTCCTGATTTTCCGACAGGCGCAACGATTTTAGGCACAAGAGGAATTGAGGAAGCGTACCGTACGGGACGCGGTAAAATCCGTGTTCGTGCAGTGACGGATATTGAGCCGATGCAAAACGGAAAAAGCCGTATCGTTGTAACGGAACTTCCGTACATGGTAAATAAAGCAAGATTGATTGAGAAAATTGCGGAATTAGTGCGAGATAAAAAAATTGACGGTATTACAGACTTAAGCGATCAGTCAAACCGCGAAGGAATGCGTATTTGTATTGAACTTCGCCGTGACGCAAATGCAAATGTTATTTTAAACCAGTTATATAAACATACACAGATGCAGGATACTTTCGGTGTAATCATGCTTGCGTTAGTAAACAATGAGCCAAGAGTAATGAATCTTCTTGAAATGTTAAATCATTACCTGAAACATCAGGAAGAGGTTGTGACAAGAAGAACAAAATATGAGTTAAATAAAGCGGAAGAACGCGCCCATATTTTACAGGGATTATTGATTGCCCTTGATAACATTGACGAGGTTATCAGAATTATCAGAGGTTCTAAGACAACACAGATTGCCAAAGAAGGTTTGATTGCAGCATTTGATTTGACAGAAGTGCAGGCGCAGGCGATCGTTGATATGAGATTGCGTGCATTAACAGGTCTGGAAAGAGAAAAATTGGAAACAGAGTATGCGGAACTGATGAAACGCATCGGAGAGTTGAAAGCAATTCTCGCAGACAGAAAGTTATTGTTGGGCGTTATCAAAGAAGAGATTATCGTTATCCGTGATAAATACGGCGATGAGAGAAGAACGGCAATCGGATTTGATGAATATGACATTTCTATGGAGGACTTAATTCCGAGAGAAAATGTTGTGATAACCATGACAAAACTCGGGTATATTAAACGTATGACGGTAGATACATTTAAGAGCCAAAACAGAGGCGGTAAAGGTATAAAGGGAATGCAGACACTTGAGGAAGATTACATTGAGGATCTGTTTATGACAAGTACTCACCATTATGTAATGTTCTTTACGAATACCGGACGTGTGTATCGACTGAAAGCATATGAAATACCGGAGGCAAGCAGAACGGCAAGGGGAACGGCAATTATTAACTTACTTCAGTTAATGCCGGAAGAAAAAATTACTGCCATTATTCCAATCAAAGAATATGTGCAGGGTGAATATCTGTTTATGGCAACAAAGAAAGGTCTTGTGAAAAAGACTCCTATTACAGATTACGCTAACGTAAGAAAAACAGGACTTGCGGCTATTACGCTTCGTGAAGAGGACGAACTAATCGAAGTAAAAGCGACGGATAATGAAAAAGATATTATTTTAGTGACAAAATACGGTCAGTGTATCCGTTTCAGCGAAAAGGACGTTCGTTCAACAGGAAGAACGTCTATGGGTGTTCGAGGAATGAATCTCGGCGACAGAGATGAAGTTGTCGGAATGCAGTTAAACACACAGGGAGAGCATCTGTTAATCGTATCTGAAAAAGGTATGGGAAAACGTACAGAGATGGACGAATTTACAAGTCAAAACCGTGGCGGTAAAGGTGTAAAATGCTATAAGATTACAGAAAAAACAGGAAACGTAGTCGGTGTTAAGGCAGTCAGTGAAGACAATGAAGTGATGATTATCAACACAGAAGGTATTATTATCCGTATGGAATGTAACAGTATTTCTGTTTTGGGACGTATTACATCGGGGGTAAAACTGATTAATTTACACGAAAATGAAAAAGTTGCAAGCATTGCAAAAGTAAGAGAAACTTCTTCTGAGTTGGAAGAAAATCAGGAGGAAACTGTAGAATAAAATAAAAAATCAGAGGGGATAGGAAGAGCATTTTCATATCCACTCTGATTTTCTGCTATATCAGAACCGCAGGAGGACGTATGAAAACTTTTTATATTAACGGAAAAATTATCACAATGGAGGACGCCTCAATGTTTGCGGAGGCAGTATGTGTAGAGAGAGGGCGTATACTTTCTGTTGGTAAACAGGAAGAACTACTTGCATTAAAAGAGGAGGGAGATGAAATAATCGATTTGCATGGAAGAACAATGCTTCCGGCATTTATCGATGCCCATTCCCATTTTGTGGGAGCGGCAAATGCAATGACACAATGTGATTTGTCTGCATGTAAAGATTTTGAAGAGATTGTTCAGGCAATGAAAACATTTAAAGCAAAAAGAAAATTATCTGATGATGCGTGGATTATCGGAAGCAATTATGACCAAAATTTCTTGGCGGAGGGACGGCATCCGGATAAAGATGTTTTAGATAAAATCAGCGCTGAAAATCCTGTACTTATTGTTCATGCTTCATCGCATATGGCAGTGACAAACAGTAGAGGTTTGGAAATACAGAAGATTGATGAAAATACCGAAGACTGTGCAGGCGGAAAGTACGGAAGAGTTGCGGGAACAAATATTCCGAACGGCTACATGGAGGAAAAAGCGTTTTTAGCATTTCAGTCTAATCTTCCGATGCAGTCTGTAGAAACATTACTTTCCTGCATGGAAGAGGCACAGAAAATGTATGCAAGTTACGGCATTACAACCGTTCAGGACGGAATGGTTGGAAAACCGTTATTTCAGTTACTTCAGTATGCGGCTTCTATCGGAAAATTATATTTGGATATAGTCGGATATGCCGATATAATGACAGAAGAAAATATATTTGAAGAAGCGCCGGAGTATGCAAATCAGTATAAAAATCATTTTAAACTCGGAGGATTTAAAGTATTTTTGGACGGTTCTCCACAGGGAAAAACAGCATGGATGACGAAACCATATGAGGGCGAAAAAGAATATTGCGGTTATCCGATTCACGGTGATGAGGAATTGAAGAAATATATTTGTGTTGCATTGGATAAAAAACAGCAGTTACTTGCACATTGTAACGGAGATGCGGCTGCAGAGCAATACGTTTCCGTATTTGAGCAGACATTAAAAGAGCGGAAAGAAAAAGATATTTACCGTGCGGTTATGGTTCATGCACAACTCGTAAGGAAAGATCAACTGGAGAGAATGGCGGTTATGGGAATGATACCGAGTTTCTTTGTTGCACACACATATTATTGGGGAGATATTCACCTGAAAAATTTCGGAGAAGAAAGAGGAAGTCAGATTTCTCCGGTAAAAGATGCGGTAGAGTTAAACATGAAATATACGTTTCATCAGGATACACCCGTTGTTCCGCCGGATATGTTGCGTACAATTTCATCAGCGGTAAACAGAGTATCAAAAACAGGACAGAGTATTGGCAAAAATCAATGTGTTTCCGTGTTGGAGGCACTGAAGGCAGTGACAAGTTATGCGGCGTATCAGTATACGGAAGAAAATGAAAAGGGAACAATAGCGGAAGGAAAATATGCAGATTTTGTTATTTTAGACAAAAATCCATTGGAAACAGAAAAAGAACAACTGGCAGATATTCGTGTTTTGATGACAATAAAAGAGAATAAAGTAATTTACAAAAGCGGGGAAATAGAAAATGAATAAGAGGAGTAAAGGAATTATATTAGCAGTTACAACTGCTGTCATGTGGGGAATTATGGGAATTTTTGTAAGAGATTTATCCCATTATCAATTCTCAAACATAGAAATTTCCTTTTTCCGATGTGCGTTGGCGGGCGTGGCGTATTTTTTGTTTTTGCTTGTTACAAAGCCGTCCGCATTGAAAATCAGTTTAAAAGGGCTTATCATTTGTATTCTTTACGGAGCGGTTGCCTACAGTATCAGTTTTGTCAGTTACAGTGTGTCCGTATCGAGAATTCCGGTTGGTGTGGCAACGGTGTTAATGTTTATGAGTCCGATTTGGGTTGCTATTCTCAGTACGGTTATGTTCAAAGAAAAACTTGAAAAGAGTAAAATCGTTACTATTTTTGTCTGTCTTATCGGGGCGGTGCTTGTGGCAGATCTTATCGGAGGCGGAAATATTAAACTGGACGCGATAGGAATTTTAGCGGGAATTATAAACGGAATTGGCGTTGCACTGCAAATTTTACTTCCGAAATTTTTTGCGAAAGAGTATGATAGAGATACATTACTTGTTTATGGATTTTTGGGAGCGGCGTTTGTATTGCTGTTTGGAATGGATTTAGGCGATGTTGCCACACATATATCAAAAACGCCGATGACAAATTTACTGTGGGATTTATTTGGAATTGGAATTCTCTGTACAATGGTAGCAAATGTTGCCTGCGTAAAATCAACGCAGTATGTGGAGGCTACAACGACAAGTATACTTTCTGCTTTGGAAGTTGTTGTTGGAACGCTTGCCGGATTTTTTGTTTTCCATGAACATTTAACAGGTTTACAGATAGCGGGTGCAGTTATTATCGTTGCGGGGGCGATAGGCTCGGAAATTTATCAGCCTAAAAAGAAAGGAAAGAGTCAATGTATACAGTAATCATTGCAGATGATGAAGAAGAAATCAGACGTTCTCTGATTAGAAAAATTGATTGGGAAGATATTGGATTTCAAGTTGTGGGAGAAGCGGCAAACGGAGAAGATGCGTTGGAACTTGTGGAAAAATTAGAACCCGATTTACTGCTGACAGATGTGAAAATGCCGTTTATATCGGGAATTGAATTGGCAAGGCAGGTAAGAGAAATCAGACCGACCATTCAGATTGCATTTTTGAGCGGATATGATGATTTTTCTTATGCACAACAGGCAATTCAGTACAATATCGTAAGTTATATGTTGAAACCAATTTCTTCAGAGGAACTGACAAAAGAATTAAGAAATATAAAACTGAAGATTGAACGAAAATTTGAAGAGTTCGCAACAAAAACACCGAGTTCGGAAAAAATGGAAAAATCCGAATTTTTAATGCCGTTACTGTTGGATAGTTTTCAGAAAGAGCGTTCCGATGAAGAAAAAAGAAAACTCGAGGAGAATGCGGTGGAGTGCGGTGTACTGGAGAGAGGAAATTTAGATGTGCTGAAGTATGTTGTTCTCGTCATCCGTATTTTAAACGAGGACGGAAAAATATGCACGGACAGGACAAGCGTCAACGCCATTGATTCAATTTTAAAGAAATATGTCAAACATTCCAGTGTATATATGCATGGAAAAGTTGTTTCACTTCTCAGTGCAACGAAAACGGGATTAAACAAATATGTTCACATTATCGTGGAGGATATAAGTCAGAGTGTAGAGCGAATTATGGGCTTGAATTGTACAATCGGGGTTAGCCGTGTGGGAGATGATTTATCCTGCATTCATGAATGTTATTTGGAAGCGATGAATGCGATAAGTTATTCTAAGAAAAACAGGAGAAATATTCATTACATCGGTGATGAAGAAAGAATGGAAACGCTTGATCAGGAAATGGTACAGCAGACGATACAGGATATTGAAAATCTAATCCGAAGCGGAAGTCCCGAAGAAATACAGGAATATTTTATTTATTTCGGAAAACTGATTGAACAGAAAAAGGTAGCAAAAATGGCGATAGACTTCATTTTCGTACAACTTATCGCATCTGTTTTTCAGGTTGTGTATGCGGTTGCGGGAAATGAAGGTGTGCAGAGAATACAGAAAAATTTTGCATTTTATACTATGCCGGTATTGGCAGGAAGCAAGGATTCTGCGCTGAAATATTACGAAAAAATCTGCTTAAATGCGAGAAATATTGTATCGGAACAGCGAAAAAAGAGCAGTGAAGTTTTATGTGAAAATACAATTCGGATTATAAATGAACAGTATATGAACCCAAATCTGTCCCTTTCCGATGTGAGCAGTGAAAATTCAGTGAGTCCGAATTATCTGAGCGCCATAATTAAACGGGAAAACGGAAGTACATTTAAAGACCTGTTGACAAAGAGAAGAATTGAAAAGGCAGAGGAACTTCTTCTTTGTACCTCCATGAAAATTAGGGATATAGCGGAAAAATGCGGATATAACGATCAGCATTATTTTAGTTATTGTTTTAAAAAGTATACGGGAATGTCACCGAATGTATGCAGGAGAAATCATGAAGAAAACAACGAATAAGCGGAACTTGATGAAAAAAATATCTCTTTCGGAAATGCTGACCGGAATTGTTGTCGCAATCGTACTTGCTCTTACGCTGATGTTTTTCTTTACGTTTGTAAATATTTACCAAAATACAACGGAAGAAAGTGTTGTTACAAGCAGTGAGCAGGCAGTTTTACAAGTAAAAAACACGGTAGAAAATTATACGAGCGATATGGACGTTCTGATGGAAATGATTCAGAAAAACATTAGTCAGGGCGAAAATGATATAGATGTATATTTAAAAAATTTAATCGGTATCCGAAAAGATATTGTGGCAATTACAACTTATGATGAGAAGGGCAATCTGTTAAAAGCATGGTCCGACAGAGGAAAACTAAAAGAAAATATTTTTGAAAATCTTTCTTTTAATGCAGCTGTTTCAAAAGATAAGGAGAGGACTTTAAATGTTTCAAAACCCCATGTATCATCTCTGTTTGTAGAGTATTATCCGTGGGTTGTTACCATTTCGGAATATATGGAAAATGCGGAGGGCGAAACTATTCAGGTTGCACTTGATATTCAATTTTCGCAAATTGCAAACTATATCGATGAAGTCGGAATCGGACAGCACGGATACTGCTACATAGCGGATAAAAAAGGAAATATTATTTATCATCCGCAGCAACAGTTAATTTACTCGGGCTTAAAAGAAGAAAAATATAATTATCTGAAAGACGGCTCTCATATAGAAAAAGACGCCATTTACTCCGTAAAATCGTTAGATAACTGCGAATGGAAAATTATAGGCGTGTGCTATATAGACGAGATGATTACAAACAAAGTCAATCACATTATGAAGACCTTATTTGTCATTTTCCTTGTAGTTGTACTGTTTACCGTAATTATTATCCGTTTTTTCTCCAAACTTTTTTCAAGTCCAGCAAAGGAACTTGCAAATGCCATGCGGGAATTTGAGCAGGATACAAATCATTTTGAATTCAAGACGATAGAGGGAACGGCGGAAATCACATCTCTTACCGAGTCATTCGAGCATATGGTTGTGCAGATTAAAGAACTGGTAGAGAAAGTAAGACAGGAAGAAATTACACTGAGAAAAACCGAATTAAAGGCGCTTCAGGCACAGATTAATCCGCATTTTTTATATAATACGTTGGATGCGATAGCGTGGCTGTGTGAGGAAGAAAGACATAAGGATGCCGTTGAAATGGTAAATTCCCTCGCAAAATTATTTAGAATAAGCATAAGCAGAGGGCATGAACTTATTACGATTGAAAAAGAAATGCAGCATGCAAAAAGTTACCTGAAAATTCAAAATTTCCGTTATAAAAATCAATTTACCTACTCCTTTGATGTAGATGAGGAATGTTTAAGTTACCTTTGCAACAAAATTACATTACAGCCGATTATCGAAAACGCCATTTATCACGGAATTGACCGAATGGTAGATGAGGGAAAAATTCATATAGGCATACACCAAAAAGGAGATACCATTATTTTTACGGTGGAGGATAACGGTGTAGGAATGACGGAAGAACAATGTGAAGAAATTTTACATAAAGATGCGGGCGACAGAGTGGGAATCGGCATTAAAAATGTAAATGACCGTATAAAAATCTATTTTGGCGAAGAATACGGTTTGACTATACAGAGCGAATTGGATGAAGGAACGCGTGTGACAATCAGTATGCCAAAAATAACGGAGAACGATTATGGAGAAAAATAAAAAAAGAATACTTGCATTTTTCTGTATTTGTGCAATGCTTCTATCCGGCTGTGGAGCGGAAAAAAATGAAAATCTTCAGAAAAGAAAAGTTGCGGTGATTATGAAATCAACAGGCTCAACTTTTTTTAAGGCGGTAAGTGCAGGTGCAAACGCGGCAGGAACGGCATACAACATGGAAATTTTGTTTGAAGGTCCTAAAAACGAAGAGGATTATCAGACACAAAACAAAATGATTGAAAAGGCAATCGAAGAAAAATACGATGCCATTGTATTTTCGGCGGTGGACTATAATGCAAATGCAGATGCAATCGACAAGGCAGTGAAGGCAGGAATAAAAACTATCGTCATTGACAGCGACGTCAACAGTAAAAACGTAGACTGCCGAATTAGTACAAACAACTATAACGCCGGAAAAATGGCTGGGGAAGCCGTGTTAGAAAATAAGGCGGAAGAATTAAATATCGGAATTGTAAACTTTGATAAAAACTCGAAAAACGGTCAGGAAAGAGAGCGAGGATTTAAAGATTTTATCAAAAAAGACGAGCGTGTAAAAAATGTGGAGACAATCAATGTTATTTCCACAGTAGAGCAGGCGAAGGAGCAGACAAAAGAATTTTTGAAAAATCATCATGAAATGAATGTGCTTGTCACATTTAACGAATGGACAAGTCTCGGCGTGGGATATGCGGTAAAGGAATTGGGAATGCAGGATAAAGTACAGGTAGTTGCTTTTGACAATAATGTAGTTTCTGTCGGAATGCTGGAAACGGGAGAGGTAGATGCGCTGATTGTACAAAATCCATATGCAATGGGATATTTGGGTGTGGAGAGTGCCTATAATCTTTTAAATGATATTCCTCTAAAGAACAAAAAGGTAAATACAGAAACAATTTGTGCCACTCGAGAAAATATGTATGATGACGAATATCAAAAAACTTTGTTCGCTTTTGAATAAAATCGTAGAAAATTATACAAAAAAAGTAAAAAATTTAATAGGAATTTATACAAGTTCGTGTTATAATAACCTCATCAATGATTAGCAAAGGGAGGAAACACAATCATGAAAAAGAAACTATTAGCAGCTGTTCTTTGCGTGGCAATGGTAGCAGCAACACTTGTTGGATGTGGTTCATCTGACGATGGTAAAAAAGACGGAGATAAAAAATCAGATTTAAAAGTAGGTGTATTCTACTACACATATGCTGATACTTATATCTCTTCAGTTCGTACAGCACTTGATAAACAGTTGGACAAAATGGGTGTTGATTATCAGGATTATGACGGAAACAGCAACCAGACAACACAGAACGAGCAGATTGATACAGCAATTCAGTCAGGAACAAACTTATTAATCGTTAACATTGTAACTTCAGGTTCAAATGATGCTTCTACTCAGGTTATTGAAAAAGCAAAAGCAGCAGACGTACCTGTAATCTTCTTCAACCGTGCAGTAGAAGATCCAAAAGGAAAAGAAGGTGTAGTTCTTAACACATATGACAAATGTGCATTCGTTGGAACAGACGCTCCGGAAGCAGGTCATATGCAGGGCGAAATGATCGGTGATTACTTAGTGAAAAACTACGACAAAGTAGACCTTAACCATGATGGAAAAATTTCTTACGCTATGTTCATGGGACAGTTAGGAAACGTTGAAGCAATTTACCGTACACAGTATGGTGTAGAAGATGCTAACAAGAAATTAACAGCAGCAGGAAAACCGGAATTAGAGTTCTTTGATTCATCAAACAAAGATAAATATCAGGTTGACCAGGACGGTAACTGGAGTGCCGGAGCAGCAAACAACTATATGACAACAAACCTTTCACAGTTTAACGAAGGTAACAAAAACATGATCGAACTTGTTATCTGTAACAACGATGGTATGGCAGAAGGTGCTATCGCAGCATTAAATGATAAAGGTTGGAACACAGGTGATCCAAATAAAACAATTCCAGTATTTGGTGTAGATGCTACAGACGCAGCTAAAAAATTAATCGCTGACGGAAAAATGGTTGGTACAATTAAACAGGACGCTGAAGGTATGGCTAAATGTATCGCTGACTTAACAAAGAACGCATCTGAAGGAAAAGATTTAATGGAAGGAACAGATTCATACAACAAATCTGAAAAAGTTAAAACAAAAATCTATATTCCTTACGGAATCTATACAGGTGAAGCAAAATAATAGGGACTGTAAAATAACAAATATTGAAAGCAGCTGCCAAAAGTTGACGGCTGCTTTCTTAAAGTCTAAAATCTAAAAGAATGGAGGAATGGTCATGGCAAACGATGTTCTTTTGCAGATGAGTCATATCAGTAAAGAATTTCCGGGTGTTAAGGCACTTGACGATGTTTCCTTAACTGTAAAAAGAGGAACAGTACACGCACTTATGGGTGAAAACGGTGCCGGAAAATCAACATTGATGAAATGTCTGTTTGGAATGTACAAAAAAGATGGCGGAACAATTAAACTAGAAGGAAAAGAAGTAGATTTTAAGAATTCTAAAGAGGCATTGGAAAACGGAGTGGCAATGGTTCATCAGGAGTTGAATCAGGCGCTGAAACGTAACGTAATGGATAACATTTGGCTTGGACGTTATCCGAAGGTTGCCGGAGTAATGGTAAATGAAAAGAAAATTTACCAAGATACAATGGATGTATTTAAAGAATTGGAAATCGATGTAGATCCAAAAAGAGTTATGAGTACTATGCCGGTTTCGCAGAGACAGATGGTTGAAATTGCAAAAGCAGTTTCGTTTAATTCAAAAGTAATCGTATTTGATGAGCCTACTTCCTCACTTACAGAAGAAGAAGTAGAACATTTATTTAAGATTATCAATATGTTAAGAGACCGCGGAGTAGGTATTATTTATATTTCGCATAAAATGGCAGAAATCAAAAGAATTTCTGATGAAATTACTATCATGCGTGATGGTACATGGGTTGCAACAAAACCTGCCGATGAGTTATCTATGGACGATATTATCAGATTAATGGTAGGTCGTGAATTGACAAACCAGTTCCCGCCAAAAACAAATAAGCCGGGAGAAATCGCATTAGAGGTAGAAGGTTTAACAGCACAATATTCTTCATTAAGAGATGTTTCATTTAATGTAAGAAAAGGAGAAATTGTAGGACTTGCAGGTCTTGACGGAAGTGGACGTACAGAAACTTTGGAAAATATTTTCGGTATCGCTACAAGACATTCCGGTACAATTAAATTAGATGGTAAAGTAGTTAAAAATCGTAATTCACGTGAATCTATTAAAAATGGTTTTGCGTTATTAACAGAGGAAAGACGTGCAACAGGTATTTTTGGAATTTTAAGTATTCGAGAAAATACAGTTATTTCCAGTTTGAAAAAGCATAAAAAAGCCGGCTTGTATCTAAGTGAAAAATCAATGAAAAAAGATACACAATGGTCTATTGATGCAATGCATACAAAAACACCTACTCAGGAAACGAAAATCCGTTCTCTGTCAGGTGGTAACCAGCAGAAAGTTATTCTTGGAAGATGGCTTCTGACAGAACCGGAAGTACTTCTTCTTGATGAACCGACACGTGGTATTGATGTTGGTGCTAAATATGAAATCTATCAGTTAATACTTGATTTAGCAAACAAAGGAAAAGTTGTTATGGTAGTTTCTTCGGAAATGCCTGAGTTACTTGGAATTTGTGATAGAATTCTTGTTATGTCAGGCGGACGCCTTGCAGGAGAAGTTGATGCAAAAGAGACAACACAGGAAGAAATTATGACCCTTGCGGCAAAATTCGTATAGAGGAGGAGCGTTTTTATGAGATTAGTTGCAAATATAAAAGAACGTCAGGCAAGTTACAGAGCCTTAGACAGCAAAGATAAAAAAACATATTGGAAGGAATTTGCGTTAAATAACGCATTATATTTCTTAATTATCGTTGCAGTTATTTATACTGCAGTACAGAACCCTAAATTTGTCAGTACATCATCTATCGTAAATATTATTTCACTTTCAGCAGCCAATATTCCAATCGCTGTTGGTATTGCGGGATGTATTGTACTTACAGGTACTGACCTTTCAGCAGGTCGTGTAGTTGGTCTTACAGCATGTATTTCAGCATCATTATTGCAGGCTGTTGATTATCCAACAAAAATTTTCCCTGATTTACCGGTATTACCAATTCCACTTGTTATTTTAATCGTAGTATTAGTTGGTGCGATTGTCGGTGTAGTCAACGGTTTCTTTGTAGCACACTTTAAATTACATCCATTTATTGTTACATTGGCGACGCAGTTAATTGTATATGGTGTTTTGTTAATGTACATTATGTTAAACGGAAACAATGGACAGCCATTATCAGGTTTAGACCAGTCTTTTAAAGATTTTGTAACAGGAAGTATATTAAAGATTAACGGTGTTCCGATTCCAAACTACGTTTGGTATGCTTGTATTATCGTTGTTTTAATGTGGTTTATTTGGAATAAAACATCATTTGGTAAAAATATGTTCGCTGTTGGTTCAAATCAGGAAGCAGCAAACGTATCAGGTGTAAATGTTGCGAAAACAATTATTTTAGTACATACATTAGCAGGTGCAATGTACGCTGTAACAGGTTTCATTGAAGCAGCACGTATCGGTTCAAACCAAGCAAACACAGGTCTTAACTATGAATGTGATGCTATCGCAGCCTGCGTTATCGGTGGTGTATCTTTCGTAGGTGGTACTGGTAAAATCCGTGGCGTTGTAATGGGTGTATTTATCCTTCGTATCATCTTCGTAGCATTGAACTTCTTATCAATCAACCAGAACTTACAGTATGTAATCAAAGGTTTAATTATCTTAGTTGCTTGTGCAATCGATATGAGAAAATACCTTGTTCGTAAATAGGAGAAGTTATGAGCGATAAAGCAAGAGAAAAAGGAAGACTGGCGATATATGGAATGGCCGGACTTTATATTCTTTATATGGCATACAGTATCTTTAAAGGACTATCAGACAGTGCAGGTTCAGAGCAGCTTGTATTATTTGTAGCAATGATTGCATTTGCAATTATTGGTGTGGGGTTAATTGTATTTAGTTTGGTAAGAGGTTATAAGATAAGTAAAGCCGATTATGATCGAGAAAAAAATAAAGAGAATGAGAATTAATATATTAGGGACGTAGTGTTGAAAAATGCTACGTCCCTAATTGCCTTTCCCTCCCATTTTTAAAGAAAAAATTTGTTGGCATATTTTCTGTTGAAGAATATGCTAATAAGGGAGGGATGATATGATTCAGAATATAAATGGTATGCCGGACGCACAGGCACAAATCAAAGGAGATGCGGAATATTCTAAAATACACGGAAACGTCTATTTCTATGGAATGTACAAAGGGACACTTGTTGTTGCAGAAATTTACGGATTACCAAATACGGAAGATAAAGAGAATGGGAATTTTTACGGATTTCATATACATGAAGGAAAAAATTGTACAGGAGATATGGAAGATTCTTTTAAAAATGCAGGATTACATTATAATCCGGATAAAGTGGAACATCCGAAACATAGAGGTGATTTACCGCCAATATTAGCGAATGACGGAGTTGCATGGAGTGCGGTATATACAGAAAGATTTTATCCTGAAGAAGTTATTGGAAGGACAGTAATTATACATGATATGGCGGATGATTTCAAAACGCAGCCGTCAGGAGATGCGGGAAAGAAAATTGCCTGTGGAGAAATTGTGTAGAAACTGTGAACAGGGACGTAGTAAAATTGAAAAACACTACGTCCCCAATTGAGTTTTACCCTGTCCCTTTTACAACTCTCTCAATATAATCTCAGCGGTTTTCTGAACCGTATCAGCCACAAAGCGTGTACACTGCGCTTTGCGTTCAGGGGAATTTCTTTCCAGTCCTCTCGTCAAAACTCTACAGCAAGTTCCGCCGCAGTTTTGTTTGAAAAAATCATGTAACTCATTTGTTAACCGAAAACATTTTTGAATTGCCGGATCGTTTGGAATACGTCTTCCAAAAAAGTATCCGATACACATTGTTCCTCCGGCAAGCGCACCGCAAATACAGCCACCACCGCCGAGTCCCCATGGGAAACCTGAACTCATTGCGATAGCATCATCTGATAAGTCTAAATCAAAATGCTTTTTTATTGCGTAAATTACGGATTCAGAACAGGCAAATCCCTGATTGAAAATTTCTACGGCGTCATTTTTTAACGCCTCCATATCTATAGTTGTTGTCATAAAAAATCCCCCTTTGTAAGTTTAATAAATATTTGTGTTACATAAATTTTATCATGGCGTAGTAAATACAATCAAATTATTTTTAGGGATTTAAAATATTTATCTTCAATATACGAAAAAGAATGACTACTTATTTTTCTAGTGATATAATTATAATCAATAGCGAGCAAAAAGGAATATGAATATCTTAGAATGATAGGGAGAAAGAAATATGTATAGATTTGAAAATGCGAATACTACAAAAGAGTATTATATGCCATCGTCAAACATTTGCTCTATCTATGAGTTTGATGAAAATTTTGAAAAAAATTGCGTTATGGTATTAGGACAACTCAAATATCTATTCGGAAAGCCTAGATATATTACTAATAATTTAGAAAATCAGTTTAGTTATATTATAAAAGCAATCAATGAAGAAACTAAGGAGTACTTATTTTTAGAGGTGTATGCTGCTTCAAGTGGACCTGCAATTGGTGGTTTAAATGATAGTAACTCTCGTTTAGCGGCTCAAGAATTAGTTATATATATACGTCAATCTCCAACTCTAGATTATGATTACGAGGGATATTATTTAGATACTATGTCAAAAGTACATTACAATATACAAAATGGTGTACCTTCTTGGAAAGAAATTGAAATATCGACAAAGGAATTTGAAGATTTTACTGAAGAAATTATTTCTATTTAACAAAGAACATATGCTATGATAAAAACGAAACAGATAAGAAACAGGAGGGCAATATGATACGCACGATAAATGTAAATGAAATCACGGAACAGATTAAAGAAATGTGCATTGAGGCAAATCATTTTCTTTCACAAGATATGGTTTGTGCAATGGAGAATGCGAAAAATACAGAGTGTTCACCTTTAGGAAAACAGATTTTAGAGCAGTTGCAGGAAAATTTAGAAATTGCAGGCGAAGAAATGATTCCGATTTGTCAGGATACGGGAATGGCAGTTATTTTTTTAGAAATAGGACAAGATGTTCATTTTACGGGAGGGTTACTGGAAGATGCCGTAAATGAAGGAGTGCGTCAGGGGTACACGGAAGGATTTTTAAGAAAATCAGTTGTGAATGACCCTATTATTCGCGAGAATACAAAGGATAATACTCCTGCAGTTGTTCATTATAAAATGGTAGAAGGAGATAAAGTAAAGATAAAAGTTGCCCCAAAAGGCTTTGGAAGTGAAAATATGAGCCGTGTATTTATGCTTAAACCGGCGGACGGTTTAGAAGGAGTAAAAAATGCAATATTGACCGCTGTCAAAGATGCAGGTCCAAATGCGTGTCCTCCAATGGTTGTCGGTGTCGGAATTGGCGGTACATTTGAAAAATGTGCTTTAATGGCAAAGGAGGCTCTTACAAGAGAAATAGGGACGCATTCTACAATTCCATATGTGAAAGAAGTGGAAGAAGAAATGCTGAAGAAAATTAATCAACTCGGAATAGGACCGGGAGGATTAGGCGGAACATCCACAGCGCTTGCGGTTCATATTAACACATATCCAACGCATATTGCGGGACTTCCGGTAGCGGTAAATATTTGCTGTCATGTGAACAGACATATTATTCGGGAGGTATAATGATGAAAAAACAGATACAGATACCAATTCAAAAAGAAATTATAAGGGAACTAAAAGCGGGCGATTACGTTTATCTTACGGGTGAGATTTATACGGCGAGAGATGCCGCACACAAAAGAATGAACGAAACTTTAGACAGAAACGAAAAATTGCCGGTTAATATAGAAGAAAAAATTATTTATTACATGGGACCGTCTCCTGCTAGAGAGGGAAAGGTGATTGGTTCGGCAGGTCCTACAACTGCGAGCAGAATGGATAAATACGCACCGAGATTAATGGATTTGGGACTTTCGGGAATGATAGGTAAAGGAAAGAGAAGTAAAGAGGTCATAGATGCTATTATAAGAAATGAAGGAATATATTTTGCGGCAGTAGGCGGAGCGGGTGCGTTATTGTCAAAATGTATTAAAAAATCAGAGGTAGTGGCATATGATGATTTAGGAACAGAGGCAATCAGAAGATTAGAGGTAGAAAATTTTCCTGTTATTGTTGTCATCGACAGTCAGGGAAATAATTTATATGAAACAGTGATAGAAGAATATAAAGAAGGTTAAATAAAATGAAAAGAATTTTATTAATGGTATTCAGAAATATTATATTAGTTCCATTTATGTGGTGTAAATTATGCTACTATGCCTCTCATGTAGAAAAATATTCGGAGCAGAAAAGATATGATATGCTTCGGTTTATTGTTTTTCGCGCCAACAAAGGCGGAAATGTGCATATAGATGTACATGGAAAAGAAAATATTCCGAAAGAAAACGGATTTATGTTTTATCCGAATCATCAGGGAATGTACGATGTACTTGCCATTGTAGAGGCGTGTTCTGTTCCTTTTTCTGTTGTGGCAAAAAAAGAAGTGGGAAATATTCAGTTTTTAAAACAGGTATTCGCTTGTATGAAGGCATATTTAATTGACAGAGATGATGTAAGACAATCTATGCAAGTGATTATAGATGTATCAAAAGAAGTGGCATCGGGAAGAAACTATTTGATTTTTGCCGAAGGGACACGTTCAAAACTGGGAAATAAACTGTTGGATTTCAAAGGCGGAAGTTTTAAAGCGGCGACAAAAGCAAAATGTCCTATTGTGCCGGTTGCCCTTGTAAATTCATTTAAACCGTTTGATACAAATTCAATCAAACAGGTTAATGTAGAGGTACACTTTTTGAAGCCTATGTTATATGAAGAATATAAAGATATGAAAACGACAGAGATAGCAAACGAAGTGAAAAAACGTATTGCAGAAGTGGTGGAAAGAGAAGAGTAAAACAGAAGTAAAAAATATGTAAAAAAACATTGACAAGTTATAAAACCTCTAGTATAATCAATAATGCACTGTGAACGACAGATGCTATCATATTGAAAAATACTTCAGGAGAAATACTCAAGAGGCTGAAGAGGTGCCCCTGCTAAGGGTATAGGTCGGGTAACCGGCGCGAGGGTTCAAATCCCTCTTTCTCCGCTCTTTAAAACAACTGAGAAAAAGAAATTAAAAAAACTTGAAAAAAGTTGTTGACAAAGAATAACAGATGTGATATTCTGATATGGCTGTCGCAAGAGAGCGAAACAAAAAATAGAACATTGATAATTAAACAATAGACAACGAACCTGAAAATTTCTAAGAGAAATAAAGAGAACGAATCAGAGAAATCTGACGAACCAAACAGTAAAAGGGATAGAATTGCTAGTAGTGATTCTTGAACGGGAAAACACTTTTAACGAGAGTTTGATCCTGGCTCAGGATGAACGCTGGCGGCGTGCTTAACACATGCAAGTCGAACGAAGCGCTTTTGATTGAATCTTCGGAGGAAAGGGAAAGTGACTGAGTGGCGGACGGGTGAGTAACGCGTGGGTAACCTGCCTCATACAGGGGGATAACAGTTAGAAATGACTGCTAATACCGCATAAGCATACAGTACCGCATGGTACAGTGTGAAAAGCTCCGGTGGTATGAGATGGACCCGCGTCTGATTAGGTAGTTGGTGGGGTAACGGCCTACCAAGCCGACGATCAGTAGCCGACCTGAGAGGGTGACCGGCCACATTGGGACTGAGACACGGCCCAAACTCCTACGGGAGGCAGCAGTGGGGAATATTGCACAATGGGGGAAACCCTGATGCAGCGACGCCGCGTGAAGGAAGAAGTATTTCGGTATGTAAACTTCTATCAGCAGGGAAGAAAATGACGGTACCTGACTAAGAAGCCCCGGCTAACTACGTGCCAGCAGCCGCGGTAATACGTAGGGGGCAAGCGTTATCCGGATTTACTGGGTGTAAAGGGAGCGTAGACGGAAGTGCAAGTCTGAAGTGAAAGCCCGGGGCTCAACCCCGTGACTGCTTTGGAAACTGTGCTTCTAGAGTGTCGGAGAGGTAAGCGGAATTCCTAGTGTAGCGGTGAAATGCGTAGATATTAGGAGGAACATCAGTGGCGAAGGCGGCTTACTGGACGATAACTGACGTTGAGGCTCGAAAGCGTGGGGAGCAAACAGGATTAGATACCCTGGTAGTCCACGCCGTAAACGATGACTACTAGGTGTCGGGGAACAAAGTTCTTCGGTGCCGCAGCCAACGCAATAAGTAGTCCACCTGGGGAGTACGTTCGCAAGAATGAAACTCAAAGGAATTGACGGGGACCCGCACAAGCGGTGGAGCATGTGGTTTAATTCGAAGCAACGCGAAGAACCT
>URXX01000010.1 GCA_900551895.1 uncultured Lachnospiraceae bacterium | reverse complement strand
AATTATATAGAGAAAATCGGGAAAAAGGAAGCTGCCGCTTCACGATTTACTAATCGTTAAAGCGACAGCCCCTTTTTTAAACAATTTTTTTTGCCTGTTTTAAAAGAAAATGATAACGTTTTAAGGCAGCATTGCTTTCAAAAATATAACAGTCAATTAAATCCGGATCAAGTACATTTTGAAAGTTTGCATAGGCATTATCCATGTCCGATTTTACCTTTTCGATTTCTTTAAGTAAGACGGTATCCTGTATAGGCGTGCTTGTATGTTCCCGATAAACAACCTTTTCTTTGCGTTTTTTTTGAAATAGTTTCATATAACCTCCCGCTTTCCAGTGCTAACTTATTGTTCCTACTTCTAGTATAGTCAGGAAAGACAGGTTTCATACACGGATAAGTTGCCGGTTTCTGCTGAAAAGAGGAATAAAACAGAGGAAATTTGTATAGATATGAAGCAGGGGGAGTGGCAAATGGAAAAGGAGCATTCGGGTTTTATAATTAATTTTATTGTTCGGGCAGTGATAGGACTTGGACTTATTTTTTTCGTCAATGAATATCTTGCTTATAAACAGATAGAAATTGCGGTGGGAATTAATCCGGTGTCCGCTTTGGTGTCCGGATTTTTGGGCATGCCGGGGGTAGTCCTGCTTTATGGCATATTAGTGTATCAAATTTTGTAGAGTTTTTACAAAGTTTTGAAAAATTACTTTTAACTATGGACAAGAGGGAAAAACAGATTTATAATACATTTCACAAGTCACATAAATTCTAAGATAATCAGTCCGATCGGACAAGAAATCCAACAAGAGAATTACATATATGATAAGGAGGAGATTGTGAAGAGCAGATGTTTTGTCGTTTGCGACAGTGAAACTATTTATGCGGAGAAGTTATCGTTTATTTTGGGAAAGAAAATAGATTTTCCGGTGTATGTCTGTTCTTTGGCAGAGCAGATAGAAAAAATAGCAAATGAACTTCCAATCGAAATATTGCTTTTAGAAGAAAAATTCATTGGAAAAGTACAGACCAATATAGCCAAAAAAGTGATTTATCTTACGCAGGAAAGAGGAAATATGGAAGAAAAGCAGACGATTTATAAATATCAGTCGGCAGATAATATACTTTCAGACCTGCTCAATATTTATGCGGGGGAGGAGGACAGAGATATTCTCAGACAGAGCAGATATAAGGAGTGTTCGATTATCGGGGTATATTCTCCTGTTCATCGCGTAGGAAAGACGGCCTTTGCCATTGCACTTGGACAAGAAGTTGCGCGGGAAGAGCGAACGTTATATTTGAATTTGGAGGAATATTCCGGTTGGGAAGACAGAATGATGACAAAATCTTCTCAGACGCTTGCAGATTTACTTTATTATATGAGGCAGGAGAATGGCAGAATTAGCACGAAAGTCAACATTATGGCGGGAAAAATCGGTCAGTTGGAATATATAGCGCCGATGAAAATCAGCGAAGATTTGAAAGCGGTTACCTATGATGAGTGGCGGGAGTTATTCAGACAACTTTTGCATTTGCGGTTATATAGGAAAATTATTATTGACTTTGGAGAATGTGTACAGGGATTGTGGAAACTGCTGGAGATGTGCAAGAAGATTTATATGCCGATAAATAGGCAGAGAGAGGCTTTGGCAAAGGTAAAGCAGTTTGAGCAAAATGCACATATTCTTGGGCATGGAGAAGTGGTGGACAAGGTTGTGCAGTTGGAGGTTGCGGAGGATACGGAAAGTTATGTGAAAGAATTACTAAAGAAGGAGGGAAAACAGTGTGATACCGGCAGAACAGTTTCATGGGAAGATATTGGAAAGGATTGACTTATCCGAGGGGATAGATGATGAAGAACTGACGGAGGTCATTTATCGGGTTTTGGAAGAGTATGGGGAAAAGGAATATATTTCTTTACAGGATAAGGTGGAAGTCGGACAAGAATTATTTAATGCTTTTCGCAAACTGGATATTTTGCAGAATCTAATTGAAGATGAAACAATTACGGAGATTATGATTAACGGAACGCAAAATATTTTTATTGAGAGGGAAGGGCAGATTCTTCTCAGCGATAAGCGGTTTATTTCCAAGAAGAAACTGGAAGATGTCATTCAGCAGATTGTTGCCGAAACAAACCGAATTGTAAATGAGGCAACGCCTATTGTCGATACAAGGCTTTCAGACGGCTCAAGGGTAAATGTAGTTTTATATCCAATTGCATTAAACGGACCGATTGTCACTATCCGAAAATTTCCAAAAGAAAGTATTACATTGGAAAAATTACGGCAATGGGGAGCGGTAAATCAGGAAATCATTTCATTTTTACAAATCTTAATTCAATCAAAATATAACATTTTTATTAGTGGCGGAACAGGAACAGGGAAAACCACATTTCTAAATGCGTTATCGCAGTATATACCAAAAGACGAAAGAGTAATTACAATTGAGGACAATGCAGAGTTGCAAATAAAAGAACTTCCCAATCTAGTCAGTTTAGAAGCAAGAATGGCAAATGTTGAGGGAGTCGGTGAAATCAGTATTAGAGATTTAATTAAAACAGCGCTCAGAATGCGTCCGGACAGAATTATTGTCGGGGAGGTGAGAGGTGCGGAGGTTATTGATATGCTTCAGGCAATGAATACAGGACATGACGGCTCTCTAAGTACAGGTCATGCCAACAGTTCAAAGGATATGATAACAAGACTGGAAACAATGGTGCTTATGGGAATGGATTTGCCGCTTCCTGCAATTCAAAGACAGATTGCATCGGGGGTGGATATATTAATTCATCTCGGGCGTTTTCGTGATAAAAGCAGAAAATTAGTTTCTATAGAAGAAATTACAGGGTGTGACAGCGAGGGTGTGAAACTAAATATGCTTTATCAATTTCAGGAAACAGGAGAAAAAGGAGGAAGAGTAAAAGGGAAGTGGGTAAAAATCAATGAAATGGAAAACAGAGGAAAACTACTGGCAGCGGGATATACGCAAAAGGGATAAGGCGCTGGCGATTGCGAAAGGACTTGGCGGAATAGGTGTTTTGGCATATTTATTTTATCATTCTTGGATTGGTTATGTACTTTTACTGCCACTCTTGTTCTTTCATTATCAAACATGGAAGAAAGATTACGAAAGTAAGCGAAAAGAAAAGTTTCAGAGGCATTTTAAAGAGGCGTTACAGTCACTTCGGACAGTATTAAATGTAGGATATTCCGTTGAGAATGCAGTGCGGGAAGTACAGAAAGAAATGATTACACTGTATGGAAAAGAAGCGCCTATCACAAAAGAATTTTCTTATCTTGTCAGACAGTTAGAAATGAATATTCCGGTGGAACAGGCATGGAAAACATTTGCAGACAGAGTAGAGATAAACGAAGTGACGCATTTTGTTACGATACTTTCTACGATTAAGCGAAGTGGCGGGGATATGATTGCGGTTCTGAGACAGACGATAGAAACGATTTGCATGAAATTAGAAGTACAGCAGGAAATTTATACGATAATCGTAGCAAAACAAATGGAATTTAAGATTATGTCTGCAATTCCAATGGGCATTATTGTTTATTTAAAAGTGAGTTTTCCTGAATTTTTGTCGGTTCTCTACGGGAGTGCAGTCGGGAAAATCGTAATGACGGTCTGTCTGATAATTTATTTTGTGGCTTATCAGTGGGGAAGAAAAATATTGGAAATTGAGGTGTAATGTGGATAGAAAAATAAAGAAAAAAATGTTTCTTATGGGTGTGGTAACTCTTATCTGCACAGTTGTCTGTCTGATTATGGAGTTAGGAAGTCTGCGTGTAAATACGGTAGAAAGAAATGGACACGGAAAGGGGGACAAGCAGGAAACTTATAAAGTGACCGTAGGGGATGTTCTTGAGAAAGAGCCGTTAGAAATTGAGGTGGGCGAGGAAGAGTATACGGTTGAGGAAATCCGAAAAGTGTTTAAACAGACAATGGATAAACTGGAAAAAATCGTTTTGGCAGAAAATAGGAGTGCGGACCATGTGGAAACAAATCTAAATTTGATTACAGAGATGCCGGATTTCCCGATAAAAATTGCTTGGGAAACAGATAAAAGTGAGATTATCAATGAGCAGGGAGAAATTCAGGAGAAAAATATTTCTTCGGACGGTGAAATGGTAGAGATAAAAGGGTGCCTTTCTTATGGGGAAGAAGAGTGTATGTATGTGATGAATGTAATGGTCTATCCGAAAACATTGAGTGAGAAGGAAAAAGTGCTGACTCAAATTAAAAATAAGGTACATTCTTCGGACAGGCGAAGTAAAAATCATTCGGAAATATCTCTTCCGACAGAAGTGGAGGGAAAAGAGATTATATGGCAGAAGATGATGAGTTATAAATTTCTTTACATATTGATACTTGGAGGAGTTTGTACAGTCGCGATTTACACAAGGGAAAAGGAGGAGAAGAAGAAAAAAGAGAAGGAAAGAAAAGAACAGATGAATGTGGACTATCCTGAAATTATCAGTCAGTTATCACTCCTTGTCGGTTCGGGAATGACAATAAAAAACACATGGAAGAAAATGGTGTTTCAATATGAAAAACGAAAAAAACAGGAAATGAGATTTGCATATGAAGAAATGTACTCTGCCATGCGGGAAATGCAGAGTGGGATGACGGAGGCGGAATGTTATGAGCGTTTTGGAAAAAGATGCGGTATCTCGTCCTATATGAAATTAGGTACAATTCTCTCTCAAAATATAAGAAAAGGGTCAAAGGGGCTGACTGAATTATTGGAAAAAGAAACAAAAGAAGCGTTAGAAACAAGAAAACAAAGAGCAAAACAATATGGAGAAACGGCGGGGACAAAACTATTACTTCCAATGAGCATGATGCTCATAGTTGTGTTGATTATTGTAATCGTGCCGGCGTTTTTATCCATATCCATTTAGGAGGAAATCGTATGAATAGAATAAGACTATTTTGGAGTACATTGAAAAATGATAAAGGAATTGGTGTGGTGGAAGTGATTTTGATTCTCGTTGTGCTTATCGGACTTGTCATTATTTTTAAATCACAACTGACTGAGATAGTGCAGTCCATTTTTGAAAAAATTACGAGTGAAACTTCCGGCATTTAGAGGAAAAGACGATGAAAAAGGGAGAGGTTACCGCTTTTCTAAGCATTTTATTTCTCCTATTTCTATCTTTAACGGCAACTATTATTGAAAGCGCATCTGTGCAAATAACAAAAAATAAAAGACGGGTAGATGTGGAAAGGGCAGTAGAGTCAGTCTTTGCAGAGTACCAAAAAGATTTGTTGGAGGAGTACGATGTGTTTGCGTTGGACAGTACATATGAACGTGGTATTTTTGCAGAAAAAAATTTGTTGGATAGAATGGAGTTTTATGGTGCAGGAAAAGGAACGTATAAAGTAGAAAAAATACAGTTGTTAAGTGATGACTTTGGAAGAGCGTTTCGTGAGCAGGTAATTACCTATATGAAGCAGAAAAGCGGTATCGGAAATGTGGAGGAACTTGCAGGAACAACAACTGAATGGGAAGAGCAGGAAAAAGAACAGGAAGTATATGAAGAAGAGGGAAAGGAGGTGACGAGCAGTTTAGAACAGTCCTTGAAGGAGGCGGAACAACAACTTCCGGAGAAAGACAATCCACTCGGAATTTTTTCCGAAATAAAAACAAAAGGCATGCTTTGGATGACTGTCCCGAAGGAGATGAATGTATCAGAAAAGGCGGTTACATTGAAAGAATTGCCGTCCAAACGAAAACTGCGAAAGGGCAGAGGAACATTTAAGACACGAGAAGAAAAGAGTAAGACAATGTCAAAATTATATTTTACGTCATACTTACTGGAAAAATTTTCGGCGGCAGATAAGCCTGATGAGAAGAAAAAATTATCTTATGAATTAGAATATGTGATTGGTGGAAAAGAAAGTGACAGAGAAAATTTAGATATTGTTGTAACGAAACTTGTCGGCATGCGTTTTCCGGCAAACTATGGATTTCTTTTGAGTGATAGTGTGAAAAAGGCGGAGGCGGAAACAATGGCGGCTGCTTTAGCGGGAGTAATTGCCCTGCCGGCGTTAATCGGTGTAATTAAGCAGGCGATTTTACTGGCGTGGGCGTTTGGTGAAAGTATAATAGATGTTCGTTCTTTACTGGAGGGAGGAAAAGTTGAACTGATAAAAAATCAGGAAAATTGGAAACTACAGTTATCATCATTGCTGGAAATAGGAAAGGAGGATATAGATGTACAAAAAGATGAAAGAGGACTTTCCTATCGTGAATATTTGCGTATGTTGCTTTTTTTACAAAAGGAAGAAGAATGTACGATGAGAAGTTTAGATATTGTTGAGATGAATATACGACAGAAAAAGGGAGAAGTTTTTAAAATAGACTCCTGTGTAAGTAAATTGGAAATACAGAGTATCTGCAAAATTCGAGAGAGGATTACATATCGATTCTCGACATTGTATGGATACCAATAAGAGAAAAGAGGTGAATAAGGATGTCCTTTCTATTTACAAATTCCCAAAACAGATCAAAGAAAGAAAAAATGAATAATAAAAGGAAGGAGGAAGACTCTACTAAGACACAAACCATAACATCATATTTCCCAAAACATATAGAGAGGGCATCCCTATTCACCTCTTTAAAAGGAAGTATTACAGTTGAAACCGCATTGACACTGCCGTTGTTTTTTCTGGCAATCTGTTGTCTGTGTTATCTCTTGGAGGTAATGTCTATTCAACTGACGATAAGGTCGGCACTTGATGAGGTGGGAAGAGAAGTTGCGATGGAAGCATATGCAAAACCGTTTATTTTTTCGGGAGAACTTGAAGAAAAAGTAGTGAAGCATATCGGAAAAGACCGATTAGACAGAAGCGTTGTTGCAGGGGGCAGCAGAGGGCTGGACTTAAGTAAGACAAGTATTTCGGGAAAAACTAAAATAATCAAAATGTGTGCAGAGTACAAAATCAAGTTGCCTATATATACTTTTGGAAAACTGGCATTATCGTGTAAAGAAGAGTTTCAAATAAAAGGCTGGACAGGATATGAAAAAGAGTTTGGCTTTCAGGAAAAAGAGGATATTGTCTATGTTACTGAAACGGGTATGGTTTATCACCGAAACAGTCAATGTACATATTTAGATCTGTCCATTCGTATGGTAGGGAAAAAAGAGATTGGAAAGTTACGCAATGAAAATGGAGAGAAATACAAGGCTTGTGAGAAATGTGGAAGAAAAGCAGGGAAAAATGTGTATATTACCAGTCAGGGAAATCGGTATCATAGATCTATAGGTTGTAGTGGATTGAAGAGAAAAGTTTATGCCATACCAATTTCAGAAGCGCTGGGGAAAGGAGAATGTTCTAGATGTGGGAATTAATATTTTTGCTTGTTTGTTCTGTTTGGGATTTGCGTATAAAAAGAATACCGATATGGCTACTCGGTGTGGGAGCGGTAGGAACATTTCTTTTTCTTTTGAGTTGCAATAAAGTTGATTTATGTAGCGTACTTGGGGGTATCGGAATAGGAGGAATTTGCCTTGTTGTCAGTAAAGTGACAGGAGAGGCGCTTGGCTATGGAGATAGTTTACTCATCTGTCTGTTGGGAAGTTATGCAGGGTTTATCAATGCACTTTGGACAGTTACCGTTGCATTTGGATTGGCAGGAATATTTTCGCTTATCTTCTTTATGGGAAAAGGCGGATATAAAAGGAGAACAATTCCGTTTATTCCGTTTTTAACAATATCTTATATAGGGGTGATGTACATATGAAAACGATGAAAGCAAGTCTTATGGTTGAAACAGCCTATATTATGCCTGTGATTTTTCTGAGTTTTATGCTTGGACTATATATGTTGTTCTATTTTCACAACAAAAATATTCTTCTCGGGGCGGGATATGAAACGGCAGTTGTAGGAAGTGAAAAGATGAAGTGGAATGAAGAAAATGTGGAGAAAGAAATGGAGAAGTTCTTTCGGGAAAGAGTGCGTGGAAAGATGATTTTCTTTTCCGTGCCTAAAATCACGGTAAAATGCGAAAAAGATAAAGTATCAGTAATCGCATCTGCGAGAAAAAGAAAAATGAGTTTGCAGGTCAGACAGGAAAGAACAGTGCGTGTGCCGGAAAAATATATCAGAAAGAAAAGGAAAATCTATGGAAAGTAAATATAAACAGGATTGGAACCATATGTATTTTATTTTGGAAAGACCGGAGTTTTATGAGGAAGATTATCAGATGAGGATGCTGCAGGAAAATAAAATAGAGGGGCTTCTGCAAGTCAGCGGGCAGGGGATAAATGGGAAAAGCCAGTATAGTTATGAGATTAGCGGGAAAGTTTCCATGAAATCTGTTTACGAGAAAATGGTAATTGAAAAAGATGAATTGGCAAGTTTTTTGCGGCAGTTTCTTAATTTGCTCAGTCAGATAGAAAATTATCTTTTGAATGTAAACTGTATTTTGCTTGAGCCAGAATATATTTTTTATGAAGAAGGAAAATATTTTTTCTGCTATCTGCCGATAGAGGAGGAACAATTCTGCTATAGATTTCATTGTCTTACAGAATATTTTGTCGGCAAGATTAACCATAAAGAACAGCAGGCAATTTTACTCGCTTATGAATTACACAAAGCAACAATGGAAGAAAACTATAGTTTGGAAAAGATTATCGGTCAGGCAATGGCGGCAAGTGAAAATGAAATCAGGACAGAGAAAATAAGGGATGAGGAGTACGAAGATGACTGGATTGATTTTGATGAGGAAGAGGAGAAAAAGGGGAATATTTTAGAGGGAAAATGGAGAATGTGGAAAGAGAAAATTGGAAAGAAAAAGGCAGGGAAGTGGGGTGAATGGGAAAAGGAATGAGGGAAAAGTAGGATATTACTTGCGGAAAGGTGAACCGTGTGCTATATTAGAGATACAAAAGGGAAACTGTAAGCGGCTACCCTCAAGATAATAAGTAAACTAAACTTTTTTAAGTTTAGCCGTCATTATTGCGAGTAATGGCGGCTATTTCCGTTTATCCTTGAAAATCTCATAACAAAGACCTACAAGGGCAACAATGAATATTAGTAACTGAAATAAATCAGAATATGTAATATACATTTGCATCGCCCTCCTTTCTTTCGTTTGGAGGGTGAATCCCTCCGAAAAAGAGGGGAGCCGCCCGGCTTTAGTTTCCCTGCTGAGATTATATCATATTTACGAGGGGGTAGCAATGTAAGGAGAATAGATATATTAATGAGAAATTTTTTAAGGTTATTGTAAAAAATTGGAAAGTATCCTATAATAAAAGAAAATCATAAAGGGAGGAATAGAATGCCGATAAAGAAAAAACCAATCATAACAATTGGTATTATCGGAATAAATGTTCTTGTATTTATATGGCTGTCTCTTTTTGGAATGACTGAGGATGCCGGCTATATGCTAGAAAACGGTGCAATGTTTGTTCCACTTGTTTTGGGAAATCAAGAATACTACCGATTAATAACCAGTATGTTTTTGCATTTTGGTTTTTCACATTTGATGAACAATATGATTATGCTGTTCTTTTTGGGAAGTATATTGGAAGAAGAAATCGGCAGATTTAAGTACCTTTTTCTATATTTTGCAAGCGGTTTGGCAGGGAATGTCTTATCGGCGGCAATGGATTTAAAGACAGGCGAATTTGTCGTATCCGCAGGTGCGTCAGGAGCGATTTTTGGCGTAATTGGAGCGTTGCTCATTATTGTAGCCAAAAATCACGGGCATTTAAGAACGCTGAACGGCAGAGGAATGGTCTTTATGGTTGTCTGTAGTCTGTATCACGGTTTTACAAGCACGGGCGTAGACAATATGGCACATATCGGAGGTTTGGCAGCAGGAATTTTACTTGCGTTTATCTTGTATCGGAAACGTCAGAGTAAAAGAAGTACTGTGGAATGGAACTGATTGCACATAAATTGTTCCGTGATGTGCTTCCGTAACTGATTTGACGATTGCAAGTCCAAGTCCCGTTCCGTTTTCTTTATAGGTAGTAAAGGGCGTAAAAATCTCTGACAGATGATTTTTCGGAATTCCGCAACCGTTATCTTTTACGGTGAGAATAATAGAATTATCTTTATATTGTGCGGAAAATAAGATTTTTCCCCTAGAGTTTACGGCGTCACGGGCGTTTGTTAAAAGATTAAGTAATGCTTCCTGTAATTTTATCGGGTCACCTGATATATTTGGAAGATTTGAATCAATCCGTGAGGTGAGTTCAATAGAACTATCCCTCAATGTTGTTGCAAAAGACAAAATAAGTCTTTTGAAGAAATCGGTAGAGTGAATTGTAGTTTTATGTAAACGAGAACTACTATTGTAGGAAGACAGTTCCTCTAACAATGTTTTCATAAAAGAAATATCGCCGAGCATCTGTTTCCAATAGGTAAAGTGGATGACTTCGGGATGCTGTTTTTGAATTAATTGCAAAGTGCTTGAAATAAGGGTAAGCGGATTTCTTATTTCATGGCTGATTTTGCTTATAGTAAGTTGTTGAAAATCCAATAATTTTTGAATTAGTATATAATTGTCGGAGTTTTCATTCATCAATCGGTGTAACTGTTTTTCATCGTCTAATGTGAACATATCTACATCCTCCTGCAAAAAGTGTAACATCGTGGCAGAGCGGATTCAATAAAAAGAATAGAACAAATTTCGACAAATAAATCATAGAACAAAGGAAAAGAGGGAATAGAATGAGAGATAATAATTGTATTTTTTGTAAGATAGCAAATGGTGAAATTCCGTCAGCGACAATATATGAAGATACAGATTTTCGTGTAATACTGGATTTATCTCCGGCTTCAAAAGGACATGCATTAATTTTACCGAAAGAACATTATGCAAATCTTTTTGAATTGGATGATAAAGTAGCAGCAAAAGTATTGCCTGTTGCAAAGAAAGTAGTTACAAAAATGAAAGAAGTATTAGATTGTGACGGATATAATCTTGTGCAGAATAACGGAGAAATAGCAGGACAGACAGTAAATCACTTCCATTTACATTTAATTCCAAGATATGAGGGAGATAATGTGGGGCTTCAATGGAATGCCGGTACATTGAGTGAGGAAGTGAAAGAGGAGATTTTGTCAAAACTCTAATAAAGCGTAGTACAAAAGAGAAAGATAGTAGTAATGAATGAGATAGAAAGTGTAAAAATGGAATTTACCGGTAATATAAAATTCGACACTATATATGGCAGAAACAGAAATAAAGTGTTTCAGACGGCTATGTATTATACAAAAAGAATGGAAATTGCAGAAGAAATTACACAAGAGATTTTTATGGAATTGTATATGCAAATCGAAGAAATAGATGAGTCAAGGGTGGAGAATTGGTTACTTACCGTTACAAAGAATAAGTCATTGAATTGGATAAACAGAATCAGTGCGGAAACAAAGAGTATAGAATATTTGCAGGAAAGCGAAGAAGATTTATTGAGTGACAGTGTAGAATATATTGTACTGGAAAAAGAGCGAAGGCGGGATTTTGGACGTTTGAGCAAGGAAATCTTTAGCGAGTTACATAAAGAAAATGAGAGATGGTACAACGTAGTTAGTGGTATTTATTGTTCAGGTAAAACGTCTGCAGAGATTGCTGAGGAACTTCATGTAAGTAAAGATGTTATCTATGCAACTATTTATAGGGCAAAGCGTTGGATAAAACGCCGCTATGGAGAAAAGTATGAGAAAATCTTTGAATAGACAGGGGTGCATTGACTTGAATAAAAAATAGAATGTGCGTTGCACATTCTATTTTTTCACTATTGAGCGCCTTCTTCAATTAATTTAATAATGGTATCAATAGAGTTTTGCTGTAAAGACTGCCCCATTGCATTGGTGTAAGCGTCACGGTTATCGTATAAACTGTGGATTGAGGCGAGAAGTTTCTCATTGCTTAAATCTTCTTCCTCGATTACAATACTAAAGCCCTGTCGCTCAAAAGAACGTGCATTTAAAATTTGGTCACCACGGCTTGCATTAGCAGAAAGTGGAATTAATAAATTCGGTTTGCGAAGAGCAAGCAGTTCACAGATAGCATTTGCACCGGCACGGGAGATAACAATATCCGTTAGGGCGAAAATATCTTTTAATTCATTTTGAACATATTCAAACTGCACATAGCCTTTTAAGTGATTGAAGGATGTATCAACTTTGTTTTTACCGCACAGATGAATAACTTGGAAGTTCTGTAAAAGTTCCGGTAAAATAGAACGGACTGCGTCATTTACGACTGCCGATCCTAAACTTCCGCCGATAATTAAGATAACAGGTTTATCTTCTGTCAATCCACAGAATTCTAATGCGGCTTTTCTGCTACCTGATAAAAGTTCCTGTCGGATAGGCGAACCCGTAAGTATTGCCTTTTCCTTTGGCAGATACTCCAATGTTTCAGGAAAGTTGCAGCATACTTTTGTGGCAGAAGGAATGGAAAGTTTATTTGCCAATCCGGGAGTCATATCTGATTCGTGGATAATGGTTGGAATATGGTGGCGTTTTGCAGCCATAACAACCGGAACAGATACAAATCCGCCTTTAGAAAAGACAACGTCAGGTTTTAAAGATTTCATTAATTTATTTGCTTCGTTTAATCCTTTTAAAATGCGGAAAGGATCTGAAAAGTTCTTTAAACTGAAGTAACGGCGTAGTTTTCCGGACGAAATACCGTGATAGTCAATACCTAATTGTTCAATTAATTCCTTTTCAATACCGTTATAAGAGCCGATATAATGAATATCGTAATTTAACTCTTTTAAACGTGGAAGTAAAGCGATGTTAGGGGTGACGTGTCCGGCAGTTCCGCCACCGGTAAGTATAATTCGTTTCATAAATTTTCCTCCGAAATACAATATATAAGATTTATATTAAACAGATTTCAAAAAAAGGTCAAGGGAAATGAAAAATAGATAGTAGAAGATGAGGTGACACATGAATAAGAAAAAAGATGTAATTGCACAGTATTCTGATGAAGAATTGCAGAAAGAAGCAGATGAGATAAGAGCAATTATAGACAACCAACCCGAGTTGCAGGAAATGGAGATGCCTGAGGAGGTACATCTTTCATTGATGAATAAAATTAAAGAGTACGAAGAACAAAAGGTGCGGGATGCCCTTTCTGAAGAAGATAAGGAGGCACTGCGTATCGGAAGAAAGGTACAGGAAAAAAGAAATCGTACAAAACGGACTAGAAAAAGAATACAGCGTTTGGTGGGAGTTGCGGCTACAGTCGCCCTAGTTATTGGAGTTGGGGTGACAAGTGTAGGCGGTAAGAAACTCTTTGTGGATATTTTTGAGAAAAATTTTGGTGGAGAGGATAAAACATATGTAGAGTCAGGAGATGCTGAAATGGTAGGAGAAATTACGGAGGAACAGGCGTGGAAAGAAGTTAGAGAAATGTTAGGAGAAGAACCTGTTCGGATGTCATATAAACCTCGAAATACAAGGTTTTTAAATACAGTAGTGGATAAAGAGTTACAAGAGGCAACATTGTATTATTCGGTAGATGAGAAGATATTGAATATTCGTGTGGTATCTCGTTATGTGAAAAGTTCTACAGGAATAGATGTATCTGATGAGTTGTTAAAAGAATATGTTATAGATTTGCCGGAGACAAAAGTTAATGTTAGAGAGTATAGTATTTTAGAAACCGGAGAGAAAGAATACATAGCACAATTTTCTTATAAAAACAGTGAATATTTCTTTTCAGGCATTATAAATCAAGCGGAATTTGAAAAAATTATTAAAAATTTACACTTTTTTTAAAAAATGGCGTCAGATTTTCCTTCCTCGATTGTATATATAGTGTAGGACAAAATAAGGAGGAGAAAAGATGCGAAAGAAAATAGCAATTGCGGTTGTGGCAGTATTGCTTTCTTTAACTGTTTCAGGTGGAACAGGAGAAGTAAAAGCGGCTGCAAATGAGCAGACTATATCTGCTAAGGAAGAGTGTAAATTAAGTGAAGGGATAGTACAGTCGAAGGGGCAATATTTGCAATCAGGAAGTTCCAGCATTGGACAAATTGGCAGTGGGAAAATTAAAGTGTCAGGGACAACAATTGCACAAAAAGTTGTCTCAAAGATAAAAATTAGTGTTACATTGGAACGAAAGGTTAATGGAAAGTGGGTAAGTTATACATCTTGGAATGCAAGTGATACAAATTCATATTTTCTTACAACTTCAAAAACATTAACTGTTCCTAAAGGATATTATTATAGGGTAGTAAGTCTTCATTCTGCAAATTCAGATGCAAGTTACTCAAACACTAACGCAATCTACGTGGACTAGTTTTCAATTCAGGGGGGCTGCTGCAACCATTGCAGCAGTTACGGGAGAGAAACTGTTAACGAAGATTCAAGTAGTTTTTCCTATCTCATGTCTTTACACTAAACTACCGGAATCCTGCAATGGTTGCAGCAGTCCCCCTAGACAAAATAAATCTTTATCATATTAATTATGGATATTAATATGTCAAAATCAGGCTATATCATTTCTATGGAGTTGAAACAAAACAACTCTGTCTAATAAAATAAAAACTATCGACAAAATATATTGCCAATAGTTTTCAAGTCTTAACGTCCTGTTGCTTCTTTTAAAGCCTGTGCAAGTTGATCAGGACAAGATGTGGATTTGAATCCGCATTTAATTCCCTCGATGCGGGAAATCGCTTCATCTACATTCATCCCTTCAATTAACTTTGCAATTCCCTGTAAATTTCCGGAACAGCCTCCGGTAAACTGAACAGCGTGAACCGTATTGTCTTGAATATCAAATGTAATTTTTTGTGAACATACTCCATGTGGTCTGTATTCCATATCGATAACCTCCTTTGCTTTTGCTATTATAACAAAGGTGTTCAAAAAAAACTAGGTAAGAAACCAAAATTCTGTTATACTGGAAAAGAAAACGAGGAATTAATTTACGAGGAGAATATATTATGATTGGAATTATAGGAGCAATGCAGGAAGAGGTAACTCTTTTGCAGGAAGAAATGGCAGTAGAAGAAACTGTAGAAAAAGCAGGCATGGTATTTTATAAAGGAGAATTGTGCGGTCAGAAAGTCGTTATTGTAAAAAGTGGAATCGGTAAAGTAAATGCCGCTCTCTGCGCACAGATTTTGGTGGACTTGTTTCAGGTAAGTACATTAATCAATACGGGAATAGCAGGTTCATTGGACGCACAAATTGATATCGGGGATATGGTGATTTCAACCGATGCGGTTCAGCATGATATGGATGCAAGTATTTTCGGAGATCCTGTTGGGCAGATACCGAGAATGGATACGTTTTCATTCCCTGCTGATGAAAAATTAGTAGAGTTGGCAAAGAAAGTGAATGAGGAAGAAAATCCGGATATTCGTACATTTACGGGAAGAATTGTAAGTGGAGATCAGTTTGTGTCTTCCGCAGAGGTGAAAGAAAAAATTGTTTCCAATTTCCATGCGATGTGTACAGAAATGGAAGGAGCCGCGATTGCCCATGCCGCATACTTAAATAAAGTTTCGTGCGTCATTATTCGAGCAATTTCGGACAAAGCCGACAACAGTGCGGTTATGGATTATCCTGAGTTTGAAAGACAGGCAATCGTACATTCTGTAAGGCTTGTACGCGGTCTGATGAAAAAATTAGCCTAAAAAATCTAAAAAATAAAGTATCAGAAACAACATTTTATGTAGAAAAATGTAGAACGAATTTTCGCCCAAATTCTTTTGTTTACGCTATAATGGCGCTAGATAAAAGAAGGAGGGCTTTTTATATGCTAGAAAAAATAATGGAAGCAAACATAATACTTTGGATAATGTGCGGAATTATCGCAGTCGGAATACTTGGAAAGATTATAACGGTAGTAACTTTGGGAAAACTTGTGAAAGCATCAGGTGAAATGGGGAAAAGTACGCACAAACTGATGAAACTTGTAAAGGCAAAATTTGAACATACAATCATGGTCAGCGAAAAAGTGGAAAATATCCATGCGTTTGTGGAAAAATATATTTTTGAATATCGTGTATGGGGATTGCATTTACATACATGGAGATACTTGGAGAAACAATCTATGTGGTTTTGCGGTGTGGCAGGCTTTATCGGTGCGTTTTTAAGTTACAGACTTGGGGGCGTTCAGGAGCAAATGTTTAAATATACAGCGCTGGCAGGTGTTGGAATGGTGGTTCTGTTCCTCGTATATATTTCCACTGATGAAAGTTATCAGATGGATACAATTCAAGTGTATATGGTCGATTATCTGCAAAATATATGCGCTCCCCGTTATCAGAAACAACAGGCTCTGCATATGAAGAAAATGGAAGAGATGATGCGAGAGCCTGAAGAAATGAAAGAGAATAAAGAAGAGCAGACAGAAGAAACGAAAGAAATAGTCGAAGAAGATTTGAAAACGGCAGGAATGGAAGAAACCGTAGAGGAACAGCCGGAAATACAACAGGGAGAAATCCAAGAGGAAAAAGAAGAGAAAAAAGTACCTCAGGAAGTTATTCTTCGGGAAATTTTAGAAGAGTTTTTGGCTTGATAAACAAGAGGCAATTTGATAAAATACGAGTATATAGTATTTTTTCAGAGAGAGGATTGAGAATCATGAGTAATAAAGTGACATTCGATTATTCAAAAGCAAGCGCTTTTATTAAAGAACATGAAGTAGAGTATATGGGAAAATTAGTTACAGATGCGAAAGAACTTCTTGTAAGCAGACAGGGTGCAGGAAATGACTTTTTAGGCTGGATTGATTTGCCGTTAGATTATGACAAAGAAGAATTTGTACGCATTCAAAAAGCAGCGGAGAAAATTCAGAATGACTCGGAAGTGCTTCTTGTAATCGGTATCGGCGGTTCGTACTTAGGTGCGAGAGCGGCTATCGAATTTTTAAGACATAGTTTTTATAATATGGTTTCTAAAGAAGTGAGAAAGACACCGGAGATTTACTATGTAGGAAATAATATCAGCAGTACATATATTAAACATTTGATTGATGTAATCGGAGACCGTGACTTTTCTATTAACATGATTTCTAAATCGGGAACAACTACAGAACCGGCTATCGCATTCCGCGTATTTAAAGAATTATTGGAAAATAAATACGGAAAAGAAGAGGCAGGAAAGAGAATTTATGCGACAACGGATAAAGCAAGAGGAGCGCTCAAAAATCTTGCGACAGAAGAAGGATATGAAAGTTTTGTTGTACCGGATGACGTGGGAGGACGTTTCTCAGTTCTTACCGCAGTAGGTTTACTTCCGATTGCAGTGAGTGGAGCGGACATTACAAAATTAATGGAAGGTGCACAGGAAGGAAGAAGACTTGCCATTGAAAGCGATTTTGCGGAAAATGATGCCCTTAAATATGCGGCAATCCGTAATATTTTACACCGCAAAGGAAAATCTGTTGAGGTTTTAGCAAACTATGAACCAAGCCTTCATTATGTATCTGAATGGTGGAAACAGTTATACGGAGAAAGCGAAGGAAAAGATCAGAAAGGTATTTTCCCTGCATCGGTAGATTTGACAACAGATTTACACTCTATGGGACAGTTTATTCAGGACGGAAGCCGTATTATGTTTGAAACTGTATTAAATGTAGAAAAATCAGCAGAAGAAATCGTATTGAAAGAAGAGGCTGTTGATTTGGACGGCTTGAATTATCTTGCAGGAAAGACAGTGGACTTTATCAATAAAAGTGCAATGAATGGAACAATTTTGGCACATACAGACGGTAACGTACCAAATCTTATGGTAAATATTCCTGAGCAGAATGAATATTATTTAGGTCAGTTATTCTACTTCTTTGAATTTGCCTGTGGTGTCAGCGGTTACATTTCAGGGGTAAATCCATTTGACCAGCCGGGAGTAGAAAGTTATAAGAGAAATATGTTTGCCTTACTTGGGAAACCGGGCTTTGAAAAAGAGAGAGAAGAATTATTAAAAAGATTGTAGAATATATTTCTCCAGCAAGGGTATAAAGACGGAGTTTTTATAACTCCGTCTTTTTCATAACGGAAGAAAGGGTGTGTCAGAGTGTTACCGGTACAGATATTAAAGAAAACGGTTTCTGATATAAGAAATATTACGGGAACAGACTGTTCCATATGGAATGCCGCCGGAAGTTGCCTTGCCTATTCGGGCGAGGAAGAAAATAATTTGTTCATTCACATAAAAGAAATGCCGGAGGAAGAATGGGAGGAGAATAACGAAAGTTTTTTCAGTGTATTTTCGGAAGAGGGGCTGATATATATCCTCGTTTTACATTCGGTTTCACCGGAGATAAAAATGGCAGGACGGCTTGGTGTCAAACAGTTAGAAGGGTATGTTCAGTTATGTCAGGAGAAGATGAACCGAAATCATTTTATACAAAATCTTTTGTTGGATAATCTTCTTCTTGTAGATGTCTATAATCGTGCAAAAAAAATGCATATACCGATAGAAGCAAGGCGTGCGGTAATTATGATTGAGCCGAAAAATCCAAATGATAATCTGATTTTGGAAGTGCTGAAAGGTCTTTACGAAACAAGCACAAAGGACTTCGTGACGGCAGTTGACGAGGACCATATCATTTTGGTGAAGATGCTGGAAAGCGGGGAGGGATACAAAGAACTGAATAAAATTGCCAAATATATCGTAGATATTTTAAATACGGAGGCAATGGTAAATGTCCGTGTCGCTTACGGAACGATTGTAGACGAGATAAAAGATGTATCGAAATCCTACAAGGAGGCGGGTATGGCGCTGGATGTGGGAAGAATTTTTTATGAAGAGAAAAACGTACTCGCATACAATCAACTCGGAATAGGACGTCTTATTCATCAACTTCCCGTTTCCCTCTGCGATATGTTTCTCACGGAAATTTTCGAGGGAAAAGAAATGGAGTTTGACGAGGAAACGCTGACAACCGTTCATAAATTTTTTGAAAACAACTTAAATATATCAGAAACAGCAAGGCAGCTGTTTTTACATAGAAATACACTCGTCTACCGTTTAGAAAAAATACAGAAAAAAACGGGATTAGACGTAAGGGTTTTTGATGACGCATTAACATTTAAAATTGCACTTATGGTTTCCAATCATTTAAAATCATTGCAGAAATCAGTGCTAAGTAACGCAAAGGAGGAAACGAAATGGTAAAATTATATCCACACGGTATGTATCTGTTAAATGGGAGAGAAATCTCCGAAGAGGCACAGATAAGCAAAGAAGAGGCGCGTAAAAATACGATTGCATACGGTATTTTGAAAGAACATAATACTTCTTCGGACATGGAACATTTACAGATTAAATTTGACAAGTTGACTTCCCATGATATTACATTTGTGGGAATTATCCAAACTGCAAGAGCATCGGGACTTGAGAAATTTCCTGTTCCGTATGTGCTGACAAACTGTCATAACAGTCTTTGTGCGGTTGGAGGAACGATTAACGAAGATGACCATATGTTTGGATTGACCTGTGCGAAAAAATACGGTGGTGTATATGTACCTCCTCATCAGGCGGTTATTCATCAGTTTGCAAGAGAAATGCTTGCCGGCGGCGGGAAAATGATTTTGGGTTCGGACAGCCATACGCGTTACGGCGCATTGGGAACAATGGCTATGGGCGAAGGCGGTCCTGAACTCGTGAAACAGTTGCTGAATAAAACATACGACATCAAAATGCCGGAAGTTATCGGAATTTATTTGGACGGAGAAGTACAGGCGGGAGTAGGGCCTCAGGACGTTGTATTAGCGATTATCGGAGCGACATTCGGAAACGGTTATGTAAATAATAAAGTGATGGAATTTGTCGGACCGGGAGTAGATAAACTGAGTGCGGACTTCCGAATCGGAATTGATGTTATGACAACGGAAACGACCTGTCTTTCATCTATTTGGAAAACGAATGATACAATTCAAGAATTTTACGAAACACATAAACGTGCCGAAGAATTTAAAGAATTAAATCCGGGTGACGTTGCCTACTATGACGGTATGGTTTATGTAAATCTAAGTGAAATCAAACCGATGATTGCCATGCCGTTCCACCCGAGTAATGTTTATACGATTGACGAGGTAAATGCAAACTTAAAAGATATTTTGCATGATGTGGAACAAAAAGCGCTTATAAGTCTTGACGGTGCGGTAGAATATTCTTTGCAGGATAAAATCCGAAACGGCAAATTATATGTAGAGCAGGGAATTATCGCGGGTTGTGCCGGCGGTGGTTTTGAAAATATTTGTGAGGCGGCTCATATTATGAAAGGGCATAATATCGGAGCAGACGAATTTACATTCAGCGTATATCCGGCAAGTACACCGATTTATATGGAATTAGTGAAAAACGGAGCGGCAGCTGAGTTGCTGGCGGCGGGTGCGATTATGAAAACAGCATTTTGCGGACCATGCTTTGGTGCAGGGGATACTCCGGCAAACAATGCTTTCAGTATAAGACATTCGACAAGAAACTTCCCGAACCGTGAAGGTTCAAAATTACAGAGCGGACAGATTTCATCAGTTGCGCTTATGGACGCTCGTTCGATTGCGGCAACTGCCCTCAATAAAGGATATTTAACACCGGCAACGGAAGTAGTTGACAGAGAATATAAGACGCCAAAATATCATTTTGATTCTTCAATCTATGCGAACCGTGTATTTGACAGTAAAGGTGTGGCAGATCCGTCAGTGGAAATTAAGTTCGGACCGAATATTAAAGATTGGCCTGAGATGTCTGCTCTGCCTGAAAACTTAATTGTAAAAGTTGTTTCAGAAATTCATGATCCGGTAACGACAACGGATGAGTTAATTCCGTCGGGGGAAACTTCGTCTTACCGTTCAAATCCATTGGGACTTGCGGAATTTGCACTTTCGAGAAAAGATCCTGCTTATGTGGGACGTGCGAAAGAAGTGCAGAAAGCACAGAAGGCCATTGAGGAAGGCAGATGCCCTCTCGAAGAATTGGAAGAGTTAAAGCCGATCATGGGTAAAATTTTTGAGAAGAACCCACAGTTAGATAAAAAAACACTCGGCATCGGAAGTACAATTTTTGCAGTAAAACCGGGAGACGGTTCTGCCCGTGAGCAGGCTGCTTCCTGCCAAAAAGTTTTAGGCGGCTGGGCAAATATTGCCAACGAGTATGCTACAAAGAGATACCGCTCAAATCTGATTAATTGGGGAATGCTTCCGCTGTTGACAGAAGAAAAGGATACAGAATTAAGTTTTAAAAACGGAGATTATATTTTCTTCCCGCAAATCCGTAAAGCCGTTGAAGAAAAACAGAGTGTAATTAAGGCTTATGTTGTGGGTGATGAGTGGAAAGAACTGAATTTAACATTGGGAGAACTTACAGATAATGAGAGAGAAATTATCTTAAAAGGCTGCCTGATTAACTACTATCGAGGATAAAAATCAGAAGTTGGTAAATGTGGAAGAAAAAACTGCATTTACCGACTTTTTATTTTTGAAAAAGCAATATTTCTTGATTAAAATATATTACTGGCATTAAAAACAGAAAAATAAAAAATATTTTTAAATAATATTGACAAATATAAAAAAGAGTGCTAATATACAATTAACAAAAGAAAACAGAACAAACTGAAAAGGAAATAGAAAATTTGTAAAGAAAGCGGGGATGTAATTTCTGACGAGAAAGGAAGTTAATCAGTGGCTAGAAGACAAAGTAGTACATTTTCAAGTAGGAGGAGTAAACTTTTCTTTTTTATTCATAGAATTTTTTCCTTTATTGTAATTCAACAGTTTGTTAATCAAAGTGAAAGGAGAACAAACCATTGGACACAGCAGAACGATAAACAGGCATTATAATTAAGAAATAATTATAATGCCTGTTTATTTTGTCTAACATTCTTATCTGATATGCTGAAGTCTTTTTTTCAAAATCGGTCCGATAATCAGAGCGGCAATGATTTTCACTGTATCTCCGAGCAGATAAGGCAGAACACCGATTGCTAATCCCTGCGAGAAAGAGAGTGACATTTGCTGTGCTAACCAAATTGTTCCGAAAGTATATGTAAGTGCAGTTCCAAGAACTAATCCGATAGCGGACGGAAGAATACGTCCTTCGTAATTTTCAACGAACCATCCCCCGACAAATGCGAGTAAAAGATAACCGATTAAATATCCGCCTGTTGCTCCGGCAAGTTTTCCGATTCCTCCCGAGAAGCCTGAGAAAACAGGAAGTCCGACAGTTCCTAGCAGCAGGTAAATCAGGCAACTGACTGTTCCGTATTTTCTTCCCAACGTGTAAGTTCCAAGATAAAGAACGAAAGTTGCAAAAGAAATTGGAACAGGGCTGAACGGGAGTGGAAATGCAAACGGAGCAATGACGCACAAAAGAGCGGTCATTAAACCGATGCGTACAAGGTTTTTCGTTGTAAATGTGTGTTCAATTTGTCTGTTCATAACATACCTCATAAATTTTCTTGAATTAATCCGATAAAGTATCATATCCATTATAAGGAAGTGAATGCGGTCTGTCAAATAATAGAGAATAAAAATATTCAGAATATTTTTAAAATAAAATCATGTAATAAAAAAACAAATAAAAATAAGCAAAAAAGTGTTGACAAAACAGAGTGCCGATGTTATTATAAAGTCAACAAATAACAAAAGAGTTTTTTAAACGAAAGGAAGGAGGCTTACTCCAATGGACACAATCGAAAATTTCATTCAATATATCAGTGGTATGGCAAATAGAAGTTCCTATGTTGAAAGCCTTAACCATAGATAAACCGGTAAAGAAAGATAAGATAAAATCGTTCGGAGAAGTAAGAGAAACCGGAAAAGATAAAGAAGATTCGGATTTGCAGATATATTGAGAAAATACCACAATAATTCAATGTTTTAGATGATGTGTAAAGAAACATCAGATAAATGTCACATTTATAACTTATAAATAGCAGATATTGAAACCAGTATTCAACTTTGGATTATATGAAAAACAAGGGCGATTAGGAACGAGAATCACAGAATCCCTCCGATATTATTATATAAAGTAAAACTAAATATGAAGATAGCCATTATAATCTCGCATATTATAATGGCTATTTTTTTGACATTGACAATCCCTTGTGGTAAACTATAGCAGTAAAAGTTTAACTACAGAATTAAAGGTTAAAAATAATTAATAGAGGTGAAAAAACGTTGGATAAGCATGAATATCGTGTAAAGACAGAGCAGATGCTCGCCTACATGGAAAAGAAACAGTATAAAAAAGCAATGGAAATTGCGGACACAATCGACTGGCACAGAGTGAAAAGTTTGTCCATGCTCAGTAGCGTAAGCGAAATATATGAGTATAATGGGGAGAACCAAAAGAGCAGGGATATTTTATTCATTGCTTACGACCGTTCTCCGGGCAGCAGAAAGATAGTATATCGCTTGGGAACATTGGCAATTAAAATTGATGATTTACAGGAGGCAATGGATTGTTATGAAGAATTTCTTTCTATTGCACCAAAAGACCCGAATCAATATATTTTGAAATATAAGATTTTAAAGGCGGAGAATGCACCGCTTGAAGAACAAATTGAAGCGCTTGTTGACTTCAAGAAAATGGAGTATGTGGAGAAATGGGCATACGAACTTGCGAAGTTATATGAGGCGGCGGGAATGATACCTGAGTGTCTTGAAGAGTGTGACGATTTGATTTTATGGTTCAGCGAAGGAAAATATGTGCTGAAGGCAATGGAATTGAAGATGCAGCATAAACCTCTCACTCCGTTGCAGCAGGAGAAATATGACCGTTTCTTAGAAAAGAAAGAAGAAGCGAAGAAGGCAAAGGAAGAAAAAGAAAATTTGGAAGCGACTCGTAAAATTGAAATTCCAAAAGAGATGGTTGAACCGACAGAAGAAAAATCGGTTGAAGAAGTGACGGAAGAGCCGGCAGAGGAAAAGGTTGAAGAGGAAACTGCGGAAGAACCTGCAGAGGAAACAGTTGAAGAAGAACCTGCAGAGGAAACAGTTGAAGAGGAAACTGCGGAAGAACCTGCAGAGGAAACAGTTGAAGAGGAAGCTGCAGAAGAACCTGTAGAGGAAGCAATCGAAGAGGAAGTTGCGGAAGAAACTGTAGAAGAGTCTGAACCGGAAAGTATTATTAAAGAAACGGTAGTCGGCTCTACTTTGGAAGAAGCACTTGTGAAAGGCGTTGCAGCGGCGGTTAATGTACCTGTGCCTGAGCAAGATGAAGAACCGATGTCAGCGCAGGAAAAATTGGAAGGTATTCTTCAGAATTGGGAAGAAACACAACGAGCAGTAGAACAGGAAATCGAAAGAAAGAAACAGCAGGCGGAGGCTGAACGTGAAGCAAAAAGAAAAGAGCGTGCAGCACAGAGCATGTTTGATACAACTCCGATTATTCCTGATGATATTCAGCAGTTGCTGGATGATTTGGAAAATGAAATGAAAGCATCAGAGGAAGCGGAAGAAGATGTGGAAATCGAAGAGATTATAGAAGAGCCGACAGTGGACAGCACGGAAGCAACAGAGCCGGCAGAGGAACTACAGGAAGAGATTGTTGAGGAAGTGACTGGAATGGAAACTGTAGAAACAGAAGAGCCGATTATGGAAGAAGAGCCTGCGGAAGTAATTGAGGAAGCCCCTGTTGTGGAAGCAACGGAAGAGCCGGAGGAAGAGGTTGTCAGTGAACCTGTTGAAGATTTTGCAGATGATGATGACATTATTGAAAAGCAATTTGATATTTCTTTCCAAGAAGAAACAGAAACGAAAGATGACGCTCTTGAGCAGTTGCAGAGTGAAATGACAACGGATGCAGACAAAGATACAGAGGGCGTTTCGTTTGACACAGGATTTATTGTACAGGGAAAATACGATTTGGAGGCACAAAGTGAGATCGGATTAAAAGCAGGTCTTACAGAGGAGCAGAAGAAATTATTCTCTTATTTTGTTCCGGTAAGAGGAATGAGTGAGCAGATTGTAGAAGTACTTGAAAATGATAAAAACTGCAATTCAAGATACGGGACATCCCGCACGGGAAATATTCTCGTTGTAGGACGTCAGGGAACAGGAAAAACTGTTTTGGCAGTGAATGTGGTAAAAGCAATCCAAAAAGCAAGAAGATTAAAACAGGGTAAAGTTGCCATTGTAACAGGAGAAGCCTTAAATAAAAAAGAACTGTCAACAGTTCTCGGTAAATTAAAAGGCGGAGCATTAATTGTTGAAAAAGCAGGAAAGATGAATCAGTCAACAGTTGAAGAGTTAAGCAGAAAAATGGAGGAACAGACAGGAGAACTCCTTGTTGTGTTGGAAGAACAGAGAAAACCTTTGGAAAAACTTCTCTCAGAAAATCCGGGATTTAAAAGAAAGTTCACTTCCAAACTGGAACTTCCGATTTTCATTAACGATGAACTTGTTACATTTGGACAGACTTATGCAAAAGAAAATGGATATAAAATCGATGAAATGGGTATTTTGGCACTTTACAGCCGAATTGATATTTTACAGAAAGAAGATCATGCCGTAACGGTCACAGAAGTAAAAGAAATTATCGACCATGCAATCGAAAAGGCACAGCGTGTAAATATTAAACATTTCTTTAAACGTCTGTTTGGAAAACATACGGATAACGCTGACAGAGTTATTTTGACAGAACAGGATTTTAAATAGCGGTTTTATGAAGAAAGGGTGTAAAAACCCTTTCTTTTTAATTGGGACTAAAGTATAATGAAGAGAAGGAAAATATGCGGGAAGGTGAATATATGACAAACAAAAAAACAAGATATTCATACGAAATCGGTGAGTTGGACCACTATTTATTTGGACAGGGAACTCATTACGAGATTTATAAAAAAATGGGAGCACACAAGGTAAAACGAGGAGCGAAAGAGGGAGTATATTTTTCTGTCTGGGCGCCTCATGCAAAAGCAGTTTCGGTTGTGGGGGAATTTAATGACTGGGATAAAGAGAAGAATCCAATGGAGAGGGGAGAACCGCTAGGTATTTATACCTGTTTTATTCCTGAAGCGAAGGAAGGAATGCTCTATAAGTTTTGTATTGAAACGTATAAAGGGGAGTTCCTTTATAAGGCAGATCCCTTTGCCAATTATGCAGAAGTACGTCCGGGAACAGCGTCCCGCATTACAGATATTACGAATTTAAAATGGACGGATAAGGACTGGCTTGAAAAGAGAAAAACGTGGAATCATAAAGAAAGTCCGGTATCGATTTATGAAGTACATATGGGCTCATGGAAAAGACATGAGGGATACGAAAAGGATAACGGATTTCTGACTTACCGCGAATTTGCCAAAGAGGCAGTCGTGTATATGAAAGAAATGGGATATACCCATATTGAATTAATGGGAATTGCAGAATATCCTTTTGACGCTTCGTGGGGATATCAGGTAACGGGCTATTATGCACCGACCTCCAGATACGGAACGCCGGAGGATTTTGCGTATATGATAAATTATTTCCATAAAAATAAAATTGGTGTTATTTTGGACTGGGTACCGGCACATTTCCCAAGAGATGCACACGGACTGGCAGATTTTGATGGAACACCTACTTTTGAATATGCAGATTCTAGAAAAGGAGAACATCCTGATTGGGGCACAAAGATTTTTGATTATGGCAAATCAGAGGTACAGAACTTTTTAATTGCGAATGCATTGTTCTGGATAGAACATTTTCATGTGGACGGTCTTCGAGTGGATGCGGTTGCATCTATGCTGTATTTGGATTATGGTAAGGAAGATGGACAGTGGGTTGCCAATAAATATGGCGGTAATGAGAATTTAGAAGCGATTGAATTTTTCAAACACTTAAATTCAGTTGTTCTTGGAAGAAATCCGGGAACACTTATGATTGCAGAAGAATCGACAGCATGGCCGAAGGTAACAGGCGATCCGGAAGAAGACGGTTTGGGATTTAGTCTGAAATGGAATATGGGGTGGATGCATGATTTTACAGAATATATGAAATTAGATCCATATTTTAGACGTCCGAATCATCATTTGATGACATTTGCAATGACATATGCGTACAGTGAAAATTATATTTTAGTATTATCGCATGATGAGGTTGTACATTTGAAATGTTCAATGCTAAATAAAATGCCGGGATTAGGATTTGATAAATTTGCCAATTTGAAAGTAGGATATGTTTTCATGATGGGACATCCGGGCAAGAAACTTTTGTTTATGGGACAGGACTTTGCACAACTTCGAGAGTGGAGTGAAGAGAGAGAGTTAGACTGGTATCTGCTTCGTGAGGATAATCATCAGGCGATTCAGAATTTCACTCGTGATTTATTACAGTTATACCGTAAAAATAAGGCGATGTATGAATGTGATAATAATCCGGAAGGATTTGAATGGGTAAATGCAAATGACGGAAACAGAAGTATTTACAGTTTCATAAGACATTCTAAAAACGGAAAGAAAAATTTACTGTTTGTATGTAACTTTACGCCTATGGAATGGGCAGATTACCGTGTAGGAGTAACGCGTAGAAAACAATATAAACTCGTTATTGACAGTGATGAGAAACAGTATGGCGGATCGGGCAAAAAGCGTCCGACAGTATATAAGGCAACAAAAGGTGAGTGCGACGGCAAGCCATATTCTTTTGCATATCCGCTTTCACCGTATGGTGTTGCTGTATTTGAATTTTAATAGAAGGCAAGAGGAAAGACAATGAGATTAAGAAACATTCCGGGAGCAAGAGAAACGATAGACGCTAATCCCGTGGCAATTAAAAACGAGAGAGAATATAAAGGAAAATGGCGTGAATTATTTGGCAACGATAATCCACTGCATATCGAAATCGGTATGGGGAAAGGACAGTTTCTTTTGACACTGGCAAAACAAAATCCTGATATTAATTATATAGGAGTGGAGAGATACTCCAGTGTTCTTTTGAGGGCGTTGGAAAAGTATGAAACAGAAGAGTTTGCCGGGTTGAAAAATATTCGTTTTATCTGTATGGATGCAAATGATATTGCGGAAGTGTTTGCTCCTGCGGAAGTGGATAAGATCTATCTTAACTTTTCAGACCCATGGCCGAAAGCAAGACATGCCAGAAGACGTCTTACATCAAAAGAATTTTTAAGCAGATACGAGAAGGTATTGTGTGAAGTCGGAACGTTGGAGTTTAAGACAGACAACCATCCGTTGTTTGAGTTTTCACTGGAACAGGCAGAAGAAGCGGAAGGCTGGGCAGTGCAAGAATATACTTTTGACCTTCATCATGATGAAAAGATGAATGAGGGAAACGTGATGACGGAGTATGAGCAGAAGTTTTCGTCACAGGGAAATCCTATTCATAAACTGGTTGCGGTAAGGCAATAGAACAAGTTAAATTACATATCCTAATATAAAAGGGGGATATGTGATGGGCAGCAGGACAAAAAATAAAGTAAAATGCATATTATACGACAGACCGAAATTAAATAGGAAATTAGCCTGTATAAAACGCTCATTTGATGAAGTGGTGTATATACTCAATCCCCGCTGTAAATGTTAAATGGAGGTGGGAGCATGAAACCGGAACTGGTTGTGATTTTTGGTAACTGGTGCGCAAAATGTAATATGATGATGCCGATTGTGGAAGAAATCGCACTGGAATACAGAGATGTGCTGCAAGTGACAAAGGTTGAAGTGAAAGATGAGAACGAGGATTTACAGGAAAATTATGGAATAGACATCGTTCCCACATTTCTGATATGTAAGAATGGAGAAGAATTGGGAAGGATGAGCGGTCTGATTGATAAAAAACTGATGGTAAAGAGAATTTTTTCGGTTTTGTAAATACTTGAATATCCGATAGGAAAATGTTATAGTATTTGTTGGAAATATGGGAAAAACAGGTTATATAACCTGTTTTTCTTGCGTTTGGGATGAATTTAATTTGATAAAGTGATAAAAAGGAGAACTGTATGAGAGAGGAAACAAAAAAAGAACTTAAAGATATTTTTGATTTAAAAAGACTTTTTTTCGTTATTTTAGGAAATACTATTTATGCGGCGGGGATTGCGGCTTTTGTTCTTCCGACAGGACTTATTACCGGTGGAACGACAGGCTTGGGATTAATTGCAAATCATTATTTTCAAATCCCGATTGAATTATTTGCCGCAGTATTTAATATTACAATGTTTATTTTGGCGATTGTAGTTTTAGGAAAATCATTTGCTCTTACTTCACTTATCAGTACATTTTATTTTCCGGTAATTTTAGGTGTTTTTCAGAAGGTGGAAGTTTTACGGCATTTAACGGATGATTTAATGTTATGCACGATTTTTTCCGGACTGTGTATTGGAATCGGAATCGGAATGGTCATTAAAGTGGGGGCTTCTACGGGGGGAATGGATATTCCGCCATTGATTTTCAATAAGAAAGTGGGACTTCCGGTGTCTGTAGGTTTATATGTGTTTGACTTTTCTATTTTGATTGGACAGATGTTTTTCAGAGATACGGAGAAGAGTCTATATGGTATTCTTCTTGTTATTATTTATACGGTTCTTGTGGATAAAGTGCTTTTGATGGGAAAAAATCAGATGCAGGTTAAGATTATCAGTGATGAATATAAGAAAATTAATACAATGATTCATCAGAAATTAGACAGGGGAACAACTCTTTACAAGACGGAAACAGGATATTTACATAAAGATGGATTTGCTATTTTTACAGTTGTGTCAAATCGTGAACTGCCGAAATTGAATGAAATGGTGTTGGAAATAGATAACAAAGCATTTATGGTAATCAATCAGGTAAATGAGGTAAAAGGAAGAGGATTTACACTCGGAAAGATTAAGATGTAAAAAAGTTTAAAAATCTCTTGAAAAAAGTGTAAACTTGTTATATAATATTCCTTGCGTTAAAGAAGAAATAACTTAATAATGCGGGAGGCGCGATTAGCTCAGTTGGTAGAGCACCTGACTCTTAATCAGGGTGTCCAGGGTTCGAACCCCTGATCGCGCACTAGGAAGCACTGTTTTTGCAATCTTTGAATTGCGGGGGCGGTGCTTCTTTTTTGCGAAAAATGGCAGTTTCTTAGTTTTTTATCATTGAAAGAGAGAATCGGAAAGGTAGACAAGATATTCGGGGAACAGTCATCTTTGTCGCACAATTAGTCACAAACCAAGTGAAATGAGCGAAATAACAGAAAATCTTTTACATAGCCAGTATTGAGGGAAGAGATTTGAATATTCCCGATACTGTCTTTTTTATAAATGTATATTATTTTTAAAATATAAATATAGAAAAAGAGGTGAACGAAATGTACATTAAAATTTATACAAAAAGTCAACTAATTCTTTTAAGATGATTAAAACCATTTATCATCCAAATGAAATAGGACACTTCTTTATTGGATATGGCATAATAGAATTGTTAAAAACTAAATTTTGCAGATTGTACTTCTAAAGCATATAGAAAAAATCAATAAATAATAAAGATATATACGAATTATTAATTAGACAAACGAAAATAAAAAATGTAAAATATATCTGATTTTTTAACAAATAAAGATAAACTATGTGGAGGTAACAATGAAAAAGAAACTTATTAGTGCAATTCTTTGCATTACAATGTTGAGCGTAATGCTTGTTGGATGTGGAGCGAAGAAAGAGGAAGCACCAGAAAAGAAAAGTGAAGAAGCAAAACAAAGAGAAATCACTGTAGTTGCAAGACCATCATTTTTCCCAATTACTTATACTGATGATAATGGGGATTTAACAGGATTTGAAGTTGAGGCAATCAAAGAAGTAGCAAAGAGAGCTGGATTTAAAATTAAATGGGAAATTTCAGATGACTATACAGCTATGTTCGGGGGGATTGACAGTGGTTTATACGATACAATCGTAGGACAAGTTGCTATTACACCGGAACGTGAAGAAACATACAATTTCTCTGATAAGTATAGTGCAAATAAAATTAGAATGTGTGTTAGAAAAGATGATCCGGCAGAATCGGTAGATGACTTACGTGGTAGAAAAGTTCATATTCAGTTTGGAACAGTTCTTCAAACGTTTTTTGATGCATATAATAAAGATTTACCAGAAAAAGAGAAAATTCAGTGTGTAGAGATTGACGGAAGTCCATATGAAGAACTTGAAGTAGGACATTCTGATGCATTTCCGATAACAGAATTATCTTTTGATTCTGTTATGGAAAAAGGTGAGTATGATTTTAAGTTAGTAGGAGAGCCTATTATCGTTGATTATACAGCATGGCCTTTCTCAAAAGATGCAGATCCAGAACTTATTGAAGGCTTTAACAAAGCAATCAAAGAGATGCAAGAAGATGGAACATTTCGTAAACTTTCAGAAAAATTTTATAAGCGTGATGTGACAGATGTTTCTGAGAAATAAAAGGTAGTCCTTGTGACTACCTATACTAATATATGGGAGAAAAATATGAGGTTTGATTTTGAGTTTTTCTTTAGGTGTTTTCCTAAGATTATGACAAAAATTCCTTATACGCTTTATTTAGGAATTATTGCTTTTTTTATTGCTTTTATAATAGGATTAATATTGGAGATTTGCTATACATCAAAGTATAAAATTTGTAGAAAAATTGCAGGGATTTACATATCGTATTTTAGATCAACACCATATATAACACAATTGTTTATTTTTTATTTTGGGTTGCCGCAAATATTTAGTTCTATGAAAACTATGCCTGCAAGTTTTTCATTAATTATTACAATTGCAATGAATTCTTCGGCTTTTATCGCTGAAACCATTCGTGGAGGTTTGTTAGCGGTAGATAAAGGACAAAAAGAAGCCGCTTTATCAGTGGGAATGAGTTCGATAGCAATGTATAAAGAAATTATTTTGCCGCAGGCATTTATTGCTGCATTCCCGTCATTGGGAAATTCGTTTATTTCTATGATAAAAAATACGGCGATTGGATTTACTATAGGAGTAATAGAAATGCTTTCACAGGCAAAGATTTTAGGAGGGTCTTCTCTCAGATTTATGGAAGCATATATTGCAGTTGGTATTATATATTGGATTGTACTTTTGATAATAGATAAATGTTTAAAATGTTTAGAAGTGAGAATTTGTCGTCATTTATAAGGAGGTCAATTATGAATAAAAATGCAGATCAATTAACAAAAATGCTTGGATTAAAAAGAGAAATAATTGGTGTTCATTTTTTGTATACTTTTCGAGAATATAACGAATTAGAAGTAGAAGAATATGGGAAAAGAACAAGTTATTGCATGATGGTAAAAAATGCAATGGATGGAAAACATTTTAAATCGAATGCTGAAAATTTTGGGTGTAGATGTGCGTCAGAAGCACTTGGAGTAACTGAAGAAATGCCATGTGTTGAGTCGGGAGAACGATATTATAGCATTAAACTCTATGAGAGTAGAGCAGTGGCGAAAGCAGTGACTAAAGATATTTCAAGAATTAAACAATCTATTTATGGAATTGAGATAGGACCATTACATGAAGTTTCAGATGCAGATGTTGTCCTTTTTATGGTAAATGCATATCAACTCATGAGGGTTGTAGAAGCTTATTCGTATAAATTCGGAATACCGAAAAATATACATATGGCTGGAAATCAAGGAGTATGTGCAGACTTGACGGCAGCTCCGTTTGAAGAAAATGATTTGAATTTCTCTGTACTTTGTGCCGGAACAAGAAAAATCTGTCAATGGGAAGATGATGAAATGGGAGTTGGACTTCCGATTCAGCAATTGCAGCCACTTGTTGATGGAATGATTCAAACGTTAAATTATATTGAATATCCGGAAAGAAAAGAAAAAATTTTAGAAAGATTAGATGATTCGGAAGAATTGGGAATTACAATAGATAAAACACTTCACTATGGAAAATTAGGTAAAGAATATGTAAATCCTGATTTATATAAAAAATTAGTAGCGGAGAATTCAAATGATTAATATAAAAAATTTGCATAAAAGTTTTGGAGATTTACATGTATTACATGGGATAGATTTCAAGGCAGAAAAGGGAGAAGTTATTGTTATCATAGGTCCGTCAGGTATGGGGAAATCTACTTTTTTGCGTTGCATAAACTGTATTGAAAAACCGGATAAAGGAATTATTGGAATTGACGATGTGTCCTTGGATATAGAAAAATGTAAAGAGAAGGACATAAAGGCATTGAGAAAAAAGACTTCTATGGTATTTCAGAATTACAATTTGTTTAAGAATAAAACTGTGCTTGAAAATGTAATGATTCCAATGGTATCTGTTCAAAAAATGGATAAAAATGATGCAAAAGAAAAAGCAATGGGATATATTACACAAGTTGGTTTGTGTGATAAAGCAAATGAATATCCTTCTAGATTATCAGGCGGACAACAACAAAGAGTTGGAATCGCAAGGGCAATGGCAGTAAACCCTAATGTTATATTGTTCGATGAGCCAACATCCTCACTAGATCCAGAATTAGTAACAGGTATTTTGGATATAATTCGAAAACTTGCCAAAGAACATAATCGTACATTGATTATTGTGACGCATGAAATGAGATTTGCATTAGATGTTGCGGATAGAGTAGTTTTTATGGATGACGGAAAAATAATAGAGGAAGGTAGTCCGAAAGAATTGTTTTCTAATCCTAAAAACATTAGAACGAAACAATTTCTTAAGCAAATTTCATTTTAAAAGAGTTCATTTTTAAATATTAGGTTGAATATGGAAAGAAAAGGATTTGTAAAGTATAAGGGTTACACTTGAAAAAGCACTGTGCAGAATCTTCTTCTTTCAAAGTTTTACTTTGGTGTCCAGGGTTCGAACCCCTGATCGCGCACTTAGGAAGCACTGTTTTTGCAATCTTTGAATTGTGGGGGCGGTGCTTCTTTTTGATACATATGTATATGAATAGGAAATATTTTGTAAAAACTGTTCACAGATTTTTTAGAATTTCTCTCTCCCTCATCAGAAAGGGATATGCTATAATGACACTTAGTGCAGACTATTTTAGCGGAAAGGGGAAAAAGAAATGTTCGGATATGTGACAGTCTGTAAACCGGAATTGAAAATGAAAGATTATTATACATACAGGGCATACTATTGCGGACTATGTAAAGTTCTGAAAGAGAAATACGGTTTTTTAGGACAGATGACATTGACATATGATATGACATTTCTTGTACTTCTGCTGACTTCTCTTTATGAGGAAAAGTCTACACATGAACAGAACCGTTGCGTTGTACATCCGGTGAAGAAACACGATATGTTATTTAATGAAATTACGGAATATGCAGCGGATATGAATATTGTTTTGACATATTTTCATTTTGCGGATGACTGGAATGATGAGAAAAGCAAAATCGGACTTGTTGGGATTAGGGCACTTCGGAAGACTTATTTGAAAATAAGAGAAAAGTACCCGAAGAAATGTGAGAAAATCCGCAGATGTCTTGTGCGTTTGCAGAGGGCAGAAAAGAGAAAAGAAGAAAATATTGATGTTGTTTCCGGATATTTTGGGGAATTGATGGGAGAACTTCTTTTGTATAGAGAAGATGTGTGGAAACATACATTGAAGAGGCTGGGGTTTTATCTCGGCAAATATATTTACATTTTAGATGCTTATGATGATTTGGAGAAGGACAGAGAGTGTGGAAGTTACAATCCGCTTCTGCCTTTGTATCGTGATGAAAAATATGAGGAAAAGTGCGGTCAGATGCTGACGCTTGTTCTTGCGGAATGCAGCAGTGCATTTGAAAAATTACCGTGCATTGAATATGCAGATATTTTGAGAAATATTCTTTATGTAGGCGTCTGGAATAAATATGATGAGAAGCAAAAGCAAAATACAGAAAATGAGGAAGGAATAGAAAAATGATAGCAAATCCATATGAGGTGCTGGGAGTTTCTCCAAGCGCTACTGATGATGAAGTGAAGAAAGCATACAGAGAAATGAGCCGAAAGTACCATCCGGATTCATATGCAAATAATCCGCTGTCTGATTTGGCGGAAGAAAAATTTAAAGAAGTACAGGAAGCCTATGACCAAATTATGAAACAAAGGGAAAATGGCGGTTATCAGGGCGGATTTTCAGGAAATCAGTCGGGATATTCGTATTCGTCAAACGGCGGGGATGCGACTGTACAGATGCAGGCTGCGGCAAATTATATTAATGCAAGACATTATAGAGAAGCATTGAATGTGCTAAATGGCATCAGTAATCGAAATGCACAGTGGTATTATTACAGTGCGGCTGCAAACTATGGAATGGGTAATAACATTGTGGCAATGCAACACGCTCAGCAGGCTGCGGCAATGGAGCCAAATAATCCGGAGTATGCCAATATGGTAAATCAAATGCAGTGGCGTGGACAGAGATACCAGAATACAGGCTATGGTTATGGACGCCCATCTTTTGGTACGGGAAATTTATGCTGTGATTTATGGTGTGCAGATACGATGTGTGAATGTATGGGGGGAGATCTGTGCTAAGGACAAAGAGATTGGCAACTTTAGGTGTATTGGCGGCCTTTTCTGTATTGCTTATTGTACTTGGTGCGGTAATTGAAACAAGTACATTGTTTTTTTTAAGCGCAGCAAGTTTTTGCGTGGGAATAGCTATTCGGGAATGGGGATTGCGTTATGGAATCTCCTTTCTTGCGGCAACGATACTTGTAGGACTTTTAGTTGCCCCAAATAAAATATATTGTGTAACTTTTGCGGGCATGGGATTATATTTATGTTTCGCAGAAATTTTGTGGAATAAGTTTGGGAATAAAAAGGCATTATTATGGTGTGGGAAATATATTGCTTTTAATGTGATGTATGTTCCGATGATTATTTTCGCGCCTCAAGTATTGATTTCAAAGGAGATTAGTATGCCGTTTCTTTTTGTCATGTGGTTGGCAGGACAGATTGGACTGTTTGTTTATGATAAGGCACACGATTATTTTCAAATTTTTGTATGGAATAAGTTAAGGAAGTATTTGCTGAAATGATAAGAACATGGATGGCAGAGGTAACTCCTCTTTTGGAGAAATCGATTTATCAGAAATGTTATGAGAAAATCCCTGCATTTCGCAGAGAGAAGGCGGATAAAATTATGCCTTTGGAAGATAAAGCGTTAAGTGTAGGGGCATGGTTATTATATGAAAGTGTGAGAGAAAAATGTGGTGCTTCCGCGGAAGCACCATTTAATCTGTCGCATTCAGGAGCAATGGTTCTTTGTTCAATTGAGGACAGAGGAGAAAAAACTGTTAAGGTCGGTTGTGATATTGAAGAAATAAAAAAACTGCATACGAAACTAATTAAACGCTATTTTCTAAAATCCGAGGAAGAGTTTATTTTAAATAAACAGACAGAAGAAGAGAAAATAGTTGCTTTTTATCGTTATTGGGTGTTAAAGGAAAGTTTTATGAAAGCCACAAGGTATGGGATGAAATTGGGATTAGATACCTTTGAAATTCTGTGTGACGATAATGGCGCTAGATTGTTACACCAGCCGAAAGAGATTTGTGAAAAGTTTTATTTTAAAGAGTATGAAATTAATTTGCCGTATAGGGCGGCAGTATGTTCTACAAGTGATATATTTGCAGAGAAAATAGAAAAAATGGATTTAGGTATATACTGGAGATAGATGATGAAGGAAAAGTTGCAGAAGATAGAGGAAACTTTGAAGAGTATCCGCTTAAGTAAAAGGGCATGGCTTGCAATCGGGGCAGTCGTGGTTTTGATTACGGGTGTCATTGCGGGGTATTTTACGGGAAAGCATTTTGCGGAGAATAAGGCAAGAAAAGATAGAGAAGAGTTGTCGGCAAAATATATGAAGAAAGAAAAAGAGTTGGAGGGACAACTATGGGAAATGAAAATCAAATCACCCAAGGAAAGACCATGGTATTTGACTTTGGTAAATGATACAAATCCAATGCAGGAGGGATTCGTACCTCAATTGACAACGATTGCGGGAGATTATCAGGTTGACTCCCGTATTGCAGAGCCTTTGAAAAAGATGCTTGCTGATGCGAAAAAAGACGGAATGAATCTGTCAATTTGTTCTGCTTACCGTTCGGTAGAGAAGCAGAAAGAATTGTATAATCTTTATATGGGGAATGAAGTGCGTTCGGGTAAGAGTTATTGGCAGGCGTTGGAAGAAACAATCAAATCCACCGCATATCCGGGGAAAAGTGAGCATAATCTTGGTTTGGCCGTAGATATTGTTTCGGCAAAATATACTGCTTTAGATGAGAAACAGAAAGATACTCCGGAGGCAAAATGGCTTGCAAAAAATTGCCATAAATACGGATTTATTTTGCGTTATCCTGTAGATAAAACAGAGGTGACGGGAATTATTTACGAACCGTGGCATTACCGCTATGTAGGAAAAGAGGATGCGAAAAAGATTATGGAGCGTGGCATTACACTGGAGGAGTATTTGGGAGAATAGTGTAAACAGAAGATTGACGAAATAAACGATTATGTTTACAATAAATACTAGAGAAATCGTGAGGAGGGAAAACCGATGATGAATCTCACATTTGGTGAGCAGGTGAAAATTGTTCTGAACCGCAAGGGGATGACAATTAAAGATTTGGCTGAATTAATAGAAAAAAAGACCGGAAAGAAAATGTCCAGACAAAATCTGACACAGCGCCTAAACAGAGATAATTTTCAGGAACAGGATATGCGTCAGATTGCTGAGATTTTAGGTTGCCCGTTTCAGTTAAGTATCCTTGAAGAAAGTGAACCTGTCACAAAACCGAAGAAAGAAAAAATTGTGGAAAGGGAAGTGACAATCGAAGACTTGGTGGATGTGGAAGAAGTAGTAAAAGAGCAGCCAAAAGCAGAGCCGATAGTAAAACAGACTGTACAACCTGCCGTGCAGCAGGAGAAAAAAGCGGTTGAGAAGACAGAACCGACATCAACATCAACAGGTACAGGTGGATTTAAAGGATTTAAAAGACCGGCCTATCGAAATACAACCGTACGTGAAATGAGGAAACAGGAAGAACAGATTATCGGCGATATTAACCCTTACACAAGGCGGGAGTATGAAAATAACAGTGTTCGTATGCATCCGAAACGAATCGGTTATGTGCAGGTGTATGACAGGTCGGAACATAAGTGGACGGATATGACAGAGTGGGCTTTTTTAGGTTTTCAGGAACGAAAGAAAAAATTGCTCGGGAAAGACTATGAACCGCCGATTTATTTAGATTAGAATGTGCCTTGGCACATTCTATTTTCATTGTATGGGAAAAGCAATCATATAAAAGAGATCCGTAGAATAGATATATGTATAAAAAGACAAGATTGAGGGATTGTGATTGAAACGGTTTACACAGTATTTATATGAATATCGGCAGAGTGAAAAAGTCAAAAATATAGGGTTTGTCAAGGTAGAACAGGGAAGAGATGGGGGGAGAATACAGATACAGACAAGGGGGCTTTTCTTTTCTCCGACAGAGAAGTTGAAAGTATATCTGTTTTATGAAAAAAACGGTATGTATGAGGGGATTTTACAGGGAGAGATAGGAAAGAATAAACCTCTTATGCAATACATACTGACATTTTCCAGTGAAGAAATAGGAAATGAAGTGTGTGGGATTTTCCTTGAGGACAGAGAGAAGAAGCGATATATGGCTGTCTGGAACGGAGAAACGATAAATGTGGATACGATTTCTACAGAGCATTTGAAAGAGATAGAGATACAGGAGTCTGACCGCAGGGGAAATTTTTGTGAGAAAATCCAGAGGAAAGATTTGGTAAGGTTGCCGAGAAGAGAATGGAAACTGGCGAACAATAATTTTCTTCTTCATGGATTTTATAATTATCATCATTTACTTTGGATAGAAGAAGACAATGAGTTATATATCGGTGTTCCGGGAGTAAATCATGCCAGAGAAGTGCAGGCGGCAAGAGCGTTTGGATTTACACAATTTAGAAAAATGGAAAACGGTGAGGTGGAACTTACCGAGGAAGAGAGAAATCCGAGAGAAGATTTTGGATATTTTTGTAGGAGGATTAAGAAAAACGAATGAATCAGGATGAAAAATATATGAGAGAGGCAATTAAACAGGCAAAGAAAGCATATGAGATGAACGAAGTGCCAATTGGCTGCGTAATTGTCTGTGAAGATAAAATTATAGGCAGAGGATATAATAGGAGAACGACAGATAAAAATCCCCTTGCCCATGCGGAGATGATAGCGATAAAAAAAGCGAGCAAAAAAGTTGGTGACTGGAGGCTTGAAGACTGCATAATGTATGTGACATTGGAGCCGTGTCAAATGTGTTCGGGGGCGATTGTACAATCTCGAATGAAAAGGGTAGTTGTCGGCTGCATGAATGCGAAGGCGGGGTGTGCCGGTTCGATACTAAATCTTCTGCAAATGGACGAATTTAATCATCAGGTGGAACTGGAAACGGGTGTTTTGGAAGAAGAATGTAGTCTTTTGATGAAAAATTTTTTCAAAGAACTGCGAAAAGCGAAGCAGAAGCATTGACATTTATATGTGAAAGAGGGTATAATATAGACTCGTGCAGCCGGGGTGTTAGCGGTACCTTGTACCCACAATCCGCTATAGTGGGGGTGATATTACACGGAGGGCTTTATTTTGTGAGGCTGCCCTTTGAAAGTGGCGTTGATGTTTGGGTCTTACGCGACAGGAATCCATGAACCGTGTCAGGTCGGGAACGGAGCAGCACTAAGTGGAACCTTCTGGGTGCCGTAAGGGTGCCTGGGCTGAGTTAACTACAAAGGTAACGCTCATGAAATGAGTTCGAAGTGTAATGCACGAAAGAAAGAGAATTATAGAGTCCGTAAGGACTCTTTTTTGATAGTAGGAGGAAATGATGAAGATTATACTGACGGCAATTAATGCAAAATATATCCATTCTAATCTGGCGATTTACAGTTTGAAAGCGTATGCGAAAAAGTATGCAGAACATATTTTTCTTGCGGAGTATACGATAAATCAGCAATTAGATGAGATTTTAATGGATATTTATAAGCAAAAGCCGGACGTACTTTGTTTTTCCTGCTATATTTGGAATATATCTTATGTGGAAACGCTTATCCGTGAGATACATAAGATTTTGCCAAGTCTTCCTATTTGGCTTGGAGGTCCGGAAGTTTCCTATGATGCAGAGGAAGTATTAAGACGCCTTCCTGAAGTGACGGGAGTTGTTAAGGGAGAAGGTGAGGAAACATTTTTGGAACTTGCATCTTATTATGTAGAAGGAAAAGGTGAGGAATATCTTTGTGGTATAAAAGGGATTTCTTATCGGAAACATGACGGGGAGATTGAAGAAAATCAGTGGCGTGAAATTATGGATTTGAGTAAAGTTCCGTTTGTGTATGAAGATATGGATGAATTTAGAAATAAAATCATTTACTACGAAACAAGCAGGGGATGTCCGTTTTCATGTAGTTACTGTTTGTCATCAGTTGACAAATGTCTTCGTTTCCGTGACTTGAAATTGGTAAAGAAAGAACTGCAGTTTTTTCTCGACAATGAAGTACCGCAGGTTAAATTTGTAGACAGGACATTTAACTGTAAACATGATCACGCATTAGAGATATGGAGATATATTGCGGAGAATGATAACGGCATAACGAATTTTCATTTTGAGATTTCGGCAGATTTGTTAAACGAGGAGGAGTTGGCGCTTCTGGGAACGATGAGGGAAGGTCTGGTGCAGTTGGAAATCGGAGTGCAGTCTACAAACCCGAAGACGATCGGGGAGATTAAGAGGACAATGCGCTTTGAGAAGGTGTCTGACGCAGTAAAGCGAGTGAATGCGGGAAGAAATATTCATCAGCATTTGGATTTGATTGCAGGGCTTCCGTATGAGGATTATAAGAGTTTTGGTAAATCATTTAACGATGTGTATGCTCTTTCGCCGGAACAGTTACAATTAGGCTTTTTGAAAGTGTTGAAAGGCTCTTATATGGAAGAACATACGGAGGAGTACGGGCTGGTTTATAAAAGTCTTCCGCCGTACGAGGTACTTTATACAAAATGGCTTCCGTATGAAGATGTTTTAAAATTAAAAAGAATCGAGGAAATGGTGGAAGTATATTATAATAGCGGACAATTTTCTTATACGCTGGAGCATTTGACCGGGGAATTTGCGACACCGTTTGCCTTTTTTGAACAGTTGGGGGAATATTACGAAAAACACGCATTTCATATGATAAGTCACTCAAGAATTACAAGATATGAAATTTTACTTGGATTTGTAGAAAAATATGTAAGTGAAAGAGTGGATTTTTATCGAGAACTGTTAGTGTTTGATTTGTATCTTCGTGAGAATATAAAGAGCCGTCCCGTATTTGCAGGGGAAAATACAGTGGATAAAGAGTGGCTTAGCGGATTTTATGAAGAAGAGTCGAAAGAGCATAAATATTTGCGGGGATATGAAAAATACGATAAACGTCAGTTGAGGAAAATGACGCATATAGAGAAATTTAATTATGATGTACTGGGGAATGGCACACAAAAAGATACCGTTATTCTGTTTGATTATCAAAACCGTAGCAAGTTAAACTATCAGGCAACGATTTTTCGTTTATAGAATTGTGACTATTGTTTCTTGCAAAAAGGCGTTAAAGAGTATAAAATGAAAGTATTCTTTAGAAGAGAAGGGGTAACAAGATGAATTTCTATGATAAAAAGTTTAAGAAGATAGTATCTGTCGTCATACTGGTAATTATCGTTGCAATGTTGGCAACATCCGTATTACCGTATATCATGTAAAGAGAACCAAAATCGAGGGAGAGGGTTGGTTTATGCGTAAAAGAATCAAGGATAGCAAAAGAAGGAATGAGCAGGGAAAAAAACACCGGAAAACAGCCAAAATATGTGGCTTGATTTTCGTGTGTTTTTTGTTTGTTTACGGGGCAATATACGCCATGCTGTATCATCAGGTCAGCAAACAGGCGGAAGATAGAATATGTGAAGGTATTTTTATTGGCAGGACGGACGTTTCAGGCATGGATAAAAAACAGGCTCAGACTGCGGTAGATAAGCAGGCGGAAGTGTATGGAAAGCAGAAGATTTTTCTGTCAGTTGAAGGGAAGAAACTGGAAGTCACGCTGGAAGAAATGGGTTTTGATATTTCAAAAGAAGAGAAACTGATTGAAGAAGCGATTGATTATGGGAAAAAAGGAAATGTGTTTAGCCGTTATGCCGAAATAAGAAATCTAAAGAAAAATAAGAAAACGTTACAACCGGTTTATCAGATAGAGAAAGAGAAAGCGGAGAAAGTTTTAAAAGAGAAAGCGGCGGATTGTCTGCCGAAGGCGGTAGACGCAACGATTGCAAGAAAAGACGGGGCGTTCGTTTTGACTGAAGAGCAGCAGGGAAAAGAACTGGATATGGAGAAGACGATAACTGCCATCAATGAATACTTGAATAAAGATTGGAATGGGGAAAGCGGGGAAGTGAAATTAGTTTCTACCGTAAAGCAGCCTCATGTACAGAAGAGAGATTTAGAAAGTATTAAAGATGTATTAGGAACATTTTCCACTTATTGCGGAAGCGGTCAGACAAGAGTCGTGAATATTAAAAATGGCGTGAAAAAGATTAATGGCTCGGTTATTATGCCGGGAGAGGAGTTCTCTGCGGGAAAAGCGATGCAGCCATTTGAAAAGAGCAACGGTTATGTGGAAGCAGGGGCATTTGAGAATGGAGAACTTGTGCAGAGTATTGCGGGAGGTATCTGTCAGGTGTCCACGACTTTATATAATGCAGTTATTGAATCCGAGTTGGAAGTGACGAGCAGACAGCCACATTCCATGACGGTTAATTATGTGAAACCGTCAAGAGATGCAGCGATTGCCGGAGATTACAAAGATTTTCGGTTTAAAAATAATTTAGATACTCCGATTTTTGTAGAGGGATATGTGTCGAATGGGAATGTTGTCTTTACGATTTATGGTAAAGAGATACGAAAACAGGACAGAAAAGTAGAATATGTGAGTGAAGTGATTTCCACGGAAGCGCCGAAGAAGAAATTTGTGGCACAGACAGGTGCGGGTATAGGCTCTATATCGGAAAAAAAGGGTACGCACAAAGGTATGACGGCACGACTTTGGAAGGTGGTCTATGAGGGTGGTAAAGAAGTAAGCAGAGAGATTTTTAACAAGAGTGTTTATAAACCTTCAGTGACAACTGTTTCAGTTGGAACGGCATCCTCAAATCCTGCATATACAAAACAGATGCAGGACGCAATTAAGACGCAGGACGAAAGTAAGATTAAAGCAACGATTGCCGATATTAAGGCAAAGGAGGCGGCGGCACAGAAACCTGCACCTGCCCCACAGCCGCAAAATCCGACACCACAACAGCCCGCGCCGCCTACAGCGCCGCAGACGCCACCGCAGGGACAACAATAAAAGGATAGCAGAGATGAAGATAGGAAATGTATCACAGACGGTCATCAGACGGTCGATTTTAAAACAATTAAAAACGAAAAGGGAAGAGGCGGTTATAGAACCGTCCGTAGAAGAAATGTGTTCGGGGGTTTCTGTTCCTGATGGGGAACAGGCAGTGTTTACAAATGTGACGCTTTACGGGGACGAGAAAGATATTGCCGTGTTTGGTTTGGCGCAGTCGCTGAATGATTTATATACGAGAGGGGCATCTCCGGTTGGGGCGAATTTAAGTATTCTGCTCCCGCCTTATGCCTACGAATCCCGTTTAAAATCTATGGTGGAATTTGCCGAACGGACAGCCGAAAAACAAAACATACAGATTTTAAACGTGAAAGCGCAGGTCAGTCCGATTATTACAAAGGCGGTTGTTACTGTCGTTGCAGTCGGGACGGTAAAAGAAGGAGAACTTTTCCAAAGCAGTATGGGAAAAGCGAATCAGGACATTGTGATGACAAAATGGATTGGTTTGGAAGGGATGCTTCGGATTGTGCGGGAAAAGGGAGAAGAGTTATCTAAGCGTTTTGTTCCCGCATTTATGGCACAGGTGAATGCCCTTGAGGAAAATCTGTTTGCGGATAAAGAGTTGAAACTGGCAAGAGAATATGGTGTATCCGCAATGCATCAGATTACGGACGGCGGTATTCTCGCAGCCTTGTGGAATATGGCAGAGGCGTCAGACGTAGGCTTGGAAGTGGATTTGAAGAAGATTGCGGTTAAACAGGAAACGATAGAGATATGTGAGTATTTTCAGTTAAATCCGTATCAGATGACATCGGTGGGAAGCGTACTTCTGATGACAGACAATGGAAAAGAGTTGGCGGATATGCTGATGCGAAACGGAATTCAGGCGGAAGTCATCGGAAGAACTACGGCGGACAGGGAGAGAGTTATTCTCAATCAGGAGGAGAAAAGGTATATCGACAGACCGGCGCAGGACGAATTGCTGAAGATATATGCGGAGTAAAGGAGGCAGGCATGAGAAAAGAAATATTGAGTTATATTGAAACACACAGCAGAGTGGAATTAAAAGAACTGGCGGTTCTTTTGGGCAGTGATGAAATTACGGTTGCCAATGAGATTGCCGACATGGAAAAAGAGAAGATTATATGCGGTTATCATACATTGATTGACTGGGATAAAGCGGGGGTGGAAAAGATTACCGCTCTTATCGAGGTGCGTGTGACACCACAGAGAAATCAGGGATTTGACCGCATTGCCGAGCGAATTTACAATTATCCGGAAGTTTCCGCAGTATATCTGATTTCGGGCGGGTATGATTTACTTGTCACTTTGGAGGGAAAAACGTTGAAAGAAGTTTCCATGTTTGTTTCGGAAAAACTTTCACCGATAGAGTCGGTTATCAGTACGGCGACACATTTTATTTTGAAAAAATATAAAGACCACTCGACGATACTGGTAAATAAATCTAAAGGGGAAAGGATACCGGTGATGCCATAATGAGAAATCCATTATCAGAGAAAATCGTAAATATTGCGCCGTCAGGTATCCGAAAGTTTTTTGATTTGGTCAGTGAAATGGACGATGCCATTTCTCTTGGAGTGGGCGAACCGGATTTTGATACGCCGTGGAGAATACGCGAGGAAGGCATTTACTCTTTGGAAAGAGGAAGAACGTTCTATACGTCAAATGCCGGATTGAAAGAGTTAAAACAGGAAATATGCAGATATTTATCGAGAAAAATAAATGTAGAGTATGATTTCAGAAATGAAGTTGTCGTGACGGTAGGCGGAAGCGAGGGAATTGACATTGCCATGCGCGCCATGTTGGACAAGGGTGACGAGGTGCTTATTCCGCAGCCGAGTTATGTTTCTTATCTTCCGTGTACGGTGCTTGCGGACGGCGTTCCTGTGATTATTCCTCTGCAAAGAAAAAATGAATTTAAACTGACGGTGGAGGAATTGGAAAATGCGGTGACGGAGAAAACGAAAATACTTGTATTGCCGTTTCCGAATAATCCGACAGGTTCGATTATGACGAGAGAAGATTTAGAGCCGATTGCAAAGTTTGTTGTGGAGCATGATTTATTCGTACTGTCCGATGAAATTTATTCGGAATTAAGTTATAAGGGAGAACACGTTTCCATTGCAAGTTTTCCGGGAATGAAAGAGAGAACGATTTTAATTAACGGGTTCTCAAAAGGATTTGCGATGACAGGCTGGCGACTCGGATATGCCTGCGGACCGAAAAAGATTATCGAGCAGATGATTAAAATTCATCAGTACGCCATTATGTGCGCCCCGACGAACAGTCAGTATGCGGCGGTGGAAGCACTTAGAAACTGCGAGGGGGAAGTGGAGGAGATGCGAAACGCTTACAATCAGCGCAGACGTTTCCTTGTCAATGAGTTTAAGCGAATGAAATTAGACTGCTTTGAGCCTTACGGGGCATTTTATATTTTCCCGAGTATTAAAGAGTTTGGTATGTCGTCGGAGGAATTTGCCATGAAGTTTTTGGCGGAGGAAAAGGTGGCAGTTGTGCCGGGGACGGCGTTTGGAGAGTGCGGAGAAGGATTTTTGCGAATTTCCTATGCGTACTCGCTTGAAGATTTAAAAGAGGCAATCGGCAGACTGGAGAGATTTATCAGCCGATTGAGAGAAAGGACGGAAGAAAATGCTTAACATTGTTTTATTTGAACCGGAAATACCCGCAAATACGGGGAATATCGGCAGAACCTGCGTGGCGACAAACACAAGACTGCATTTGATTGAGCCTTTGGGATTTCGATTAAATGAGAAAGCGTTAAAACGCGCGGGTATGGATTACTGGGACGATTTGGATGTGACAACATACATCAATTTTGAAGAGTTTTTGGAGAAAAATCCAAATGCGAAAATTTATATGGCGACAACGAAGGCAAAAAATGTATACACAGATGTATCTTATGAGCCGGACTGCTATATTATGTTTGGAAAGGAAAGTGCGGGCATTCCGGAAGAAATTCTGGTGGAGCATCAGGAGGAGAGTATCCGTATTCCGATGTCGCATGATATTCGTTCATTGAATTTAGGAAATTCCGTGGCGATTGTGCTGTACGAAGCGCTTCGACAAAACGGTTTTGCCAATATGGAGAAAGAAGGACATCTTCATCGGTTGGAGTGGAAGGACTAAAGTTCTAAATCTCTAACTGTGGACTTTAAGTATAAAAAATGTTATAACAATAACGAGGCATGAATTTGGAGGGACTTTATGAAATATAAAAGAAGTGTTCACAGAACATTTGCCTTAATTACACAGGTAGGGATAAGTATGCTTGTTCCGATTTTGCTGTGTACATGGTTAGGCTCTTATTTAGAAGAGAAATTTTCATGGCCTGTATTTATTGCGCTTGTAATTCTTGGTGTTTTGGCAGGCGGGAGAAATGTTTACTATTTAGTCAGACACGCGAATGAAGATTCAGAGGATGAAGAAGATGACAGATAATTCAGCAAATGAAACATTAAAGGAATTAATCGCGGGTATCATTGTATATGGAACGATTGTACAGATTCCGGTGTGCTTTATTGCCACAGGGAATCTTTCTTATTTGTCTTTCGGATTGTGGATAGGCGTTGTCGTGGCAGTTGGAATGGCAATTCATATGAAACGTTCCATTGAAGACGCTTTGGATTTAGGAGAAGCGGGAGCGGCGAAACATATGAGAAAGATGTATGCACTGCGGTATGTCGTAGTGGCAATCGCATTTGGTGCAACGGTTTATTTTGACGTTGGGAGTCCGATTACGCTGCTTGTCGGAGTTTTGGGACTGAAAATAGGGGCTTATTTGCAGCCCTACACACATAAAGTGTTGTTAAAACTTAAAAAATCTAAGTAAAGGAGGTTGAAGCACGTGGGAAATGGACTAGGGATATTAGCGGCTAAAGAAGCGGACTTTATGATTCATTCACTTGTAAAGTTCAAACTGTTCGGCCAAGAGTTATACCTGACAACGACTCATGTCAGTATCTTTATCATATGCGTCGGGCTGATTATATTTGCTCTTGTCGCAAGGATAAAGTTGAAAGACACCGATGGAAAACCGAGCAAATTTCAAAATGCCGTAGAGTACATCGTTGAGATGTTAGACGGTATGGTACACGGTGGTATGGGCAAAAAAGGAATACCGTATAGAAACTATATCGGAACATTATTCCTGTTTATCCTGTTTAGTAATATCTCAGGATTGCTTGGTTTAAGACCACCAACAGCGGATTATGGCGTTACATTTCCACTTGGTATTATTACATTCTTCTTAATTCAGTTTAATAATATCAGGTACAATAAATTCGGTGCATTTACCGATTTGTTTAAGCCATTGCCGTTTCTATTCCCAATAAATCTGATTGGAGAAATTGCGGTGCCATTTTCATTATCATTGCGTTTGTTCGGAAATGTATTATCGGGAACAGTAATTATGGCTCTGCTTTACGGATTGCTATCTAATATTGCAATCGCATGGCCGGGATTTTTACACATTTATTTCGATATCTTTTCGGGAGCAATTCAGACATACGTATTCTGTATGTTGACAATGGTATTTGTCAGTGACAAGATACCGGACAAAAAGTAACAAGAGAAAACAAAAAACAAATTTTAGGAGGATTTAACTATGAATGGAATTTCAAATGAAGCATTAATTTTAGCGTGTTCAGCAATCGGTGCAGGTCTTGCGATGATCGCAGGTATCGGACCTGGTATCGGACAGGGTGTTGCAGCAGGTCACGGTGCATCTGCAGTAGGTAGAAACCCAGGGGCAAAATCAGACATTACATCAACAATGTTACTTGGTCAGGCCGTAGCGGAAACAACTGGTCTTTACAGTTTGGTTATCGCACTTATTCTGTTATTCGCTAACCCACTTTTAGGAAAACTCTAAGAATAACGGAAATTGAAAATAAGATAAGGAAGGAGGCTGAACCTTGGAACGTTTATTTACCCTTGATGCACAGTTCCTTTTCGATGCTGTAGTATTGGCAATCAGTATGCTTGTCATGTTTACATTCTTATCCTATCTGTTGTTCGAGCCGGTAAGAAACCTGTTGGAAAAACGTAGACAGCGTGTTTTGGACGAGCAGGAAACGGCAAAAAAAGAAAGAACAGATGCGACTGCATATAAGGAAGAATACGAAAAGAAACTAAAAGAAGTGGATAAAGAGGCACAGGAAATTTTAAGTGCCGCACGCAAAAAGGCAATGCAGAATGAAGCAAAAATTATTGCTGAAGCAAAAGAAGAGGCAGCCCGTATTATAGAACGCGGAAATGCGGAAATTGAATTGGAGAAGAAACGTGCATTAGATGAAATGAAGCAGGAAATGATTACGATTGCATCTATGATGGCAGGAAAGGTCGTATCTGCTTCCATTGACACAAATGTACAGGAAAGTCTGATTGAAGAAACATTAAAAGAAATGGGTGACAGTACATGGCTAAATTAGTTTCTAAAACATACGGAGACGCATTATTTTCTGTAGCCGTGGAAGAAAACCGTGTGGACGCTTTTGCTGAGGAGGCGAAAGGACTGACAGCCGTTTTTTCTGAAAATCAGGACCTTCAGAAATTAATGGATAATCCAAAGATTATTAAAGAAGATAAGATAAAACTTATCGAGGAAACTTTTACAGGTCATGTGTCAAAAGAAATTATCGGGCTTATCGCACTTTTAATTTCAAAAGGGCATTCAAAAGACATTTCGTCCGTATTTGACTATTTTATTGCACTTGTAAAAGAGGAAAAGAAAATAGGAACTGCATTTGTCACAACTGCGGTTGGATTAACAGACGCACAGAAAAGTGCAGTGGAAAAAAGACTTTTAGAAACAACCCGCTACGAAAGTTTCGAGATGAATTATTCCGTAGATGAAAGTCTTATCGGCGGAATGGTTATCCGTATCGGCGACAGGGTTGTGGACAGCAGCATTAAGACGAAACTCTATGAGTTGTCTAAGCAGTTGAGAAGTATTCAGATATAAAATATAAAAGAAAGGTGGATTCGCTCCATGAATTTAAGACCAGAAGAAATCAGTTCTGTCATTAAAGAACAGATTAAAAGATATGCGTCAGATTTAGAAGTATCTGATGTGGGAACGGTTATTCAAGTAGCCGATGGTATTGCGCGTATCCACGGTCTAGAAAACGCAATGCAGGGAGAACTTTTAGAGTTCCCCGGAGAAGTATACGGTATGGTGTTAAACCTTGAAGAAGATAATGTTGGTGCTGTTCTTTTAGGAGATAACAGAAACATTAACGAGGGTGATACCGTAAAAACAACCGGAAGAGTAGTAGAAGTTCCGGTTGGAGATTGTATGTTAGGTCGTGTTGTAAACGCACTTGGACAACCTATTGATGGAAAAGGACCTATTCAGGCAAAAGCATATCGTCAGATTGAAAGAGTTGCCTCAGGTGTTATTTCCCGTAAATCAGTAGATACACCGTTACAGACAGGAATTAAGGCGATTGACTCTATGGTACCAATCGGAAGAGGTCAGCGTGAGCTTATCATCGGTGACAGACAGACAGGTAAAACTGCAATCGCCATTGATACAATTATCAACCAAAAAGGACAAGGGGTAAAATGTATTTACGTTGCAATTGGACAGAAAGCGTCTACAGTTGCAAATATCGTACAGACATTTGAAGAATACGGTGCAATGGACTATACAACAGTTGTTGCATCTACAGCAAGTGAACTTGCCCCACTTCAATATATTGCACCATATGCAGGTTGTGCTATGGGTGAAGAATGGATGGAAAAAGGAGAGGACGTACTGATCGTATATGATGATTTGTCCAAACATGCGACAGCATATCGTACACTTTCATTGCTTCTGAGAAGACCACCGGGACGTGAAGCGTACCCTGGAGATGTATTCTATCTCCATTCAAGATTGTTAGAGAGAGCGGCAAGATTGTCAGATGAGTTGGGAGGAGGATCACTTACTGCACTTCCAATCATTGAAACACAGGCAGGTGACGTATCTGCTTACATTCCGACAAACGTTATTTCAATTACGGACGGACAGATTTTCCTTGAAACAGAAATGTTCAACGCAGGTTTCAGACCGGCTATTAATCCGGGTATTTCCGTATCCCGAGTTGGTGGTTCGGCACAGATTAAAGCGATGAAGAAAATTGCAGGTCCAATCCGTATCGACCTTGCACAGTATCGTGAGTTGGCAGCGTTCGCACAGTTCGGTTCAGAACTTGACGCAGATACAACAGAGCGTCTTGCACAGGGAGCGCGTATTAAAGAAATGTTGAAACAGCCTCAGTATCAGCCAATGCCGGTTGAATATCAGGTTATCATCATTTATGCAGCAACACAGAAATATCTGTTAGATGTTCCTGTAGAGCGTGTTCTTGAATTTGAAAAAGGTCTGTTTGACTTTATTCAGACAAAATATCCGGAAATTCCGGAAGCAATCAAAGTAGAAAAAGTGATTTCAGATAAGACAGAGGAAGCACTTGTAAATGCAATTAATGAGTTCAAAAAAGAATTCTAAATAGAGGAGAATTGTCATGGCATCAATGAGAGAAATAAAACGGCGTAAGAGCAGTGTACAGAGTACACAGCAGATTACAAAAGCCATGAAACTTATTTCTACCGTAAAACTGCAGAAAGCAAGAATGCGTGCAGAGAATTCAAAGGCATACTTTGAGTGTATGTATTCCACAGTGACCTCCATGCTTGCGAAGGCAGGAAATATTGAACACCCGTATTTGAAAGCGGGAGAATCAAAGAAAGTCGGCATTGTTGTTGCTACTTCCAACCGAGGACTTGCCGGCGGATACAACTCAAATGTAGTGAAACTCATTACGGAAAGCGGTATCGCAAAAGAAGACGTTCGTCTTTATCTTGTCGGTAAAAAAGGGGCGGAAAGCCTTGTGAGAAAAGGGTACGATGTTGCTCTTGACTGCTCCGACATGATAGAAGAGCCAACTTATGCAGATGCACAGGCACTGAGCAAAAGACTGCTTACGGATTTTGCCAACGGAGAGATTGGTGAAATTTATGTGGCTTATACATTTTTCAAAAATACGGTAACACATATCCCGACATTTAAGAAATTACTTCCGGTTGACACTTCAGTTGCAGCGGAAGAAAATAAGTCAGAAAACAGTAACGTGCTGATGAACTTTGAACCGGACGAGGAGAGAGCAATCAGCCTTCTCGTTCCGAAATATATGACAAGTATCTTATATGGTGCGTTTGTGGAAGCGGTTGCGAGTGAAAACGGTGCTCGTATGCAGGCAATGGATTCTGCAACAAATAATGCGGAAGAAATAATTGAAGACTTGGCATTGAAATATAATAGAGCCCGTCAGGGTGCTATTACACAGGAATTGACAGAAATTATAGCCGGTGCAGATGCACTATAGCATCGGCGTTTATCTTTAGAAAAAGGTAGGAGTGAAAAAATGGCAGAAAGAAATATAGGTAAAATCACTCAGATCATCGGTGCGGTATTGGATATTAAATACGCCGACGGCAACCTTCCTGAAATTAATGAAGCCATTGATATTACAAGAAGCAATGGTGAAAAATTAGTTGTGGAAGTTGCACAGCATTTGGGTGATGATACGGTAAGATGTATCGCCATGGGTCCGACTGACGGACTTGTTCGTGGTATGGAAGCGGTTGCTACAGGAGCGCCTATTTCCGTGCCGGTAGGTGAAAATACATTGGGACGTATCTTTAACGTACTTGGAGAAGCAATCGATGAGAAACCTGCACCGACAGATGTAGAGTATGCACCGATTCACAGAAAGGCTCCTGCATTTGAAGAACAGGCAACAGAGGCTGAGATGCTTGAAACAGGTATCAAAGTAATCGACTTGCTTTGCCCTTACCAAAAAGGTGGTAAAATCGGTCTGTTTGGTGGTGCAGGTGTAGGAAAAACAGTATTAATTCAGGAATTGATTACAAATATCGCTACAGAACACGGTGGATATTCTGTATTTACAGGTGTAGGAGAGAGAACTCGTGAAGGAAATGACCTTTACTACGAAATGATGGAATCAGGTGTTATCAATAAAACAGCCATGGTATTCGGTCAGATGAATGAGCCGCCCGGAGCGCGTATGCGTGTAGGTCTTACAGGTCTTACAATGGCAGAATATTTCCGAGATAAAGGTGGAAAAGATGTTCTTTTATTTATTGATAATATTTTCCGTTTTACACAGGCAGGTTCGGAAGTTTCCGCTTTGCTTGGACGTATGCCTTCAGCGGTAGGTTACCAGCCTACACTACAGACAGAAATGGGTGCATTACAGGAACGTATTACTTCTACAAAGAACGGTTCTATCACATCTGTACAGGCTGTATATGTGCCTGCCGATGACTTAACTGACCCGGCACCGGCTACAACATTCGCCCATTTGGATGCGAAAGTCGTATTATCCCGTGCAATTACGGAACTTGGTATTTATCCGGCTGTAGACCCATTGGAATCTTCATCTCGTATGTTGGATCCACATATCGTAGGAGAAGAACATTATAAAGTTGCTCGCGGTGTGCAGGAGATTCTTCAAAAATACAAAGAATTGCAGGATATCATTGCAATGCTTGGTATGGATGAATTATCAGAAGAAGATAAATTGACAGTATCTCGTGCAAGAAAAATCCAGAGATTTTTATCACAGCCATTCTTCGTAGCAACACAGTTTACAGGTTTTGAAGGAAGATATGTTCCGATTAGTGAAACAATTCAGGGCTTCAAAGAAATTCTTGAAGGAAAACATGATGATGTTCCGGAAGGATATTTCTTAAACGCAGGTAATATTGACGATGTATTAGCACGCGTGAAGTAGGAGGTGTTTCCTATGGCAGATAATGTATTTGAATTGAGAATTATTTCCCCTGACGAGATATTTTATGAGGGAGAGGCGACTTTCCTTGAATTTGTATCCGTAGAGGGAGAAATGGGAGTTTATAAAAATCATATTCCGCTGACAACTATTTTAGAGCCTTGCGTAATGAAAATTCATCAGGGAGCGGAAGTGAAAAAGGCGGTTATTCTCGGAGGATTTTTGGAAATTCTTCAGGAAAAGATTACCGTTCTTGCAGAAGACGCACAGTGGCCGGAAGAGATTGATGTTGCCCGTGCGGAGGAAGCAAAGAAACGTGCGGAGGAGCGTCTGAACAGCAAAAGCGATTCGATTGACGTTGCCCGTGCGGAAGCGGCGCTTAAGAGAGCGATGGCTCGAATTAAGGGTGCAAAATAGAATAAAGAATAAGAAAATTGATGTTTTGACAGAAATGTTGGGGCATCAATTTTTTTGTGTAGAAAATCGAACTTTTTTCGTAAAAAAATGTATTGAAACGCAGAATATCAGAGGAATATACTTTAATCAAATAATTGTAAATGAAAGGAGTAAAGACATGAGGAAAAAACAGTTAATTTCAACTCTCTTGGCAGGGACGCTTATTCTAGGCTCAGTTTTGTCAGGGTTTGAGGGACTTGGCGGAGATATGCTGAACGTTTTGGCGGCAGAAACGGACACAAGAGAGTGGACAAACAATCCGGGTATATTCCAAGTGAACAGGGAGAAAGCCCGTGCCACATTTTACAGATATGATAATGTGGAAGAAGCGAAGAAAGCCGATAAGAAGTCTTCAAGTTATTATCAGTTATTAAACGGTGATGATTGGAAATTCAGTTGGGCAGTAAAACCTTCTGAGCGTATTGCGGCAAAAGACAAAAATTTCAACAAAAAAGATTATGATGACAGTAACTGGGACAATATCACTGTTCCGAGAAACTGGCAGACGTATTTGAACAAGGACGGTTCTTTCAAATACGATCCGGTTATCTATTCTAATCAGAATTATCCGTGGATGAATGCGGAGGGAAAGAATTATAAAAATTACAAAGTCGGTCAGGCTCCTGAGGAATGCAATCCGGTTGGAACTTACCGAAAAACATTTACAATAGATCCGAGTTGGGAAGGCAAAGAAATTTTCTTAAACTTTGAAGGTGTGGAATCTGCAATGTACCTTTGGGTAAATGGAAAATACATTGGATATTCTGAGGACAGTTTCACAAGAAATGAGTTTAATATTACGGATGCTCTCGATTTTTCAAAGGGAAATGAAAATGTAATTACAGTAGAAGTGTATCGCTGGTGTGACGGAAGCTACATTGAAAATCAGGATTTCTTAAGACTTGCCGGAATTTTCCGCGATGTTTACATGACGGCAAAAGAGCAGACAGAAATCAGAGATTTCACGGTTGTGACAGATTTAGATGAAAAATATGAAAATGCAACATTAAATGTAGACGTGGATTTGAGAAATTTTGACGGTAAAAAGGACGGCTACAGTGTGAAAGGGTATCTTTATGATGCCGCGGGAAATCTTGTGACAAACACACCTCTCACTGCGGAGGCATCTTTTGGAGAGAAAAAAGAGATGACTGTTAAACTGTCGGGACAGATTACAAATCCGAAAAAATGGACGGCGGAGCATCCGAATTTATACAGTCTTGTACTTGTGTTGGAAAAGGACGGACAGGAAAAGGAGATTACATCAACAAAAGTCGGTTTCCGTGAAGTAGAGATTACAGATAAGGGAACGAATAATGCAAGACTTCGTGTGAACGGGCAGGTTATCACATTATACGGTGTAAACCGCCATGAGAATGATGCGGAGACAGGTCGTTATCTGACGGAAGCGGACATGAGAAAAGAAATTGAACTGATGAAATCATTGAACATCAATGCAGTTCGTACATCTCACTATCCGAACGATCCTGTGTTTTATGAACTGTGTGACAAATACGGACTTTACGTTATGGACGAGGCAAATGTGGAATCACATAACGGTAGAAGCCAGTACAATGTTCCGGGCAGCCTTTCGGGATATGTGGAAGCAGCGGAAGACCGTGCAATCAATATGCTTGAACGTGACAAAAACTATCCGAGCGTAATTATGTGGTCACCGGGAAATGAAACGGGTACAGGGGACTCTCTTCAGAAAGAAATTGATTATTTCCAAAATAATGACGATACCCGTGTTGTACACTATCAAGGTTGGAATGCAAATGAGGGTGTAGATGTAGAATCAAATATGTACCCTGAAATTGATAAAATCAAAACAAATTATACAAAGCCGTACATTATGTGCGAATATCTGCACACAATGGGAAACAGTGGCGGCGGAATGATTGATTACTGGGAAAAAATAAGAAAATACGGTATTTTGCAGGGCGGTTTCATTTGGGATTGGGTAGACCAGACATTTAACACACCTGTAATAAAAGACGGTAAATGGGACGGAAAAACAACATACTGGGGATATGACGGTGACTGGAATAAAGGAGAATATGCGTCATGGAAATCAGGAAACGCAGATTTCTGCGTAAACGGTATTATTTCCGCAGACCGTACATTACAGCCGGAAGCATATGAAGTAAAACGTATTTATCAGGCGCTTCAGATGAAAATGGCAGACGAAAAAGAACAGACGATTTCTATCAGCAATGAGTATACGGATACAAACGCAAATGAATATAAAATGCTCTGGAGTCTGGAAAAAGACGGAATATCTGTACAGAACGGAGAAATCACAGATGTGAACATTGCTCCGCTTACAACAAAAGAAGTGAAAATTCCTTATACTGTTCCGACAGATGCAAAAGAGGGAGATGAATATTTTTTACATATTCAATTCGTGACAAAAGCAGATACGAGTTGGGGTAAAGCAGGAGATGTTGTTGCGGAAGCACAATTCGATTTGAATTTTGAAAAAGAGGCGGCAGACAGAGGATTGGATACATCGGCAATGAAAGCATTTGCAGACTCGGCGGTAAAGGAAACAAAAAAAGAAGTGACTGTAAAACAAGATGACTGGTCAGTTACATTTAACAAAGAAAAAGGAAGTCTTTCTTCTTTTGAAGTAAACGGAAAAGAAATGATTGCGGAAGATTTGCTTCCAAACTACTGGAGAGCATACACAGACAACGATAAAAAAGAGGCTGTAGATGCGAACTGGAAGAAAGCGAACGAAAATGCAAAAGTAGATGCTGTTCAGGTGACAAAAACCGAGAAAGCAATTTATGTGACAATCGACCGCACATTGACAAATTGCTCAGACTCTAAAGACAGTCTGACTTATACGATTTACTCTTCAGGGGATATTTTCGTGAAGAGTACGTTAATTCCTTCAAATCAAATGGGAGATTTACTCCGTGTAGGAAACAGAGTACAGTTGGACGGCAGTCTGGAAAATATGACATGGTACGGACGCGGGGAAGCGGACAGTTACAGTGACCGTAAAACAGGATATGACGTAGGCGTTTACGAAAGTACGGTAAAAGATCAGTTTGTAAATTTCGTATATCCGCAGGAAACGGGAAACAAGACAGACGTTCGTTTTATGGCTTTGGCGGATAAAGACGGAAATGGGTTGCTTGTTGATGCGACAGACCACCTTCTTGAGATGAGTGCATTACATTATACACAGGAAGATTTGGACAAAGCAGGTCACCCGTATCAGTTAGAGGGAACAAAAAATACGGTTGTTACAATCGATTACGCACAAATGGGACTTGGAACGGCAAGTTGTGGTCCGGCAACTCTTTCTAAATACAGGCTTCCAAGTTCGCAGACATATTCATACACATATCATTTGAAAGCACTTTCAGGAGAAACGAAAGAGCAGATGATAGAGGAAAGTAAAGTAACCGTAAAAGATGAAACAACTCTTCTGAAAGGAATTCAGGTAGGAGGAAAAGACCTTCCAAACTTCAATAATGAAGTGACTTCTTATACTTATGACGCTTACGGCATGGAAGGAGAAGTTCCGAAAGTAACGGCAGAGGCGGTGTCAGAAGATGTAAAAGTTGAAATTACACAGGCGGAGGCGATTCCGGGAACGGCAACAGTAAAAGCAACCGCTAAAAACGGATATAGCAGAACATACACAATTCAAATGGAAGTGAGCAAAGAAATTCTTTTGACGGATGTAGGATATGACACGGCTAGAAGTACATCGGGTTATGCCGGAATTCATGTAAACGAGGATAATGGCGGAACTGCTCTCGACCTTTGGGTAGACGGAAAGAGAAAAACATTTGCAACAGGATATGGTGTAAATGCAGAGTCTAAATTATATTTTGATATTTCAGGTTTGAATGCTTCAAGACTTCAAGTATACGGAGGAATTGACTGTCATAAAGACAGGTCGAAAGACGGTGTGGAACTTGCAGTCTATGTTGACGGAAAAGAAGTGGAACGTTCAAAAGTATTAAAACATAAACAGGATGCCCATTATTTTGACATTGATGTTAAAGGGGCAAAAGAGGTTATGTTATATGCCGATATGCTCAAGGACAATGGACATGATATGGTTACATGGGGCGAGCCGAAACTTGTAAAAGATAATGGGGAACAAAAGGAAGACCGTTTTGAACTAAAAGAAGATGCACAGGCAAAAATGGACAGAGAAAATAATATTCTGTACGGTATCGCTTCCGGCACAACGGCAGGAGAACTGAAAAAGATGTTCAAAGAAATTGACGGTGCGAAAATTACAATGGCTGAGGCGATGGGAGGAGAACAGTCAGATACCTCTCCGGCAGCGACAGGATATAAATTAACGCTTACAGTCAACGGAACAATCAAAGATACCCTGACATTGGCAGTCAGCGGAGATATTGACGGAAGTGCGGACGGACTTGTTACGTCAGCAGATATAGAAAAAATGGAATCTTACCTTGCAGGCGAGGAAGCGGAAGTTCTTTATCTTCGTGCAGGAGATTTGGACAATGACGGGAAACTTTCAGAAAATGATTTGAAATTATTAAAAGAACTTGCGGGAGAAAAACCGGAAAATGTACCTGTAACAAAACTTACGCTGAAAGGCATTCCGGAAAAAGTAAATGCGGGCGATACATTTACATTACAGGCAAAGGCGGAACCGGAAAATGCTACGGATAAGAGTGTGACATTTGAAAGTTCTAATATAGAAGTGCTTAAAGTAGATGAAACCGGAAAAGTACGCGCACTTGGAAACGGTGTGGCAACATTGAAAGCAACAGCAAAAGACGGTTCCGGCGTTCAGGCAACAGCAGAAGTAACGGTTGGAGAAGATATGTTGAAATTAGATACATATTATCTGACCGGGAACGGTGTTGAAGGCGCTATGGAAGAGGGCGAAGGCTATCAGGTATTAAAGTATGAAAATGCCGAATCCGGATGGGGAGGTGTTCACATTAATAAGGCGGACACAGGAACAGACAAATCCACAACGGATATCAGTATGAAAATTGACGGCGTACAGACAACATTTACAAAAGGATTGAGTGCAAATACAAACGCTCAGATTACGTATGATTTAAGTAAGGTTGAAGGAACGGAAAAATATTTCCAGACATGGTTAGGCATTGACTATATCAAGTCGGGAAAGACGGGACGTGACGGTGCAAAATTCTTTATTTACAAGGAAGAAGTTGCAGAAGAAAATATGCTTTATGAGTCAGGTGTAATCAAACAGGCAGATGAGGCAAAATTTGTCAATTTAGATGTCAGCGATGTAAACAAATTAATTCTCGTTGCCGATGAAGTGGAAAATAAAAATGATGACTGTGTAGACTGGGCTGATGCGAAATTATATGTAAAACCTAAAGTGAAAGCGGATAAGACAGAATTGCAGTCTGTAATCGCAGAGGCAGAAGAAAAAGTGGAAGCAGATTATACGGCGGAAACATGGAAAACATTTGCAGATGCACTTGCGGAGGCACAGAGAATAAATGCGGATAAGAACGCAGAGCAGACAGAAGTGGATAATGCAACAAAAGTTCTTCAGGAGGCAATGAATAATCTGAAAGAGAAAGAACCTGAGTTTGTGGAAGCGGACAAGACAGAATTACAGTCTGTAATCGCGGAGGCAGAGAAAAAAGTGGAAGCAGATTATACGGTGGAAACATGGAAAACATTTGCGGAGGCATTTGCGGAGGCACAGAGAGTAAATGCGGATAAGAACGCAAGTCAGGAAGATGTAAATAGTGCAATGAAAAATCTTCAAAGTGCAATGGAAGAGTTGCAAAAGAAACCTGCAAAAGTTCCGGAAGGAGAAAACGGAACAGATAAGCCGAATGTAAATGAAAATACAAATGTAAATACAACTACAAAACCGAATGAGAGCGAACCTGTAAAAACAGGGGATACACAAACGCCGTTTGGATTTGTTCTTGCACTGTCGGTTTCGGCAGCAGGAATTGTTGCAGTGAAGAATAGAAGAAAAGAAGATAAATAGTGATGAATATAAAAACAGGGATTGAAGTCCCTGTTTTTATATTGGAGGAAAGTTGTTACTAATGAATTACAATTCTAATTCTTTAAATAATTTTTCGCGATATTCCTCATCTTGTATCGCTTTTAGCATATCCTCATTTCTATTGAGTTTTACTAATTTGGCGTATAGTTGGTTTAACCGATACTTGCCAAATTCTTCGCCACTTTCAAAGGCTTCTTCTTTCTGCACTTCCATATCCGTTTCATAGTCATATTCTGCTGTCAACATATTTATAACCTCGCTTCCTTTGCGTTTTAAATAGCCGGCAAGAATTCCCTTATCAATACATTCCCGAATAGCCTTTTTGTAAGGTTCATCTACATTCAGTTGGCGGTACTTTTCTATCGTTTCAATAAACAGGCTGTACTCTTTAAGAACCTGACAACGTTCTAAAATTTCGTGATGCTCATTTGGGTTGATGTTAATCACTTTCACTTTTAAATCAAGCATACTATCTAAATTTTGTGTGATATAAGAATCCGATAATCGTAATACCGTTTCCTTATCCCATTTTTCTTTTCCATTATAGAATGTATAAAATTCGGGTGTTGGGAGAGGGACGCGTTTTTTCTTATATCGGTCACGAATGGCAATCAGTTGTTCATATGCCCGCCCGATATATAAAAGACTGCGTAGAGGCATATTTTCGTTTATCGTAGACTGATGTTCTCCGAATACGAAAATCTTTCCGTCTACATCAAAGGAAATATCGTTTTGAAAATTCATGTATACGGTGGAATCCACCTTAAATCTTCTTATGACAGTTCCTTGCGGCAGAGGTTTATCGTGGAGGGCGTTGAAAAGTGAAATATCGTTTTCTTCTGCCGACTCATCTGCAAAAAATAAATCTACAAATACACTGTTTTTGATTTCGCGGTTTTCTTTTTCTGACATAAATACTCCTTTCGATTTGCATGGAAGTATCCTGCAGAAATAAAGGAAAATCGTATATATAAAGTATACGCAAAAAAGGAAGTTCCGACAAGACGCTTCGTGCAAACATTTTGATAAATTTGTTGGTAAATTTGAGGGAAATCCTCAGGATTAGCCGAGTGGCTGTTTGATAGAAAGAATTTCTATGAGTGAAGTCAGTATATCACATTTCCAAATGAAAACGCAACACCGCAGACTCACGATTTTTTTCAAAAAACATATAATACAGTAGATAAAGTGTGGAGGGAAGAAGAGTAATGGATTATAAATTACCTTATTATATGGCATATCCTATGCCTTTTGAATATGACGATGAAAGAAAAGAGAGACAGGATATGGAATATATGCAAAGTTTGTATCCGAATGCAGTAAAACGAATACTTCCGTTTGTGGAAGACGAGTGTGAGAGAATGGAATATGAGGGAAGTATGATTTATGATGAATATCCCGATATGCTTGGTATACGGCTGATGTGTAATCGTATTTGTGAGCGGGTGGAGGCGATGGACAGAAGAGAGGATATAGAAGATGAATTGGAAATGCAACAGAAAAGAAGAGATAATCGGGGAAATGTTAAGGACATCGTAGAAGTTTTGTTATTAAATGAACTGATGAAGAGAAGAAATGAACGCAGGAGAAGGAGAAGAAGATTTTATTGATATGGACGATTAGTATATGGTGTGATAGAATAAAAAAGAAAGACAGTAATCGAGGGGGAGTTATGGAGATTACTGTCGAATTTCTTTTTTCTTTCATCTTGAAAAAGATTTTACAAATAAGGATTTTGTGTTATAATAAAAACATACTATGCTTAAATTTAGAAAAGAACTAGATGATAAGAAAATTAACATAGAAACAGGAATAAATATCCAGTAATCGAGGTGCAATATGGAGCAATATATTATAAAGGGAGGCACACCGCTGGTTGGGGAGGTACAAATCGGTGGTGCTAAGAATGCGGCGCTTGCAATACTTGCGGCTGCAATTATGACAGATGAAACAGTAACAATTGATAATTTACCTGACGTAAACGATATTAACGTATTGTTGGAGGCGATGTCAGGAATCGGTGCGACAATCCAAAGAATTGACCGCCATACAGTGAAGATTAACGGAAGCGGTGTAAGAGATTTCAGTATCGAATACGATTATATTAAGAAAATCCGTGCATCATACTATCTTTTAGGTGCATTGCTTGGCAAATACAACAAGGCGGAAGTTGCTCTTCCGGGGGGATGCAATATCGGCAGCAGACCGATAGACCAGCATTTGAAAGGGTTTAAGGCAATCGGAGCAGATGTTGTTATTGAACATGGAAAGATTATTGCTGAAGCAGAACAGTTGAAGGGAACACATCTTTATTTTGACGTTGTAAGTGTAGGAGCGACAATTAATGTGATGATGGCGGCAGCCATGGCTGAGGGAACAACGATTATGGAAAATGTGGCGAAAGAGCCTCACGTTGTAGACGTTGCGAACTTTTTGAATAGCATGGGTGCGAATATCAGAGGTGCAGGAACAGATGTAATCAAGATTAAAGGGGTTCCGAAACTTCATAAGACGGAATATTCTATTATTCCGGATCAGATAGAAGCGGGAACATTTATGATGGCGGCGGCAGCGACAAGAGGAGATATCACGGTTATGAATGTTATTCCGAAACATTTGGAGGCAACTACGGCAAAATTAGTAGAAATCGGCTGTGAAGTGGAAGAGTTTGACGATGCAGTACGCGTTGTTTCTAAGGGAAGATTGAAACATACACAGGTAAAAACATTGCCATATCCGGGATTTCCGACAGATATGCAGCCGCAGATGGGCGTGACATTGGCATTATGTTCAGGGACAAGTACGATTACAGAAAGCATTTTTGAAAATCGCTTTAAGTATTTAGATGAATTGGCAAGAATGGGTGCGAATATTAAAGTGGAAGGCAACTCTGCTACGATTGAAGGTGTGGAGAAATTCTCGGGAGCGAGAGTGAGCGCACCGGATTTAAGAGCGGGAGCGGCACTTTGCATAGCAGGTCTTGCGGCAGAGGGAATTACAATCGTGGACGATATTGTTTATATCCAAAGAGGATATGAAAGATTTGAAGAAAAGTTAAGAAGTCTTGGCGGTGTAATCGAGAGAGTTGCAAGCGAAAAAGAAATTCAAAAATTTAAATTTAAAGTGGGTTAGAGAAAAAGGGGCTGTCGCTTTAACGATTAGTAAATCGTGAAGCGGCAGCTTCCTTTTTCCCGATTTTCTCTATATAATT
>URXX01000009.1 GCA_900551895.1 uncultured Lachnospiraceae bacterium | reverse complement strand
GAGTCTTTAGACTCCAGTGCCGGTAATAGACCCTTATAGGGCCTAAGCAAGCCACCGGCTAAGCCGGTGGTCTTGACATGGAAGAAAACGGGAGAAAATGTTTAGGAGAAAAAGATAGAAGATTTAATAATGATAGAAAGTAACTGTCAAAATGTTACAAAAATATTACAAAATAAGATATAATTAAGGAAAGAAACCTTGCGGAATACTATACTATCGTTTATAATGAGGTGTGATATTGTAATAGGTGGTGTGAAAATGAGATATTGGATAAGAAAATTCGAAGCCACAATGTGGCTGATTATTAAAATAATTTTATATTTATCATTGTTAGGTGTATTTATGCTGATTTTATCAAAAGAAAATCCATCTTTAATGAGGTTGTCTAGAACAATGGGAATTACGATGACGACATTCGTAATAGTAGGTATATTATTTTTGAAGATTTACGGAATGTATGATGTGGGCAGAAGAAAGAGTAAACCGATTATATATTCAATCAGTTTGGCAACATTTTTTACGGATGCAATTGTATATTTACAACTGATGATTATGAACACGATTACTCCTAGCATTTCTGCGTTTAGATTAAGCAGTATAGGGGCATTAATAATAACATATATCGTACAGGTTATTATCATTGTCATCTTTTCCTACGCAGGGAATGAGTTGTTCTTTAAGATACATCAGCCGGAAAGTTGCTGTATTATTACATCTTCACAGGAAAGTTTGGATTGTATTGTAAGGGCTATTTTGCATTTTAAGAAGCAGTACAAAATTGATTACATTTTGGATTACAAAGATAAGGCAATTTGGGAAGCAATGGATAAGGCGGATACTGTGTTTATTCAGGATGTTCCGATTGTGGAGAGAAGTAAAATTGTACAGTACTGTTATAAAAATAAAATCAATATCTACTTCAATCCGGAAATAGAAGATATTGTAGAAATGAATGCCAAGTATTATCTGCTCGATGATGTTTCGGTTTTAAATGCGAATGTAAAAGCGTGGACAATGGAACAGAGAATTGCAAAGAAACTTCTCGATATGGGACTTGCCATTGTGCTTGGAATTTTGACGTCACCGATTTGGATTGTCAGTGCGATTGCGATTAAATTGTATGACGGAGGTCCGATTTTCTTTAAGCAAAAACGAGCAACATTGAATGGACGAGTATTTGAAGTATATAAATTCCGTACGATGAAAGAAAATGTGGAAAACCGCTCGGTTACGGATGATGATGACAGAATTACGAAACCGGGGAAAATTTTAAGAAAAATTCGTATGGACGAACTTCCTCAGTTACTTAATATATTAAAAGGGGATATGAGTTTTGTAGGACCTCGTCCTGAAATGTTAGAAAATGTAAATGAGTATGAAAAACAACTTCCGGAGTTCAGATACCGCCTTCGTGTAAAGGCCGGTTTAACAGGATATGCACAGATTGCTGGAAAATATAACACAACTCCGAAAGATAAACTTATTATGGATATGATGTATATTGAACAATTTAACATTTTGAAAGATATACAGTTGATTTTCCAGACATTTATTGTATTGTTGAAGTCTGACAGTACGGAAGCGTTTAAAACAAATGGCGGTGGACAGGAATATGTTTTCCGTCCGGCAGAGAACGATGAAAAGGAGTATGAATAATGAAGAAATATGATTATGTCATTGTAGGCGGAGGATTATTTGCGGGAACGTTTGCTTACTTTGCGCGTAAACAGGGTAAGAAATGTTTAGTTGTAGAAAAAAGGGAAACATTGGGCGGAAATATTTATTGCGAGGATGTGGAAGAAATTCATGTGCATAAATATGGTGCGCACATTTTCCACACAAGCAATAGGCAAGTGTGGGACTTTGTAAATTCATTAGTTGAATTTAACCGTTACACAAATTCACCGATTGCAAATTATAAAGGCGAGATTTATAATATGCCATTTAATATGAACACATTTAGCAAAATGTGGGGAGTGGCAACACCGAAAGAGGCGAAAGAGATTATCGACAGACAGCGTGCGGTTATCAGCGGAGAGCCGCAAAATCTTGAAGAACAGGCAATTAGCCTTGTCGGAGAAGATATTTATAAGAAATTAATTAAGGGATACACTGAGAAGCAATGGGGAAGAGATTGTAAAGATCTTCCGTCATTTATCATTAAAAGATTACCGGTCAGATACACGTATGACAATAATTACTTTAATGATTTATATCAGGGTATTCCTATTGGCGGTTATAATGTTTTAATCGATGCGTTGTTTGAAGGTTGTGATGTGGAACTTGGTGTAGACTACAATGAAAACAGAGAAAAACACAATGCTATGGGTGAGAAGGTGTTGTATACGGGAACTTTGGATTCACTTTACGATTTCTGTTATGGAAAATTGGAATACAGAAGTCTTCATTTTGAATCAGAAGTATTAAATGAGGAAAATCATCAGGGTGTAGCGGTTGTAAACTATACAGACAGAGAAACACCGTATACGCGAGTGATTGAACATAAACATTTTGAATATGGCACACAGGAGAAGACTGTCATTACAAAAGAGTATCCGGCAGACTGGAAAGAGGGAATGGAGCCATACTATCCGATTAACGATGAGAAAAATCAGGAGTTATATAAAAAGTATAGAGAAAGAGCGGATAAGGAAAGCAACTTGATTTTAGGCGGACGTTTGGCAGAGTACAAATATTACGATATGGATAAAGTGATAGAGTCGGCATTTCAGTTGGTGGAAAAAGAGTTAGCATAGGAGAATGGAAAATGGAAAATAGCAATATAAAAGTAAGTATTATTATGCCTGTATATAAGGTAGAAGAATATGTAGGAAAAGCCATTGAAAGTATTCAGGCGCAGACATTAAAAGAATGGGAATTTTTAATTGTAGATGACGGAACTCCGGATAAAAGCGGTGAAATCTGTGATGCCTATGCAGAAAAAGATGATAGAATTCATGTCATTCATAAAGAAAATGGTGGTGCGCCAAGCGCCAGAAATATGGCAATCGAAATGGCAAAAGGAGAATATTTCTATTTCCTTGATTCCGATGACTGGGCAGAACCTACTATGTTAGAAGATATGTATAATCTTGCGAAACGTGACGATGCGCAACTTGTTGTAGCAGGATTCTATATTGACACATATTGTGGAAAAGACGGTTATATGACAGACGACTATTATGTAGAAGACGCGGTTTATCCGAACAAGGAATCTTTCCGCCGAAATGCATATAAGTTATTTGACAAAAACCTTTTATATACACCGTGGAACAAGTTGTTTGAAGCAAAATACGTTATGGAAAATAACTTGCGTTTCCCGACAACATTTTGGGATGATTTTCCATTTAACGTAAGTGTGGTAAGAAATGTGGAGAGGGTTACGGTAACTTCTAAACAGTATTACCATTTCCTCAGAGCGAGAACAGAATCAGAAACGGCTGCATACAGACCGGGAATGTATGAAAAACGTGAGGAAGAACACGGCTGGATGGTAAACTTATACAAAGAATGGAAAGTTGGCGGTCCGGAAAGTATGGAGATGATTGCAAGACGTTATATGGAACGTTTTGTCGGATGTGTAGAAAATATTACAAATCCAAAATGTGAAATGACAGCAAAAGAAAAGAAAAAAGAAATTAAGAAGATGCTGAAAAATCCAAGAATTAATGAAATGGGTAAATTGGCAAAACCACGTTCTTTATATATGAAAATATTGTTATTGCCGATTAAATGGCACTGTACGTTCCTCACTTATTTGGAGGCAAAAACAATTACTTATGTAAAAACGAAAAATACAAAATTATTTACCAAATTAAAGGTGGGAAGATAATGGAGAATAGAATTGCGGTCAGTGTAATTGTTCCTGCATATAATGCGGAAAAAGTGGTTGAAAACTGCATAGGAAGTATTTTGAAACAGAATTTGAAAAATATCGAGGTTATAGCAGTTGATGACGGAAGTAAAGACGCTACAAGAAGAGTTTTGGAAAAATTAGCAGTCGATGATAGTAGAGTCCGCTTAATCAAGAAAGATAAGAATGAAGGTTTAAGTGCAGCCAGAAATTCAGCGTTGGAAATAGCAATGGGAGAATATGTTGGATTTGTTGATGCAGATGACTGGGTGGAAGAAAATACTTTTGAAAAGATGTTCCAAAAAGGAAACGGAGCGGATTTAATTGTATCGGGCTATAAGCATGACACAATGGATGAGAACAGAAAGCAAGTCAATATCAGCAGAGAAGTAAAGATGCAGGCAGGCTATTGGGATACAAAGGAAGAAGTTGTTTCTCAAGCCGCTTATATAGATACGGCTAAAATGTTCGCATACACATGGAATAAATTATATAAGAGAGAAATTATAGAGAAAAATAAATTTGTTTTTTCAAAGCAGGTACTGATTGAAGATTTTATTTTTAATACGGAATTTTGGAATGAAATTTCAACTTTATCTGTTGTGAATTGCACAGGGTATCATTATGTGAAAGCGTCAAAGGATGCGCTGACGCAAAAGTTTTTGCCGGATTTTCTTGAGATTATGAACTTGAGATTTGACTGTATGAAAAAACTGTTGGAGAAAAACAGTGTGTATGTAGGTAAATGCAAAGAACAGAGTGCAAACATGTATATTAAACATGCTGTTGCGGGTATTGTAAGAAATTGTTCTCCCGCAGGGAATTATAGTTTTAAAGAACAATATCTTCGTGTGAAAAGTTTACTAAAGGATTCTCATTCTAAAGAAGCATGTCAGAATGCAAAAGGAAATTCTAAGCAGGAAAAAGTGTGTAATTTAGTGTTTAAAAGTAAAATTACGATAGTGAATTTGTTGTTGGGAAAAGTGATATATGCAATGCAGACAAAGTCAAAAACAGCATTTGACAAATTAAAATAGTGGAGAATATCTGATGAAGAAGATAATGTTTATTTCGTGGGATATGAGTGTTTTAGGGGGAATCAATCAGGTATTGGTTGGTTTGGCAAATACACTATGTGCAGATTATGAAGTTTATATCGTATCTTTGGTGAAAAGTGGTGCAGAAACAAAATATGCACTTAATCCCCGAGTAAAAGAATTGAAATATATTTCAGATGAGGAATGTAGAGGAAGGGAACTTCTCATAAAAGGGAGAAAAAAGTTAAGAAAATTAATTAAAGAAAAGCAAATTGATATTTTGTTTTTAATGGGATTTCAAGTTTCACTTCCGGTAATTTTGATGACATTTGGTTTGGGGTGTAAAAACATCTTTTGCGATCATGAGGCATTGTTGAGCAGATGGCATGAAAAGAAGATTACAATGGTGCGTTATATAACGTCTGTTTTTTCTAAAAAAGTGATTACTTTAACGAAACAAAATGCGGAAGACTATAAAGAAAAATTTAGATTATCCGATAAAAAAGTGGACTTTATTTATAATAGTATAGCAGAGGAAGTTTTGAATGCTCGTGCAGAATATAATGCAGAATCCAAGATTATTTTATCAGTAGGAAGATTTAGCAAAGAAAAAGGATATGATAATTTGGTTGAAGTTGCAAAAAAGGTATTGAAAAAGCACGAGCAATGGAAGTGGTATATTTATGGAGATGGGGATACATTTTCAGAGATAGAACAACAAATAAAAAGGGAAAAACTAGACAAGCAAGTCATTCTAAAAGGTGAGGTATCAGATGTTTCATCAATTTACGGACAGGCAGCAATGTTTGTTTTGACCTCTTACAGAGAGGGTTTGCCATTAGTTTTGTTAGAGGCAAAAGCAAACCATTTACCGTGTGTGAGTTTTGATATTATAAGCGGACCTAAAGAGATTATTCGAGATGGAATTGACGGTATTCTTATTCCGCCATACAATAAAGAAAAAATGGCAGAAGAGATAGAAAGGTTAATTTGTGATGCCTCGTTAAGAGAAAGAATGTCAGAAAAAGCGGAAGAAAATTTGTCAAAATTTTCTGAAAAGGAAATTATGCAACAATGGAAACAGTTAATAGAAGAAATATAGAAGAAGGTGAATAGGTGAAAAGTTTGTTTTGGGAAAAAGGTGAGTTTAAACTTTGGATATTATTGCTGTGTGCATATCACTTTTTTCCTTTTATTACGACAAAAGGGAGTATAGTATTATATATATGGGCATATATCATTCCTCTTGCGTATATCGCGTTGAATTTGAATTATTTGAAAAAAATAGTTTCGTCTATTGCACATTCGGAGGCATTGATTTGTGTATCGGGGATAGTTATACTAATCTGTTTCAGTTTAATTATACCGGTTATTTACAATACAGGAGATTTTACTTATCTGACAGACTCAATATTAGGCATGGTGAAAATTTTAATACGAATGTTATTTATCGTTCTTGTAATTATTAAGAATATTCCTGAAGCGACAAAAGAAACATTTATGAAATATTTTATATATTCCTGTTGCCTATACATATGCAGTACAATTATTATGATGCTATTTCCGAGTATAAAGGATGTCTTTTATCAGTTGATAAAAGAAAGCGATCATTCTAAGTTAATGGCTATGGATGCAAGATATAAAACAAGATATGGCTGGGGTGGATTTTCAGGTTTTGAATATACATTCAAATGTGTGCTGGCGATTATATTTAACAGTTACCTGATTGAAACAAGAATTAAACAAAAAAGAATTTGGGTGAATGTAGGAATTTCATTATTCTTGTTGGTGGGAACTTTGTTTTATGGAAGAGTAGGCTCGCTATTTGGTGGATGTGTATTGGTTGTATTATTTATCAGACTGATGAAAAAGCGTCCTAAGATTTTAGTTGGTGCAATTATAGCAGGAGTACTAGGGTGCGTTGCTCTTTTTGTTTTGCAGAGTAAGAATGAAACAATTAGAACATGGTTTAACTGGGCGTTCGACTTGTTTGTTACTTTTGCAAAAACAGGAAAGTTTGAAACGGAGTCATCCAATGTGTTGTTGGAGCAGATGTTATTTGTTCCGGAAGTGAGAACTATTTTGTTTGGTGATGGAATGTATACAACTTTGTCAGGATATTATATGTCCACAGATGCCGGAATTATGAGATCACTATTATTCGGCGGTATAGGTTTTGCATTATTAAGATATTTGAGTTTTTATATACCATTAGGATTGAGTCTGTTTAAAACAAAAATGAAATCAGCAGACAAGATAATGTATTTATGGGTGTTATTGCTTTGTATCGTATTTGAAGTAAAAGGAGAAATACTCTTTTCATGTATACCGATATTTATATGGATAATGGCACTGGAACGATATGAACGATGGAGGAAAGAAAAATGGAGAGAGATTTAAGTTTTAGAAGATTGTTTAAAATGTATATTTTAAATATTTGGGTAATTATTTTGGCAGGAGTTATTGTTGCAGGAGCAATGGGGATTGTTCTGAAAGGAAAATCAGAAGCATCAGTAACACAGAGTGTTTATTTAGTATATGATTTGGACACAGAACAGAAAGAAACACTTGAAACGAAGAAAAATGTTTATTTTGATGCTTATAAAGGGTTAATCAGCGGAAATGCGTTACTAGACTCAAATGAATTTTCAAAGGAAGAAAAGGCACTTTTAAGCGGAATTACGACAGAAGTAGAATCAAGTTGTTATACACTTACAATGAACGCACAAAATGTAAAAGAAGATGAAAAATTATTAAATCGTTATGTAGAAGCATCTGAAAAATGGATGCAGGAAAAATATAAAGATAACAGTATTAGTGTAGAAACATTTAAGAAAGTGAGTGTAAGCAATGCAGGTGGAGTGAGTGGCATGAAAATAGCATTGGGATTTATCGCGGGTGCAATTTTGGCAGCGTTGGGACTGTTTATTTGGTTTGTATCAGATAAAAAGATCAGAACAGAGGAAGATGTGCAGTACTATACGGAACTTGAATGTTTGACTACAGTGAAAAGGAGATAGTTATGGGAAGAGTAACGATTGATATTGAGAACTTAAGAGAAATTGTTTTGTTGTCTGAAGATAAAGTTTGGGGAATTACAAGTTTATCCAAAAAGGCAGGGAAAACTTTTGTGGCACGTCAACTTGTAGAAAGTTTATCGAAAGCGGGAAAAAAAGTTGTATATTTGTCATTCCAAAAAGAAAGTGGAGAGGAAACAAGAAACTTTTTGGAAAAGGAATTGAAAAATGCAGAGAGTGTGTCAGGTTTAGTGAAGAATGTTGTTTTAAAAGATGCTCTTCATTTGGAGGAAATTGTATATAGCGAAAAGTTTACTCAGTTAGTTGCAGAGTACAAAAAAGAATATGACTATGTTATTATGGATATGATGAGCATGGAAGAAAACAGTATTGCAAAGAAAATTGCAAGTGTTTGTGAAAACAATTTTATTGTAGTTGTAAAAGATTGCGAGAATGGGGAAGCAGTAGGCAAAATGGTACATCAGTTGAAGGCGTTAAATATTAGCATGGCCGGAGTAGTTCTGAATGAGTACCATGAGAGAAAGAAATGGCTTAGAATGTAAGGAGGAATAAAATGAGAACATATTTAGTAACAGGTGGAGCAGGATTTATCGGTTCAAATTACATTCATTATATGTTAAAAACATATGGGGAGAATATCAAGATTATAAATGTGGATAAATTGACATATGCAGGGAATTTAGAAAATTTATCAGAGGTGGAAAATCTTCCGAATTACGAGTTTGTAAAAGCAGATATTTGTGATAGAGAAGAGATAGAGAAAATATTTGAAGAAAATGATATTGACCGAGTAGTGCATTTTGCAGCGGAAAGCCATGTGGATAGAAGTATTAAAGAGCCGGAGGTTTTTATTAAAACAAATGTATTGGGAACGTTGGTTTTACTAAATGCAGCAAAGAAAGCATGGGAAGTCAGTGATGGCGTTTATAAAGAGGATAAGAAGTTTCTTCATGTATCTACAGATGAAGTGTATGGTTCGCTTGAAAACAATGGAGAGTATTTTTACGAAACAACACCATATGATCCACACAGTCCATATTCTGCAAGTAAGGCGTCTTCTGATTTCTTGGTGAAATCATATATGGACACATATCAGTTTCCGGCAAATATTACGAACTGCAGTAACAATTACGGGCCATATCAATTTCCTGAGAAATTAATTCCGCTTGTAATTAACAATGCTTTAAAAGGAGAAAAACTTCCGGTATATGGTGACGGTAAAAACGTGAGAGACTGGCTATATGTAGAAGATCATGTAAGAGGAATTGATGCTGTTCAGGAAAAAGGAAAATTATATGAGACGTATAATATTGGCGGACATAACGAAAAACAAAACATTGAAATTATACACATTATTTTAGACACATTATTAGAACTCTTACCGGAAAGTGATGAACGAAGAAAAAATATTTCAGAATCGCTTATTACTTATGTGACGGACAGAAAAGGACATGACAGACGTTATGCAATTGCACCGGACAAGATAGAAAAGGAAATAGGCTGGACGCCTGAAACAAGATTTGAAGTAGGAATTAAGAAAACAATTCAGTGGTATTTAGAGCATGAAGACTGGATGAAAAATGTTACGAGTGGTTCTTATCAGAAATACTATAAAGAAATGTATGGCGAAAGATAGTATATTTCAAAAGAAATTGGAGATGAAAATATGAAAAAAAGAAAAGGGATTATCCTTGCAGGGGGGACTGGCAGTAGATTGTATCCTCTGACGAAAGTAATTTCAAAACAAATTGTTCCTGTATATGATAAGCCGATGATTTATTATCCATTATCTATTTTATTGTTGGCAAACATTAGGGAAATTTTAATTATTTCCACACCAAAAGATATTGATGGATTTAGAAATTTGTTAGGGGATGGACATAAGATGGGAATTGAACTTTCTTATGCCGTTCAAGAGCAGCCGAATGGGCTGGCGGAAGCGTTTATTATCGGAGAAGATTTTATTGGAGATGATGATGTAGCATTAATTTTAGGAGATAATATTTTTTACGGACAAAGTTTATCAGATGTACTTAAAAATGCTACAGAGAGGGAAGAAGGCGCAACTATTTTCGGATACTATGTGAAAGAACCTAGTGCATACGGTGTTGTTGAGTTTGATGATGAACTAAATGTATTGTCAATTGAAGAGAAACCGGAAAATCCGAAAACAAATTATGCTGTTCCGGGACTATATTTTTATGACAACGATGTTGTGGAAATTGCGAAGAGTGTGAAACCTTCTGCGAGAGGAGAAAAAGAGATTACAAGTGTAAACAACGAATACTTAAAAAGAGGAAAATTAAAAGTAGAGTTGCTTGGCAGAGGATTTGCATGGCTTGATACAGGAACACCGGATGGATTGTTGGAAGCAGCAAATTTTGTTGCAACTTTCCAGAAAAGACAGGGATTATATGTGTCATGTATTGAGGAAATTGCATATAAGAGAGGGTTTATTGATAGCAAACAGTTGGAAAAACTGGCATTAGAATTGCCTAATACACCATATGGAGAATATTTGCTGGAAATAGCCAAAGGACATTAATGAAAATAAAGAGGGATAAAAATGAAACAGGATTTACTTGTGACTATTATTGTTCTAACATATAAAGATTTCAGCGGATTAAACAAGACAATGGAAACAATTCTTGAGCAGACTTATCAGAATATAGAAATTATTGTGAGTGATGACGGCTCTGAAAATTATCAGGAAGAAATGTTTTTACCATTCCAAAGAAAAGCAGAAGAAAAAAATAAAAAAATTATTCTGAAGCATCTTGCTCAAAATGAGGGGACGGTAAAAAATATTAATGGAGCATTAGAATTGGCTACAGGAGATATTATCGGTTTCTTAGGCTGCGGTGATTACTATGCTTCAAAAGAGATTATAAGTGATATTGTAGACGAATTTGTTAAAAAAGATGCGGAAGTTGTTACAGGAAAAATGCAGGGGATTTCTGTTTCTAATCCTCAGAAAAAAACGTGTTTGCCGGAGAAACATCTTATTAAACTATTAAAAGAAGGAAACAGAGATAAGATCTATCAGAAAATGTTTAATGAAAATTGTTTTTGTGCTCCGGCAACATTTTATAAAAAGGAAGTTTACGATAAAGTTGGAAAATATGATGAAAGAATGCGTCTTATCGAAGATTATCCATTTATGTTTAAACTCGTTTTAAATCATATAAAAATAGTTTTTATAGACAAATATATTACGATTTATTTGTTTGACGGTGTTTCCAGTGGAAAACAGAGTCCGATGATTTTAGCAGATTTGGAAAAAATAAAAAAATGTATATTGTTGCCACATATAGAGGAATGCAATCGAAAGGGAAGAAGGCTGTTTTTATATAATTATGAAAGAAAGAATGCAAAAACGATAACGGGAAAAATAAGTATAGCAATAAAATATTTTGACCAATTTTTATATTGGCAGTATAAACGGGTTGTCGGTATTTGTAAGGCACAGAGGCGGAAGTAATGGTTTGTAATACAAAATTGATTGAATTTAAGGATATTGTAAATACAAAAAACAGCACAAAATATATGGGACATTTAGTACCGATTGAAGTAGGAATGGACGTTCCTTTTACAGTAAACAGATTGTACTATATTACGGATGTTCCGCAGAATGAAACAAGAGGATATCACTCGCATAATGATTTGGAGCAAGTGCTTATTTGTTTACATGGAAGTGTTACCATTAAAGTAAATACTCCATATGAAGAAGAACACATTGTTTTAGACAGTGTAAATCAGGGATTATATATCGGACCGATGGTTTGGAGAGAAATGTATAATTTCTCTGAGGGAGCAGTATTGCTTGTGTTAGCATCGAAACATTATGATGAGGCTGATTATATACGAGATTACGAAGAATACTGTCAAATGGCAGAAGCATATTTTGAAGGAGGAAAAGCAAATGATACCATTTAATGATTTTCATATTATGCACAAAGAGTTACGAGATGAAATGGGAAGAATGTTTCAACAAGTGTTTGATAAGAATTGGTTTATTCAGGGAGAGCAAGAAGAAACATTTAATAAAAAATTTGCTCAATATTGTGGAGCAAAATACTGTATAGGTGTAGGGAATGGTTTAGAAGCATTGCGAATGATTCTTCAGGCTTATGATATAGGAGAAGGTGATGAAGTTATTGTACCTTCAAATACATTTATTGCTACTGCATTGGCGGTAACTTATGTAGGAGCAAAACTTGTTTTTCTAGAGCCGAATATTGAAACATATACAATCAATCCTTCATTGATAGAGGAAAAAATTACAGACAAAACAAAAGCCATTATAGCGGTTCATTTATATGGACAAACTTGTGATATGGATCCGATTATGGAAATTGCTAAAAAGCATAATTTAAAAGTGATTGAAGATGCAGCTCAAGCACATGGTGCAGAGTATAAGGGAAAAAGAGCCGGAAATTTAGGTGATGCAGCAGGATTTAGTTTTTATCCGGGAAAAAATTTGGGTGCTTTAGGTGATGCAGGAGCAATTACAACAAATGATGAAGAATTGGCAAGAAAAGTTCGCGCTATAGGAAATTATGGTTCGGAACAGAAATATAACCATATTTATAAAGGAACTAACTCAAGATTAGATGAGATGCAGGCAGGATTTTTGAATATAAAACTGGAGCATTTAGATAAGTGGAATGAAAGAAGAAGAGAAATTGCAAACCGGTATTTGAATGAAATAAAAAACCCTAATATTGTGTTGCCGACAGTAAAAGAAGAAAATGTACCGGTATGGCATATTTTTGCAATTCGTTCGGAAAAAAGAAAAGAATTAATTCAATATCTTTCAGAAAATGGTATAGGAACAATGATACACTATCCAATTCCGATTCATCTGCAAAAGGCATATGAGGACTTAGGATATCAACGGGGAGATTATCCGATTGCGGAAAAAATTTCAAATGAACAGATTAGTTTACCTATGTTCTATGGATTAAAGGACGAGGAAGCAGACCATATCATTTCATGTTTGAATGCGTGGAAATAAATAGAGGTATATACATGAAAAAAGGAAAAAATGTTATTTTAGAAGATGGTGTTTTTGTAGGAAAAGATGTTATCTTAGGGGATAACGTGTATATTGAACGTGGAACAATTATCCATGACAATGTAGAAATTGGTGCCAATACTTTTATTGGTGCCAATAGTATTCTGGGAGAACATCTTGCAGGATATTATAAGGATAGAGAAAATTTTAAACAACCTAAACTAAGTATTGGTGAAGGCAGTCTGATTCGCAGTGGTGCGATTATTTATGGAGATGTAAAAATCGGTAAGGAATTCCAGACAGGTCATCGTGTTACTATAAGAGAAAATACAATGATTGGTGATTTTGTAAGGATAGGAACAAATTCGGATATTCAAGACGGAGTAAGGATTGGAAATCATGTGAATATTCACAGTGATGTGTTTATCAGTGCTGATAACAAGATTCATGATTATGTATGGATTTGTCCGAGAGTGTTGTTTGCCAATGATTTTACACCACCGTCAAATGAAATTAAAGGATCAACGGTAGAAAGTTTTTCGACTATTTGTTCTAATACGATTATTTTACCGGGAACACATATTAAAAGAAATGTTCTTGTTTGTGCAGGTGCGGTTATGGGTGGTGAATCTGAAGAGGGATTCACCTATGTAGGCGTTCCGGCAAGAAAAGGGAAACCGACAAGTGAAGTGAAAAACCACATTACAGGAGAAGAAGCATACCCATGGCCGTTGCATTTTGATAGAGGAATGCCATGGAAAAAAGAAACATTTGAAGAATGGAGTAATTCATGAAACGCTTTATAAATTTATATAAAAATTTATCGAATGAGGCAAAAGCATCAGCATGGTTTGTTGTATGTAATATTATTCAAAAAGGAATATCTTTTTTTACAATTCCTATATTTACAAGATTATTAACAACTGAAGAGTATGGTATGACGAATGTATACCAGTCATGGATGAGTTTAATTATTATTTTTGCAACATTGAATTTACAATATGGTGTTTTCAATACGGCAATGATTAAATTCGAGGAAGACAGGGACAGATTTATTTCTTCTTTACAAGGATTAAGTACAGCATTTACTGCAGGTATATTTGTAATTTATTTTGTAGCACACAAAAGTTGGGATTCTTTATTAGGACTTCCGTTTGTACTTATGCTTACAATGTTTGCTGAATTGTTTACATCTCCTGCTTTGGGATTTTGGTCAGGAAAACAGAGATTTGACATTAAGTATAAAGGGTTAGTATCATTGACACTTTTGATTGCGGTATTAAGCCCAATCATAGGAATCTTGTTAGTGATACCTGCTGAAAACAGAGGGACAGCACGTATTATAGGTTGTGCCATGGCAAATATTTTAGCAGGGCTGATTTTATATTTTTATAACTGGAAAAAAGGAAGATCTTTGTATGTAAAAGAATACTGGATATTTGCCTTGAAATTTAATTTACCACTTATTCCATATTATTTGTCACAGATGGTATTCAATCAGTCAGACAGATTAATGATTGACTATTTAAGCGGTAGAGATAAGGCGGGAATTTATGGAGTTGCATATTCTATGGGGTTGGTTTTAAACTTTGTTATTAATGCAATTAATGGTTCATTTGTACCGTGGACGTATAAAAGTATCCGTGATAAGAAACAGAAAAATATTAAAAATATTGCAAATGGAATTTCTGTATTAGTTGCAGTTATGCTGAGTTTACTGATTTTAATAACGCCGGAATTAATGAAATTTATTGCAGGTCCCGAGTATTATGAGGCGATTTGGGTTGTACCGCCGATTGCAGCCAGTCTGTTCTTTTTATTTATGTCTCAGTTATCAATTAATATTGAATTTTATTTTGGAGAAAACACATTGTTAATTAAAGGATCAATCATCAGTGCGGTTGTCAATGTGGTACTGAATCTTGTATTTATTAAGATGTTTGGCTATATTGCGGCAGGATACACAACTTTAATAGCGTATATTATTTTCTGCCTGACAAACTATTCATGTATGAAAAGGATATGCAAGAAAGAGTTTGGTGAAAAGAATTGGAAAGTATATGACATAAAATTCTTAAGTATATTAAGTATTGTATTTTTGATAACTATGGTTGTAATGACATTGTTATATCCGTTTATTATCGTAAGATATGTAATTATTGTCGCTATTATGTTCATATTATTCTTAAAACGCAAACTTATCGTTGAGAAAATAAAAGAAGTTCGTAAAGGGTAAAAAAGAAGGTTTATGGGAATGTTAAGCAGGTTTAAAGCAAAAATAAATGAAATATATTTGGATAGCACAATACCATATAATACTGTAAGTAAAAAAATGGTATATGCGTTGAAACAGCGTGTGACAAAAGAAGATTTTAGAAGTTTTCAAAAACTAAAAAATTTACAAAAGAAAAACGGTAGTTCGGATAAAAAAATCACAGTGGTATTCTTATTGCAAATGCCGGAAGTGTGGGGAAAACAACAGATTGTATATGAGGAAATGAAGAAAAGAGATAATATAGAAACAATTATCTTTACAATTCCCGAGTATGATATAAAAACGGGCGAACATAAAAAAGATATTGCCTATGACTATGCGGTGAAAGAAGGACTGACGAAAATTGTTCAATCTGAAAAAAACGGAACATGGATTTCTTTAAAAGAATTGCAACCGGATTATGTTTTTTATCAAAGACCATATGAGGCATACCTTCCGGAAATCTATCGGAGTAAAAATGTTTTAGAATATGCAAAAACCTGTTATATACCATATGCGATTTTCGCATCTATATCAAGTGCGATGAATTTAGAATATGAAAGAGGATTTGCACGCAATATTTATTATCATTTTGTTAGTAATTTGGAGTTGGAATATTTAGTGAAACGTAAATTTTCAATCACATCGAAACAGGGGTTACGACAGATTAAATATTTAGGTGTTCCGATTTTAGAAAGTGTTTTAAAGAATAAAATGAATTGTGAAAATAATGCAGTGTGGAAAAATTGGGGGAGTGAGAAAGAACAGTTGAAAGTGTTATGGACGCCGAGATGGACTGTCGATGAAAAATTAGGTGGAAGTCATTTCTTTGATTATAAAGATGAGTTTACGGCATTGGCACAAAGAGATAAACAGATATATCTGGCGTTTCGTCCGCATCCAATGGCATTTGATAATTATATAAAAGAAAATCTAATGTCAGCAGAGGAAGTAGAAAAATTAAAAAAAGAATATGTAGAAACATCAAATATGGTTATTGATGATCAGAGAGATTATGTTGATACATTTTGGGGAGCAGACGTACTTGTTACAGATATTTCCTCGATGATGATGGAATTTTTTGTAACAGGTAAACCGATTATTTTTTGTGGCACAAATATGGCACTGGATTCTTTACATCAAGAAGTGGTGGAAACGTTATATAAAGGAACTACATGGCAGGAAATACAGGAAGCGTTAAGTCAATTGAAATCCGGAAATGATTATTTGCAGGAAAAAAGAAATCGGGTAATTGAAAAAAGATTTGTCGGTATGGATAAGACGTCAGGAAAAATAGTTGATGCGATAGAGAAGGATTATCAAAATTCTTGTGAAATAAATTAAAAAATGTTATACTAGTCGCAGTATAGTAAAAATAAGGAGATTTTGTTATGGCAAATATAAAACCTTTTTGTAGCGTTCGTCCAAATGAATCTTTGGCAAAAGAAATTGCAGCACTTCCGTATGATGTTTATAACAGGGAAGAGGCAAAACAGGTAGTGGAAAAGAATCCAAAATCTTTTTTGAAAATAGACAGGGCGGAAACGCAATTTGACGATGATTTTGATATGTATAGTGAGGAAGTCTATCAGAAAGCACATGATACATTAGTGCAGATGATTGCAGATGGAGAGTTCGTCAAAGATGAAGAATCATGCTTTTATGTGTATGAATTAATTATGAATGGCAGAGCGCAGACCGGAATTGTAGGTTGTGCTTCTGTAGATGATTATTTGAACAATGTTATTATGAAACATGAGAATACAAGAGAAGATAAAGAGTTAGATCGTATTCGTCATGTGGATACTTGCAGTGCACAGACAGGGCCTATTTTCCTTACTTACCGTGCAAACAAGGACATAAATCATATTGTGTCAGAAAAGAAAAAAGAAAAACCACTGTACGATTTTGTTGCTGAAGACGGTATTTCACATCGTGTTTGGAAAATTGACAAAGTGACGGAAGTAAAAAGAATAGCAGAACTTTTTGCAGAAATACCTCATATTTACATAGCAGACGGGCATCACAGAGCAGCATCAGCAGTAAAAGTCGGATTGAAACGAAGAAACGAAAATCCGAATTACACAGGGACAGAAGAATTTAACTATTTCTTATCTGTGCTTTTTCCGGATGAAGAACTCATGGTTATGGATTATAACAGAGTAGTGGAAGATTTGAATGGCTATACAAAAGAAACTTTTTTGGAGGCGTTAGAAAAAGAATTTTCAATTTGCCCTCAGGGAAAAGAGCCGTATTCACCTAAGATAAAAGGTGAGATTGGTATGTTTTTAGGTAATGAGTGGTATTCGCTTAATTTTAAAGGGGAAATATCAGAAAATCCGGTAGAATCTTTGGATGTATCGATTTTACAAAACAGAGTTTTAGAGCCATTATTGGGTATTAAAGATCCAAAAACAGATAAAAGAATAAAATTTATCGGAGGGATTCGAGGACTAAAAGCATTGGAAGAGCAGACAAAAGACGGTGTGGCATTTTCAATGTATCCGACTTCTATGCAGGAACTTTTTGCGGTATCTGATGCAGGACTTCTTATGCCGCCAAAATCTACATGGTTTGAACCTAAATTAAGAAGTGGATTATTTATTCATCAAATTTAGTTACAAAGATAAGCAGAAAGGAAGAGAAAGATGCAGGCAATTATTTTGGCAGCAGGAATGGGAAAACGCCTAAAAGAGTTGACCAGTAATGCAACAAAGTGCATGGTTGAAGTAAACGGGGTAACAATGATTGAAAGAATGTTATCACAGTTAGATGCGTTAAAATTAAATAGAATAGTAGTGGTAGTGGGATATGAAGGGAAAAAATTGATGGAATACATCGGAAGCCTGAACATATCTACTCCGATTGAATATGTAGATAATGATATTTATTATAAAACAAATAATATTTATTCATTATATATGGCAAAAGATTATTTAGTACAGGATGATACGTTATTATTGGAATCGGATTTGATTTTTGAAGATTCGGTGTTACAGCGATTATTGGACAATCCATATCCAAGTCTTGCATTAGTTGCAAAATTTGAAAGTTGGATGGACGGAACTGTAGTTACACTGGACGAAGAAGACAACATTAAAAACTTTTTAGGAAAAAAAGATTTTGTGTTTGAAGATATTCCAAATTACTATAAAACAGTTAATATTTACAAGTTTAGCAAGGAATTTTCAAATAGTCATTATGTTCCATTTTTGGAAGCATATAGCAAAGCACTAGGAAACAATGAATATTATGAACAGGTTTTAAAAGTAATTACTTTATTGGATAAGCCTGAAATTAAGGCAGAACGATTAGGACATGAATCATGGTATGAAATTGATGATGTACAGGATTTGAATATTGCAGAGTCTATTTTTGCCACAAAAGAGGAAAAATTAAACAAATTTAACAGAAGATTTGGAGGATATTGGAGATACCCTCAGTTAATCGATTTTTGCTATTTAGTAAACCCATTTTATCCAAATCCAAAACTTGTAGATGAAATTAAAGCAAATTTTGAAAGATTGCTTTGCGAATATCCTTCAGGAATGGAAATCAACAGCCTTTTAGGTGCAAAATATTATGGATTGCATAAGGAACAGGTTTGTGTTGGAAACGGTGCGGCAGAGTTGATTAAGTCGCTTATGGAAAACCATGAAGGCAAAGTGGGAATGATTTACCCGACATTTGAAGAATATCCACATCGCAAAAAAGAGGAAGATATTGTTCCGTACTGGATTGAAAGTAAGGACTTCAGATATTCAGCAGATGATTTAATGAATTTCTATGAGGATAAAGATATTCAATTTTTAGTATTGATTAATCCGGACAATCCTTCAGGAAACTATATCGAGAAAAAAGATGTATTAAGAGTCGCTGAATGGGCAGAAAAGAAAAACATTAAATTTGTTGTAGATGAGTCTTTTGTAGATTTTGCTGAAACAGAAGGAACTTCTACGTTGCTGGAAGAAGAAATTATAAAGCAATATAATAATTTAATTGTAGTAAAAAGTATTTCCAAATCTTTTGGTGTTCCGGGATTACGTTTAGGAATTTTGGCGTCAAATGATTTGCAGTTAATCGCAGATATGAAGAAAGATGTTGCAATTTGGAATATTAACTCATTTGCAGAATTCTATATGCAGATTTTCGAAAAATATAAATCTAACTATGAAGAAGCGTTGGTAAAATTCAAAGAAGTCCGTAAAGAGTATGTGGAAATGCTAAATGAAATTGAATATTTGAGGGTAATTCCGTCTCAGGCAAATTATTTAATGTGTGAACTTACAGGAAGCATGACAAGTAGAGAACTTACAGAAATACTATTGAATGAATATAATATTCTGATTAAGGATTTGTCATCTAAAAATGGATTTTCAGGAAAATCGTATATTAGAGTAGCGGTAAAAAGACCTGAGGAAAATGTAAAATTAGTTGAGGCGATTAAAGAAGTGTTAGCATAGCAGAAAGGAAAATGTATGAAAATTATTACATTTGATGATATTCTTCAATTGGATATTTCACCATATGAATGCTTTGAATGGGTATCTAATGCAATAAAGGAAAAGAAAGAGGCCCTGCTTCCGGCTAAAATTAGTTTGAAGCCGGAAATTGAAGGGGTTTTTTATAATACTATGCCGGTTATTCTTCCTTCTATTAATTATGGAGGAGTAAAACTTGTAACAAGATATCCGAAAAGAAATCCAAGCCTTGATAGTGAAATTTTGTTATACGATTTAAAAACAGGTGAAAATGTTGCTTTGATGGACGGAAATTGGATAACGACAATGCGAACGGGAGCAGTCGCGGCACATTCTATAAGATTATTGGCTAATCCGGAATTTTCAGTCATTGGGTTTATCGGATTAGGCAATACGGCTCGTGCAACATTGAAAGTACTTTTATCTGTTTTTCCGGAGAAACATTTTAAAGTTAAATTGAAGAAATATAAAAATCAGCATGAGCTGTTTCAGCAGGTATTTTCTAAATATCCAAATATTATTTTTTCATATTATGATACAATCGAAGAAGTAATAAAAGGAAGTGAAGTTGTTGTTTCGGCAGCGACAGTATTTGAGGAAGATGTCTGCTCGGATGAGTGCTTTGACGAGGGAATATTATTAGTTCCAATTCATACAAGAGGATTTACGAATTGCGATTTGTTTTTTGATAAAGTTTTTGCCGATGATACGAATCATGTGAAGGGATTTAAAAATTTTAATCAATTCAAATCTTTTTCTGAAATTTCAGATGTCGTACTAAATAATGTATGTGGACGCGAAAGTAGCAAAGAGAGAATTTTAGTGTATAATATTGGAATTGCTTTGCATGATATGTATTTTGCAGGGAAAATATATGAAAAAATGAAAGAATGTACAGAAATTTCATTAAATGCACCAACGGAAAAATTTTGGCTGGAGTAATAGAAGAAACTACCATTTTTGGTGGTTTCTTTTCTATAGAAAGGGGACTAAATGGGAAAAAAGAGAATAGAGTGGATTGACATTTCAAAGGGAATAGCGATTCTTTTAGTTATTTTTGGTCATGTAAGTATTTTGCCATGGGCTCCGTATAAAAAACTAATCTTTTCGGTACATATGCCATTATTTTTTATAGTAGCAGGATTAACAGCATCGGGGAAAACCGGAATACAATATATAAAGAAACAAACGCAGAGATTAATTGTACCATATGTGATTGTGTCGGTTATTACAGTAATTTTGTCGACTATAATTAGTCAAAAAGTGGATGTTTTTTGGGAAGTTGAAAAAATATTATGGGCTTCAGGTGTTCCGGCAAATTATGGTCCGGGAGTTCCGATTACGGGTGAAGAATTTATTCCTACGGTAGGAGCAATTTGGTTTTTACCATGTATGTGGTGTGGAAAAATATTATTTGGGGCAATTTTAAAATATACAGAGAAATTTAAAGAATATAGCAGGGCAGTAGTTGTACTTCTTATTTCGGCTATTGGATTTATTCTCGGACAGTATGTAAAAGTACCGTTTGGAGTAGATATTGCAATATTTGTAACTATTTTTATGTACGCAGGATATTTGATAAAAACATATCAAGTGTTAGAAATGAAATATCAGTTAATAGGAATAGTAGCATTGATTTTTTGGTATCTTTCATTTAGATGTGGTGCAGTAGAACTATCGGCGCGTTTTTATGGTGATTTTCCGAAATGTATTTTTACTATTTTGGGTGCTGTAGGCGGTTCTTACATTATCTTTGTTTTTTCTAGAGAAATTTTGCAACGCATTAATATTATTAAAATATTTTTGGAATTTTGTGGAAGAAAATCGTTATTAATTTTATGTGTACATCACTTGGAAGGATGTTTTATTCATTGGGAAAATATTTTAGGTAATGTGATTGCAGAAAAGTCAGTTTTTGTAGGAGCAATGATATTAGGATTGGTGAGAAGCGGATTTATAGTAATGGTTTGTCTTTTGATTGAATTATTAAGGAAACGGATAAAAGAATGGAGGCAAATTTAAGATGTGCCAATATGAATTGAGTAATTGTGATTTAATCAGGAAAATCCCACCATTTTATATTGTAATCCCCCATAAGATAGTGTATAATATCGGAGGTATATGCAAACATAAGAAAAAGAGGTAAATATATGGCGAAGAAGGAAACGGGAAGCCCGAAGCGAGCGAGGGCTGCACGGAGTAGACGGAGAAGAAAACGCGGAAACTGGTTTCTCAGATTAACTGTCGGGAAGAAAATAGCAGTTTGCCTGTTAGGAGTTCTGATTTGTCTTATTGCATCAGGGGTTATATATGTATCAGCAAAATTAAACAAGTTAAATACAGAAGAAATTCCTAAGAAAAATATTGCGGTAAATGATTTGGACGAAGGTGTCGGAGAAGGGTTTACCAATTTTGCACTTTTTGGAAGCGATTCCAGAGCAGCAGGAACTGACGAGGGGACAAGAACAGACTGTATTATTGTGGCAAGTTTAAACAACAAAACAAGAGAAGTGAAAATGGTATCCGTATACCGTGATTCGCTTTTAGATATAGGCGAGGGGCAATTTCAGAAATGTAACGGCGCATACAGTTTGGGCGGACCAAAACAGGCGATTGATATGCTGAATACCAATTTGGATCTTGAAATTGAAGATTATATAACGGTTGATTTCGCGGCTATCTCTGATGTGATAGATTTGCTCGGCGGTGTGGAAATTGAGGTTACAGAAGTTGAAGTGCCATATTTGAATAAATTTTTAGGTGAAACTGCGCAGATTGCAGGAAAAAAAGCAAACCGCGTAACAAAAGCGGGAATGCAGACTTTGGATGGTGTACAGGCAACAACATATGCGAGGATTCGTTCTACAAAAGGCGGAGATTTCAAAAGAGCGGAACGTCAGAGATATGTAATCGAGAAAATGGTAGAAAAAGCGTTGAGAGCAGACTTGGCGACAATCAATAAAATTATTGACGTAGTGTTGCCGAAGATTAAGACAAGCCTTTCAGCAGCGGAAATTTTAGATTACGCAAAATCTTTTAATAAGTACAAATTGGGAGATAATATCGGATTTCCTATAGAAAAGACAACAGATACGTTGCCGGGGTTGGGAAGTATTGTTATTCCGGTAACTTTGGAAAGTAATGTTGTACAGTTACATGAATTTTTGTATGGGGAGGAAGAGTATGAACCTTCTTCTCAAGTACAATCAATCAGCAGAAAAATCGAGAGAAAAGTCGGAGAACGAGTGGCTGATCCGGAAACACAGTGGGAAAGTCCGAGCGACAAGAAAAAGAACGAAGATGTTGCACAACCGAAAGAGCAGGCGGAAGCGCAGCCGAAAGTTCAGATAAATTAATAATGAAATAAAAAGATTGTGTTTGGCACAATCTTTTTATGCTATCAGGGAAACATAATTGTTACAATAGAAAGAAATAAAAGGGGAGCAAATTTATGTCAGAAAATAAAAAACTGAGGGAAGAACAGAAACGGGCAAAGCAAAGAAAACGAAAAAGACGCAGAATAAAGAGAATTGTTTTTTTGGCTGCGGAAATTATCATTTTTTTAATGCTATGCGGGGCAGCATATGTTATGGCGAAATATGATAAATTTCAGACGGTAACATTTAGCAAGGGAGATATTCAATCGAATGAAGGAGTAAAAAAAGAAGGGTATATGACGATTGCTCTGTTTGGCGGAGATTCACGATATGGGCATTTAGAGAAGGGGGCTCATGCCGATACAATTATTTTGGCATCTATTCACCATGATACAAAGGAAGTACGTTTGGCATCCGTTTATAGAGATACATTGACAGAACAGATGAGCGGAAAGGTACAGAAAGCAAACTATGCGTATTTTGCAGGAGGTCCTAAAGATGCAATCAACATGTTGAATAAAAATTTTGATTTAGATATTCAAGATTATGTGACGGTTGATTTTAAGGCGTTGGCGGACGTTGTTGATTTGCTCGGCGGAATTGAAGTGGAAGTAACGGAGCAGGAAGCAAAAGAAATTAACAATTATATCGATGAAACGGGAACGGTTACAGGGAAGGAAGTAACGCATCTGACACATGGAGGAACACTAAAATTAGACGGTGTACAGGCAGTCACTTATGCGAGAATTCGTAAAAATGTAGGCGGTGATTATAAAAGAGCGGAGCGTCAGCAGATTGTTATTTCAAAAGTAGTGGAAAAAGCGAAAACGATGGATATAAAAACAATCAATAAAGTGATTAATAAAGTATTTCCGCAGATTTCCACAAGTTTTTCGTTGGCGGATATGATTGGGCTGGCAGCAGGCGCATTGGACTATAAATTGACAGAAACAACAGGATTTCCGATGGAATCTATGAATGGAAGAGTGGATAAAGTAGGCAGTGTTATTGTTCCGGTCGGTTTAGTTGAAAATGTACAGGAATTGCACAAGTTTTTATATCCGAATGAAGAAGAGAAGGAAGTTTCGGAGACAGTTAAATCTATTGCGGAAAAGATTGAAACACTTACAGGTATTACAAGAGAGAAACTGGATGACCCGAATGCCGATATTTCTAAAAGTAACCATGGTGTGGCAGGAGAAGAAAAAAAGTAGACATTTTTTCAAAAAAAGTGTATTATAAAGGATATGATATTTGTTGAAGTATACACTTTAGCAATACTATGCAATAAAAAGGATAAGTAATCAATGGAGGAAAAGTACATGAAGATAATGAAAAAAATAGCAGCGCTTATGCTGGCATTATGTCTGACAATTCCGATGTATTCAGTGATGAGTTATGCGGCATCAGGAAGAGTATCGTTTACTGATTTGCAGGCAAAGACAGGAGAGACTGTAGAAGTAGCCTGTGCGCTAAGAGCAGGAAGCGGTTCGTTGGAAAGTTTTAATATTACGCTGAAATATGACCCGTCATTACTCTCTTTCCAAGAAGGAAGCGGTGTAACAAAGGAATCTGACGGTGTATTGAAATTTTCCGGAAAAGGTGACGGAACAAATAAAATCCGTTTTACAATGAAGTTTCAGGCATTGAAAGCCGGAACAACTAAAATCGAAGTAACAGATTCCACAGGAACGGTGACAGGTGGAGAAACAGTTGAATGTGTGAACGGAAGTTCCACTATTCAGATTGCAGAGGGAACAAATACACCTGCAGCGACACCTGAACAGCCACAGGAGGAAAACGGCGGAGATGCTAATCAGAATGGAATTACAATCAGTGGTAAATCTTACCAGTTTTCAGAGGAATTTGCTTCAACAAGTATTCCGGTAGGGTTTGTAGAAACAAAATTGCCTTATGACGGTGGAGAACGCAAATTTGTGCGTCAGGAAAATGGAAGTATTACATTAGGATACTTAGTAGATGGAGAGGGAAAAGGAGATTTCTTCTTATATAATGAGGAGGATGCTACATTTTCTCCTTATGTGCAGGTAACGGTATCGCCATCTACATCGATTGTTTTGCTGGAGAAAAGTAAAGGGGTAAAAGTACCTTCCGGTTATCAGCAGGTAAAATTAACGGTAAATGAGCATGAATTTCCGGCTTGGCAGGATAAAGAGCATGAAGGATTTTATCTTGTATATGCTATGGACAGCAACGGGACAAAGGGATTTTATCAATATGATACAACACAGGAGTCTTATCAGAGATATGTTGCAAATGTAGGAGATAAAACAGATAAGGCAACAGCAAAAGTAAGTAAACTGAATAATTTTATTACAGAAAATCTTTCTATGGTTATTTTATGTACAGGATTAGGAGTTCTTTTACTTGTTATCATTATTATTGTACTTGCAATTAAACTTCGTCACCGCAATTTGGAACTGGAAGATTTATATGAAGAATACGATATTGATGTGGAAGATTTGGATGAAGAAGATGATAATGATAAATTAATTTCTCTTAAAGAGGAACAAGAAGTTACAGAAGAAACTCCGACAGAGGATCAGGAAGAAGATGATTTCTTTGAGGAAGAATTTGTCAATGGACTTGAAAGCGAAGAAGAGGATTTCTTGGAAGACTTTGACTCAGAAGATTTTGATTCGGAAGATTTAGAAGAAGATTTCGATGATGACGATGATTTTGAAGACTTTGATTTCGATGATGACGATGATGATTTTGATATGGATTTTATTGATTTAGATTAATGAAAAGAGGTGGGGTACCGATGGTATTTCACCTTTTTGACTTTTTGGGAAAAAGCACCAGTTCAAAAATTTTTTAAGGAATAAACACAATTTAAACACAATTTCTCTTTACAATAATGTTCATAAAGAAGAAACGAAAGGAGTCTGAAAGATATGGACAATGAATATAAATTAGGACAGGGAAATGAAGAAAATAACCTCAATCAGGGAGAGCAGGAAACAACAAATAGCGAAGTGAATTTTGTTTTACAGGAATCGCCGGAAGAGAAAGAACAGAAAGTTGTACAATCGGTAGAACAGGTGCAGGAAACTCCGATTGAGAATGCACAGCCTGAAGAGAATAAGACGGAAGAGAAACGGGCAGAAAGCGAACATTTGAAAGAAGAGTCGCATATCGGAGAAAACTATCAAATGGGCGGAAATGTTCCTCCAACAAATAATGTACCGCCGGTACAGCCAAAACCTAAGAAAAAGAAAGGAAGCAAAGGCTGGATGAAAGTGGCTGTTTGTGTAGGAATGGCAGTTTTATTCGGTGTTGTAGCAAGCGGAACATATCAGGCAAGTAATTATGTTGCAGACAGACTATTGGGAAGACATAGAGCAACTTCAAATGAGACGACACAGGTAAACACGACAAAGGTAAACGGTACAACGAAAACGGTCACATCAGACGTTACGGAAATCGTGGAAAAGGCAATGCCTTCTGTTGTATCTATAACAAACATGAGCGTGCAGGAGGTACAAAGTTTCTTTGGCGGTACGCAGATGCAGGAAAGCCAAAGCAGTGGTTCAGGAATTATCATTGGTAAAAATGATGCAGAGTTGTTAATTGTAACAAATAACCACGTTATTGAAAATAGTACAAGCCTTACCGTTTCGTTTATTGACAATGAAAGTGTGGAAGGAGTTGTAAAAGGAACAGATGCTAGCCGAGACGTCGCAGTTGTTGCAGTTCCGTTAAATAAAATTAAGAGCGATACATTGGAAAAAATCTCTATTGCCACAGTAGGCGATTCCTCCAAGTTAAATGTAGGTGAACCTGCGATTGCCATTGGAAATGCGTTGGGATACGGACAGTCTGTAACGACAGGAATTGTCAGCGCCACAGAGAGAGAGTTGGAAGGATTCAAAGGAAAATTAATCCAGACAGATGCGGCAATCAATCCGGGCAACAGCGGTGGAGCGTTATTGAATGCAAATGGCGAAGTGATCGGAATTAATACAGTAAAAATTAATGCCGAGGCGGTAGAAGGAATCGGATATGCTATTCCGCTTTCAGATATTAAAGATTTATTGGAAAACTTAATGAATAAAGAAACAAGAACAAAGGTATCAGAGGCTCAGAGAGGCTATTTGGGAATTGCAGGTTTTGATGTAACAGAAGAAAGCGCCAAAATGTATAACATGACGAAAGGTGTTTACGTTTCGGAAGTTGTTAAAGGCGGAGGTGCAGAAGAGGCAGGTGTTATTCAGGGAAGCATTATCACAGGTTTTGAAGGTGTAGGAGTTGATACAATGCAGGCTTTACAGGAGCAACTCCAATATTATAGAGCAGGTGAGAAAGTAAAAGTGACAATGCAGGTGCCTGCTGATAAGGGAACTTATAAAGAAGAAACAGTTGAAATTAAATTAGGAAAAAGACAATAAGAAAGTAAAAGGGCAGATTGCAGTAGAATGTAGTCTGCTCTTTTATGTTCTTGACATGAAAAAAGTAAAGTGGTAATATTTCAATATACCCCATATGGGTATATTGAAAGGATGTGAAAATATGAGAACAGAAAAATATACAATAAGTGGAATGAGTTGTGCCGCCTGTAGCAGTGCGGTAGAGCGTGTGACGAGAAAATTAGAGGGAGTTAAGGAAAGTAATGTTAATCTGACTACAGGGAAGATGACAATTACTTATGATGACGAGGTGCTTACGCGGGAGGCAATTATTGCGAAGGTGGAGAAAGCCGGCTTCGGGGCAAAGTTGGACGTAGAAAAAAGTAAAGAGGAGAAACAGCATGAGAAAGATGAGTTGCAGGAAAATATCAGACGGACGAAACGTCATCTGATTACAAATGTAATTTTGGCAATTCCTTTGCTTTATATTTCTATGGGGCATATGCTTCCGATGACGCTTCCGCTTCCAAAGTGGCTCGATATGGCGGTAAACCCGTTAAATTTTGCTTTGGCTCAATGTATTTTAACAATCATTATTCTTTATAATGGAAGAAAATTTTATCTTGTCGGATTTAAAAGTTTGTTTAAAGGAAATCCAAATATGGACTCGCTTGTTGCAATCGGAACGGGCAGTGCGTTTTTATATAGCCTTGTTATGACTATCCGCATTCCGCATGACGTTTCCGGTGTCCATAATTTATATTATGAATCTGCGGCTATCGTTGTTACACTTGTTATGGTCGGAAAATATATGGAGGGCAGAAGTAAAGGAAAGACTTCAGAAGCAATCCGCAAACTTATGGAATTAGCGCCGGATAAAGCGATTGTTTTGAGAAACGGGGAGCAGATAGAAGTTCCTGTGGAAGAAATCCAAACAGGTGAAATTATTTTAGTAAAACCGGGGAATAAAATCGCACTTGACGGTGTGATTGTGGAAGGAAATACAACCGTTGATGAGTCTATGCTGACAGGAGAAAGTATTCCTGTAGAAAAAGAAAAAGGAATGCAGGTTATCGGTGGAAGCATAAACTATCAGGGGGCTATTCAAGTAGAAGTAACCCGTATCGGTGAGGAAACGACATTGGCGAAAATTGTCAAATTAATGGAGGAAGCACAGGGAAAGAAGGCGCCTATTTCTAAACTGGCAGATATTGTGGCGGGATATTTTGTGCCGACAGTAATGGCGATAGCAGTTGTTTCAGCGATAGTTTGGGCGATTTTAGGACATGATTTGGCGTTTGTACTCACTATTTTTGTTTCCGTGCTTGTCATTGCCTGCCCGTGTGCATTAGGGCTTGCTACGCCTACGGCAATTATGGTTGGAACAGGTCTTGGTGCAAATCACGGCATTTTGATTAAAAGTGGCGAAGCGTTAGAAACAACTCATAAAGTGGATACAGTTGTTCTGGATAAAACAGGAACAATTACGGAGGGCAAACCAAAAGTAATGGGAATAATCACCGATAGACCAGAGGAAGAACTTTTAAGAATAGCGGCTTCTTGCGAGCAAAATTCAGAACATCCTTTAGGACAGGCGATTGTAGAGGAAGCGAAAGAAAGAGGATTAACACTGGAACAACCGAAAACATTTCGCAGTATTACGGGAAAAGGTATAGAAGCTGTTTTAGGCAGAATAGAATACTATATCGGAAATAAAAAACTTTGCGAAAAATTAGATATTAATCTTGGTAAAAGTGAAGAACAAGCACAAGTGATAGCGGAAAAAGGACAGACACCGATGTTTGTTATTGCAGATAAAAAGATAATCGGAATAATCGGTGTGGCAGATCCGATTAAAGAAACGAGCAAAGAAGCGATTAAAGAACTAAGAAATTTAGGGATTACAGTTTACATGCTTACGGGAGATAACAGACTGACCGCAGATTATATCGGACAAAAGGTGGGCGTGGATAAAGTTGTATCGGAAGTTCTTCCGCAGGATAAAGTAAGTGTTGTGGAAGAGTTGCAAAAAGAAGGAAAACGTGTCATGATGGTAGGGGACGGAATTAATGACGCGCCGGCTCTTGTACAGGCTGATGTGGGTATGGCAATCGGAAGCGGAAGCGATATTGCGCTGGATTCCAGTGATATTGTTTTGATGAAATCGGATTTGCAGGATGTTTACAAAGCGATACGTTTAAGTAAGGCAACAATCCGGAATATTAAGCAAAATTTATTTTGGGCATTTTTCTATAATGCTTGTGGACTTCCGCTGGCGGCAGGCGTATTATATCTGATAAACGGCACACTGTTAAATCCTATTTTTGCAGGTCTTGCCATGTCGCTCAGTTCGGTGTCTGTTGTGGGAAATGCGTTAAGGCTTCGCAGATTAAAATTATAGTGTGCTACAGAAGGAGAAAATACAATGGAAGACAAGTGTTGTGACAGAACAAAACATAGAGAGGCAAAAGAATATAAAGATTTGGTCAACAGGTTAAACAGAATTGAAGGACAGGTGCGTGGTATTCGCAAAATGGTGGAGGAGGAACGTTACTGTGTGGATATTTTAACACAAGTTTCGGCCATACAGTCCGCATTGAACAGTTTTAACAAAAAACTTTTGGCTTCCCACATTCACTCCTGCGTAGTAGAAGATATTCAGGACGGAAGAGTGGAAGCGGTCGATGAATTATGTGAAATTATTCAAAAATTAATGAAATAACAGGAGGAAAAAGAAATGACAGTAATTAAAGTTGAAGGAATGCATTGTGAAAAATGTGTGGAAAGAATTGAAAAGGCAATGAACGAGGCGGGCTTAGATTATAAAGTAAGCCTGACAGATAAAAGTGTACAGATAGACGGCTGTGAGCATTGTGTAAAAACAGCGATGGAAATATTAGATGATTTAGGATTTGACGGGGAAATTGAGGCATAATGAAATGAATGCTAAAAAATGGATTGTGGCAGGAATTTGTATAATCTGTATGTTTTGCATAGGAAAAACAGGGGCAGTTCGGGCAACCGAGGCTGTCCCTGAAGTGTATGAAGATATTTTACAGAGCGAAAACTACATAGAAATTTCTTTAGGAAAATGCTATATGGGACAAAAGATCTTCTATGATATTCCGAATAAAAAGGCATTAATAGAACCTTTCGAGGAGCAGAAGCAGATTATTTTGCGTGAGGATGAAAAGGCGGAAGTTTATTACGGAAAATACAGGGGAAGTGAAAAATATGATAATTTCCGACTTGTGTCTTCCATGCTGGACATTGAGTTTTTCTTTGAGCCTTTTTTGGCACTGCAGGTAACAAAAGAACGGATTGAGGAGGAAAACTATTTAGTACATATAGAGGAAGAGCAGGAGGTAGAATATTTCTCGGAGCTCCTTATTTTTGCGGAAGTGTTAAACGGTGATGAGGCAGATATGGACTCCGTAGATATTTTGTTTGATGAAAAATATCGTCCGGTGCAGATTCAATTTCATTTTCAATCGACAACTTTGTCGACAGAACAGTTGAAATATTTAGAAGAGGAAATGACACAGCAATATAAATATGTATCGGAAGAAGAAATTAAGGAAAAAATGCGGGAAGCCGAAGAAGAAATGAGTTATATAGTACCGGAGAAAGAGGTTACGGTTGAAGACTATGTGAGTGAACTTCCCAACATTTTGCGGGCAAGAAGCAGGTATCTTATACAGAGTCTTCTCTATCAGGGAGAAGAGTTAAGCGATGAATACGGTTGGGATAAAAGTGCGGTTTTGGCATACATGGAAGCTGTCAATACAAAATTTAATTTATTCGGGGCAAATGGTTACGAGGCACAAAATGTTACGGAGGAAGAGTATTTGCAGGAAATAGAGCATATTTATCAATCGGCTCATCAGATAGGCTCGGACGTATATACATATATGTTTGAGGAAAGTAAGATTTCACCAAAGAAAAAAGCCCTGGTTGTGATTGAACAAATGGGAGGATATATAGATAAAAACGGAATGCTTCAGTTTGGCACCGGAGATAGATTTGCACCGGAAATGGCTCCGCATTCTGCGTTTTTAGAAGATTATGCGGAATGTGTGCGAAACGCTTATAAGAAAAAGAACTTGGACAATGAAATGATTCATCAGTTCAGAATGTATATTGATAAACACAATATCGAGTACGTTCGAGGATATTATGAGGGTAAAACAGATTATGAGCGGTTAAAGGCCTATGCAAAAAATTTCAATATGAAATTGTATTACGGTGAACCGTCAAGACATCATAATAAAACAGAAAAGAAAGAAAAATTCAAGGAACAGAGATATGATAAAATATTAACTCCCAATAAACTATCTGAATTTATTATTGATATAGAAACAGGAAGTTTTGTGACGGAATGGGACGTTTTGGCAAAAACAAAAAGCAATCAAGTACAAAGCAAAACATCTGCGTACAAGAACATCGAAAAATCTCAAAAAAAGAAAGTGGTAAATAGCGAATCGTTTAATTATGCGCCTGCAGATTACAATGATGCGCATTACAGGTTAGATGTTCTTCCGGCAACGCCGGCGGACAGGAAGAAGAAAACATATTTGGATAACGGGTTCAAACGAAGTTTAAAGAAAATTTGGCAAAGTCCAAAGCGGGCACAATATAAAGAAAAATATAAATCCCCGAAAGATTATTTGAAATAAAGGAGAAGACATGAAAAGACTAATTATGTTAGGTATGGCAGTCTGTATATCTTTTTTTACGGCTGCCTGCCAAAAAGATGATGTACCCTCTGAGAGAGTAAATGATATTCTTAAGCAGGAAACTTATGTAAAAATTAAACTGGGAGAAAATTATCATCAGGCATCGGTTCTGTTTGCATTGGAGGAAGAAAAATCGGTTGTTCCAAAAGACGTGGAGTGGGGACTTCCTAAATATAGAGATAAAAATACAGTCGGCGTAAGTTTTGGAGAAGAGGGAACGGAAGTATATGAAACAGACGGGGAAATGTATCCCGAATTATATATAGACTCATACTTTTCTTCGATTGCCCGTTTGAATTTAAGTGCCAAAGAAGTGAAAGACAGTAATTATCATATAAAGATTGCGGACAAAACACAACTGAAATGGTTTGAAAAAGAACTGTATACAATATCCACTATGGTAATAGGAGATGAGTATGACTTATCCGGTGTTAGTATTGAATTTGATAAGAAATACCGTCCGGTGAAAAAAATATTTCAGTTGAAGAAAAAAGAGAATACGATGTTGGGAAATGAAGAGGATGAAAGTGTAAATTGTATTCAGGAGTTTTCCTATGATGTTGGGAAAATGAAATTTGAACGCCAGTTTAGACGAGTGAAAAAAATGATTGAAAAAAATTAAATTTTGTGCTTGCATTTTTTCTTCAGAGATGATATTATAAATCCTGCTTGAAACAAACAGTTATATAGCGGGGTGTGGCTCAGCTTGGCTAGAGCGCCTGGTTTGGGACCAGGAGGTCGCAGGTTCGAATCCTGTCACCCCGATTTTGCGGGTGTAGTTCAATGGTAGAACACTAGCCTTCCAAGCTAGATACGTGGGTTCGATTCCCATCACCCGCTTTTATTTTTTGGTTAGGAATGTTATCTGATTGCAGATAACATTCCTTTTCTACTATCTTCTACAATTACAATTTGTATTTCTGTCGAATTCAGGGTTAAAGGCATAGAAATTTTGACTGTCCAGATTATCCTGAACAATTCTTAAACTTTCACCGAAGAGTAGTTATGTAAGCATACGAAGCGAACGACAAAACAAACAGGTAAACAGCTACTCTCCAGATTATCAGCGCTCATTCGGGGCGCTTTTTTCTTTGGAGCGTAATTGGGAAAGGAGACGTATGAACAAACTATTCTTAGAACACTATATGCACACAGCTTCGGAGGGAACGGAGCAGAAATATATATTTTTGACAGATGACAGGGAGATTGCATTTAATATCATTGCTGCCGGTTACAAGGCGGTTTTGATTTTGGAACAGGAAGACGGTTATTATAATGTGGATAGTTTTATTACATATATGGATAAAATTATGCTGACAGGAACTTATCAAAGTGAATATTGTTATGTTCCAGCTTGTTTTGAAAAAAGGATCAATGATACATTGGAACAATATTTCCAACAAAATCTGATGAAGTATCATCAGGGATGGAGGTTATTTAAAAACAAGGAATATCTCGGGAAAGCAGAATACCAGCCGGAATTAAAATCCATTCTATCTGATTTCATCAAACGATTTGAAGGCAGGCAGAATGAACTGCCGGATTTAACTCGATTTCATAAATATAACGAACAGGGCAAGCGAATTGGCGTATTCGACATGGAGATTGTGGACTATCTGATGCAGACGGTCCATTTTTTTATGCTTGGAAATACACCATATCTTTACGAAAATGGATGTTACCATGAGGATAACAAGGGGATTCGTTTAAAAGCAATGATTCAGAAATTGATTTTCCGGGATTGTATTAAGGCGACAACGATTCAGAGTATTTACAATTTGTTGGTGTCACAGCCACAGGTTCAAAAACGCTTCTCAGATTTGAACAATCAGCCGTCCCATTGGATTAACTTTCAGAATGGATATTTTGATGTGATGGAATGGAGAATGCTGGAGCATGACGCAAAATATCTGATGATCAATCAGATTCCGTTTTCCTTCCATCCGGAACAGGCAGAAACAATTTTGGCCGGAGGGGAAATCATCAGAAAATATCTGGATTCTTCTATTCCGGATAAAACCGATCAGGAGATGTTTTGGCAATATCTTGGTTATTGCATGACCACAGACACTAGGTTCCAGAAGTTCTTAATGATAAAAGGAAAAGGCGGTACAGGAAAATCTGTTGTGATTTCTTTTGCACAACGGCTCATTGGTGCAGAGAATTACGTCAGTATGTCTTTGCAGAATTTGAATGAACGCTTCTATCCAACCGGATTATTTGGAAAGTTGCTAAATGCCTGTGCAGATATTCCCAGCACTGCTATGGAACGGGTAGATGTAATTAAAAAAGCAGTTGGAGAAGATACGCTTCTCTATGAGAAGAAAGGGCAAGATCCTACCCAGTTCAACAGTTACGCGAAATTATTATTTTCTGCAAATGAACTTCCGTTGAATTTGGACGATAAGACAAATGCCTATTATCGTCGTCTTCTTGTTTTGGATATGGATCATGTGATTTCAGAAAAAGAAAAGGATCCACAGTTAAAGGAGAAAATGTACCAGGAAACAGATTATGGAATCCATATGGCAATGAGGGCATTGAAGCAACTGTATGAAGAACAGCATTTTGTTGAGAGCGATCATAGTAAAGAGTGCATCGAAAATCTGTATCGCTCTGCAGACAGCGTGAAAGCATTTACTGATGATATGCTGTGCCATAAGAAAAATGAGAAGATGAAACGAAGTGATGTCTATAAAATGTATGCGGATTATTGTGAAGAGAATGGACGAACCCCTCATGGGAAATCACAGTTCTGGAAATATATGGGAGATAAGGGATATATCATAAAACGATATTCTGACGGTGTGTATTACTTCAAAGATACTACACCGAAAGAAACGGAATTTACGGAAATAGACGATACGATAGAGAATCCGTTTGAACAAATTCATTTATCCTCGTTTCCGGAAAATGACAAAAATGATAAAAATGACAAAATGAAAGAGGAACTTCTTGAAAATGGTGCTTGATGAAAAACGGATGGAACCATCAGCCTGTCATTTCTATCATTTTGTCATAACTGAATATGACCGCAGAGGTCAGATGAAGAAGTCGATGGATTTGAGCGAAGGCAAAAATATATCGGCTTTTTTGTGTAATAGGAAAGTTCCTATTACACAAAAAGCGCTCCGCGCAGGATGCGACCAGATGCATATGGAATATGACTGCTTATGGCAGTCTGCATCTGGCGCGCAAAGCGGACTTGTCCGCTTTGTTTCAGGTCAAGGGCAGCCGCCATTGCCCAGTTAAGCGGCGTTTCGCCACTTAATACTGGGTATTATCTGACGAAGAACATGGAAGAAATCACTACTTTGTGAAAGCAGATAAGAAACATTTCTCAACACCGAAGCAGATTATTTGAGAAAGGAAAGGAGAAAACTTATGAGAGTATCAAGACACAATGGACGCTCCGGGAAGCATGGAGTCTACAACCCGAAGCACAATGATCGAAGATTCAATGTTCAGCACAGCGACCACATTGACTCAAAACGAAAAAAGGAAAATCTTTATTGGGATTGTTATCAGGGAATTTTCAAAGATGAAAACCCGGCAGAGATGACTTTTGAACAGGTGGAAGAAAAATTTTATGAGGAAATTTTTGCAGATTTTATCAAAGGACAGAATGCTCGCAATATAAAGAATCGCCATCCGGAACGAAACAGGACAGCAAAGGATTTGCTGAATGATAAAAGAACCTGTCCGGAAGAAACAATCTATCAGATTGGAAATATTGATTCCTCGATTGATTATTTTGATTTATATTGCATCTGTCAGGAATTCTTTGATTTTATAGAAAGACTGTTTGGTAAAAATGTAAAAATCATAGATTGGGCGTTACATGTGGACGAGGGAACCCCTCATATCCATGAACGCCATGTTTTTGTATGGGAAAATCAATATGGAGAATTGTGTCCCAAACAGGAAAAGGCATTGGAAGAAATCGGGTTTGAACTGCCTGATCCGTCAAAAAAGCAGGGAAAGAATAATAATCGTAAGATGGTTTTTGATGATTATATGAGACAGCATTTTATTATGAAATGCCATAAATTCGGAATTGAAGTAGAATCGGAAGCCATCTATGGAGGCAGGCAATATCTGGAAAAACAGGACTATATCATTCAGAAACAGCAGGAGAAAATCGTAGAAAAAGAACAGAAAATCAAGGAACTGGAAGAAAAGATTTTGGATTCGGAAACATTGATTCAAGAAGTTTCTACGGTCGCTTATGAAAAGGCGGTGGAGATTGTTTCCGACAAAGCAAGGGAAGAGGCATTGAACACAGCGGAGGAACAGATTGAGATTTATAAAGAATGGCTGTCCAGTCCAGACAGAAAGGCTTCAGAGAAAATGCGGAATTATGCAATCTCTCAGATGGAAAGTCTTGGGAAGAATATACGGAGTGCTATTCGGAAACTCTCAGGTCGATTAAAAGAAGTATTTAACAAACCGGAAGTAAAGAAAGAAGTGACGGAACAGATTGAGAAAAAATCTAGGGATTCGGTGTTGAAGAAATTGGAATGGCATAAGCTGAAAGTTTCGAAGAAAAATAGTGCTGAAAAGGATAGTCGGAAAATAGAGCGAAAATGTGATATTAATTTTTAGACCCTGATTTTCCTTCAAGAAATATTGAAATGATTACATTGCAGAAACTCTATCTATATTGCTATAATATAGACACGAATAGATAAAATAGAGTAGCTGGAACTGTTTAAAATGGAGGTATGATTTTTATGGGGAAAAAGATTGTATGGAATACACATCGGATGTTTAAACAAGCATGTGCTTTTTCTGATTGTGCAAAATGTTGTGAAATAGAGCCGAATAATATTATCGAATATAGATTTGATGCTCATACTGTTTCAGGAATTGTTAATTCTGCTTTTTCCTGTGAAGTATTTATAAAAACACTGTTGATTTCTTATGGCGTGTCTATTAAAGAAATAAGAGGGAAAAAATCTCGTGATGGTCACGATTTAAAAAGACTATGGGGATTATTTCGTAAAAGTGATAGTAAAAAGGCTGAAAAGGCTGAAATAGAGCTGAAAAGACATTTCAATCCTAAAAATGAAAATTTTTTTGATGAACAATTAGAAATAATTTCTGATGCGTTTGAACATTGGCGCTATATATATGAAACGGACGAAGGGTGTATAAATATTAATTTTCTGAAAGATTTTAGGATATTATTAAGAAATGTTTGTTGTGAACAGTTATATAAAAAAACATGGAGCGAGTATATAAAATAAATACTGTAAAAGCTTAAAGCAATATTGTTAGAAAGTCTAGCTTTCCTTTTCTTTAAATATTACAATACTATAAAATGGCGGGGAGAAACCAGTTTGGTATTACATCACCGCCATTTCATAACTCTGAATATTCGATTCAGAACTAGGTTGTGCTTATATATAACCAATCTTATTGCTTTCATTAAGCAGTAAAGAATAAATAGATATAAAATATAAGTATTATTGCAACTATCCCACCTACGATATAAAGTAGTTTTCTTTTCATTTGTAAGTTTCTCCTTTATTGAAATTTGAATTCATATTTATATTCTTCTGGATCAAATTGGTCTGCAAATAATCCAGTAATAACCGTTTTCGCATTTTCTTTTGCACCCTCTAATAATCCGTTGGAAATAGCATTTTTTTCTGCATTTTTCTGCATTTCAATAAAGGCTTTGTTACTCTCATCCATTGTCACTTGATTAAAAATACTTTCATCTTCTAAATAGATTTTTAATGAATCTAACTTTGGTTCGTTGCTGAGAATTTCTGCTTTAGGCATCAAAATAGTTACCGTTTTAGTCCCTTCATTTACATCAGGAATAATGTCTTCTACTTTGAACCCCGCCTTTATCACGAAATCATAACTATAAACATAATGTGATTGTGTAAATGGTATCTTTACCCCAAAGAAAGTTCTAGGATCATCTATAACATCTACTTCTGTCACGTAAGCAACTTGAGTAGCCAGTTCTCCTATATTTCTGAGTCCGATATCTACTGTCTTAGAATCGGATTGAAAAGCAGAGTTAACCCCAAAGATAACTATGACTATAATGATTAAAGATACTAAAAACACAACTATTTTCTTAGTAATAAATTTCTTCAAAAATGGTAACAGCCCATTTTTGTCCTTTTGGTACTTTCCATTCTAACGTCCTCCTCTTAAAGTAAAATGTAAATTTCGCGTACAACGAGTAATATTATAAAGTGTTTGATTTTGTGAAATTTACGCTGCATGCTGATAATCAATCACAGCAATTTCCTGCATCAGCTTCTTAGCCAAGTTCACAATGATTTCCAATTTTTCAGCTACTTCATCAGTATAATATTTTTCGCCGCACTGATCGCATTCAAGGCAAGGTACATTTTTAACTACGATAACGCAATTTTTGTAATTTACTACATGAGTAGTAGTGCTTTCTACGGTAGTTGTATTTTTACAGAACATACACATATTTATTTCCCCTTTCTTCTTGTCTTTAAATCATTTTCAAATTTCGTTGTGTCCGGGTAATACGCTGTTATGATGTATATATTTATACTATCACATCCGGCAACGATATGCAAAATCCTATCATTAACAGTATGCCCAAAAATCAGACAACTTGGATTCGGATAATCATCAGGATAGTCTTCGATGATTTCTCCGGTTGCAATTCCATTTTTAACATCGGCACGGCTGATATCGCGTTCTTGCATACGTTCTAAACAATGTTTTGTCCAGATTATTTTTGAATCTGCACATAAGGTCTGATATGTTTTCAAATCCACTTTCATCACCTCTTTTTCCGTTTTTTATTTGAATCCTTCAATATGTTTTCCATCAGTTTCTCAAACGATTTCCGGTTTTCTCCGTCTATCCCGGCAGGAAGAAGCATTTTTGCCGTAAGTTCTGCCATTTTGGCTTCAGTCATATGTCCTTTATGCTTCATTGCCTCCTGATGGAGCTGTTTCACCTGATTTCTCATTTCTTCAGCAGTAACATCTTCTTTTGATTCTCCATATTCGTTCTTCACATCCCGCATGATTTTCAAAAAGGTAGCCTTCAATTTCTCCAAATCAGCTTCTGATCCACTGACTTTCTGAGCGTTCAGATGGCGGAGTTCATTGGTTATTTCTGTTTTCTGAGAAGGATTTTCTTTTAAAAGTTCGGTTAAACCTCCGGTTGCAAGGTCGATCACATTATTCCGGGAGAGAAATCCTTCCTCGTGGGCGCTTTCAAAATAGGCTTCTGCATATCCCATGAGAGGAATAAAGTTACTGTGTTCCATGATTCGGCTGAGAAGTTCTGTATTTACCTTGCCGGACAGCAATGTAATCAACGCCTTGTTGGAAAGTCCCAGTTCATCCAGTTCTATATTCTTCTGAGAACGGACGGTGGTTCGTCCCAATAGATAATCTGTGGACACACCAAAATAATCGGCAAATTTTATGATGAGTTCGTGTCCGATACTTTTGATATCTTCATTTTCAATTCTTGTAAGTTGGGAAGCAGGGATTCCCAAATCTTCGCTCACCTGTTTTTTTGTTAATCCCCGTTCGATTCTTAAATCTCCGATTTTCTCATGGATATTTCCAGGTAATTCAGCCATCTCTATCAACTCCCTTAGACTTATTTTAGTCGTTTCCCGGGAATAGGTCAATCCATATTATTGCAAATCTGCAATTTTCATAACCTCGATTTCCCGGAAATTGCTATGCCTGCAAGAAACGCTGTTTTCTGATTTTTTTATGCTACGATGGCTCTACAAAAGCGGATAACGCTTGTGTACCTTGACAATCAGAGAGACCGGAATCGGCGGTAAGCAGATAATGACACTCACATCTGATAGGTGAAACTCCTTGGGGTGGCTCGGCGATCAACGGCGGGTTATGAAACGATTCATAAGAGGAATGTGAAAAATCATTCGCCAAAGAAACCGGAATCTTGTTTTGAAATCAGACTGTTTTGGAATAGGACAAATTATAACAAAAATAAGATATATGGGGGAAGATTATGAAACAGATAACAGAAAAAATAGAAGAATTAAAAGAGATTCATGTTGAAAAAATGCATTTTCGTGTAATCAGCAGACATCCGCAGTATTCCATAGACACCGCAAATCGCATATTTGAAGAACAAAGAAAAGATCTGTACAATATCTTTAAAAAATATGCATGATTTTTAAACCGGAAAGCGGTATTCATGGTATAATCAATGTAATGGAGAGTGACTGTTTACACATAGTAAGGAGGTATGTGCTATGTGTCCAATCGATGCTTTATACGCAAGACAGTCACTGGATAAAAAAGATAGTATCTCCATCGAAAATCAGCTTGAGTTTTGTAAATATGAAACTCGCGGAGCTGAGTACGAAACGTACATTGACAAGGGATTTAGCGGAAAGAATACCAACAGACCGGCGTTTGCAAGAATGATGGAAGACATTCGGGCAGGAAAGATTAAACGGGTTATCGTTTATAAGCTTGACCGTATCAGCCGTTCTATTCTCGATTTTTCCAATATGATGGAAATATTTCAGCAGTATCATGTAGAATTTGTTTCTTCCACAGAGAAGTTTGATACTTCTACACCAATCGGCAATGCCATGCTGAATATTTCTATCGTATTTGCACAGTTGGAGCGTGAAACAATCCAGAAACGTATTGCAGATGCTTATGCTACGAAAAGTCAGAAAGGATATTACATGGGTGGTCGTGTACCGTATGGATTTCAGTTGGAAAAAACGATTATCAACGGAATTCATACATCAGTTTTTGTGCCGGAACCGAATGAAATGAAGCAGATTCGATTGATTTATCAGCTTTATTCGGAACCGGATATGACCTTGGGAGCAGTTATGAGAGAATTGCTTCGTCAAGGTTTTACAGAAAAACGAGGTGCGCCCTGGTCTACTGCAAGAATCAGCGAGATTCTCCGAAATCCAGTATATGCAAAGGCAGATATTGATATCTACAATTTCTTTGAAAGCCAGGGCACAAATATGATTAACCCGGCTTCTGATTATGTGGGAACTAATGGTATCTTCCTATATAAAGGAATCAACGGAGATAAGACAAAGAAAAAGCAGTACGATCTTGTAGATCGGGATGTGGTAATCGCTCCTCATTTGGGTGTGATTGAGTCTGATGTCTGGTTGAAATGCCGGTTAAAAATCATGAAGAACCGTCAGTCGGCAAGAACAAATAAAGGAAAGCGGACATGGCTTGCTGGAAAAGTGAAGTGTAAGAAATGTGGTTATGCCTATACGGTTACAAGGTCAAACACGAAAGCTGGGCGATATTTTCAATGTTCAGGTTCCCGATATTCCATTAAATGTAAAGGTGCAGGGCATACCATCTATGCGGATGTATTTGAGGATTATGTTTTAGAGGAAATGAAAAAGCAGCTTGCCAAGTTCCAATATCTTTCTGATGAACTGGAAGCGGTAACGCAGCCTAGCAGTCAGGCAGAGAAAGTTCGAATTGCAGAGATTGAACAGGAAATTGGAAATCTGCTTGCAAAAGTGCCAGAAGCGAATAAAACTGTGATGGAATATATCAATCGCAGGATTGAGGAACTGGATAAAGAAAAACAGTCCTTACAGCAAAAACTGGTTGAGCAAAGTACTAATCAAACTTCTGGAAAGATGGAGAAAATCACTAATTATGTTGCAAAATGGGATGAACTTGACAATGACGACAAACAGCGGGTTGCGGATATTCTGATTGACCGGATCGATATTGATGAGGATGTCATTGAGATTACCTGGAATATCTGATGAAACAAAAGCTAAATCTGATGGAGAACAAAACAACAGAAATTTCTAAAAACAATTCTTTTATTTTTTTTGCTTGTATAAGTACTCTTTGCTTCACCGAAACGCTGATAATGAACAATCTCCCTTTCGCGAAGGAAGCGGATTGGGTCGCATACTTCAGGATCTTTGATAAGACGTAAAATGTTATCGTATGTTGTTCTCGCTTTTTGTTCTGCTGCCATATCTTCATGTAAATCTGTGATTGGATCTCCTTTTGACTGGAAATAAGTTGCTGTCCAAGGTGTTCCGCCTGCTGACTGTGGCCATAATGCAAGGGTATGGTCAACATAGTATTTATCGAAACCGTATTTCTCAATTTCTTCTACAGAAAGATTTTTGGTAAGTTGATAAACGATAGCACAAATCATTTCCATGTGGGCTAATTCTTCTGTGCCGATATCGGTCAAAACTCCGGTTACCTGTTTGTAAGGCATTGTATATCTTTGGGAAAGATATCGCATAGAAGCGGCCAATTCGCCGTCAGGACCTCCGAACTGGCTGATAATAACCTGTGCAATCTTAGGGTTTGTCTGTGTGATTTTAACAGGGTATTGCAATCTTTTTTCATAATTCCACATAAACTAACATCCCCCTTCCTGCCATGGATACGGCTCGTCAATCCATTTCCAATAATCACTGCAAGTAGTGATTGAATCGAGAGTGAGAGGACCATATAAGCGGGCAAAGTCTTTCAATGCTTGTGTGCGGATTGAATTGTATTGCTGAAAATAAGCAAGAGCCTCTTTATTTTCCGGATGCGTATCTAAAAATAATTTCACATCATCTACGGCAAAACTGGCAACATTAATTAAATGAAGCAATTCTTTGCGGGAAGGCATATTGTTGTTCATCGACATCCACCTCCTCCATGTTCGAATGGTTTCCGCAAATCACGGAAAATTGTTCCGCAATGAAAACCTTTATCTGCTTCAAGTATATTCTCCCATCTTTGCCATGGCACATATGCCATTGCGAGAGGCATGGAAGAAAGCGGATCTAGCCTTTGGCACGGAACATTTTCTTGATTATAAAATGCCATATTATTCCGAAAATTTTGCATATCCAATATACTCCTTTAAAATATTTACACTATTAGATTATGTTGCAATAAGGAAAAAGTGTTTGTTTTTAACGGGCAATATAGTATAATGAATAGTTAAGAAAAGGAGTATAAATATGGTAGGGAAAAGATTAAACGGGAATAAGAAAAAAAGAACAGTAGAATATTTTGATTACACTTTAATGGCGGTACTTATTTTTCTTATCGGATTTGGATTGCTTATGCTTTACAGCACCAGTTCGTATAGCGCATCTGTAAAGTTTGGTGACGGAATGTTTTATTTAAAAAACCAGTTAAAAGCATATGCGTTTAGTTTTATAGCGATGTGGGTTACTTATAAAATTGATTATCATCTATATGCGAAATGGTCAAAAGTGATATTTGGGCTGGCGATGATTATCATGGCATGTGTTTTTATACCGGGGATAGGTATTGAGGCATATGGAGCGAGGCGTTGGATTAAAGTGCCGGTTGTTGGACAAATGCAGCCGTCAGAATTTATGAAAATAGCAATTGTTGTTTTTATTCCGGCATTGATATGTAAACTTGGTGAAACACTTAGAAAAAGGGAAGGCGTTTTTACCATTTTGTTTTGGGGCGGAGTTGGAGCAGCAGGTGTATTTTTATTGACGGATAACTTAAGCACTGCCGTTATTGTAATGGGAATGGCGTGTGTCATGCTTTTTGTGGCTCATAGGAAAACAAAACCATTTCTTATTATTGGCGGAAGCATTTTGGCAATCTTTTTCATAGGTTCACAACTTTTGGGAAAAATCATGGAAGGAAGTCAGAATTTCCGCATTAGAAGAATTTTAGCGTGGGTCAATCCTGAAATGTATATGAGCGAGGGGAGTTATCAAAGCATGCAGGCGTTATATGCTATCGGTTCCGGCGGATTTTTCGGAAAAGGTTTAGGAAATAGCGCTCAGAAATTAATTATACCGGAAGCGCAAAATGATATGATTTTATCGATTATCTGTGAGGAAATGGGTATATTTGGTTTATTGATTATTTTGACTTTGTTTGCAATTTTACTATATAGGATTGCATTTATTGCACAAAATGCACCGGATTTATACGGTTCGCTAATAGCAACGGGAGTATTTGCGCAAATTGCAATTCAAGTTATTCTTAATATTGGTGTTGTAACAAACCTTTTACCGACAACGGGAGTTACGCTTCCGTTTATCAGTTATGGAGGTACGGCAACCTTGTTTTTGTTGGCGGAAATAGGACTTGTTTTGAATGTATCCAGCCATATAAAAATAGAAGTCTAGTTGATCTGAAATTGAATATTTATAATAATAAAGAGGAAAAATATAAAAAGTCTTTTCTTATCAAAGAAAATGTGGTAAACTAAACAAGTGGTATTTAAAACTACATATAATAGAAATGAATGTGATAAGTATAAAGATAGAGGAAGGTCCTAGATATGGGTTATAAAATTGTAGTAGATAGTTGTGGTGAATTGACGGAGGAGATGAAGCAATCCGGAAAAGTGGAGGGTGTTCCGCTTAGTATTCAGATTGAAAATGAAAACATTGTAGATGATGATACATTTAATCAAAAAGATTTTTTGGTTAAAGTAGCACGAAGTCCGGAGTGTCCAAAATCTTCCTGTCCGTCACCTGAACGTTATATGGAAAGTTATAAATGTCATGCAGACAGAATTTATGTTGTAACTTTATCAGCAGAACTCAGCGGTTCATATAATAGTGCGGTACTTGGAAAAAGTATTTATGAGGAAGAACACGGAGAAAAGAAAATTCATATTTTCAACTCTCGTTCTGCTTCGGTGGGGGAAACACTTATTGCACAAAAAATTATGGAGTGCGAAGAAAATGGACTTAGTTTTGAGCAGGTAATTGAAAAGGTTGACACTTATATTCAAGAACAAAACACATATTTTGTACTGGAAACATTAGAAACTTTAAAAAAGAACGGAAGACTTACAGGGGTAAAAGCATTAGTGGCATCGGCGTTGAATATTAAACCGGTTATGGCGTCAACTCCTCAGGGAACAATTTGCCAGTTGGGAAAATCAAGAGGAATTAACAAAGCGTTGGATAAAATGGTTGCTTGTGTTATGGAAAAAGCGACAAATACAGAAGATAAAACGCTGGCGATTGCTCACTGTAACTGTTACGAGAGAGCGGTATCAGTTAAGAAAGAGTTGGAAGAACGCGGAAAATTCAAAGAAATTATTATACTGGATACAAGAGGAATAAGTACAATGTATGCAAGCGACGGGGGAATTATCGTGGTTGTATAGTAATAAAAAGAGCCTTAGCCCTTATAAATCAAGGGTTTTGGCTCTTTTCTTATGCTTTTTGATACTAGAATGATACTATTATTTATACCTTTTTGATTTTGTTTACTATCTCGGTTTGAGTGGACGGGAACAGATGCGAGTACGTCTTGAGGGTGATTGTTGGCGATTCATGCCCCAGCCTTTCCGCTACTAAAAGCGGATTTGCTCCAAGATTGATAAGCATAGAGGCGTGAGAGTGCCTTAAGTCATGGATTCTTATCTGTTTCACTCCGGCTTTATCTGCACACTCTTGTAATATGCTACGGACGTACTGTGAGCGTCTGTTGAATATACGCTCGTTCGGATCCGGTTCATACAGGTGTGAAATGTACTCTTTCAATTCATCTACTAGAAATGCAGGTATTGCTATTGTCCTTTCACTTCCGGCGGTCTTTGGTGGATTTATCAAATCCTTTCCGGTAATGCGGTAGTAGGTTTTTGTAACGGATATAGTGCAGGCAGTAAAATCAATATCGTTCAACGTAAGGGCTAGAGCCTCACCGACCCTCATACCTGTATAATAGAGTACCTCAAAGATTGTGAAAGCCTCTATATTGTCCTTACACGCCTCTGAGAACTGCTTATACTCCTCAGGCGTCCAAAAGTCTATCTTTCGGCTTTTAAGCGAGCCTATGGACTTTGTACAGGGATTCTTTTGAAGTCCCACATATTCCACAGCATAGGCAAAGATAGCCTTTAAATATACGTTGATTGAATGGGTATAAGTTTCGCTTAGCCCCTTTTTTAATATCTCGGTCTGCCATGCTGAAATATCAGCCGGAGAAATATCTGACACAATCCTGACTTTGAAATAGGGCAGTACATGGCTATCAATTATATTGAAACGGATAGCCGCTGAACTTTCCCTTATTCTTGGCGTGATGTACGCCTTATACTTCTCATAGAGCGATTCAAAGGTTATATCGGGATTTTGTGCGAACTGCTCAAGGAACTTCCGTTCCCAGTCTTTCGCCTCCCGCTGAAGTTTGAACCCTCTTTTCAATTTCTGTTTCTTTTCACCTTGCCAGTTTACATAGTAGAATTTGCAGTACCACGTCCCCGTTTTATCGTCTTTGTATGTAGGCATTGTTTTTATCTCCTTTCATTTCCCGCCCGCCAGCGTGTGAAATGGTTGAAGATATTTGCAAAGGTGTACAAAATAAAAAAATGGGTGCTACTATAATAGTGGTTACCACATAGGCAACTTATGCTAAAAATTGACGCATACTATTATAGGTTTACACACCCATTGATTTCATTATATATTACTGGTATTTATTATAAAAGATAAGTTATCCAGTCGGGTGGCAATCCGACATCTCTTTAAGACCACGAGGGCGTGATAGCAGCCTGTTCTATCCTTGAATAACCTATCTTCATAAACATATTATTTTCTACTGATGTGAATATATTACACTATTTTAGAAAAATTGTCAAATTAGACTTTCCAGGCTCTTCCTTGCTTTATGTAATTGTAAAGTTGTGATTCACGTAAAGGGTACATAGTTCTGTAGGACAGTTTTCCATCAGTGGACAACCGTACGGCTACAGATATGTGGTCAGTAAATCGACAAATAAATGAAATACTATCTTTGTTGGGGTGAATACTGATAAATTCAGGGTTTTGTATAATATCGGGAATTTGTTCAAAACACAATTCGTATTCTTCAGGTGATACAAAATCTTTTTTATGGCGTTCGGTGTGCTTGATACGGTCTTTCCAAAAAAGAATATCTGTATCTTTTGAGAGAATATCGGCAAACTCGGGATATTTTTCGGTAATGGAATCAATAATTTCTTGGCGAATATGCCCGATAGAAACATATTTTAACCCATTGTCAAATATATCGGTATGTAGTTTTGAAATTTCTTTAATTGTGTGTCACCTCTTTCGTATAGTATTTTAATTACACCGTAGAAATTTCTACGCCTATATTTTTATCATCTATCTTGCAAAATACCCCCTACAGTTGTAGAGGGCGTAAATCCATTGAGCCTTATTTTATTTATGCTCCTTGTGCTCTACAAGGAGAGATCATCTATTGAGCCGTCTTTTAATTAGCCCGCCCTGCTCTTAGGCGGTATTCTTACTTATGCCCTTATTCTATATCAAATTATTAAAAGGAAATCAACATTTTTGTCAAAATAAATTTTCAAAAAGTGAAAAAGTTTATTTGTGTGTGGTTTTCGTCTTTGGTGACGAATTCACGTATTACTGTTTTAGGTGCTAAGATTTTAGCATCTATTTTCGGATGTCGGTAGAACCAACCTCTAAAATTCAAAGGGTGTCGAATTCGACCCCTTTATAGTAGTGCTAGGGGTGTCATGTTTCGCTACACCCTTTTGATGCTCACGCACTAAAATGGTGCAAGAGGCTAAACAGTGTCGAAATTTCTACGCTGCTTTATATATTGTCAAGGGGGCGGCGTTCTACCGCTGCCTTTTCGTAGTCACAAATTGTGACGTCCTTATTATTGGGGTGTCCACCATTTTAGGCAGACCCTTTGACGATAATACCCTATTCAATTTCAGATGTGCGTAGTATGCACTTCCGACTAATATCCTGTGTTCTCTCCGTTTATCGTTATACTACGTTTTCTACTACTGTTTATACTTCGCTTTATACTACGTTTTTGAAAGTGTAACAGAGGGAAGAGTAACGACGAATTTCGTCGGCTCAAAATTGAGCCGGGCGATTTTTGGCTTAGGGACAAATTGTCACCTAGCGCATTCCGGAATTGGAAAGCAGTTCAAAAAAGTACGGCCTACTAATTGTTCGTTTTTCTAAAATTTTAGAATTTGTCAATTTTTGAGAGAGCAAGATTGCTCCGCCACTTTTGGACTGTCCTATTTATCAAAGTCTTTCACCGATAGTCAGATTCGGGATAAAATAAATGACGTAATTGTCTACTGCCGTACAGATACCGTATTTATTCCGGTAGCACTCTATAGCCTCGTGTAAAAATTGTTCTGTTACTTCCAAATACTCAGCGATTTCATGCAGAGATGTACACCCATGCTGAAACGCCTGTATAAGCCCATACAAGCCGATTTGTTTGTTGTATGCCCAAAGCCTTGCCTGACGTTCTTGCTTGCGGTTTTGGACGTCTGACAGGTCTATTATATCGCCTACAGAAGTGTAGTGATGTCCCAGTTCTTCAGCAAGGATGCAAGACTTTTCTGTTGTGGTTGTTATATCCTGCCGAATTGCTATTCTGTTGCCTTTAATTCTGCCGTCACTAGAGTATAAAGGCTTTTCTTTTACAATAAGCCCGCTATTGCTTGCCTCGTCTAAAAGTGTTTCGTAATTCATTGTTATACCTCCGAAATCATTTTGATGTTTTAGATAGACAAAATACAGGACTTAGAAATTTTCATCATTCATAATGTCATCATCATGTTTTTTCATTTCTTCAGTTGTTTCAATGTCTGTCCGTTCGTGTGCTGCGTTTAGTATAGTAGCATTTTCTTCAATATATTTCCGTTGATATTCTGGTATTTTAGTTAGCAGTTCTACCTGTTCTATGGCTTTATCTTGTCCGAGATGATTTAATTCATCATAATATTTTATGTATGTTCTCTTTTTTTCAAGAGTATCAATGATAGCCGAATCAAAATCGTTTTGGCTTGTTATTTTCTCAACATTAAAGTCAAGATTTTTAATCATATCCATTAAATCAAGTCTTAATATTTCAGTTTTATCAGTTGTATCAACTTCGTGTAGTAACATTTCTAACGGAACGGATAAGGCTGCAGAAATTCTATTTAATGTTGCTATTTTTGGGTTTGCCCGTCCGCTTTCATATCTACGAATAGCAGAATCAGCCATTCCACACAAAACGCCCAATTGTTTTTGAGTTAGCCCTTTTTTTTGGCGTAAAAATTTTATTTTTTCCCCTATAGTCATGTGTATACCTCCGAATATAAAAAGTATATCACATTAAAAAGAAAAATAAAAGAACAAAAATGTTCTAAAAACCTATTGACAGAACAAAAAAGTACTGCTAATATAATGACACAGAACAAAAAAGTTCTACGCAAAATATTGGAGGTGATAAAATATGAAACTTGACAGACAAAAATATGAACTTGCAAGAGCAAGGGCTTGCATGGGGCAAAAAGAATTAATTGCCGCAGGAATACCCAAAGGTACATTGTGCGGGATAATCAGCGGGAGAGTAGAGGCAAGACCTGAAACACTAGGTAGGATTGCAAAGGCTCTCGGTGTTGATGTAACTGAAATCATTGAAACAGAATAAAAAAGACGCCCGCCAGCGTGTGAAGTGATTGAAAGTGATATTTTGGTATTATTGGTATTTTTGGTATTTAGTTCGTAGCAGATAATTTAGTTTTGCTCAAAAATGAGCGAAAGGAGGAAAGTTTAATGAGCAAATATGTGTATACTGCGAAAGATATTTCCGAAATCTGTGGAATATCAGAAAGTAAAAGTTATCAAGTGATTAGACAACTGAATGAAGAATTAAAAGAAAAAGGTTTCCTTACATTTGCGGGTAAAGTGAGTGCTGCATATTTCAATGAGCGAATGTATGGCATGAAGTCGGCAGGTGATTAAATGGCAAGCAAAAGAGAACTGCTGGATAGTATATCCCTTGATATGAAGTTGAATAAGGCTTTCTTTATGAAAGTTTACGGATATGAGTTGACCTATCCGGGATTTGCCGAAGATGTTCTTGTTCGGCTTGAATTTCTAGGATGTAGCAGGGCGAGGGAATACTATAACCATTTTGTTGGCGAATACGAAAAGGAGCATGACAGACAGATGAAGAACGTTGCAGAATGGCACTTGAAGAGGTGTAGGGAAGAATTTGAAGAGAGAAAGAGAAAGGTGGTGAGAGAGTGTCAGATGATTTAGAAATAATAAAAAGCAAGATTACAGACCCGAATAACTGGACAGATGTCTTTTTAAATGAAGTTGACGAGCACTATACAAAGCACTTCAACGAGATACGTAATACACTTGTACAGGCTGGGCTGTGGAGTAAATTTGATACCGTTTTCTCTGAGTGGAAAAGACCGGGACAACTGGCGGTATTAAATGCGGGAGAAGAGGAAAAAGACGATTTTTGTCATTATTGTCATTTTTGTCATTTCACGCCATTAGTAAAAAATCATAAAAAAATACTGATGTCTTTTCCAATAGAAGAGTTACCGGAAGAGATACGCCCATATATAGAGGCGGTTTCTGAGTCTTTACAAGTACCCGTTGATATGGTGGCTACCTTTGTATTATCAATATTATCTTTGTGCATACAGGGAAAGTATTGGTTGAATGTAAAGCCTGACTGGACGGAAAGCCTCAATCTTTATGTTGTAGTGGTTGGCAGACCGTCAGAAAGGAAATCGCCTACATTGAAAGAAACTACAAAGCCAGTATTCAAGTATGTAGAAGAAGAAAACGAAAAAAGACAGCCATATATTGCAGAGTATGAGTTGAAAAAGAAAATTATAACGGGAAGACTTAAGAACATACAGGACGCACTAGCGAAAATGAGCAAAAAGAATACATACACTATGAATGACGCCATTGAATGCCAAAAGGAATTGACAGAACTGGAAGAGGTCAGAGAATTGAAGATGATACTTGATGATGTTACCCCTGAATCACTTGTTAAAGCAATGCAGGAAAATAATGAGCGTATGGGCATTATATCTGCTGAGGGAGGTATATTTGGAATGTTAGCAGGCAGATACAATAATAACACGAACTTTGATATATTCTTGAAATCATATTCGGGTGAGTATTATTCAGCGGTTAGAATAGGCAGGGAAGATGCAGAACTAAAGCACCCCTATTTAACTATATGCTTAGCAGTACAACCGCAAGTTATCTCTGACATTATGGAAAATAAGGATTTCAGGGGTAAGGGACTTCTTGCAAGGTTTTTATATTCTATTCCAAATACAAGAGTAGGAGAAAGAGTATATAAGACGAAACCTATAAGCCCTTTTATTCGGTCAGACTATGAGAAGTTAATACATGAATTACTTGATATTCCTGATTTCACTAATTTTGTAGAACGTACCATAAGATTGAGTGACGGAGCGGACAAGTTGGCAGAAACGTATTATCACGGCTTGACCGTATTGCCGAGGCACTGGAAGGCATCAACCAAGAATTAAGTTGCATAGCGGGACATTTAGAGTATTTATGTGATAAAGACCACCCGCTTGATGAATGTATTAGCAAAACGAGGGCAGGAAGTTTCCTGTGTGTGACTGGACACGTTACAACAAAGAACTACTAAAATAACAAAAAAATGCCCTTATCTAATGAGATAGACAAGGGCAGTATCTCTATCTTATCGCCCGCCAGCGTTTAAGAAAGGAGATATAAACATTATAACAGATATTTAGGGAAAGGAATAGGGAAATTATGAATAAATCAAAGATAATCAAAATTGAAAAAGAACATAGCGATATTATGGATATTTTAAAGTATCAGAGCGTTGCTCCATTTGCTAAAAGTATAGCCATAGATAATTTTCTAGATGAGCATTGGAAGGAAATTCCGTTTAAATGTGCAAGAACTCTTTTCTTTATTGGTTACATAGAGGGGAAACGTGCAGAACGCAACAAAAGAAAGGTAGGTAAAACAGTATGATGAACAAAGAAACAGCCATAAATTTATTTGATAGAAATTCATGCCTCATAGGAGATAGGGACGTTATTCTTGAGGATATTGCGGAGAAACTAACGAGCAGACAAGCCGTTAAGTTCGCAAAGAGAATGAATCCGTCAGGTCATAACGGCTATGGTATCGGCGATTATATGGTTACATATATGACACTGAAATGTTTTCTTTTAGCCGTAACCTATGAGAACATAAACGAATACAGAAAGGTAGGTGTGCCACATGGCAATGATTAACGCTTATAAAAAGTGCTTGTGTTGTGGTAGAAAGTACCAAGCAACAGCACAAAGAGAAAAATGTTTGTGCGGTGGGTATTTGTATCTTGTTGGTGCAGTGTATCAGCCGAAAGTGAAGAAATAAAGACTTTCTGTCCTCTGGGGGCTAGTGCTACCAACCCAACCCTCAGCGACAGGAAAGAACGGTTTACATATACGTTAGATATGCATATTTTGAACGATTGAATAACTGCCCTTTCCGTGATGATACGCCAATATCAGAGCGGAACGGCAGGAAGAAAGGAGAAAAGAAAAATGTTATGCAGAAGCGATATGTTGAAAGAGATAAAAGAGGCTTTAGAAGATGCGTCTTATGAAGATATTAGTTTTATATATTATTTTCTTGTAGGTGCTGGACTAATTGAAGAAAAGGGAGAGGAAGAGCATGAGTGTGAGAATTAAAGTATCATATACCACAGATGAAGAACTATGTGACGTATTGAAAAGGCTTTCACCGGACGTAAGAGCCTACAAGATAGCAAAGAAACAGACGGGGAAATATAAGCGGGCTTATGTGGATTTAAGAGCGGAAAAATCAAACGAACAGCGGGTGAACCACGGGGGAACCGCGGGAAAATGAAAAATGAAGCCGTGACAAAGCCGTGAGAAATTACAAACGAACTCCGAGCGAACGCCGAGAAATTGGAAACGAACCAAGAGAAAAGATTGATAATCAGATAAAAGCGTCCTGTAGAAATACGGGGCGTTTTTCATGCCTTAAATTATCGAAAAGGTTTGTTGAAATACTATTGACATATGGTTAACCCTATGATATTATATACTTGTAAGGAGGTGACAGGCAGATGAGTAACAGACATCGGAAGAAACCGAGAAAACAAAAGTCCGAAATCGACTTAAAGAGTTGGCTGCTCGGAGCGATAACGGACTTGATTATCGGAATTATCTTGTTAATTCTCGATAAAGTATTAAATTGAAAGAGGGGGCGAAAGCCCTTTCTCTCAAGACGAATATAACACAAAGGCTCATCTGTGTAAAGTATGCTGGTAAAACTGGGAATATTTTTTATTGTAATTGGAGCAGTTAAATTGATTTATTATTTTGTGAAGAAATGGAGGGAAAGCCATGCCGAAAGGTAGCCCGAACCGTCAGACCATAGCGTCAGAAAAGTATCAGAAAAAGGCGGGATATATGACAAAAGGATTTAAGATTAAGCGTGAACTTGCTGAAGATTTTGCTAGGGCTTGTGAGTTGGCCGGAGTAAGCCAAGCGGGGAAGATTAGCGAACTGATGAAAGAATTTATTGATACAGTGGGAATAGATGCAGAGGAGTAAGAGTCTGCTGCCATAATGCGAGAATTAGGTTGCGTTTATCCTGTCCAAGTGCTATAATATCCGTATAACAAAATAAAAGAAGTACCTCAACAATAGTTGAAAGCCTAAAGGCGTGGGAATGGTAAGAAGTTGAAAAAGACTTCTGCTGTTTCTACGTCTTTTTTTGTTTGCGTGGGAAATAGAAAGAAAGGAGCAGTGCAGAAATGAAAAGCGGAGTAGTGAAGTGGTTTGACTCAGTAAAAGGATTTGGCTTTATTGCAGGAAATGACGGCGTTGATGTCTTTGTTCATCAAAGTAATATCCTGATGAAAGGCTTTCGAAATTTGGAAGTTGGCCAGAAAGTAAGTTACCAAGTTGAACCGACAGAAAAGGGAGAAAAAGCAATCAATGTAGTAGTGGAGTAAAGGAGAATGAACATGAGTAAAATTGATACAAAACCAGTGCATCAGTATATCGCTGAGATGATGAAAGACTTGAAAGGAATTATAGAGTTATATGCAGGCAACCGCAAGGAAGTAGCAACAGTTGAAGGAAATACAATGCTTTCAAGAGAGTATAAAGATGAACAGATTGCCAAAATCAGAGAAAGGTTTGGTGCAAACTGTAGGAATAAATTTGATGCCTTGCAGGAGCATTTTGAAAAATTAATAGAGGTTATGCGGGAAAATGACAATATGTATGATTTTTCAGAATCGGAATTTGCCTCCTGTATTACCTTGTTATCTGCTACAGATAAGCCATTGCCACTTGAAACAATTTTGGGGATTGCTGGGAAATTTTTAGGAAATAGGCAGGCACTTATTGCTCTTTCAGAAGTGGCGAAAGGAACAAACAAGACCACGCTGACAGAACGCGTATTCAATACAGAGGTTGAGGCGGAAAGATTACAGGAAAGATTGATTGAATTAGATGTCAATTTCCCGAAAAGTATATTGATGATTCCGACTTTCAAAGATGACCTTCTCAAGATTGCGAGAATGTGCGGAGAAGAGTTGACAAATGCCGAGAAAGATTTGGGAGCAGATTATCAGGATATTGTTAACATGCAAATGCGTGCTGCTATGGGATTAGGAGAATAGAAGTATAAGAACGCCTCAGACTTTCCGGTGGATTGTTTGGGGCGTTTCTGTGTATGGAAGTGTTAAGAAATACTAAGGGTTCTAAAATAATGAGGTGATAACATGGAAAACGAACAACTGGTTGCCCGCATTAAAGCCGGAATAGATACCGCTGAGAATATGCTTGCATTATGGCAGCAGAACAAAGGTTTCATTCATCAAATGGCTGTGAAGTATTCCAACTATGCAGAGGTTGAGGATTTAAAGCAGGAGGCTTATTTCGGGCTGTGCAAGGCGGTAGAACACTTTGACGCTGATATGGGCGTGACTTTTATCAATTATGCAGCCCTTTGGATAAAACAGGCTATGCAGAGGTATATTGACAACTGCGGGAACGTTGTGCGTATTCCGGTAGGGGCTAGGGGTGAAATTTTAAAGTATAAGAAGATAGCGAACGAATACCGCAAGTATTACGGCTGTGAACCGTCTGACAGTGAAATGAGGGCATTTCTCGGTGTAAGCAAGGGAAAACTTGAGAGCATAAAGAAAAGCGTCAGAATGGGGCAAATACAAAGCCTTGGCGAGCCTATCAGTGAAGAGGGAGAAAGTTCTCTAGTGGATATGGTGTCAGATGCTAACGATATGGAAGAGAATGTTATTAAAAGGCTTGACACTGCTGCCATGAAAAGAGAGTTGTGGATTGCGGTTGATAAGTTACCGAAGAAACAAACGAAGGTCATACGGGAACGTTATGCCAATAGGAAAACCTTGCAGGAAGTCGGGGAAGTGTTAGGGCTGTCAATAGGAAGTGTCAGACAAGCGGAAGAGAAAGCCATAAGGACGCTTAGGATACCGAGCAGATGCAGGACGTTCAGAGCATATTATGAGGAGTATCTTTCTGCTGCTCCGGTACGTCATGTAGGTGTGGAGAGGTTCAACAGAACGTGGACGAGTGAAGTTGAACAGGCAGCACTTAAACGGATAGAAAGAGAAGAAGAACATAACCGGATAATGCGGGAGTTTTCGGAGTGTGCAGAGGCTTAAAATGATACTAGAATGATACTAAAATAAATGTAATCTGTAAAAGTGATATAAAAATAAGGAAGTAAATGGCTTAAATACATAGGAAAAAGGCTATAAAAACAAGCAAAAAGTCACCTTGCATAGTGGTTGTATAATTTCCCGTTTTGTGATAAACTATTTATAGTTGAATTGCAAAGGAGTTTTGAAGATGAGTCAAGAGAAAGTGAATCGTTATAAAGAGGAAAAGGCAAACCGTAAAGCAATAATGAAAAAGCAGAAGAGAATGAAAGTACTTAGAAATGTATTAACTGCTGTAGTTATTGTAGGTGTTTTATCATGGATCGGATATTCGGGATATACTGCATATGTAGATAGTCAGCCAGTAGAGAAGGCAGAAGTCGACTATACTTCTATTGCTGAATATCTTACAGGTTTGGCAGAATAACAAAATATGGAAAAAAAGATGTATCTCCACGAAAGTGGAGATATTTTTTTGCCCGAAAATGCTAAAAAACTCTTGAAATGAGGGAAAAAGTGGTTTACAATAAATTTAAGTGGTAGAAAGTGGTGAATAGTGGTACTAAATGGGACATAAGTGGCAGACCCATTGAAAGAAGGTGTTCCATATGCTGACAGGAGAATTTAATCATAGTATAGACGCAAAAGGCAGGTTGATTATTCCCTCCAAATTTCGAGAAAATCTTGGAGAAAACTTTGTGATAACAAAGGGATTGGATGGCTGCTTATTTCTGTATCCTGACAGTGAATGGAAGATTTTTGAGGAGAAACTAAGAACCTTACCGCTGACAAATAAAGACGCCAGAATATTTACCCGTTTCTTTTTAGGAAGTGCGGTAGACGGCGGTCTTGATAAACAAGGCAGAGTATTAATCTCTTCTGCACTCCGTAATTTTGCTAATTTGGAAAAAGAAGTGGTTCTTGTGGGAGTGCTGGACCGTGTAGAAATTTGGGACAAGGCAAAATGGGAGGAAAATAATACAGTAATTGAAGACAACATGGATGATATTGCGGGCCGCATGGAAGAATTGGGACTTAGCATTTAATCTGATGTGGAGGTAGACATGACATTTGAACACAAATCCGTATTATTAGAAGAGACTGTAAATGGTCTGAACATCAAGCCAGACGGCATTTACGTAGATGGAACGCTTGGTGGAGGCGGACACGCTTTTGAAGTGTGTAAGCAGTTAAGTGACAAGGGGAGTTTTATAGGAATAGATCAGGACGAGGCAGCGATTGAGGCTGCGGGAATCCGGTTACGTGACTTCGGGGAGAAAGTTACAATAGTCAGAAGCAACTATTGTGATATGAAGTCGCAGCTTCATAAACTTGGCATTGACAAAGTGGATGGGATTGTACTTGATTTGGGTGTATCATCTTATCAGTTGGATACAGCAGAAAGAGGATTTTCTTATCGTGTAGATGTACCTTTGGATATGAGAATGGACAGACGTCAGGAGATGACGGCAAAGGACATCGTCAATACGTATAGTGAAATGGAACTTTATCGCATTATTCGAGATTATGGGGAAGACAAATTTGCGAAGAACATTGCAAAGCATATTGTTTTGGAACGCGAGAAAGGTTCCATTGAAACTACCGGACAGTTAATAGAGATTATTAAACGTGCCATTCCGATGAAAATTCAGAAGAACGGGGGACACCCGGCGAAGAGAACATTTCAGGCGATTCGCATTGAATTGAACAGGGAGTTGGACGTACTTAGAGATAGTTTAGATGAAATGATTGATATGTTAAATGAGAATGGGAGAATATGTATCATTACATTTCATTCATTGGAGGACAGAATTGTAAAAAGTATTTTCAGAAGAAACGAAAATCCATGCACCTGTCCAAGTCATTTCCCAGTATGTGTTTGTGGAAATGAGTCAAAGGGGAAAGTGATTACAAGAAAACCGATTCTGCCGAGTGCGGAGGAATTAGAATACAATAGTCGTTCAAAGAGTGCGAAATTGCGTATTTTTGAACGACGCTAGACAGATGCTGGGAGATAAATAGTTAAGATAGAAGGGAGCGTAAGCAGATGGAGACAAACAGAAGACCTGCTTATCGCAGACAGATTTACAATTATTATGATTATGGAAATACTGTCCGCAAACCGAATACTGTTCCGCAAAAGCATGATGAAACTCATCGTGCAGAGCCGAAGAAGGTTAGCAGACAGGTACGAAAGAACAGGAAAAATGCACTGCATATGAACAAAGGATATGTAGTGTTTTTGTCGATTGCAGTTATAATTGCGTTTGTATTATGTTTACAATATTTACAGTTGCGCTCAGAACTGACGAACCGTTCACGAAATATTACTTCTTTGCAGAGAGAACTTTCGGAGAAGAGAGAGGTAAATACAACACGGTTTAATAATGCGGTGGATTCTGTGAATTTGGAAGAAGTCCGCAAGAAAGCAACAGAGGAATTGGGAATGATTCATGCAGAGGAAGGTCAGGTTATTACATATGACAATCCTACAGACAGTGATATGAAACAATATAAAGATATTCCTAAGAAATAGCATGGAACAGACACAAGGCAAATGGAAGGTGAATAAATGGCAAAAGATAGGAAAAAAGGGATTGGACCGAAGTTTATCCATAAAAAATTTCCTACGAGAATGCAGAGAAAGCTGGTATTGGTATTTGGATTAACGATACTGGCTTTTGTTGTACTTGTTTGGAAAGCGACAAAAATTGTAGTACAGGACAGCGAGAGGTATGAAAAGGCAGTCTTAGACCAACAGCAGAATAACAGTAAGGTTATTCCGTTTAAAAGAGGCGATATATTAGATGCAAATGGGACAAAACTGGCAACAAGTGAGCGTGTTTATAATGTGATTTTAGATGCGAAGGAGTTGCTTTCGGGAAAAGAAAAGGTAGTAACGAAAGCAAAAAAACAGACATTGGAGGCTTTGGAAACTTGTTTTGAGATTGACAAGGAAACGGTTTATAAGATTTTGGAGGAGAAACCGGAAAGTCGTTACAATGTGCTGAAAAAGGGAGCGTCTTATAAACAGTATCAGGCTTTTGAAAAACTGAAAAAAGATGAAGAAAATTATGGAAATCTGAAAGGGGTATGGCTGGAAGAGGATTATGTGAGAACGTATCCGTACAATACGCTTGCCAGCGATTTGATAGGCTTTACTGCGGCCGGTAATGTGGGAAACGGAGGGCTTGAGGCTTCGTATAATGATATTTTAAATGGAACGGACGGAAGAGAATACGGTTATGTCGGGGAAAGTGCTTCTGTGGAGAAGATTGTAAAAGAAGCAACAGACGGAAAGAGTCTTGTTACGTCCATTGACCTGAATTTGCAGAGCATAATTGAGAAGCATATACGGGAGTTTAACGAAGAACATAAGAACGGTCCGAATAAAACCGGTCTTGGCAGCAAAAACACGGCTGTGATTGCGATGCGTCCCGGAACGGGAGAAATTTTGGCGATGGCATCTTATCCGAATTTCGATTTAAACAATCCGAGAGACTTGAGCGGTTTATTTTCTGAGGAACAGATAAAAGAGATGAGTGAGGAGGATAAGATTAAAGAGTTAAATAAACTATGGAGAAATTTTTGTGTCAGTGATACCTATGAGCCGGGGTCTACAATGAAACCTTTTACAGTAGCAGCGGGTTTGGAAAACGGTACTTTAAAAGGAAGTGAAACATATGTGTGTCCCGGATATTTGGACGTTGGAAAATGGAGAATCAAATGTAATAAGAAAGACGGACATGGAACACAGAATTTAAAGCAGGCGATTGCGAACTCTTGTAACGTGGCGTTGATGCACATAGGTGATGCAATCGGTTCGGACGAATTTTCAAAGTATCAGCATATTTTTGGCTTCGGAGAATACACGGGAATAGATTTACCGGGGGAGGCATCAACAGAAAAACTCCTTTTTGATCCGAAGAAAATGGGCGATGCGGATTTGGCTACAAATGCGTTTGGACAGAATTTTAACGTGACAATGCTTCAACTGGCGGCAGGTTTCAATTCGCTTATTAACGGAGGAAATTATTATGAACCTCATGTAGTAAAACAAATTCGTGATGCGGACGGAAATGTAATTGAAAATAAAACGCCGGTTCTGACGAAAAAGACAGTTTCAGAGGAAACAAGTAAATTAATTCGTACATATATGGAATCAACCGTGAAAGAAGGAACGGCGAAATCGGCGCAGGTTCCGGGATATGCAATCGGCGGTAAAACGGGAACGGCTGAAAAATATCCCCGTAATCACGGAAAAAACCTGATTTCTTTTATCGGATATGCTCCGCAGGAAAATCCGGAAATTATGCTTTACGTTGTAATTGATGAGCCGAATGTAGAAAATCAGGCAAACAGCAGTTATGCCATAAAATTGGCACAGAAAATCATGGCGGAAGCATTTCCGTATATGAATATTACAAAGACAGAAACAAATTAGAAGAATAACCTCACAATAGATTTAATACCCTATAGTAATAAATCTTTGTGAGGTTTTTGTGCGAAATAAGACATATAATAAAAAGAAAATTTTTGTCGTATTTTTATGTGCTGTTTCCGTAATCGTACTGTTGATCGGCAGGCTGGTTTATCTGATGATAGCGGATGCACCACATTATCAGAAAAAAGCGGAAGCACTTCACGAAAGGGAGAGGGAGATAAAAGCACCGAGAGGAGAAATTATAGATGCGAAAGGAAGGGTACTTGCGACAAATAAAACCGTTTGTACTATTTCCGTTATTCACAGTCAAATAAAAGATAGGGAAAAAGTTATCCGCATTTTAAGTGATGAACTTGAAATGGAGGAAAGTCTGGTCAGGAAAAAGGTGGAAAAAGTTTCTTCAATGGAGAGGATAAAAACGAATGTGGATAAAAAGACAGGGGATAAAATCAGAGAATATGAACTTTCGGGGGTAAAAGTAGACGAGGACTTTAAGCGGTATTATCCTTACGGAGAGGTGGCGTCGAAAGTGCTTGGATTTACAGGGGGAGATAATCAGGGGATTATCGGTCTGGAGGTGAAATATGAGGAATATTTAAAAGGAAAGAATGGAAGGATTTTGACGACTACTGATGCGAGAGGAGTGGAGTTGGAGGGAATTGCGGAAGACAGAATAGAGGCGGTTTCGGGAAATACACTTCATATCAGTATGGATTACAATATACAGAAGTATGCACAGCAGGCGGCGGAAAAAGTGATGAAAGAAAAACAGGCGGATAAAGTGTCTGTTTTGGTTATGAACGTGCAAAATGGGGAAATACTGTCTATGGTAAATGCACCGGAATTTAATTTGAATGAACCATTTACTTTACCGGAGGCAGAAAATACAGAGGTTTCAGATGAAAAGAAACAGGAATTACTCAATCAAATGTGGAGAAACGGTTGTATTAACGATACTTATGAACCAGGTTCTACATTTAAAATTATTACGTCTGCTCTCTGCTTGGAGGAGGGAGTTGTAAAGGAGTCGGACAGATTTAGTTGTCCTGGATACAGAGTGGTAGAAAATAGAAGAATACGCTGCCATAAAGCGGGAGGACATGGGGGAGAAACATTTGTAGAAGGTGTGCAGAATTCATGCAATCCTGTTTTTATTGATATTGGATTGCGTCTTGGAGTGGACAGATTCTATGACGGATTTCAAAAAATCGGTCTTATGGGTAAAACGGGTGTAGACCTTCCTGGTGAGGCAGGAACAATTATGCACAAAAAATCAAATATCGGTCCGGTAGAACTTGCCACCATGTCTTTTGGGCAGTCTTTTCAGATTACGCCCATTCAACTTGCCACTACGGTCAGTTCCATTATTAACGGAGGCAAAAGGGTTACTCCGCATTTTGCAGTCAGTGTAACGGATAAAAAGGGAAAAGAGGTGGAAAGATTTCAGTACAAGACACAGAAAAGTTGTATATCGGCGGAAACCTCAGAGAAAATGCGGACTATACTGGAGAGCGTAGTGTCAAAAGGTTCGGGGAAAAATGCTTATATAGCCGGATATAAAATAGGCGGAAAAACAGCGACTTCACAGACGCTTCCGCGAAGTGCGAATAAATATATTTCTTCTTTTATCGGTTTTGCGCCTGCGGATAATCCGAAAGTGCTTGCGCTTGTAGTAATTCACAATCCGAAAGGGATTTATTATGGAGGAACAATCGCAGCGCCTGTCGTGCGGGATATATTTTCAAATATTCTGCCTTATATGGGAATTGAAAAAAAGGATAAAGTAGAGTATACTAATGAAATGAAAAAACAAAAGAGATAAAGAGGTGCGATATGGAGTATAATATTGTAATACCGGTGCTTGTGGCATTCGGATTGAGTGTGTTATTAGGACCGGTTGTCATACCATTTTTGAGAAAATTGAAAATGGGACAGACGGAGCGTGTGGACGGTGTGCAGTCACATTTAAAAAAAGCAGGTACACCTACAATGGGAGGAGTAATTATTCTTGTCAGTGTGGCGGTTACATCTGTTTTTTACTTAAAAGATTATCCAAAGATTATTCCGATTTTATTTGTGACACTTGGATTTGGTTTGATTGGATTTCTTGATGATTATTTGAAAGTAGTGATGAAACGTTCAGACGGATTGTTTCCAAAACAGAAAATGGCGTTGCAGATTTTGGTAACTGCCGTATTTGCCTACTATATGGTAAATTTCACAGACGTATCGTTAGATATGGTTATTCCGTTCACAAACGGTAAGACTTGGGACATCGGCTGGCTTGCTATTCCGCTTTTGTTTATTGTTGTGATTGGAACGGTAAACGGTGTAAACTTTACAGACGGTCTGGACGGATTGGCGTCAAGCGTAACGGTTCTTGTCGCGACATTTTTTACTGTTGTTGCAATCGGAACAAAGAGTGGAATTGAGCCGATTACCTGTGCGGTAGTGGGTGCATTACTTGGATTTTTATTGTTCAATGTATATCCGGCGAGCGTATTTATGGGAGATACGGGTTCTCTTGCTTTGGGGGGATTTGTTGCCTCTACGGCATATATGTTACAGATGCCAATTTTTATTGTGATTGTCGGATTGATTTATTTAGTTGAAGTTCTTTCAGTTATGATACAGGTAACATATTTTAAGAAAACAGGCGGAAAACGTATTTTCAAAATGGCTCCTATTCATCATCATTTTGAATTGTGCGGGTGGTCTGAAACAAGAGTAGTTGCAGTATTTTCTATTATTACGGCAATTCTTTGTTTGATTGCGCTTCTTGCACTGTAGGAGGCGAAAGACATGGATTTGAGAAAGAAAAAGGTACTTGTTTTCGGCTCGGGCATAAGCGGTATAGGAGCGACGAGGCTATTGGAACAGCAGGGAGCGGACGTTATTTTATATGACGGAAAGGAAACGCTCGACAAGGAAGAACTGCATAATAAAATCGGTGCGGACAGTAAAACGGAGATTGTTTTGGGAGAATTAAGGGATGAAGTTATCGATTCCCTCGATATTATGGTGATGAGTCCGGGTGTTCCTACGGATTTGCCGATTGTGAATAAAATCAGAGAAAAGGGCGTGCGTATTTGGGGGGAGATTGAACTCGCTTACCGAGTTGGCAAAGGAGATGTTCTTGCCATTACCGGAACAAATGGAAAAACGACAACGACTGCTCTTCTCGGCGAGATTATGAAAGCATGGAAAGACAATGTATATGTTGTGGGAAATATCGGAACGCCATATACTTCCATAGCAGATAAAACAACAGACGATACAATTATCGTAGCGGAAATCAGCAGTTTTCAGTTGGAGACTGTTGAGCAGTTTCGCCCGAAAGTCAGTGCGATTTTAAATATTACACCGGATCATTTAGACAGACATCATACAATGCAGGCATACATAGAGGCGAAAGAAACAATCGCAAAAAATCAAGATAGTAAAGATATCTGTGTGCTGAATTACGAAGATGAAGAAACGAGAAGTTTTGGTGAAAAGACAGAAGCAACTGTTCTATATTTCAGCAGCCAGCGTAAACTGGATAGAGGCATTTATTTAGAAAATGGCGTTATTATTTATACGGACGGTGAAAAATGTATAGATATCTGTCATGTAGATGAGTTGAAATTACTTGGTATGCACAATTACGAGAATGTTATGGCAGCAGTCGGAATGGCTCTTGCTTATCGTGTGCCTGTGGAGATTATCCGGCGAAGTGTGAAAGATTTTGGCGGTGTTGAACATCGTATCGAATACGTTTGTGAGAAGAACGGCGTTTTGTACTATAACGATTCAAAGGGGACAAATCCGGACGCTGCAATTAAGGCGATTTCGGCGATGAAAAGACCTACTTACCTAATTGGCGGAGGCTATGATAAAGATGCCTCTTATGAAGAATGGATACAAAGTTTTGACGGAAAAGTGCGAAAACTTATACTGATTGGGCAGACGAAAGAAAAAATAGAAAAAACCGCAAAAATGTGTGGTTTTGAAGATACGATACTCGCGGACAACTTGGAGGAGGCGGTTTCTATCTGCTCAAAACTAGCGACAGACGGTGATGCGGTATTGCTTTCTCCGGCGTGTGCAAGTTGGGGAATGTTTAAAAATTATGAGGAACGTGGAGATAAATTCAAAGAACTTGTAAATGCTTTATAGGGAGTTGATTCACAGGTGTCTCAAAAGGGTAAAAAAAGAAAGTATGATTACAGTCTTTTGACAGCAGTATTTCTCCTTGTCGGAATCGGACTTGTAATTTTGTATAGTACAAGTGCCTATAATGGAGAAGTAAAGTTCCACGATTCATTTTATTACTTAAAGAAACAGGCTTTTGCAACGGTATTGGGAATTATACTTATGTTTGTAATGGCAAATATTGATTATCACATATGGCAGTATTTTGCAGTGTTTGCATATGTAATTGCGTTAATTTTATCAACGGCAGTACTGTTTATCGGTGATGAATATAACGGTTCTAAAAGATGGTTATCTTTGGGACCGTTTTCTTTTCAGCCGTCGGAGTATGCTAAAGTAGCATTAATTTTGTTTTTATCTTATATTGTAATGAAAAATGTGAAAAAAATAGATAAGGTACGGACACTTATAAAAATTATCGGCAGTACGCTTCCGATAGTAGCGCTGGTTGGCTCTAACAATTTAAGTACGGCGGTAATTATACTCGGTATTGCTATTATTTTGATATTTGTTTCCAGTCCGAAATACACGCAGTTTATTACAATGGGAATTTTGGCAGTAGGGTTTCTTGGTATTTTTTTGGCGTTGGAGAGTTATCGTTTGGAAAGACTTGCTATTTGGAGAAATCCGGAGAAATATGAAAAAGGGTATCAAACGTTGCAGGGATTATATGCAATTGGTTCGGGAGGATTATTTGGAAGAGGACTTGGTTCGAGTATTCAGAAACTTGGATTTGTGCCGGAAGCACAAAATGATATGATTTTTTCGATTATCTGCGAGGAACTTGGGCTTTTCGGTGCGATTTTTATTATTATATTGTTTGTTATACTTATATGGCGTTTTTTTGTCATCGCAACTCATGCAAAAGATTTATTTGGAGCATTAATTGCAACGGGGGCGATGGGGCATATTATGATTCAGGTAATTTTAAATATTGCCGTTGTAACGAACTCGATTCCAAATACAGGTATTACTTTGCCGTTTATCAGTTACGGCGGAACATCGGTAATGTTTCTTTTACTGGAAATGGGGCTTGTACTAAGTGTATCTAATCTGATAGAATAGAAGAGATACAGGAGGAGTGTAATGAAAGAACAAAAGAAAACGGGGCGTACCATATATGCGCTGACCGTATTAATATTGGGGATTTTAATTATTGTCATGTCGGTTTTACTTCTTTTTCATGTACAGACAATAGAAGTGTCCGGAAATGAATATGTAAATAGCAGTGAAATCGGCGAGAGTATACAAAAGGGAAGCAGAACAAAGAACTCGCTATACCTTTTTGGTAAAAATCTGCTTGGAAAAATAGAATATCCGAAAGCGGTTGTTTCGGCAAAAATACGACTAAAGACTCCGTGGAGTATTCAAGTGGAAGTGAAGGAAAAGGCGATTACAGGGTATGCGGTTATTGATGATGAATATGTGTACTTTGACGAAAAAGGGATGGTACTTTGTAAGTCTGCGATACTTATGGACGGAATACCGTGCATAGAAGGAATTTCTGCAAAGGCTGAACTTTATAAAACACTTCCGGTAGAAGAGAAACGGATTTTTAGTAACATTGATGCCATGTTAAAGGCGCTGGACGAATGGAAAATAAAACCGGAGAGAATTGTCAGTGAGGGAGCGGATTTAACTATTTATATAGGAAAAGTCTGTGTCATGCTGGGAAGCGGAGGAATGGAAGAAAAAGTAAGCCAACTGCCTCCTATTTTGAAAAAACTGGAAGGCAGGACGGGAATGCTTGATTTAAGACATTACGGCGAGGCAACGGAAACAATTACTTTTAAAGAGGGAGAATTACCAAAAAAGGGAGAAGAAACGTCCGATAAGAAATAAAATGTACAAAAAATAAGAAAATAGAAAAAATGCTATTGATTATTTGACAAAAAGTAGATATTATATACCTATATGGCTGAAACTGCCACTTTGCAGGGAAGTATAAGGCGAATAAGGAACACGAAGGAGGAGAAACTCTTGTTAGAAATTAAAACAAATGAATCAGATGCAGCAGCAAAAATAATTGTAGTTGGTGTAGGCGGTGGCGGTAATAATGCTGTAAACCGAATGATAGATGAGCAAATCGCTGGAGTAGAATTTATTGCAATCAATACAGATAAACAGGCATTGCAATTATGTAAAGCACCAACACTTATGCAGATAGGGGATAAACTTACTAAAGGTCTTGGTGCGGGAGCGAAACCTGAAGTAGGCGAAAAAGCAGCAGAAGAAAGTGCAGAAGAAATCGCTTCAGCACTTAAGGGAGCAGACATGGTGTTTGTAACTTGCGGTATGGGCGGTGGCACAGGTACAGGTGCAACACCGGTTGTAGCACGTATCGCAAAAGAGCAGGGAGCATTGACAGTAGGTGTTGTAACAAAACCTTTCCGTTTTGAATCAAAAGCACGTATGAACAACGCTCTTGCAGGAATTGAAAAACTAAAAGAAAATGTTGACACACTTATCGTTATTCCAAACGATAAATTATTAGAGATTGTAGACAGAAGAACTACTATGCCGGAAGCGTTGAAGAAAGCGGACGAAGTATTGCAGCAGGGTATTCAGGGGATTACAGACTTAATTAATGTACCATCATTAATTAACCTTGACTTTGCGGACGTACAGACAGTTATGGTTGACAAAGGCATCGCACATATCGGTATCGGTAAAGGAAAAGGCGAAGATAAAGCACTTGACGCTGTTAAGGAAGCAGTTGCCAGTCCTCTTCTTGAAACAACAATCGCAGGCGCTTCACATGTTATTATCAACGTATCAGGAGATATTTCTCTTATGGATGCAAGTGATGCGGCAGAATATGTTCAGGAATTGGCAGGAGAAGAAGCGAATATTATCTTTGGTGCTATGTACGATGACACAAAACAGGATGAAGCAACAATTACGGTTATTGCAACAGGGCTTCATAATGTAGGTGGTGCTACTTCTAAATTAAAACAGAGATTAGAAGGACAGAAAGCAGCATTTCATCAGACAATTCAGCCAAAAGAAGAAGTGCAGACTCCAAAAGTGGATTTGACAAAAAATACTGCACATACACAGTTCCAAAGTCAGACTGCAAATCATACAGGCAGTGTGAATACTGAACAAAAAACATATGGTGGAGCAACACCAACTCTTCAGACACCGAAAGTGCCGACAAGTTCAGTAAAAGAACAGACAATTAAAATTCCTGATTTCTTTAAGAGATAAAAGGTATAGAAAAACGGATTGCGTGATTACGCAGTCCGTTTTTTTATGCCTTTTTGACTTGTTTTGTCGAAAAAAAATCCGGTTTCATTTTCATTATACGACATTTTTCTCAGTGGCTGCATTTTATAATAAATATGTTGCCGGAGAGAAAGAAGGTGGGCGATGTACTATGAGTTATATGTAGATGTATTTTTTTTAGTAAATTTTACAATGGACTTTTTACTTCTTCTGCTTGCAAAAAAGATATTAAAATGTTCTGCCACACATGGAAATATCTGCTTGGGAAGTTTGTGTGGAAGTCTGCTGACCTGTTTGGTCGTTATGCTTCCTGTAAAACGTCCGGTATTAAAATGGATTATGTTTCATATGGTTATAAATATAGTTATGATTTACATAGGCTTGCGTGTACATACTCTTCGGGAGACGATTCGGGCGTGGATAGCGCTGTATATCGGAGGATTTTTGCTTGGAGGTGTATTTACATATTTTCAGCAATATTTGAAAATAGGCAGTTTGTTCTTTGCGGTTGCAGTACTTAGTTATTGGGTTGCGCAGGGAATATGGTCTTTTATTGTATGTATGCAGAGAGTAAACCAAAAGAAATGCGATGTCACTCTGTATAGGGACGGGCAAAGATGTACGCTTCATGCCCTCATTGATACGGGGAACAGCCTTTCAGACCCTTTGACAAAACAACCTGTATGTATTGTAGAGAAAGGGGCTGTCGAAAATTGGCTGTATGAAGGTGAAATAAAGAAATTAAGACGTATATTTTTCCATTCCATAGGAAAAGATTGCGGGACTCTTCCTGTGTTGGAATTGGAAAAAATGTGTATACATAATGAAAAAGAATGTTGGGTAATGAAACCGGTTATTGCTCTGTGTGAAGAAAAAATTTCGGCAGACGGAGAATACGGAATGATTTTAAATCCCGATATATTTTAGGAGGAAGAGAAGAATGGTCATAAAAGTAGCAGTACCAAATCAGTTTAAATTAAAAGTTATATCAAATTTCAGGACGTTTTTGTTTCCGGAGAAAAAGGATATTCATTATATAGGAGGTTCGGACGTACTTCCGGCGCCTTTGGAAACGGAGGAGGAAACGGCGGTTATTGAAAAACTCGGTACGGAAACGGATGATGCAGCGAAGAAAACATTGATAGAACATAATCTTCGTTTAGTCGTTTACATAGCAAAGAAATTTGATAATACAGGGGTGGGAGTGGAAGATTTGATTTCTATCGGAACGATTGGTTTAATTAAAGCGATTAACACATTTAATCCGATGAAAAATATTAAATTGGCAACGTATGCATCCAGATGTATTGAAAATGAAATTTTAATGTATTTGAGAAGAAATAATAAAACAAAACTGGAAGTGTCTATTGATGAACCGCTAAATGTAGACTGGGACGGAAATGAATTGTTACTCTCTGATATTTTGGGTACGGAGGAAGATACGATTTACAGAGATTTGGAAACGGAAGTGGAAAGAAAATTATTGATGAAGGCAATCAATCGCTTATCCAGCCGTGAGAAAACAATTGTGCAGATGCGTTTCGGGATTGGCACGAAAGACGGGGAGGAGAAAACGCAGAAGGAGGTTGCGGATATATTGGGAATTTCCCAGTCTTATATTTCCAGACTGGAGAAAAAGATTATGCAGCGTCTGAAAAGAGAAATTGTTAGATATGAATAAATAAAAATATTGAATATTAGAAAATTTATATCAATTTCAAAGAAAAAGTGTTACAATAGAAAGAAAAAAGGGGTTGAGATTATGAAACTGACATTTATCGGTGCAGCACATGAAGTGACAGGAAGTTGTCATTTATTAGAGGCTTGCAATAAGACAATCTTAATCGACTGTGGTATGGAGCAGGGACCGGATTTGTATGAAAATCAGGAATTGCCTATTGTTCCGAGCGATATAGACTGTGTTCTTTTGACACACGCACATATCGATCATTCGGGACTAATCCCAATGTTGTGTAAACAGGGGTTTAGGGGACAGATTGTTACCACTTTTGCCACATCGGATTTGTGTAACATTATGCTTCGTGACAGTGCTCACATTCAGGAATTTGAAGCGGAATGGAGAAACCGTAAAGCAAGACGTTCCGGTGCGGCTCTGTATGAACCTCTCTATGAAATGCAGGATGCTTTAGACGCAATTGAACTTCTAGCGCCGTGCGATTATAACCAAAAGATAGAACTTTATGAGGGCATATCGGTTCGGTTTACGGATATTGGGCATTTGCTTGGTTCAGCTTGTGTGGAAATTTGGATTCATGAAGACGGAGTGGAAAAGAAGATTGTATTTTCGGGAGATGTGGGAAATATAAATCAGCCGATTATCAAAGACCCTACGCAAGTAAAAGAAGCGGATTATGTTGTGATTGAATCTACATACGGAAACAGACTTCACGGTGAAGAAACACCGGATTATGTCGGAGAGTTTACCCGCATCTTAAATGAAACATTTGCAAGGGGTGGAAATGTTGTTATTCCGTCTTTTGCAGTGGGACGTACACAGGAACTTCTCTATTTTATCAGGGAAATAAAAGAGAAAAATTTGGTGACGGCATATCCGAATTTTGAAGTTTATGTGGATAGTCCTCTTGCCATAGAGGCGACAAATGTATTTACGAAAAATACGAAGGGATGTTTTGACGAAGATGCGATGAAACTTGTGGAAGAAGGCATTAATCCTCTTGTTTTTCCGGGATTGAAACTATCTACGACCAGTGATGATTCAAGGGCAATCAACTTTGATGAACGTCCGAAAGTAATTATTTCCGCATCGGGTATGTGCGAGGCAGGACGTATTCGCCACCATTTGAAACATAATCTTTGGAGACCGGAATGTACAATTTTATTTGTAGGTTATCAGGCTGTGGGAACACTCGGCAGGAAACTGATTGAGGGAGCGCCTCTTGTAAAACTTTTTGGTGAAGAAATTGAAGTGAGCGCACATATTGAAACGCTGAAAGGTATAAGCGGTCATGCGGATATGAGAGGGCTTTTGAACTGGCTTTCGGGCTTTGAAACGAATATTCAGCATGTCTTTGTTGTACATGGTGAGGACACGGTAACAGATGAATTTGCGAATACAATTACGGAAAAATTCGGTTATCCTGCATTTGCACCATATTCAGGCGGAAGTGTGGATTTAGCGGAAAATGTTATTTTAAGTGAAGGTGTCAAAGCACGCAAGAAAGCAGAAGAAAAACCGGCTGCTATCCGTGCAATGACGGTATTTAACAGAGTTGTTATGGCAGGCAAACGTCTGATGAGTGTTATTATGAGAAATGAAGGTCTGTCTAATAAAGATTTAGCAAAATTTGAAACACAGATTCAAAATCTTGCGGATAAATGGGACAGATAATTGTCAAGGGCTAAAAGTTTACTATAATTTTATAAAGAATGAATATAAGGAGCCATTTTGTACATCCTTTTCTTATAAAGAAAAATGAGGAGGTAACAAAATGGCTCTTAATAAAGTGGAGATATGCGGTGTAAATACAGCAAAACTTCCGCTTCTGAAGGAGGAAGAAAAAGAGGCGTTATTTGTTCGGATAAAGGCGGGAGATGAAGAGGCAAAAGAGGAATATATAAAAGGAAATTTAAGACTTGTTTTAAGTGTAATCAAACGGTTTTCCAACAGTAATGAAAATCCTGATGATTTATTTCAAATAGGCTGTATCGGTCTGATTAAGGCAATCAATAACTTTAATACGGAATTAAATGTAAAATTTTCTACCTATGCAGTACCGATGATTATTGGGGAAATCCGAAGATATATGCGTGATAATAATTCGATTCGTGTAAGCCGTTCGCTTAGGGATACGGCGTACAAGGCGATATATGCAAAAGAGGGTTATATGAAAACGCATTTAAAAGAGCCGACTATACAGGAAATTGCGAGTGAGATAGGAATTTCTAAGGAGGAAATTGTACAGGCGCTGGATGCCATACAAATGCCGATGAGCCTCCACGAGCCGATTTATAATGACGGTGGAGATACGTTGTATGTGATGGATCAGATTAGTGATAAAAAGAATAAAGAAGAGAATTGGATAGAGGAGTTGTCATTGGCGGAGGCGATGGGACGTCTAGGAGAACGGGAGAGAAGCATTATTCAGATGCGGTTTTTTGAGGGGAAAACGCAAATGGAGATAGCGGGAGAAATTCATATTTCGCAGGCGCAGGTAAGCAGGCTTGAAAAAAATGCACTTCAATCAATGCGACAGTATCTAGTCAATTAGAGGAAATGAAAAAGATGGAAAGTAAATTTTCATCTTTTTTGTGCAGTTTTTATGGTTGAATTTTCGATAAAACCATAATATTATAGTGGGTATGAAGGAGTGACACAATGTATAAAGTATGTATATTTGATTTAGACGGAACGCTGACAGATACATTGGAATCCATTACATATTCAGTGAATAAGACATTAGATGAACTGGGATTTGCTGATATTACAATGGAGCAGTGCAGACAGTTTGTCGGTGACGGTGCGAGAGTACTTATGGAACGCACTCTTCGGGCAGTCGGGGATACTGAGTTAGAAAAAATTGAATGTGCAATGGAAGTATACGGACGTATATTTGGAGAGAACTGTACATATCATGTAACTGCATATGAAGGTATTATGGATATGCTGGACGGCTTGAAAGAACGGGGAATAAAGACAGCGGTTCTTTCTAACAAACCGCATCAGCAAAGTATTGATGTGGTAGCGGAAATACTGGGAAAAGACAGATTTTCCTGTGTAAACGGACAGAGAGAAGGCATAGAGAAAAAACCCGATCCGGCGGGAGTCTTTGAAACGATGAAATTTTTAAATGTAACGAAAGAAGAATGTCTTTACATAGGGGATTCGGAAGTCGATATGGAAACTGCAAGACGAGCAGGGCTTACGTCAGTAGGTGTGTCTTGGGGATTTCGCAGCAGAGAAGTTTTGCAGAATGCAGGAGCAGACTATATTATTGACAAACCATGTGAACTGTTGAAACTTGTATAAGGAAAGAGGAGGATAAGAAAAAATGTATGAATATGATGAAGAGTGTTTACAGGTATTTTTAAAGAAACAGGGGCAGTTATTTGATGAGCCGGTTGCTGAAACTTTAGAGGAGGCGGAAGCGTTTCTTGAGGACTGTATGGCAGCGGTTGTGGATTCGATTGCGGAGCTGAGAGAATACTTCGATGAAAGTGGTGCGGATGTAGACGGAATGTCAGAGGAAGAATTGGAAGATGCATCAGAAGTATTTGCATTGCCGGACGGAAGATATTTAGTTGTGGAAGCATAATGAGGGGCAGTCGAAAGGCTGCCTTTTTTGGTAGAGAAATATTATTTCTTTTTCGGTTTTGGTAATTACTGATTCCGCCTAAAATACATTTCAAATAATAGTCCAAGTCCAGAAATAACAGACAATATTGTCCCTGATGTGTACCAGTTTATTTCATTCGCTAAAAGTCTGCTAAATTCCGAAGCACCTAAAATCATGACTATACCAACAATAAATAAAGTCATCCATATTTTTCTTTTAGTCATTATGAAACCCTCCTTTGATTTCTCTAGATTCTGATTTTCTTTTTCTTTTTTCATTAAGTAACAGACCGATTGTAGAAATAATAAAAAATAACGCCGATGTTATAGAGACAATTCCGTCAGAAACCACAAATATAATAAACGTAACTAACGGAATAAAATTAAAAATGCTTTTCAAAATTTTCATAACTATTCTCCATTCTTTCTGAATTGTTTTTCTATTGCTTCCTGTCCCTAGCAATACTGGAATTGTTATTTTTGGCATAAACAAAACGGATGTCCCGCTGGGTCAAACATAGTTACAAAATCTTTTCCTCCAAATTGATTTTCCGCTTTCTTTGCTCCCAATACTTCTGCTTTCCTAACTGTTTCCAAAACATTATCAACCTGAAAATCAAAATGCATCTGTTTTTGTTGTTTTCCTATCTTTTCAGGCCATACAGGAGGAACATAATCTTTTTCTTCAATAAACAAAAAAACAATCCCCGAAGAACTACGGACAGCCGGTCTTGCAAATAATTCGCACATTTCCCAACCTAATAATTCCCCATAGAATTTTTGCAATTTTTTTTCATCATCACAATCCACCATAACATTTCCTAATAACACTTCATTCACCATATTTTCAACATCCTTTCAAATATAAAGTTATCTTTGATTATAAGATTTTCCAGTTGTTTCTTCATCTGAATTTCTTCATTTACAGAGGAATTCTATAGGTTGATTGTAGCAGATAAAAGGTTGTTTGAACAGTATTATTTTATTGTGGTGGCTATGGGAAAATGGTATAATATGGGCATAAGAAATAGGTAAATTAGAATTTACCGAAATAAGTTAATCGTGCCATATGGCTTGATTATGAATACAAAGATAAAAACGCAATGTACATTAAAAATGTACTAGAGCTGGTAGGTAGCCCAGCCGTCCTATGTAAATAGGGTAAGTAACCTGCCCCTCCGGGTTGTCCATTCTTTGTTCAATTCATTTTAGGAGGGATTTTTATGGACAAAACAAATGGAAAACTGACGGTATATTTTGAAGAACCATTTTGGGTAGGCGTATTTGAACGTATTGAAGATGGTAAACTATCTGTGGTGAAGATAACGTTTGGTGCAGAACCAAAAGATTACGAAGTGCAGGAATATATTCAAAAATACTATTTCAGTTTGAAATTCAGTCCGGCTGTTGAAACTGTTGTAAAGGATATAAAAAGAAATCCGAAACGGATGCAGCGAGAAGCAAAAAAGCAGACAATAGAAACAGGCATTGGCACAAAATCGCAACAGGCATTGAAATTACAGCAGGAACAGAAGAAACAGGAGCGTAAAGAGAGAAGCCGCAAGAAAAAAGAGGCAGAAGAACAGCGAATGTTTGAGTTGAAACAGCAAAAGAAAAGAGAAAAGCATAAGGGGCATTAAAGTCCCTTGGGCTTTTGCTCAAATTTCAGTTTGTGTAACAGGAAAATTAGAAGTTATGGAGGTATCTTATGAAACGAGAATTAGGAATTGCCAGATGTGGTCTTGCGTGTTGCTTATGCACAGAAAATGCTGATTGTAATGGATGTGGCTCAAACGGTTGTCCAGACAATGATGTTTGTGAGAATAAAAAATGTTCGATTGCAAAAGGACTGACACATTGTTATAAGTGTGAAGAAAATTGTAAGAAAGGATTATTAGGCAAAATCAAACCCTACGCATTTACTTTATTTGCTAAAAAATATGGAGAAGAAAAACTTTTGGACTGTTTAGAGAGAAATGAGAAAAATGGAGTTGTGTATCATCGAAATGGCATAAACGGAGATTATGATGATTTTGATGATGTAGAGCAGTTAATGAATTTTATCTTGACGGGAGTGAGATAAATTCCAGTTTGTAGAACTCAGCAAAATAAATTAGAAGTTTTGGAGGTTTGAGTGTGTATCAAGTCGAATTAAATATAGTGAATAATATTAAAAAAGAATACGACGAAACTCTATCACTTCCAGCAGACGAATTTGAAATAAAAAGATTTTCAAAAGTTTTTTGCGAAGTATTTAAACAAGATGTACCACAAGCATATCTTGAATTTTTAAGACAATGTAATGGTTTTGAATTTAATGGTTGTATTATTTATTCTTCTCAAAATATTATCGAAAATCAACTTGATTATTCCTTTTTTACCGATGATTATATTATTTTTGCTGAATATGATATAGCATGGTTTTGTATAGAAAGGTCTAGTGGAAAATATTTTGAATTGGACAAACCTTCAGCACAAAAAGTTACCGTTTTCAGCACATTTGAAGAAATGATAAAACATATTCTTCGTTTATCTGTTGAACTTTAAACAACTTGGGAAAATATTGAATTATATACCATTAGCAGTGTTGAAATAATTCTAACTTATTTATTTCCTTATACCAATTCTCCATATCCACCACAATAAAATACTACTGTTCAAAGAATCTTTTATCTGCTACAATCAACTTATAGAATTCCTCTGTAAAGGGAGGAAGTCAGATGAAGAAACAACTGAAAAATCT
>URXX01000008.1 GCA_900551895.1 uncultured Lachnospiraceae bacterium | reverse complement strand
TATAATATCAATAATGTAAGGTAAATATTGTTTTGTTTTTTCCATAGCAATCCACCCCGCTTCTGTATGAATCTCTTGCTTTAATAAGGGACAAAATCGATACGCTTTACAATTTTACATTCCTGATTATCAACATTAACACAGTAATGAAACAAAGCAGTGTAACAAAAATTGAAAGATACCTTGAAAATGTCTTTTTTTCTTTCCATTCAAAAAACAAATCAAATAACATTCCTAGAAAAATAATAAAAAAAACAGCATTTTCCAGCAGCCAATGATAAACTAAAATAGTTCCAATAATAATCACAATTATCAGATTAACTATTAGAGATAAATATTGTTTTTTGTTTTTCATAGCAACCCACCCCGCTTCTGTATGAATCTCTTTCTTTAATAAGGAACAACTTTCACTTTACCGTTTTATAAAGTTAGGCTTATTTTATATGGTCAACCCAGTAATTGCAAGAAAATAATGCTTATCTTTTCCTTAAGAAGTGTTTCAATTTTTCTAATAATAGACAAAATTTAAGGGCATACCAAAATTGATACGCCCATTTTAACTAAAAATATTTCTCAAATTTTTATATGTTTCTTTTAGAATCATCTCACCAAAACAATATATTCACATCCTCTATTTTTACGCAGCAAAAAAGCGGGTGATGGGAATCGAACCCACGTATCTAGCTTGGAAGGCTAGTGTTCTACCATTGAACTACACCCGCATAATAAATCTTATTCAACTATGCCCAGAGCCGGAATCGAACCAGCGACACGAGGATTTTCAGTCCTCTGCTCTACCGACTGAGCTATCTGGGCTTATGCCATTTGATAACTTATCTCTGACACGTTTAATATCATATCAGATATGCAAAATATTGTCAAGAACTTTTTTGTAGAATTATTATAGAAAAAATCAACTTGCAAACACCTCCCCTCTATATTAAGATTTCCCCTAAATTTCTTCCATTCCTGTCATTGCAATCAAACGATCAAAATCACTCTTATATAATTTATCTTGAATCACTCTATACTGTTCAAATTCACTTTCCGCAAACGTTTTTGCAATAGCCGCTGTCACTTTCCCCTTATCCTGTAAAACCTCAGCATCATTAAATCGGAGAAACGCATCAAGTTTAGATGCCCAGTCAGCCATTGTCATCGGAATATGCCGTCTTGCTTGTCGTATAGCATAATCCAAATACATAGTAACAATCTCATTTAATTCCTGAATTTCATCTTTAGAAAGATAATTTTTCGCAACAGAAACATCAGCCTTTACAATTTTCCCGTTCGGTGAGTTTCGCCACGAAGTTAACCCCATATGTTCTTTTTCGTGATTTGCTCTTTCTACAATCACTTCCGCTGCCGTATTCCCGTGAATTGCATAGTGCATTTTATTTTGTACAGTCGCAAAAAACTCTCTTGTTATTTTACTATCAGCAGAATAGTCCACAGCCGTTGCATAAATATCTGTTATTTTTTGATAAAACCGCCGTTCACTCGCTCTAATTTCCTGTATTTCAGAAATCAAATGCTCAAAATAATCTTCATCAAAAATCTGGCCATTAATCAATCTATTCTTATCCAATACATACCCCTGTTTTGCAAATACATCCAACACCTTTGTTGCCCATTGCCTAAATTGAGTCGCTCTGTTTGAGTTAATGCGATACCCCACAGCAATAATCACTGGCAATGAATAAAACTTATATTGATAGGTTTTTCCATTATCTGCAACTTGTGCAAAATTTGCACAAGTTGCATTTTCATCTAATTCCCCCTCTTTGTAAATATTTTTTAAATGTTTCGTTACTACACTTCTGTCTACATCAAAAAGTCGTCCGATCGCTTTTTGCGTCAACCACACATTTTCATTTTGAACACGAACTTCTATACCGTCCTCTTGAGCATCCTTAGTAAAAATAAGAAAATCAACTGTACTATTTCTAATTTGTAATTTGTTCTTCTCTAGAAACTTATTATTTTGTGTCATATACATCCTCTCCTGACTGTTTTTTCCACTCCCCCATAAAGCAAAAGGACATGGTTCGCACACCACGCCCTTATCACTTTACGCCATTAATTCATCTGCCATTTTTTCCATAACTTCCACTGTATTATCATTCATTACGGATTTAATCGTCACTGCCGTATCGCAGATTGTTATTTTTTTCAACCCTTCAAAGACTGCTTTCATCTGTCTTGCCGCTGTCGGCGCCCATGAACCGTTTTCCATAAGTGCCACTTTACGTTTTTGGTAGTTTTTCGCTCTCAAATGTGCTAAGAAATCTTCCATACACGGAAACATTCCATTGTCATATGTTGCCGAAGCCACAACCAGTTTGTCATATTTAAAAGCATCTGCAAGAGCCACAGACATATCATCTCTTGATAAGTCCACTGTCTCCACATTTTTCACACCTTTTTCTTTAAGGATTTCCGCCATTTTCTTTGCTGCCGTTGCAGTATTTCCATGAATAGAAGCGTAGGCAACTAAAACACCTTCTTCTTCCGGCTCATAACTGCTCCATGTACTATATTTATCAATATAATATCCTAAATTTTCTTTTAATATCGGACCGTGAAGAGGACAAATCATCTCGATATCCAACGCTGCCGCTTTCTTCAAAAGATTTTGAACTTGTACACCATATTTTCCTACAATATTAAAATAATAGCGTCTTGCTTCGCAAGTCCATTCTTCCTCCACATCTAACGCCCCAAATTTTCCAAATCCGTCTGCTGAGAAGAGAATTTTCTCGGACTGCTCATAAGTAACCATAACTTCCGGCCAGTGTACCATTGGAGCCATGAAAAACTGTAGTGTATGTTTTCCTATATTTAAAGTGTCACCCTCTCTTACGACAACTTTTCTTTCTTCTAAGTCCACATTAAAAAACTGTGGAATCATATTAAATGTTTTCGCATTTCCAATCACCTGCATATTCGGATACTTTTCAATCAATCTCTGTACATTTGCCGCATGATCCGGTTCCATATGAGATACAACCAAATAGTCCACTGATTTTCCGCCCAAAACTTCTTCCAAGTTAGCAAGCCACTCTTCTGTCGCCCTTGCATCTACTGTATCCATAACAGTTACTTTCTCATCAAGAATGACATATGAGTTGTAGGAAACTCCATTTGGAATCACATACTGACTTTCAAATAAATCTAATGTTTTATCATTTACACCAATGTATTTAACTGTATCTGTGATTTTAATCTCTTTCATCTCTTTCTCCTCAATTATCTTCTCTTTCACTTTTCAATCTATACTACTTCCTATTCTCGGTACATTATACCGCAGTTCTCTGCAATTTCCTAGTGTGTTTTTCTAAAAATGCACTTTTACATATCTATCAAAAAGAAAGAGAGAAACCTCTGTATCTCAAAGATTTCTCTCCCGCTCCTTTTTCACTGCCGCAGACCGGAATCGAACCGGTACGGGAGTATAAGTCCCGCAGGATTTTAAGTCCTGTGCGTCTGCCTGTTCCGCCACTGCGGCATATTAGAATTATAAATGGATTGAGAAAGTTTCGAACCGTTTTGGTTTTAGCAAACCGCTTTCTCTACCCATGAATAAGTGAGTGGATGGAGAAGGATTCGAACCTTCGAAGGCGGTGCCAACAGATTTACAGTCTGCCCCCTTTGGCCACTCGGGAATCCATCCATATATCTCAACAATAATTATTTATACCATATTCCAACAAAAAAGGCAAGAAAAACTTTATTCTCCGTCTGTTTTTTTCTCAGCAGTTAACTTTTGCTGACACTTTGCACATATCATTTGACCTTCAGGCACAACTTCTCCGCAGCATACACATGTATCTTCATTAAAATATATAAGTTTTCTAACATTCTCTTTCTTCTTCTCCAAAAGACTCCCCCATTTCATGAAAGAAATATATTGATTATTTCTTCTCGTCTAACTTATATGTTTTTACCCAGTCATCAAATAATTTTTCAGTCAAATCTTGCGTTTCATTATCTAACTGATTCACTAATTTTCCGTCTTTAATATAAAATATTCCCGGAGTTCCCACAAAATTCGGAAACATTTTTTCTATCTTTTTTATATTTTTATCTGATTGCATACCAAAATTCTCATCAAGATTAACGTTATAAATTTCCACATGATGATTTTTGAGATATTTATTCATTAATTCAAAAAATTCCGCACAGTATTTACAATAATCACGGGTAACAACTAGGGTAAATGTTTTTTTCTCTGACATCATTGTTTCCAGTTCTTCCATAGATATTTCTATGATTTTCCCCGCACTGGTATCCCTATAATAAAGTTTCCCACAACCAACCGCCATGATACATAAAATAACTGTACATAGTAAAAGTAATTTCTTTCGCACCCTTTCTCCACCTATCCTTAATTATCCTTGCTCATTTTCAAATCCAAAGGAATTGTATATTTTATCTTATAATCAAAACTCTTCTGCTCTTTGTCTGTTTTTCCGTCCTCGTCAAAATAAAAGCAATATTCTGTCGGCGCTTTGCTTTTTTGCTCAACAATGGAAAAAGCATAAAACTCCAATTCTGCACCCGGTTCTATTTCTTCCCAAAAATAACTTTGAATTTCATTAATAAGAACGAGTTTGCCCTGATAATGTTCTTTCTGAGAGATACCCTCCACTTTTATCTGATTTACCTTTACTTTTTTATCTCCTGTATTTTTCAGCGTTCCGTATAATACATGATAGTAATAACCCTCTTCTTTTTTGTAGTGGTTATAATATCCCTGTGGTTTTTTCGGCTTAATCTCTTCTCTTTTGTCCTGTGATTTAACCTCCAACTGTAAATCCCCAATCTGAAATGTATTTCCTTGTTCTTCTATAACATTTTTTGCCTCATATTCTTTCTTCCCACATCCTACAAGAAATAATGCTGCTAAACAGAAACAGAAAAATATTTTTCTCCGGTTTTTCTTCATGATTATTCCACCCTTAAAACTGAATCTATTTCTCCACCGTTCATCTCAACTTCAGGATCATCTAACGAACCGGTCTTGACCTGAATACTGATTGGGTAATCGCCTGCCTCTAATTTCTCTTTTATTTCAATTTCTACAATAGCGGTTCCCGGCTCCAGCCACTTACTTTCATACAATAGTTTGTTATCTTTTTTATTAATTTTTATGTTTCCCAAAAAACAGGACGCCCTAAGACGTCCTGACATTTAAAATTCCATTGTTTTCATTACAAGTGCCGAGTGTTTACCCATATTGACAACAACCTCTCCGTTTTTCACAATGATTTCCTCATATTCCGTTGTATAATCATCATCATAGGTGTACATCAACCTTCTCATCCGACTTTTTTCGGGAACTCCCGCACGCCACACCGGAACAACCACCTCCGCACGCTCACTTCTGTTATTGATTACAATAACAAACTGCTTTTCATCGCTAAAACGTGCATACGCCAAAATATGCTCTTCTCCATGCAGCAATAAAATCGAACCGCTTCTGAACTCTTCGTATTTCTTATGAATGCGTATCATTTCTTTATGAAAGGCAATCAGCGATTTATCCTCAAATCCCCACGGATACGTTCGTCTGTTATCGGGATCGGTAAATCCGCAAACACCCGCCTCATCGCCGTAATAAACAGTCGGCGCACCAATCCAAGTCATCTGCATTGTGACGGCAATTCTAAAAACCGCTTTGCTCACGTACTCTTCCGCTGCCTTTGCCCCCAACTGTGCCGCTCTTCCGACCATATGATTTGTTCTCGTCAGAAAACGAGAATGATCGTGATTGGAAAGTTCATTCATTGCCACAAGCCTTGAGGGCGTAAACATTTTAGACATATGATACTTCATCGTCTCAATAAAGTGATCCGCATTCCCCCAAAGTTCCTGCCGTTCCTCATCACTGTGCTTCTCCATTCCGGTTAGAAACCAAGTAATCGGTTCCATAAAAGCGTCATAATTCATTACCGTATCCCACTCATCTCCCAAAAGCCATTCTTTCGGATCGCCGTAGTGTTCCGCAATAATAACAGCGTTTGGATTTGCTTCTTTTACGGCATTGCGGAATTTTTTCCAAAATTCATGGTTGTATTCATTACTGTAACCTAAATCTGCGGCAACATCTAATCTCCAGCCGTCCACATTGTACGGAGGAGAAACCCATTTCTTCGCAATGTGCAGTATATACTCCTCCAACTTTGGAGAGTCTTCGTAATTTAATTTCGGTAGAGTATCGTGTCCCCACCACCCCTCATAACGGCTGTTATACGGCCAGTCGGAGTCATTGTTTGCATTAAAATGAAAGAATTCTCTGTATGGGCTGTCCTTTGAAACATACGCCCCTTTTTCATAATCCTGCTGCCGCTCGTAAATATGTTCTCTGTCCAGCCATTTATTGAAAGAACCGCAATGGTTAAATACGCCGTCCAAAATCACTTTCATTCCTCTTCGGTGAATTTCTTCCACCAACTGTGCAAAAAAGCGGTTGCTCGCCTCCAAATTCTCTTTGTCCGTCGTTCTTATCTGATATTTTGTGGCGTGAACGTTATTTTGGGCATGTTCACCGATTAAATCCCCGCCGTCTTTTACAATTACCGCATAATGGGGATCAATATAATCGTAATCCTGTATATCGTATTTGTGATTAGACGGCGAAACAAATATCGGGTTAAAATAAATCGCCTCAATTCCTAAGTCCTGAAGATAATCTAATTTATCCATAACCCCTTTTAAATCTCCGCCATAAAAATCACGCACATCCATTTCCCGCGGATAGCGGTTCCAATCTGTTACCTTTTGAGACGGCTCGCCTATATACAGATACTCTCTCGTTTCCACATCATTTGTTTTATCGCCGTTACAAAACCGATCAACAAAAATCTGATACATTACCGCCCCTTTTGCCCAATCGGGTGTAGAAAATCCCGGTGCAATGGCAAAGGAATACGAATGAATCAGATCTTTACAAACTCCATATGTATTATAGTAGCAGTAATCATCTTTACTTTTTATTTCAAAATAATAGTAAAAAATCTCACTGCCTAATTGTTTTTCAACCGTATAATAATCAAAGTTCCCCTCTGTTTCTCTCTTTGTCATCGGCAATCTTTCTTTTCCGGATACAATCCACACTTTTTCCACATCATCTTTCGCCGTGCGAAACCGTATGGTAATCCGGTCATTTACCGACGGATCGGGAGGCCAAACATAACTCCCCGTCCCGTCACTAAATAACGCCTGTCTATTCATAGAAGCACTCCTTCTCTAACTCTCAGAAACTGTTTCCTCAAATAATGCCTCAAATTCTTCTCGCGTAATCTTTTCTTTTTCAAGCAAAGCATCCGCACACGCATGGAGTACAGACTGATGTTCCTCGATAATTGCTTTTGCCTTTGCATAGCATTCATCAATGATACGTTTCACTTCTCTGTCAATCTGTCCCGCAACTTCCTCTCCGTATCCTCTTGATGTATGGGCAAAATCACGTCCTACAAACACTTCGTCACTGTCATTGTCATAATTAATCAGACCAAGCACCTCTGACATACCAAATTTTGTTACCATTGATTTTGCCATAGCTGTCGCCTGCTTAATATCCTGAGATGCCCCTGTTGTAATATCGTCAAAAATAATTTCTTCCGCAATTCGTCCGCCAAGCGATACCGTAATATCCTGCAGCATTTTGCCTTTTGTATTAAACATCTCGTCTTTTTCAGGAAGAGGCATTGTATAACCTGCCGCACCTGTTCCTGTCGGAATAATGGATACGCTGTAAACAGGTCCGACGTCCGGCAGAACATGGAATAAAATCGCATGACCTGCCTCATGGTATGCCGTAATTTTCTTTTCTTTTTCTGAAATAATACGGCTCTTCTTCTCTGCCCCGATGCCGACTTTTACGAATGCCTTACGAATATCATTCTGTTTTACATAAACCCTGTCCTCTTTTGCCGCATTAATCGCCGCTTCATTTAACAGGTTCTCCAAGTCCGCTCCGGTAAATCCCGCCGTTGTCTGCGCAATCTGTAATAAATCCACATCATCGCCAAGAGGTTTCCCTTTTGCGTGTACACGAAGAATTTCTTCTCTTCCTTTTACGTCAGGTCTGCCGACCATAACTTTTCTGTCAAATCGTCCCGGTCTTAAAATCGCCGGATCAAGAATATCTACACGGTTTGTAGCGGACATAACGATAATTCCTTCGTTTACGCCAAAACCGTCCATTTCAACAAGAAGTTGGTTCAGCGTCTGCTCTCTCTCATCGTGACCGCCGCCCATTCCTGTACCACGTTTTCTCGCAACCGCATCAATTTCATCTATAAAAATGATACACGGTGCATTCTTCTTCGCTTCCTCGAACAAATCTCTCACTCGGGAAGCGCCGACACCGACAAACATTTCCACAAAGTCTGAACCGGAAATCGTGAAAAACGGAACGCCCGCTTCCCCCGCAACCGCCTTTGCAAGAAGTGTCTTACCTGTTCCCGGAGGTCCTACGAGAAGTACCCCTTTCGGAATTCTCGCACCGACTTGAATATATTTCTTCGGGGCTTTTAAGAAGTCTACGATTTCTTCCAAATCTTCTTTTTCCTCCTGAAGCCCTGCTACCTGCGAAAACGTAATCTTTCTGTCTTTGTCCGTACTCATTTTTGCACGGCTCTTTCCGAAGTTCATCGCTTTAGCGCCCGCTCCTGCACCTGCCTGACGGTTCATCATCATAAACAGAAATAAAATAAGCCCTACAGATACAAGTGTTGAAAATCCTGTTGTGGCAAACCAACTGTCTTTCGGAACATCATTTACATAGTAATCTACCTTTTCTTTGTCCAAAAACTTTTCAACTTCTTTTACATCCGATACATTAAAGGACTCCTTTCGGTCATCTTTTAAAACCGCTTCCACCTGTCCTGTCGGAATTGCTTTATTTTGCTTAATTGTAACGGATTTCACCTCATTTTCCTGAACAGCAGACTTAAATTCACTGTAAGTATAGGCTGTTTCTCTCTGCGGAATATCGCTTAAAATCCACCACATTCCTAAAAACACCACAATTAAGAAGATGAAGGGAAAACCACTTACACCTCTGCTTTTACCATTATTCAATTTCCTAATACCCCTTTCTACTCGACACCTTCCACTACGCCGATGTATGGTAGATTTCTATATTTCTGTGCATAGTCAAGTCCGTATCCGACTACAAATTCATCAGGAATTTCAAATCCGACATAGTCTACTTTAACGTCTTTCACTCGGCGGTCCGGTTTGTCAAGCAATGTACATAATCCCATACTCTTTGGACCTCTCTTCTTGAGAATTTCCAACAAATATGACAATGTTCTTCCCGAATCAATAATATCTTCCACAACGATAACATCTTTTCCCTCTAATGTTTCGTCCAAATCTTTTGCGATTTTCACTACTCCGCTTGATGATGTTCCGTCACCGTAACTGCTTACGCTCATAAAGTCCATAGATACGGGAACTGTAATTCTCTTCGCAAGTTCGCACATGAAAAATACCCCGCCTTTTAATACACAGATTAAATGTACCTGTTTTCCGGCATAGTCTTCGCTGATTTTCTTCCCTAACGCTTCAATTCTCTCATTTACCTCTTCTTCTGAAATTAACACTTTAATCGTTTCTGCCATTGTTTTTTTCTCCTTTGTCTATTGTGATTTTTAATATATGTTTTGTATTTTTACCTATCTGATACGCACACCCTCTTCTATATCCGAAAATCCATAAAATATGATTTCCCTCTGCCAAAAGAAGAATGTTATCCCTCTCCTCTTTCGGAATTTTCTCATTGATAAAGTAGGATTTCAGTTTCTGCTTCGCTCCATTTTCGTTAATTGTAATGTAGTCACCCGCAGTCCTCGTCCGTATCGTTATAGTCTTTCTCATTATATCATAATCAAAGCACTTCGTGTAGGGGTTTTCTGTCGCAACCCTTTCTATTTCCTCTGCGTCCTTTATTTCATAGGAAATATACCACTCCCCTATCCGTCTGTTGTTACTCTCCCATAAATCTGACTTCGGTTTTTCCTGTTTTTCCCTCTGTGCTTTTTCCTTTACAGACAATAAACATATTCCCTCATAACAGCGGATTGCACAAATACCATAGGGGAGAGAAATTTCTCTGCCCACCTGATTTTCCATTAGTCTGCAAACCTCTTCTATATGAACGGCATGAATATCTTTTTCCCGTTTCGCCACAGAAGCAATCGCTTTTTTGATAAGAGGTCCGCGAAAAACAGACGGCGTTTTCTCATATTCTTCTTTTAACAGAAAGAGTTTCTTCTCTTTTGCCAGTACAACACGGTTATATAACTTTTCCGTTTCCTCCTCCATATAGTCCTGCAGTTCCCATATTCTCTCCATTGTTTCCGAAAAATGTTCCACTGCCTTTTCATTTACGCCCTTTTCCAAAGTCGGTATAACATGATTGCGGACACGGTTTCTCGTGTAATCGTCTGAAAGATTTGTTTCATCTGTACAATAGGAAATGTGTTCCTTTTGCAAATATTCTTCAATCTCTTTTCGCTCAAGACAGAGTAACGGACGAATTTTATTATCCTTTACCGGACGCATTCCGCCAAGTCCCGCCAAACCGCTTCCTCTCGAAAGATTCATTAAAAGCGTTTCCGCATTATCATTTCTGTGATGTGCCAGTGCAATCTTCGTTCCGTGATATTTTTGTAAAGTTCGCTCAAAAGCCTCGCGTCTTACATTTCTCCCCGCTTCCTCCAATGATTCTTTCCTCTTCTTTGCAATACATTCCACATTTTCCCGATAAACTTCACAGAGGAGATGATATTTCTCACATAGTTTCCTCACATAAATCTCATCATTTTCCGCATCTTGTCCACGCAAAAGATGATTCACATGGACAACCACTATCTCAAACCCAATCTTCTTCTGCAGTTCCATTAAAACAAAAAGAAGGCATACCGAGTCCGCACCCCCTGATACGCCCACAATAACTTTGTCTTCTTTTTGCAGCATTTCCCATTTTTTTACGAATTGTGCAACTTTTTCTATCATTTTATTCAATCCTTTTATCCTTTGCTATACAGTTCCACTATATAGAATTCCGTTTTAAAATGCAACCTTTTCATTTGCCTTATAAACTCCAAAATCCAACCGCCAAAACGGTCATATCGTCCAGAGGCTCTTCCCCTGTCCACTCCAGTATCTGTTCTAAAATATGATGTGCCATTTCTTTCGGATTATTTTTATTTGTTCCGCTTATAATCGTTTCCATAAGCAAATCCTGTTCGCCCACCGGAAGTGCGTCCAGCACGCCGTCCGTCACCATAATCACAAAATCTCCATTTTCCAATCGTTTCTTCGTTGTTTCTATCTCCAAATATTGTACAACACCTATCGGAAGACTGGTGGAACTAATTCTTTCCACTTTATCCCCACGTTTTATATACGTTGTGGACGCTCCCACCTTTACAAACTCACATTTTCCGTTGTATAAATCAAAAATACTCATATCTATTGTGGAAAACCGAATTTCCTCCCTGCCCATGACAAGCGCCGTGTTCATCATCTGAATAGCGGTTTCTTTCGGAAACCCCGCAATCAACAATTCCTCCAGCATTTCCACAACCATTGCACTCTCCTGAAACGCTCTCTCCCCCGAACCCATACCGTCTGACAAAACAACGCCATGTTTTCCACCGGGGAGTTCCATCATGGAAAAGTTATCCCCCGAAATCTTATCACAACCTTTTCCGATTTTCGCAACCCCCTGTAAAGTGTGGTACTTCGGACCTTCCATAGCAACAATCGTACAATATTCCTGCCCGACTAAAAGTCGCTCGCCCTCCGGCAAAACCATTTTTCTCCCCACTATTTTCGACAGATTGGAAACAAGTTCCTTTGTCGTCACACATTGTCCCTTTTTAGAACGGACGGTTAAATGTATTTCATATTTTCCCTCAGGCGTAATCAAAAACACACTGCTTAACAGACGCACGTCTATTTTTTTCAACTGTGCCTGTATTTTCTTCTCCAGAGCCTCGTCCGAAAAAATACTTGCATTCAGTTCACGGGTTGCGTGCTGAATCATATGGGCAAAAGAATCCAGTTGAATGGCACACCCCTGTCTGTTCTGTGCAAGTTTATTGTTCCAAACAAGCGTTTTTTTCGCACCCTGAAACGTGTCGAGTGTTTCACGCAAAAATCTCGGCGCTTGTATACACCTTTTCTGCAATTTTCTTTTTAATTCCGTATTCAGTTCAACACCGTACTCTTCCACCGCAGAAAGAATTTCATATACCATTTGATAAGTGGAAATAGAATTTTCTCCCATACACCACTCTCTGTTTTCACAGTCCTTGCAGACACTCTCGTCCACCTCAGTGAAAATCTCCTCCATTTCTGTCTGTGTCAGTGTATCCCTTTTCTCCTCTAAATGTAAAAATGTATTCGATAGATGCCTGAGCGAATTCGCAAACTTATCTATCTGTGTCACATACGGATTGTCCACATTTACTTTACTCATTTCCTCTCTCCTCTCTTTTTCCAAATGTATATAAAAGAAAAAGATTGCGTAAACCGCAATCTTTTGTAAAATCTATATATTATTTTTCTGCCTGAAATAAAATCTCATTCTTACGGGCAAGCCCTAACTCTTCTTTCGCCTTATCCTCTATATACTCGTCCGTCTGCACATATTCCTCAAATTCTTTAATATCTTCCAGTCTTTCTTCCTCTTCTTTAATCTGTCTTTGTAACTCCTGCTCCTGCGCTTTATATGTTTTATTCTTCGCCTGAAGCGAAATACTTCCTACAAAAACAACTCCACCAAGCAATGCAAGAACACAGGTAACAATTACCATACTGCGTTTATGACGTTTTAACTGTTGTTTTCTTTGGCGTGAAGATATTTTTTTGTTTATTTTCGCCATACAAATTCCCCATTTACTACTTATTTATACATCATTATCCCCATAACATATGTTCATATTAGCGTGTTTTCGCCCGTTTATCAACACTTTTCTTAATTTTTTCACATATTTTTTTCGTCAAAAAAATCAAAAAAGAGAGGAAAACCATGCCCAAAACAACACCTAGTATGAAGAACCAGCGAACACTACCATCACTTGTATAATAGATTTCGATAAACAAATAAAAACTCGTCCCTACCCAAAACAAAAAATCTTCTATCGAAACAGAAATCAGATTATGCCTGATAATTCTTCTTATCACTCTCAACAAAGTATATGTACCATACACAACCATTCCCGCAATGACGGCGTGGACAAATATTGCCATTTCTTTCTCTACTCCAAGCATAAACCGTTATCTGAACAATTTTGCAATCAGATTTTCTCCCTGTTTTGCTTTTGCGTGAATTTCGGAATAGGCGATACTGTCAATATTTCCCGAGATGTCCACTTCTCCCTTTTCCAGACTGAGCCGGTTGACATGAATATCGCTTCCCTTAACCATGAGCATTCCCTGTTCCGTTTCCAACAATATTTCATTCAAATCAAAAGACAATACGTCCAGCACTCCCGTCACCACACTTGTCTTTCGGTTATTGATTATAATTTTATGTGCTTTTGGCACTTGCTTCTCTTCCACTCACCTACACGCCCTTTCCATTTGTCCGAACAGACAATACGTTCTTTTTGCTATTATATGAAAAGAGCGGTAAATTTATGCCTTTGCCTATAAATAGCGGAATAAATCTTTCGCTTCTTCTTTCTTTGTCGTTTCCTGAAGAGCAAGCACTTCCGCTTTCACGCTTTTTGTTCCGAACTGAATTTCAATAACATCGCCCACTTTTACTTTCTGTGATGCTTTTGCAACTAAACCGTTGACGAACACACGACCTGCATCACAGGCTTCGTTCGCCACTGTTCTTCTTTTAATCAAGCGGGATACTTTCAAAAATTTATCTAATCTCATCGTTCCTCCTCTTAAAAGGGGACGTAGCAAAATTGAATTTCACTACGTCCCCGTTCACATTTTTTTAACAATTTACTGCATCTTTCAATGCTTTTCCAACTTTGAATTTTGGTACTTTGCAAGCCGCAATACTCATTGTCTTTCCTGTCTGTGGGTTTCTTCCTTCTCTTGCTGCTCTTTCGCTTACTTCAAATGTTCCAAATCCTACTAACTGGATTTTTTCACCTTTTTTCAATTCTTCTGTAACAACTTCAACGAAAGCTTTTAATGCTTTCTCAGCATCTTTTTTTGATAATTCTGCATTTTCAGCAACTGCTGTAATCAATTCTGTTTTATTCATGGATATATCCTCCTCTAGTTGTATCATAAAATCCATCTTAGATTCTGTAGCAATCGTGAGCATTTTCCCTATTTTTCCTGCTCTTGCCCTAAGTATTGTTATAACGGTTTCCCCTATATTTGTCAAGGGAATTATAGCATTTTATCAATCATTTCAAGCACTTCTTTGCCCAATTCTTCTGATTTTTTGTCCGCATCTTCTAAAGATGCTCCCTTTACTCCGTAGTAGAATTTTACTTTCGGCTCTGTACCTGACGGTCTGACGCATAACCATGCTTCATCTGTCAAATCGTAATAGATTACGTTTGAATTTGGAAGCCCTGTCGGTTTTACTTCTCCCGTTTCCATATCTTTAATTGTGTCCGCCTGATAATCGCGGGCTTTCACTACTTTATACGGACCGAATGAGGACGGTGTTTCTTCTCTTAACGTATTTAAAATCTGCTGAATTTTTTCCAAGCCCTCGATTCCTTTTAATGTGATTGACTGAATACCGTCTTTATAATATCCGTATTTTTCGTACATATCAATCATTGCATCCCACAATGTTTTTCCTTTTGTTTTGTAGTATGCCGCCGCCTCGCAGAGCGCCATTGTGGCAACAATAGCATCTTTATCTCTGGCGTGTGTTCCGATAAGACAGCCATAACTTTCTTCAAATCCAAACAGATAATGACCTTTTCCTGTTGTTTCAAACTCTAAAATCTTCTGTCCGATATATTTGAAACCTGTCAACACTTCGATAAGTCCCACACCGTATCCTTTTGCAATGGCGTCCGCCATATTTGTCGTAACGATCGTTTTAATAAGATAACCGTCCTTAGGAAGCCCCTCTTTTTCTTTTCTCTGTCCGATTTCATAGTCTGCAAGAAGACATCCCGACATATTTCCGGTAAGAACTTTATATTCTCCCGATACTGTATCTTTTACATATACGCCAAGTCTGTCCGCATCAGGATCTGTTGCCAAAATTAAATCGGCATCCACTTCTTTTGCTAATTTCAAACCGAGTTCAAACGCTTCCTCCGACTCAGGATTTGGATAAGATACTGTAGGGAAATTTCCGTCCGGAAGTTCCTGTTCTTTTACAATATAAACATTTTCAAATCCCAGTTCTTTTAAAACACGTCTTACCGGCACATTTCCCGTACCATGAAGAGCGCTGTAAACAATTTTCAACTCCTTGTTCATGGCATCAATGGCATCCTGATGAATGACCTGCTCTTTTAATGCCGCAATATAAACGTCATCAATTTCTGCACCGATTGTCTTATATAGTCCCGCTTCTTTTGCGTTCTCTAAAGACATTGTTTTTACTGTGTGGAAATCTTCCACTGCCTGCACTTCCGCCATAATTCCTTTGTCATGGGGAGGGGTAATCTGCGCGCCGTCTTCCCAGTATACTTTATATCCGTTGTATTCCGGCGGATTGTGGCTTGCGGTAATATTGATACCCGCAATACAATTTAACTGACGCACCGCGAAAGATAATTCCGGCGTCGGTCTTAACGCATCAAATACATACGCTTTAATTCCATTTCCCGCAAGGCAAAGCGCCGCCTCGTCCGCAAACTCCGGTGACATATGGCGCGAATCGTATGCGATTGCAACGCCCCTATCCTGTGCATCTCTTTTTAAAATATAATTTGCCAACCCTTGCGTTGCTTTTCTGATTGTATATATATTTAAGCGATTTGTTCCTGCACCGATAATTCCTCTAAGTCCTGCTGTTCCAAATTCTAAATCTTTATAAAAACGTTCCTTAATCTCATTTTCATCATTTGCAATTCCCTTTAACTCTGCTTTTGTGTCTTCGTCAAAGTAAGCATCATTCAACCATTGATCATATTTTTTCTGATAATCCATACTTTCTTTTACCTCCCGTAAATTACTGTTCTCTATTATACAACAGTATTTTCCAAATGAAAAGCAAATATACTCTTTAAAAACTGCTTCTTTTCCTCTGTCTGCGAAATGGCAAGAGAAAGTTTCTCCACATTTTTCTCAGAAATCCACGCTTTATTAGAATGATAATAACTGTTCATTACTTTCCAAAATTTTTCCGGATAAATAAAACGAATGCAGAGATATTCTTTTTCTTCCTCTCCCAAAGGTTTTATTTCCTGATATGCGCGAAGCATCGCTCTGCCAAGTTCCACACTCCAGTGATATTTTTCCAATACTTTTCGCATAAAATAGTACAAATCCGCCGCCTGAATATCCAGACAGGAGTGTTCGAAATTAGTTGTCGCCATTCCCCGCTGCGTTACAATCAAATTGTGATAATTGTAATCCCCATGAGTAATTGTCCCTTTCTCAACGCTTTTTTGCCGAATCGTCTTATATGGGGAAGCCTCCAATTTCCTGCCGGCATATTCCGCCCACATATACATTTCCTCAAAATGCTGCAGAACAACATTTTCAAACAGATTTTTCACCGTCTTATTTCGTATAAATTTTCTCACCTTTCTCAGTTCCCTGTTATGTCGCATATACTCTTCCGTCAAATCATTTCCCGTAAAATCTTTCCAGTCATTATCCGGCATTTGCATGAGTAAATGTATTCTTGCAAGGTTTCTTGTCGCCTCCAAAACTTCCGTTTCACGCTTCACGTCACACTCCCGTCCCAAATACCACCTTTTCAGTACATAACGTGTCCCGTCTTCGGCCTCGCTGACAAAATTCCCCTCCTTATTAATAAACATATTATCTACCCGTTCATATCCTCTGTTTATCATCTGAGTTGTCAATGCCTCCAACGCCGGAATTTTTTTCTCCGAATCAACGGTTTCTTTGAGCAAAAGTACTCCTTTATCCGTTTCGCACAAAATAGCGCCCCTTACTTTTTTCGTAGCGCTGACTTCTATATCATATTGCTCCAATACATCTAAACTATATTCTTTCATGACTCCCCCTACATTTTCTATTTTGCTCTTTTAACTGTATGAAGGAGTTTTATAAAGTAGAACAAAATCTATTGTACAAGTCAGATTTTTCCACTTTCTTTTACATAAAGTTTTAACATTTCTTCGTTATTATATTCAGGGTTATCCAAAACCAACTGTAATAATGTATTCAGCATTTCTCCGATTTCTTTTCCCGGCTTCATGCCAAGTTGAATTAAATCATTTCCCGTAACCGCAAGCGTTTTGAGGGAAACGCACTGTCCCTTTTCCTGTATTTCCTCGAAACAGTCTTTTATTCCGTCAAGATTTGCCAGTTTTTCTGTACGCTGATATTCACTCTGTGCCAGCGTATCCGCCATACGCACCTCCAAATATAATGGGAATAAATCTTCCCCAATGATATTGACCGCACGTCTTACATTTTTTGTTCGTGCAGGGATTCTGTAATCATGATATTTAACCAGTTTTGTTACTTTTCGTAACGTATCATTGTCAAATTTTAATCTCTTCAAAATCTGTTTCACGATTTTTTCACCCTCTGTATCGTGACCTTTAAAATGGGCAACACCCTCATCATCCACCGTTTTCATCATTGGTTTGCCCACATCATGCAACAACATTGTCAGCCTTAAAATTTTATCTGCCCTGATAAGTGTGAGCGCCTTAATTGTATGTTCGCCAACCGTATACATGTGATGCGGCGTTTCCTGTTCCGTTTTCATCATCTCGTCAAACTCCGGCAAAATCACTTTCGTGATGCCGAGTTCATGGGCAAGACGAATTCTCTCAGGGTTAGGGGAAACAAGCATTTTCACCAACTCTACCTGTATTCTTTCCGCACTGATCTGCTGAAGCGTGGACGCTAAAGCCACAATACCCGCTTTCGTTTCCTCCTCAATGGTAAATCCGAGTTGTGCCGAAAATCGAACCGCCCTCAAAATACGCAGTGCGTCCTCGCCAAATCTTTCTTTCGCATTTCCAACGCATCGGATTACGCCCTGTTTTAAATCTTCCATACCGCCAAAAATATCGACAATTCCCTCTTCTTCATTATATGCCATTGCATTAATCGTAAAATCTCTGCGCAGCAAATCTTCCCGCAGACATCTCGTAAATGTCACCTGCTTTGGGTGTCGGTTATCCTCATACTTTCCGTCAATGCGATATGTTGTCACCTCAAACCCTTCTTTTCCCATTAACACGGTAATCGTTCCATGCTCAATCCCTGTGTCAAAAGTCCGGTCAAACAACGCCTTTGTTTCTTCCGGCAAAGCCGATGTTGTAATATCCCAATCTTCCGGTACTCTTCCTAAAATGGAATCCCGCACACAGCCACCGACTGCATATGCTTCATAACCGTGACTTTTCAGTGTATGAATAATTTTCCTTACTTTTTCCGGTAATGTAATTTTCATTTTTTATTCCTTCCTTATCTATGTTTAAACATGATTTTCCCTAACATATCACACAGCAGCTTCATATCATGGGAAAGTGTACAAAAAGACACCTCTTTCGAAGTGCCTTTCCGTTCTTTATTTTAATATGATTTTCCCCAGTAAACCATGTGTTTTGCAGGTTTACCACAGCAGATACACACATCTGATAAATGTTCCTGTTCAGGTGGAATACAACGTGAAGACGCTCCCCCTGTCTGTGCTTTGATTTCGTCCTCGCAAGCCTCATCTCCGCACCACATTGCTTTAATAAATCCACGGTTTTCTTGGAATTTTTCAATCATTTCATCCATAGTAACCGCAGTGTCAATGTGAGAATCAAGGAATGCTTTCGCCTTATCAAACATATCTTTCTGAATTGTTTCCAAAATTTCTCCTAATTTTGTTGCGATTTCATCTAAAGATACGACAATTTTTTCTCTTGTATCACGGCGTACAACAACAACCTGATTATTCTCAATATCTTTTGGTCCGATTTCAATACGAGTTGGAATTCCCTGCATTTCCTGCTCGCTGAATTTCCATCCCGGACTCTTGTCCGAGTCATCCATATTAACTGAATATCCTGCTGCTTTTAATGTATTCATAAGTTCTGTCGCTTTTTCAAGAACACCCTCTTTGTGCTGTGCAATCGGAATCACTCTTGTTTGGATAGGCGCAATTCTTGGCGGAAGAATAAGACCGCTGTCATCACCATGTACCATAATAAGCGCACCAATCATTCTTGTTGTTAATCCCCAAGATGTTTCATATACGCTGTGCAGTTCATTGTTTTTATCCAAATATTTAATATCAAACGCATCTGCAAATCCGCTTCCGAAGAAATGACTTGTTGCTGCCTGTAATGCTTTTCCGTCATGCATCAACGCTTCAACCGTATAAGTATCTTCCGCTCCCGCAAATTTTTCACTGTCTGTTTTCTTACCTGCAACAAGCGGAATTGCAAGACTTTCTTCAATAAATTCTTTGTAAATCTTCTGCATCAGAATTGTTCTTTCTTCCGCTTCTTCATATGTCGCATGAATTGTGTGACCTTCCTGCCATAAAAATTCTCTTGAACGAAGGAAAGGTCTTGTTGTTTTTTCCCAGCGAAGTACAGAACACCATTGATTCCAAATCTTTGGAAGATCTCTGTAAGACTGTACTGTTTTGCTCCAGTGGTCGCAGAATAATGTTTCAGATGTTGGTCTGATACACATTCTTTCCTGAAGCGGTTCATTTCCTCCATGTGTAACCCATGCAACTTCAGGTGCAAATCCTTCAATATGGTCTTTTTCTTTCTGAAGAAGATTTTCAGGAATTAACATTGGAAGGTATACATTTTCTACACCTGTTTCTTTAAATCTCTTATCAAGGTCTGCCTGCATTTTCTCCCAAATTGCATATCCGTTAGGCAGATAAACCATACAGCCTTTTACTCCTGTATAATCACACAGTTCCGCTTTGCTTACTACGTCTGTATACCATTGTGCGAAATCCTCATCTCTTGAAGTAATCGCCTCTACAAATTTCTTTTCTTTTGCCATAGCACTCTCTCCTTTTTACTATTTTATTTGATAGTTTACGGAAACAAAAAACGCCGGATTTTTCGTTCCCTAAAGGGACCGAAAATCTCGGCGGTACCACCCTAATTAATTATGACAACATATACCTGTCTGTCACAATTCACTTTCTTCCCTTTAACGCAGGGATACGTTGTACTTTCATACAAAGCTCGAAGGCAGGTTCTATATAGCGTCCGTAGAAATATTCCACCAAAAATTTCCTCTCTGTAACTTCTCCTATATATACTAATCCTTTTCATCGCCAATCTGTATAACTATTCGTAATTTTACGGGAAATACGCATCTTTGTCAAGTCTACAACTCGAATATCATTTCCTTTTTCATCTTCGGATGCACGAAACGAAGTCTATAGGCACAGAGGGCAATCTTATTCCACTTTTCCCTATCATAATTTCCCGCATTATATTTTGCATCGCCCATAATTCCGCAGCCGATATTTGCCAATTGCACTCTGATCTGATGATGTCTGCCCGTTTCCAAACAAATATGCAACATCGCTGTTCCGTCTTCCTTTTCTTCCACTACCTCGTAGTGTAAAACCGCCTTTTTCGCCCCTATCTCATTTTCACTGCATATCCGCGATGTATTGGAACGCTTATCTTTTACCATGTAGTTCGTAAGAGTTCCTTTCTTTTGCATCGGTATTTTACAGACAACCGCCTTATATTCTTTTCCAAACCCTTTTTGCTGTAACTGTCTGCTCAATTCTTTTGCCGCAAAAGGCGTTTTCGCAAACACAAGTAATCCTTCTACCATTTGGTCTAACCGATGTATAACGGCAAGATACGGCTCTTGTTTTTTTGCTGACTGCTGATACAAATAATTTTTCAGCAGACTTACCATATCCTTCTCACCTATCCGTCTTGTCTGAGTCGCTGTTCCCGCTAATTTATGACAGACAAGCAGATGTTCATCCTCATACAAAATATAATCTTTTATATCCATTCTTCTTCCCTTTCAGTTTTTCTCTATTATACATGATTTACAGAAAAAGTGCCACGAAACCATTTTCCCGATTTCGTGACACTTTATTATCTTTAAATCTTATACGACTTCTTCAACTTCCGGCTCTTCCTGTAACGCCTCTTCGTATTTTGCTAAAATCGTACTCTGTATTCTCTCTCTTGTTGCAGAATTAATCGGATGAGCAATATCTCTGTATTCCCCGTCTAATGATTTTTTGCTTGGCATTGCAATAAATAAACCTTTTTCACCTTCAATAACTTTTATATCATGTACTACAAACTCTTCATCCATAGTAATTGACACTACCGCTTTTAATTTTCCTTCTTTTGCTACCTTTCTTACCCGTACATCTGTAATCTGCATATCTTTTGCCTCCTTAATTATAATGTATATCTCTCATTTTTTTCTACTACAACCTTTATTCCGTCCTCACCTATGTAGCGGGTATTGGCACGAATCGTATCTCTGCTTTCCACAATACAGTTTTCAATATATGTATTATCCCCAAGATAAACGTCATTCAAAATGATTGAATTTTTAATAATACAATTATTTCCAACAAATACTTTTTTAAATAGAATGGAATTTTCAACCGTACCGTTTATAATACTTCCGCTCGCTACCAAACTATTTTTTACAACTGCCCCCGGATTATATTTTGCCGGCGGTAAATCGCTCACCTTAGAGTAAACTCGCGGTAATTCATGGAAGAAATACTCACGCACCTCAGGTTTTAAGAAATCCATATTTGTCTTGTAATAAGCATCTACTGTTGAAATATTACTCCAATAGTTTTTAATCTTATACCCGTAAATTTTCTTTACATTTTTATAACGAATTAAAATATCCGTTACAAAATCATAATTTTCTTCCTCCGCTGCCTTTTCGATTAAATCAATCAACTGTCTTCTGCGAAGAACATAAATTCCCGTAGAAATCGTTCTTGATTTTGCCAGCATCGGTTTCTCCTCAAACTCTTCAATCAGACAGTCTTCATTCATCTTGATTGTTCCGTAACGTCTTGCATTATCCCCCGGCTCTAAGTCTTTGCATACAACTGTAATATCAGCCTGTTTTCTAATGTGATATTCCAAAACCTCATTGTAGTCCAATTTATAAACCGCGTCCGCCGAAGTGATGATGACATACGGCTCGTGTGATTTCTTCAAAAAATCAAGATTTTGGTGAATGGCATCTGCCGTTCCTCTGTACCAATAACCGTTGTCCTTTGTAATGGTAGGTGTAAATACATACAGACCTCCCTGTTTTCTTCCGAAATTCCACCATTTTGATGAATTCATATGTTCATTTAAAGACCTTGCATTATACTGTGTCAGCACTGCCACTTTCTGTATATTAGAATTAGTCATATTGCTGAGCGCAAAGTCAATACATCTGTAACTTCCCGCAACAGGCATTGCCGCAACCGCACGTTTATTCGTCAGTTCCTTCATTCTGTTGTTGTTACCACCTGCTAAAATAATACCTACTGCTCTCATACCTATCTTTCACCTGCCTTTATTAATGTTTCACCACTTTCAAGCACTCCACCTATGTAATCTTCTTTTGATGTCACACCACTAAGGGCGGTATTTTTCCCAATTTGTACATCTGACGGAATTACGCTCTTCTCTCCTATTGTCGCTAATCCTGAATTATAAATATCCGGACGCATCTTATTCGGCTTATCACTTCCAATTCCGATAGTGACGTTATCCCCGACTTTTACATTTTCGGCAATAATCGCCTTGTCCACTACACAGTTCTCGCCGATTTCCGTTTCATTCATAATAATGGAATCCCTTATAATCGTTCCTTTCCCAATCCATACTCTTGAACCGAGAATAGAATTATGTACTTCACCGTAAATACTTGCACCGTTGCAAATAATGCTTCTCTCCACTGCCGATTGATCCGAAACATAGTTTGGCGGAAGCACACCTGAATTTGTGTAGATTTTCCAAAATTCTTCATACAGATTAAACTCAGGGATAATATCAATCAATTCCATATTTGCTTCCCAATATGAACTTAATGTTCCGACGTCTTTCCAATATCCGTTGTACTCATACGCAAATAATCTCTGATTTTTACTGTGACAGTACGGAATAATGTGTTTTCCAAAGTCACAGTTCGGCTGGCTTGACAACTCCTGTAACGCTTCTTTTAAGACAGGCCAACTGAAAATATAAATACCCATAGAAGCGAGATTACTTCTAGGCTGTGCCGGTTTTTCTTCAAAGTCCTCGATTTTACCCTCATCATCCGTAATTACAATTCCAAAACGGCTTGCTTCCTCCAACGGTACAGGCATTGCCGCTATCGTAACATCCGCGTTGTTTTCCTTATGAAAATCAAGCATAACTTCATAATCCATTTTATATATGTGGTCACCGGATAAAATCAATACATAATCCGGATTGTATGCGCTCATATAATCTAAATTTTGATAAATGGCGTTTGCCGTTCCCGTATACCACTCACTGCTTGTACTCTTTTCGTACGGCGGCAATACGGTTACCCCTCCTACATTACGGTCTAAATCCCACGGTATTCCGATTCCGATATGCGTGTTTAATCTTAATGGCTGATACTGAGTCAATACTCCTACCGTATCAATTCCGGAGTTGATACAGTTGCTCAGCGGAAAATCTATAATTCTGTATTTCCCACCGAATGAGACTGCCGGCTTTGCTACTTTTGCCGTTAAAACTCCCAGTCTGCTGCCCTGTCCGCCTGCTAAAAGCATTGCTATCATTTCTTTTTTTATCATGTCATCGCCCCTTCCAGTAATAATAATTTTATTATAGCATACGCAAGCCAGTACGTGAACGTTTTTTACAAAATTTTTAAATCTTTTTTTCTTTTTTCATACAAATATCACAAAAAGAAATGGCTTGGCATTTTATCCTACAATAGTTATAATATAAAGGTAGACTATAAAATATGTTTAAAAATGTAAAAAAGAAGAATGGGGAGCATTTTTATGTATAAAATTGATTTTAGAAAGCCAATCCATGTACATTTTATCGGTATCGGTGGAATCAGTATGAGCGGTTTGGCTGAAATTTTGTTAAAAGAAGGATTTACCGTTTCCGGTTCAGATAATAAAGAATCCGCACTGACTGAGCATCTTACAGGCAAAGGCGCAACTATTTTCTACGGTCAAAAAGCATCTAACATTATTGACGAAATTGATGTTGTCGTTTACACCGCTGCCATTCATGAAGATAACGAAGAATTTGCGGAAGCCGTTCGTCAGAACATTCCAATGTTATCCCGCGCCGAACTTCTCGGACAGTTGATGACAAACTATGAATGCCCTATCGCAGTTTCCGGAACACACGGAAAGACAACAACAACTTCCATGTTATCCCACGTCCTTTTGGAGGGAGAGAAAGACCCTACGATTTCCGTAGGAGGTATTTTAAAAGCAATCAACGGCAATATCCGTGTCGGCAACTCAGGCGTATTTGTTACGGAAGCCTGCGAATATACAAACAGTTTTCTGCATTTTCTGCCGAAAATCAGTATTATTTTAAATGTAGAAGAAGACCATATGGACTTTTTCAAAGATATTGACGATATTCGTCATTCTTTCCACCGTTTTGCACAGTTACTTCCTCAAAATGAAGAGGGAACGCTTATCATTAACGGTGAAATTGAAAATATAAACGCTATCACGGATGGGCTGACCTGCCGTATACTGACTTACGGTCTGAACGGCGATTATGACTATTGTGCGAAAAATATTACTTATAATGAAACAGGCTGTACTTCTTTTGATTTCTATCGTTTTGGAGAGTTTGTTGACCGGATTTCTCTTTCCGTTACGGGAGAACATAATGTGTCCAATGCCCTAGCAGCCATTGCGGTAGGCGAACTTACCGAAGTTTCTTTAGAATCTATTAAAAAAGGACTTTTGTCTTTCTCCGGAACAGACAGACGTTTTGAATACAAAGGTGAACGAAACGGATTTACAATTATCGATGACTACGCTCATCATCCGACAGAAATCACAGCAACACTTTCTTCGGTAAAACATTATCCGCACAGAGAAACGTGGTGTATTTTCCAACCGCATACTTACACGAGAACAAAAGCATTCTTCCATGAATTTGCAAAGGCTCTTTCTCTGGCGGACCATGTTCTTCTCGTTGATATTTATGCCGCAAGGGAAACGGATACTTTGGGAATGTCCTCTGAACTTCTCGCTGAAGAAATTAAAAAATCAGGGACAGACGTACACTATTTTCCTGACTTTGAGTCTGTGGAAAACTTCGTGCTTAAACACTGTATCCACGATGATTTGTTGATAACTATGGGTGCCGGAGACGTTGTAAACATTGGAGAATCGTTACTTTCCACATAGTTATCCCCATTATCCACAATTTTTTTATCCACAAAAAAGCCAAGTTTTCCACCGAAAAGTTCTTTGTCCTGTGCCGATATAATGTTATAATACGCATACGAACGAAGAAGAACTTACTTTTTGAAGGGGTAAAGATACAATGAAAGCATTAAAATTACACAATCATCTTCAGATGAATTCCACATGGATTGAGAATGATTTTATCGACAATTATATGGCACGTGCAAACGGGGAGTATGTGAAAGTATATTTGTTCTTACTCCGCCATTTGCAAAACCCGTGTACAACCGTGACAATCTCCGCTATCGCCGATTGTCTTGAGAATACGGAGAAAGATATTTTACGTGCTTTGAAATATTGGGAAAAGGAAGGGCTGATTTCCCTTACCTACGATTCCGATAACGAAATTGAGGGTATCAGTATGGGCGATGAACCGACAGAAATTTGCGAAGAGGTTAAAGTTGAAGAGCCGGAGGTTGTCATCGAACCTACTCCTGTCGTTATGCAGGAAGAAGTTGTCGAGGAAAAACCTGTTCCGAAAACTTCCAACATTGAACAGTTTAAAAATCGCAAAGAGTTAAAATCACTGTTATTTATTGCTGAACAGTATCTTGGGAAAACATTATCCGGAACGGATATTGAAGCCATTACATATTTTTATGACACCTTGCATTTTTCCGCAGATCTTGTAGAATATTTAATTGAATACTGTGTGGAAAACGGACATAAGAGTATGCATTACATTCAAAAAGTGGCTCTTGCATGGTCCGAAGAGCATATTACAACGGTAGAACAGGCAAGAAACAGTTCTAAGTTTTATAATAAAAACTGTTATTCCATTTTAAATGCTTTTGGAATTAAAGGACGCGCCGCTGCCGCACCGGAATTGGCATATATTAAAAAATGGACGGAAGAATACGGATTTAGTTTAGATTTAATTATTGAGGCTTGCAATCGCACAATGGCGAAATTGCACCAGCCAAGTTTTGAATATACCGATTCCATTTTAAAAAAATGGATTGCGTCCAACGTACATCATCTCTCTGATTTGAAACGTTTGGACTCTGCTCACCGTCAGACTGTTGTCCGCCGAAGAGCAGAAACAAAACCTGTTGTGAAAAACAAATTTAACAACTTTGAAGGTCGTACTTACGATTACGATTCTTTGGAAAAGCAACTTTTAAGCCAATAAACAGTAAAAGGAGAGTATCGTGGCATTAAGAAACGCTCAACATGATATGATTATGCGTAACTATGAGCAAAAACAGTTACACAGTCAGAATATTTTGACGCAACGCTATAATGAAATTTACGAAAAGATTCCCAAGTTCAAAGAACTTGAGGATTCTATTTCTATGCTCGGGGTTAAACACGCCCGCAAACTACTTGACGGCGACACACATGCTTTAGAAGAGTTTCGTGTACAACTGGATACTTTATGCCGCGAAAAGTCGGAATTGCTCAAACAGAACGGCTATCCCGAAAACTATCTTGAGCCGGTATACGAATGTCCTCTATGCAAAGATACCGGATATATTGGCAACGAAAAATGTATTTGCTTTAAACAGGCAACCATTGACCTTTTATATACACAGTCTAATCTGAAAGAAATTCTGAAAAAGGAAAATTTCGATACCTTTTCTTTTGATTACTATTCTGATAATTTTGTCGATGCAAAAAGCGGTTTGTCATCATTAACCGCCATTAGAAAGGCACACCGAATCTGCGTTGATTTTGTTGAAAGATTTGGAGAAGACTTTGAAAACCTGTTTCTCTACGGAGATACGGGCGTAGGAAAAACATTTCTTTCCAACTGCATTGCAAAAGAACTCATTGATAAATCTTATTCCGTAATTTATTTTACTGCATTTGAACTCTTCAACATTTTTGAAAAGAGTAAGTTCGGAAGAGATGAAACCGCCGAAGTGATGAACTCTCATATCTTCGACTGTGATTTGTTAATTATTGATGATTTAGGAACTGAATTATCCAATTCGTTCACTACTTCACAATTATTTTTATGCCTGAATGAACGTCTGCTGAAAAAGAAATCTACTATTATTTCAACAAACCTTGCACTGGAAACTTTTTCGGATTACTATTCACAGCGTACATTCTCACGCATTACAAGTAACTACAAACTTTTAAAACTCATAGGCGATGACATTCGTCTGAAAAAGAAACTAATGAATATGGAGGCAAACTAATGTTACACCGAAAAGAACGCAACTTAGAAAACATCCCTGTAGGAGCACTTGGTCTTATTGCCGTTGACGGCTGCCAAGAGTTAGGAAATAAGGTAAATGACTATCTTGTAAAATGGCGTAATGAAAGCACACAGGATATTTCTGCATCTGAAGTTTTCACAGGATACAAAAAAGACTCTTACCTTATTGATGCCAGAGTTCCACGTTTTGGTTCAGGAGAAGCAAAAGGTATCATCAACGAATCTGTAAGAGGTAAAGATTTATATCTTATGGTTGACGTTTGTAATTACAGTTTAACTTACTCACTCTCAGGTCATGTAAACCATATGTCACCTGATGACCATTTCCAGAACTTAAAAAGAATTATTGCCGCTATCGGAGGAAAAGGACGCCGTATCAATGTTATCATGCCATTCCTTTACGAGAGCCGTCAGCACAAGAGAAGCAGCCGAGAATCTTTGGACTGTGCCCTTGCTTTGCAGGAACTTGTTCACATGGGCGTAGACAACATCATCACTTTCGATGCGCATGACCCTCGTGTACAAAATGCAATTCCGCTCAGCGGATTTGAAACAATCCGTCCAACTTATCAGTTTATTAAAGGACTTCTCCGTGCAGTGCCTGATTTGCAGATTGACAGCAAACACATGATGGCTATCAGCCCTGACGAAGGTGGTACAAGCCGTGCCGTTTACCTTGCAAACGTTCTTGGTCTTGATATGGGTATGTTCTACAAACGCCGTGACTACACACAAATCGTAGACGGACGTAACCCAATCGTTGCTCACGAATTTTTAGGTTCTGACGTGGAAGGAAAAGATGTTATCATCATCGACGATATGATTTCTTCAGGGGACAGTATCATTGATGTTGCAACAGAATTAAAGAGAAGAAAAGCAAAACGTATTTTTGCCGCTGCAACATTCGGCTTATTTACAAATGGTCTTTCAAAATTTGACAAGGCATACGAAGAAGGTATTATCCACGGTATCTTAACAACAAACTTAATTTATCAGACACCTGAGTTATTGAGCAAACCATATTACATTAACTGTGATATGAGCAAATATATCGCTTTAATTATCGACACATTGAACCATGACGGTTCTCTCAGTTCAATTTTAAGCCCGAACGAACGTATTCAGCATATCGTTGAAAAATACCGCAACGGCGAACGTATCTAAGATGAATAAAAAAGAGTGGTACGCTTCTATCCTAATTGATAGTTACGTATCACTCTTTTTTTTATTTGCATTCATAATATGTGTACGGTATTCCCATTTTATCCAACAGTTCTTCTTCCCTTTTCTGACAAGTAAACAATAGCACCTGTTTCTTATTTTCCGCCAGCCATTTTAATGTATACTGCAGTCTTTTTTCATCGTAAAACGCAAAGGTTTCGTCCAATATAACCGGAAATTCCTCTTCATTCATAATTTCCACCGATGCCATACGAAGTGCAAAATAAATCTGTTCTATCGTTCCTCTGCTTACCCTTTCAAGAGGAATTTTTTTCTCTTTTGTTAAAAGGCTGATTTTCAAATTATCCTCCACAAAAATACGGGTATATTTCCCGCCTGTAATCTGACTGATAATCTCCGATGTCCTCTCATTTAACGCCTGTCCGAGACTTTTCTGCATATGGCTTGAAACTTCAATTAATTTCTCAGCTGCCAAATCAAGCGCCTCTTTTTTACGTTTCCAATCTCTATGCTCCTCGTTCTCTCCCTGCAGTTCCTCTAACTGCTCTTCAAGATTGCTGTGCTGTACCTGTTTTTCTTTTAGTTCCTCAAAAACATGATTTCTCTCCCAGCGTAATTTTCGGATTGCATTCTCATTTTCAATATGTTCTTCTTTTTTTCTTCCCTCTTTTGTTCTGTTCCAAATATAAATCCCTTCCGCCAGCGCTCCTACAATTACAATAAGATAGTTCCACGGACGAAGAACAAAAACAAAAATCGCCGCAAGACAGACAAGAATTCCTAATACCTCCAGCGGGTGAACTCTCCATCTCGGCTTCTCCTCCGTATTCTTCTCCTGCTCTTCTTTCACTCGAATTTCTTCATCTATCGCTTCTAATTTCTGTTCAATTTTATGAATATCGCGCCAAACATATGATGACTCCAACGCAATCTCTTCACGCTTTCTGTCCGACTTCATCAATTCTTCTTTAAATTGTTTCTCCACTTCTTTTTTCTTGCCGTTCAGACACTTTAACGCCTTTTCCAAATGGATTTCGCCGTCACCTGTTGTATAGTAATTTGTGGCATAATCCTGCAGTCTGTTTGCAAGACTTTGATCTGTCTTTACTTTTAACTGACCGATAGAAACCGTATTTTCAAACGCTTCCTGTGTCAGTCCGTCAAGAAGCACCTGCAAATCTCCCTGTTCCACAGATAATTCTTCCCCGTCGTCTTCACAAATCAGATTGACACTTTTAGAATATTTATCAAAATTCCTATCCAGTCTAAACTTTCTGTTCCCACAAGAAAATCGCAGTATTCCGGAATAAAAGTTCGGATTTTCCCACGGTTCATACTGACTGAATTCATCATTTAAAGATGCGCGTCCTCTTCCTCTTTCCAGTCCAAAAAGCATACTTTTAATAAATGTATACAAAGTTGTCTTTCCCGATTCATTTTCACCATAAATTACATTTATTCCTTCCGTAAATTCCCATGACTTCCCTGAAAATTTCCCGAAATTTTTTATAATGGTTTCCAGTAACTTCATTCCCTCGTTATCCCTTCTTTGTTTCTAAAAGTGCCGTCACACCCTCATAAAGAGCCATATACTCTAAACTGTCCGGCTCACAATTTCCCATACTCTCAATATATTTTCCGAGTAAGTTGTCTTTATTTTTTTCCCGCAACTCTTCAAAACGATACGCCGGTTTTGTTTCGTCTGCAATCTCCAAAATATTCCCAAACGGATCTGTATTTGAAACATCAAATACTATATCTGTATTTCTAAAACCGGAGAGAATAATTTTATAAATATTTTTTATTCCCCGCTTTTCTATGCTCTCTTTTATAATTTCTTTCAACTGCATATTCGTTATTGTATCGTTCATTTCCAACCGCATATGCACGTATTCACGCATGGCAAACGGTACAAACTTGGCAAGTACTCTGCCGTCTTTTATCTCGCCCTCAATATAACCGTGCATACCCACGTCATTTTTATCAATCGGCTCTAACGCCCCCGAGTAAACTATTTTGTTTTCTTCAATATTTATTTGTTTATGGATATGTCCTAATGCAATATAATCATACTCTAAAGAAACTAATTCATTTCTATTAATCGGTATATGTTTCTCATCTCCGCCGTGTGCCAAAAGGATTTCATTTTTTTGTTTCTTCCAAGCCTTTGCTTTTGCATATTTTCTCTCTGTAATTTCCCTCTGATAATAACTGAACCCGTAGACCGCCGTTTCAAACTCCGGAAATTCTACACAACCCAGCCTGTCACTGAAAAGAGGAAATACATTTTTGCTCCAGCGAAATGTCCTATAATACGAATTCCATCTGATATAATCGTGATTTCCGGCTATAAATACAACTTTCGTCTTTGTCAACTTGGAAAACAGATAGTCAACTTCCTTCAATTCCCGCAATAACGGTTGGCGGTGAAACAAATCACCCGCTATAAGCAACAAATTTATTTCTTTTTGTTCACATAAATCAATTATCTTTGCAAAACTTTCCCAAATCTCTTCTTCACGATTTGCACTATACTTTTTTCCTGCGTCTGCCTTTGCCCCCAAATGCACGTCCGCTATGTGAATAAATTTCATCCTTTTCCCCTTTCGGTAAACTTACAATAAACTTTGTCTGTTCTTTATTACTTTCCGCACGAATTGTACCTGAATGTAACTCCACAATCTCTTTTGCAATTGCCAGTCCCAATCCTGCCCCGCCTGTTGAACTTGACCGTGCGTTATCCACACGATAAAATTTTTCAAACAACCTGTCCAATTTTTCCGGCGGAATTTCTTCCCCTCGGTTCATAAAGATAATCTCGATATGATCACCAATCTCTTTTGCCTGAATTTCAATAAGCGTATCGGGATAGCAGTAAGTAACAGCATTTCTTAAAATATTGTCAAATACTCTTGCCAACTTATCGGGATCCCCCTCCACAACAAGATTGTCTTCGGTATACACTTTGCAGATAAGATTTTTCTCCCGCAAAACACCATACAACTCATCCGCCAACTGTTCAAGCATCATACTCAAATTTAATTCCACTTTCTCCAATTCGATATTTTGCAGATTAAATTTTGTAATCTCGAAAAACTCGCTAATCAATTCTCCGAGCCGCATCGCTTTCTCAAGAGAAATATGCGTATACCTCGCCCTCTCTTCCACAGACATTTCCGGATGTGACTCAAGCATACTTAAATATGCCACAATCGAAGTCAGCGGTGTTTTTAAATCGTGGGCAAGAAAAACAACCAAATCATTTTTTCGATTTTCCGCCTCAACCGCTTCCATTTCCTGCCGTTTCAATGTTTCCTTAATCTCATTTAACCGTTTTTCAATCGGTCTTAATTCGGCAATCAGATGTACAGGCTCCGTAGACTCCGAAATAATATTTTCGATTCCTGCCTCAATCTGATGCAAATAACTTGTCATCTTTGACAGTGCGATATAGAAGAATACGGCAAACAAAGACAAAAATCCTATCACCATAAACAAATCTTTATTATTACCGATAAATTTCCAGTACCACTCTATTGCCGTTTTCCGTTTTACCCCCATACTCATCAGTATATCCACAAAAATCCTTCCGAAACTTTCGTTATATATACCGTCAATAACATAATTCAACAGAAATGCACCTACTAAAACGGTCAGTGCCGTTACAAATACGGTCTGCAATAAAACACTTAATTTTAATTTGCGGTATTTATTCTTCAACTTTATATCCAACTCCCCAAACGGTTTTAATGAAATCCGACTTGCCTGTAGGCTCACTCATTTTCTCACGCAAATGTCTGATATGCACCATTACCGTATTATTACTGTTTTTATAATACTGCTCTTTCCATACCGTTCTGAATAACTCCTCCGAACTGATTACCCTTCCCCTGTTTTCACATAACAGCCAAAGAATATCAAATTCAATCGGTGTCAATGTCAGTTCTTTATCATAATAGACACATTCGTGGGAAGTTCTGTTTAAAAACAACGCACCAAAGTCAATAATATCTCCTTCATTTTTACCAACATCATTATACTGTGTGTAGCGTCTTAACTGTGCTTTCACCCTAGCAACCAGTTCAAGCGGGTTGAACGGTTTTGGAATATAATCATCCGCACCTAAAGTCAGCCCTGTAATTTTATCCATATACTCAATCTTTGCCGTGAGCATAATAACCGGAAATGTATATTTCTCTCGAATTTTCTTTAAAATCTCAAATCCGTCAATATCCGGAAGCATCACATCCAAAATCGCCAAATCAATTTTTGTATTGGCCACACAGTCCAACGCCTCCTGCCCAGTATAAAATTTATAAATATGATACTGATCACTCTGTAAATACAACTCCACTACGTCCGCTATTTCTATCTCATCATCAACTACTAAAATATTCATACTTGTTTCCCCTTTATTTTCTAATGCAAAAGGACGCGGAAATTCACTTTTCCCACGCCCCATTCTTCCTCTTATAATTCGCAGTTATTTACTGTTCTTGGGAATGGTACAACATCTCTGATGTTAGACATACCTGTCAAATACATTACACAACGTTCAAATCCCAACCCAAATCCTGCGTGTCTTGTAGAACCATATTTTCTTAAATCCAAATAGAATTGGTATTCTTCCGGTTTTAATCCCATTTCGTTCATACGAGCCAACAATTTGTCATAATCGTCCTCTCTCTGACTTCCTCCGATAATTTCCCCGATTCCCGGAACAAGACAGTCTACTGCTGCCACTGTTTTGTTATCATCGTTCATTTTCATATAGAATGCTTTAATATCCTTCGGATAATCTGTTACGAAAACAGGACGTTTGAACACTTCTTCTGTCAGATAACGTTCGTGTTCTGTCTGTAAATCTGCTCCCCAAGATACTTTATAGTCAAATTTATCGTTGTTTTTCTCCAACAATTCGATTGCCTCTGTATATGTCACACGGGCAAATTCAGAGTTTACCACGTTGTGTAAACGATCCAAAAGTCCTTTATCTACAAAGGAATTAAAGAAGTTCATTTCTTCCGGTGCATTTTCCAATACATAGTTAATAATGTATTTTAACATCGCCTCTGCAAGCATCATGTCATCGTCCAAATCTGCAAATGCAATCTCCGGTTCTACCATCCAAAACTCTGCGGCGTGTCTTGTTGTGTTAGAGTTTTCCGCTCTAAATGTAGGACCAAATGTGTAAATATTACGGAATGCCTGCGCATATGTTTCTCCATTTAACTGTCCGCTTACAGTCAAACTTGTTTCTTTGTTAAAGAAATCCTGACTGTAATCTACTGTTCCGTCCTCATTTTTCGGAAGATTTTCCATATCTAAAGTTGTTACTCTAAACATTTCTCCCGCACCTTCACAGTCACTTCCTGTAATAATTGGTGTATGAACATATACAAACCCTCTTTCTTGGAAGAACTGATGAATTGCATATGCGATTAAAGAACGAACACGGAATACTGCCTGAAATGTATTTGTTCTCGGACGTAAATGTGCGATTGTTCTTAAATATTCAAAACTGTGGCGTTTTTTCTGTAACGGATAGTCCGGCGCAGATGCTCCTTCCACAATAACTTCCGTTGCCTGAATTTCAAATGGTTGTTTTGCCTGCGGTGTCGCCACTAATGTACCTTTGACAACAATTGCAGCACCTACATTTAATTTAGAAATCTCCGCAAAATTTTCCATTGTATCATGGTATACTACCTGTAATGTTTCAAAAAATGAACCGTCATTTACAACGATAAATCCAAATGTTTTGGAATCTCGAATACTTCTTACCCAGCCGCCAATACTGACTTCTTTGTCTAAATATTGTTCTCGGTTCTTGTACAATTCTCTTACTGTTACTAATTCCATTTCCCCAACTCCTTTTTCTATTTTATTATCCTCTCAGAAATTATTTTCACTGTTTTTATAGTATACCTTATTTTACGGTTTATCGCAATTGCGAATGATAAGAAATAATGTTCTTACGAAAAGTATAGAACTTTTTCATTCCCCGCCACTTGCAGAATCTATTTCGATGTGCTATATTGAATATACAAAAAGGGAAACCGCAAGCGGCTTACCCTGAACAATGATTACTACCCTAATGGGCAGCCGTCACATGTGCAAGATGTGGCGGCTATTTTCTTTTTCCCTTGAAAAATTTCATAATTCTCCCACTTATTTCTAAATATAAATATCATTTTCTAAATAATTTAGATAAAAATTATTCCGATCGTTATCATCAAACCCCTCTATATATTCCCTAACTTTAGGATTATCCCAACAAGTGCTAATCTTCCGTTTCCACACATCAGCAAAATCTTCTAAAAGTATATTACCTATAACAAAAGGTGCCATACCATCTATTCTTATATCCCCATTTGGTCTGATAATCGCTCCTGAATTCGGGTTTCTCCTATGACGTTCTAATCCCATTCGAACACTATTTGAACTTTTAACTTTCATTTTCCCAGCATATTTAGCAATATTCTCCTCGACTTTTCGATATAAAAATTTTTGTTGTGTATCAGATAAAAGTAACTCTTTATTATGTGCTGCTCGTCCACTAAAACAGAGTTGTCCAACTGTAATACAAGAAGCCCCAAGAAAATAAGCAAACTCACACATCTCATCAATGCTTTGCAAATTATACGGTGTTACACAATGTGCAATCTTCAGTGGAATTTTGTTCTCTGAAATTTTTAACGCCCCTTCTACTGCTTTATTCCAACTTCCTTTTCTCTGTCTAAAAGAATCATGATATTCTGCAGTCACACCATCTATAGAAATTTGCAACCAGTGGTAACGGTATTTTCGTAATCTTTTTGCACTTTCATCCGTTATAAGAAACCCATTAGTAAGTAACATAAAACAAGTCCCATCATTATGTAAAATATCCATAATTTCAAATAATCTTTCACCCAAAAGTAAAGGCTCTCCACCAGATAAAATACATTCAAATATTCCCCCTTGATTAACAAGATAATTTGAAAATTCAACCCATTTTTCTCCTGTCATTAAATCGGAAACTGTATTAGATATTCCTGAATTATTATAGCAATGCTTGCAAAACATATTACAATGTGAAGTTAATTCAAATTGTAACGAAGCAATCGGAAATATATTCGATTTAGAATACACTCCTTGCTGTTGAAGAATTTGGTTCACTTTTTTTTCATTAATTAAATCTAATCTATCTACATTATGAAATTTTATGTCCTTTTCCATAGTAACCTCAAGTTCTTTAACCTTTCCATTTATCTATAAGTCTTAATAAAAACTCTTCTTCATCTGCCCATTTTCCTTCTAGTGGATTATATGTACAATACCACGGTTTTTCCCATATATCCCCACTTATAGAATTAGGTCTACAATCAAAACATGCATATCTGTATTCGCAACATTTACACTCTTTAATTTTATCTTTATTAAAATACCGTATTGAATTATCTAATACAATTCCATTATTAGAATCAACTACACAATGCATCATCCTTCTTTCCATCACACATGGAAAAACTTTTAAATCAGAAGAAATATATATCTTGTCTTGAAAACAGTTATGCCCCGAAAGCAACCTACAACAAACCTCTTTCTTTATAGGTGTTTCAAAAGTTTTCTTCGTAATAAGTTTTTTTCTTATCAAATCATCAGTTAAAAGCGAAAAACTTGCTCTTCCTGACATTCTAACAATATCTTTTTTATTACTAAGTCGATATAAATCTGTTGTTCTTTCACCAATATCCACACCTTTCATCAAAACATTGCACACCCTATACGGTATCTTATAACTCTTCAATTTTTTTATTGTTTCATTTGTTTTTGCCCATGATCCTTTATATCCAGTAATTTTATCATGCACCTCTGCTTTATATGAATAAATCGACAAAGCTATATGGATATTATTCTTTTTCAAAAACTCAAACCATTCTGATGAAATTAGGGTACCATTTGTAAATACTTCAATAAACTCAAACTTCCCTACGGTATATTTTAACATTTCTACGAGCAATTTTTTATCAAAAAAGGGTTCGCCTCCAATAATTTGTATTTTTTTTATTTTTAATTTTACAACAGCATCTATAACCATTTTGTAATCATCTAAAGACATAATAGTGTCACAATAAGCATCAGATTCATTGTAGCAATGCTTACATTTCAAATTACATTTATTCGTAATCTCAATCCATGCAAACTCGCAGCCATGAGCCCTCCTTTTTATTTCATCAATTTTTCGACAAACTGGTTTTTTTACCAATATTAAAATTTCTAATCGAACTAATTCTTCCAAAATTTTAATTAATTCATCATCAACACTACCAACTAAAATTTTTCCTTCATTAATTAAATTTATTTTTTCTGCCAGTTTCAGATTTATACTGTACAATTTTGATGTGTTAAAGTCATAAATACAACTTTTAACATTTCCTCTAACCAAATATACATTTTTATTTAATGCGTAAAACATATTTTTTCTTCCTTAATAAGTTATTTAAAATGGCTACATACATATCCAGTACTGACAGTATGTAGCCTTCTTCTTCAAAAATGTTACCTCAGATAATCTCTAGCAACAGTTTACGTAACTAGATAGTTACATCTTAATAGTTCGGGTTACATTCTGGCCCACAGCAACCTTCTCCAATTGGATAGCACTCTCCAAAAAATGGAGAACACTCCTCTGAATCTACAGAGATTTTTACTTCATTAGTCGTTAAGCATTCCATTTCATACATATTATCATTCTCCTTAATTTATTTATAACTATACTTTTTATAGTTATAAATAATTATACTCCAACTAAACAAATATTACAATTAGATAAATATTTGTTAGGAGTTTTTTTATATGGAGCATTTGAATTTTGAACAAATCGGAGAAAAATTAAGAACTATACGCCTTTCTAAAAATCTGACACAAGAATATATTGCTAACTCCGCTGATGTAAACACCAGCCATATCAGCAATATCGAAAACAATCGTGTCAAAGTATCTCTTTCCACATTAGTACAGATATGCAATGCTTTGGATACCACTGTTGACTATGTTTTATCTGAAGAATACAATGATGCTTCTTCTGCCATTGAACAGGAAATACTTCATGAATTACATGCTTGTAATAATGAAACAAAAGAACAGATTTTAAAAATTGTAAAGGCTTTACAGTAAGTATTTTTCTGTATAGCATTCTGTCATCAACATTACAGCATACTGAAATCCTTTAATAAACCCTGTTTCTTCTGTAAGACTTGTTACTGCAAATAATTCATCTCGAATCTTTTCATACTCTTTTTCATTCAAACACAAACTATTTTTTTGCAGAAAATATTCTACTGCCTTTTCAATATCTTTCCCTGCATCTTTTAAATAGTCCGTTTCCGATAATAGTAATTGATAAATTTCTTGTATTTTTCCATTCATAGCATCTTCTCCTCTTTCCCGAAACATAAATATAGTTTAAATCACATAAAAACAGCCAATGAAGATAACTCTCCATTGACCTCTTTTTAACTTCGTAGACAATTAAATCTGTTCTTTGTTTCTTTTTAAATATACCAAATGACTTAATATTTTTTCTCTAGTTTTCTTTACTTGCTTTTTGTACTTCTCTATGCTAAACTATTACCCGTTACAAAAACCCGAAAAACAAGGTCTTACAAGGGTTTCGCCGATTTCCGGCGTAAGCCAAATACCTACGGTATTTGACTCTCGCGACATTCGCCAAATGGATATGCAAGCATCTCCACATGGCTCACTGTTTCGCGGAAATGAATCGTGTGTTCGTGACCTTCCACACGTAAAACAAAACTAAAGGAGAATTGAATATGAAAAACCAGAAAGTAACATTTTTGACACAGGCGGCAATGATTGCCGCAATCTATGTGGTGTTGACTGTAGTGTTCGCACCATTCGGCTTTGGAGAAGTTCAGGTCAGGGTAGCAGAATCCCTTACCATTCTTCCGTTTTTTACACCGGCAGCAATTCCGGGGTTATTTATCGGTTGTCTGATTGGAAATATATTGGGCGGTGCAATTATCCCTGATATTATTTTCGGAAGTTTAGCAACTCTTATCGCAGCCTGCTTTACATATGCTCTGCGTAAAAAGAGTTCTTTTCTCGCTCCGCTTCCGCCAATCATCGCAAACACAATCGTTGTACCGTTTGTTTTATCATACGGATACGGAGTTCCTCTCCCAATTCCATTTATGATGCTTACGGTAGGAATCGGTGAAATAATTTCCTGCGGTGTACTTGGAATGATTGTATTGAAAGCACTTTCCAAATACGAATATGTTATCTTTAAAAATAAAAAAATTGTTTCTTAACAGCAAACGGCGTCATACGAATTTATCGCATGACGCCATTTTTTTATTTCACATACCCAAAGAAAGTTCCCTGACTTCCTTTCGCCATATTTTCAATAACCGCTATCGCCTCTGTCGGTTTTTTAGAAGTGCTTGGGTTCAGATAAGTAATCATCTTATCATCATATCCGACCAACAAAATCCCACTGTCTGTTCCCGTCATCGCAATAACCGGCGTTCCTTTTCCAATGAGATAGCATAACTGTTCTACGGTGCAGCCGCTTAAATCAACTGCCTCCCCGCCCGAATATTTATTTAAAATATCCATAGGAGATTTCCCGTCTTTCATTTCTTTTGCCACATTCACTTTCTTTCCTTCGTATTCCAATGCCTGCCTTAGGCATGCCTGAAGAGAGGTTTCGCCCGCCTGTGCGGAAAATGCAGAAGTATTTTCCATATTGTATCGAAGTTGTCTGTTTCCTCTCTCCCACACCTTTGTCTGCTTAGAGGTCACTACAACTCCCCGCATCTCATCCGCCTTTGCAATGGCAGCACCAGCAGTTTTGTAAATTCCCTGCAATTTTCCTCTGCCGTAAACGTAATAGCAGTCCTCATCATCTGCCAGATTAAACTCAATCACGACAGATTTTTCCTTTGCCAACTGTTTCTGTACAAGTTTTTTCGGATTAAGTTCTGAAGACATTTTCGTGTCTTCAAGTCTTGTTACCGTTCCCTTCGTTTCGGACGTATAAGTTTCAACCGTAACGGAAGGTTCTTCCTGTACTTTATTATTTGTAATATAATGCTGGGTAATGCCTGTGTAAGTATCCCCGCTCTTTTTCACTCTTTCCAGCGTAATCATATTATGCTCTGCTTTCGCATTTACAACATAAGTCTGATCCTCCGAATACGTTTTTACCACTTCATTTTTCTGATTGCGGATTTCCACTTGATATAACGGAATAATATCGTTGCCGGATACATTTTTACCAATATCTTCTTTTTTTCCTATACCGTAGACCGCATCTCCCAAAACAAATGTAAGTGGGCGGATAACCTCGCCTTTCTCTGCTTTTACTTTATGCTTTTTACCGGTCTGCAAATTTTGAATAGTCATTTCAGTCGCTTCCGTTAATTTCCCGTTTGACTGATAAGCGATATGTTTTCCGTCATCGGAAACAATGTACTGACCTTCCTCCAAATTTTTTACCAATACAGAACGTTTTTGTGTTTCCAAATCAATTTCGTACAGCGTACCCTCAAACATTGCATACAATTTATTTTCTTCTTTACTGTAATAAGCAAGCTGAATTAAATTTTCTGCGGCAATTTCACCTGATTTTTCGCTTGGGATAAACGCTTTTTCTTCCACGTAATTCTTCTCGCTGTTAAAATAATAAATTCCTGCACCGACCTGACCTTCGTGCATTCCGCGATTCATATATCCGCACACGACAAAAGTTGTATTTCCTTTATTGTCCATAGAAATCAAATCTATTTCGTGATTATCATTTCTGCTTCGAATATCCTTTTCCTCGCCGTCCGCAAAACTGAATACAAGGGAAATCTTATTTTCTTCCTTATTATAATTCCATACTTCTCTTTCCTGCACAAAAGAAATCATATTCTCTTTTTCGTTGACAATATACGGAACTTTTTCATCGGCAATCCCAAGTTCAATTCCCTTTGTGGAAAAATCGCTTTCTTTTCCCGAAAATACTTCATTCATTGTACGCTCATAATCTTCCAACGAACCTTTTCCCTTGAGGAAACGAACTTTGAAAAATTCTGTCACATTATATATATCTTCATTTTCTCCCGTTTTACATTTCACCTGATATTTCAGATAAATGGAAGTATATGTTTCCGTCGTTTCTTTAATCTGCCACTCGACATCTCCGACAATTTCCGGATTTAAACCGTTCCAGCCAATCTGTTTTATATCGGAATTTAATGTTACTCTCTGAAGAGAACTTGGATTTGGATTGCTTCCACGCTCCAGTCTCGGTTTTAATGTATTTACCTGTCCTGCGTCAAATGTTTTCTTATGAAAATCATCTGCAAATTCCAAACACTGCTGCACATGAAATTCCGTTGTTTTCAACACGCGTGTATAGTAATACACATCTTTACCGTTATCCAGTGTCATTTTCATCTTCAACACTTTTTCTTCTCCGTCAGAAATCGTATCTCCGAGTTCTATATTGACACTGTCCTTCACTTTTTTAACCGTTTCCTGTTTAATGCTTTCCTTTCCGTCCAGCGTACATATCTCATAAGTAAACGATTTGATTTTTCCGTCATAGCCGTGTATATCCGCCTGTACTGTCGTTCCGACAGAAATCGGTAAAACCATATCCCTTACAGATGTCATATCCATACTTCCCGTGTAGCCGAAAAGAGTATTAATGGTGTATTCTCCCTCTTTAAAGGAGATGACCGGAAGACTTGCCCCTTTCATAGCCTCTGTTTTTTCTGTGGCTCTCTCATTGAAAACCGTACCAAAAATAATGACCGCTACAATAACGATAACAGCCAGTATGCTCCCTGTTATTATCTTTTTTTTCATCTATACTTCCCCTTTATTATCTAATAGTTTCTTCAATGTCAGCGAAAGATTTAACTCTTCCTCGCAGGCAGTAATCTTCTCTGCATTTTTACTTTTTCTTCCTGTTTTTACGGCACGGATTAAAATATTTTTCGGCGTATGTTCCATGTCGATAAATTCTAATATTTGTGCCTCATAACCTTCCCGCTCCAAATATTCTGCCCGCAGTGCGTCTGTTACGAGAGCGGAAATTCTTTCTTTAATTAAACCGTATTTTAAAATCGGTTCCAGTGTTTCATTTTTTATCTGATTGTTCGCCTCATGTTGACAGCACGGAACGGATAAAATTACTTTTGCATTCCAGCCCACCGCTTTTGCCAGTGCGTAATCGGTAGCCGTATCGCAAGCGTGAAGCGTCACAACCATATCCACCTCATTTACTCCCGTATAATCTGCGATATTTCCTTCCAAAAATTTCAACTTTTCGTATCCGTATTTTTCACTTAACGCATTACAATGTTTAATGACTTCTTTTTTCAAATCCAGCCCGATAATGCGAACATCATATTTTTTTAACTCATGTAAATAATAGTACATGGCAAATGTCAGATAAGATTTTCCGCAACCGAAATCTAAAATCGTAATCTCTCTGTCCTTATCCAACTGCGGTAATATATCCTCGATAAATTCTAAGAAACGGTTTATCTGTCTGAACTTATCAAAACGTGTTCTGACAATCTTCCCCTCCTGTGTCATTACCCCCAAATCACACAAAAACGGAACGATTTTCCCTTCCTCTAAAATATATTGTTTTGAGCGGTTATGGGATAAATCAACCTGCTTTACACAACCTGTCTGCTGTTTTTTCTTCACGGTCACTTTTCCCTTTTTGCTCACCAAAACAGTATACTGATTTTGCTTTGTTTCCAACTGCATCTGTTTAAACCGTTCCATTATCTCTGCGAGATATAAAACGGCATCTTCTCTTTTATAATTTTTGTGAAATGCCTGATTATTTTCAAATGTTTCACACTGAAATAAAAGTTCCCCTTTTACCATAACCGGACGGACTTTTATCTTCGTCACTCCGCCCTTTGTCTTTGGGTTACTTATTGTTGCCTGTATAAAATCTATATGTAAACTTTCTTCTAAAATATTTCTGATTTCTTCCATAAATACCTCTTTAAATTTTAATCACATAATATTGTAATGCGTATTACTCCCAAACGCAAGAAAGACAAGGAATATTTTATAATTCCTTGCCTTTTCTTCATCGTTTTGTCACATTTCTTCCGTTTTTGTAACAGTTGGCTGCATTTGAGGGAAAGTAATCGTAACTTTAAACAAATCTCCGTCAATATAAATCTTAAACTTTCCGCCCTGCATTTCCGTAAGATTTTTTGCGATAGAAAGTCCCAGACCGCTTCCTTCCGTACTTCTTGAAACGTCTCCGCGGATAAATCTTTCCGTAAGTTCATCTGCCGTAATATTTAACGGATATTCGGAAACATTTTTCAAAGAAAGCACGACAACTTTACCATTTGCCACCATGTCAACGTAAATTCTTGTGGACGGCATCGCATATTTAGCCGCATTGTTGTAAATATTTTCGATAACTCTCCACATACGGCGTCCGTCCACTCGGACAACAACCGGTTCTTCCGGCACGTTTACAACCGCTTTCAAATCTTTTTTCTCAAACTTCTCTGTAAATTCACCTGTCGTCTGGTGTATCATCTCAACAAGGTTCAAATTGACAAACTCTAAGTTAATATTTCCCGAACTGATTTTAGATGCCTCCACAACGTCTTCCGTCAATGTTTTCAATCTCTGCGATTTCGCATCTAATATATCCAAATATCTCTGTACTTTCGGATCGTCAAATTTTTCCTGTTTCAGCAAACCTACATAATTAATAATCGAGGTCAACGGTGTCTTAATATCGTGAGATACATTTGTAATCAAATCTGTTTTTAATCTTTCGTCCTTCAAACTCTTATCAACTGCATTTTGAATACCCTCACCGATGCGATTAATCTGCATTGCCATTTCCTGATTATCTGTTGAAAGGTTTTTCGTAGAAATCTTATACTTCGCATCTCCGTTGGCTATGCGGGTAATTCCTTTTTTAATTTTTTCTTTCTCAATACTTCTCTGTGCAAATTTAATTATCGCATATACATCAACCGCAATTCCGAGAAGAATAAAAATTCCCGAATTTGACGTCATCAAGAGATTAATGATAAGCATTCCGCTTCCGATAAGTACGATTTTTGTAAGACTGCTTCTATTTTTGTAAATATAAGCAACTGACTGCAAAAACCATTTGCAGATACTGTTTTTCCATAAGTTTTTCGCCTTAATTCTTCTCACAAAACTTAAATACGCAATAAGGAATAACATTCCCGCCGCAAATGTTCCTGCGCCTATTCCCATAAATGTTGCTATCGTAATTCTTCCGCTTCGTAACGGTTCTATCTGCCATGACTCTGCATAGTTGTTAACCTGATACAGATAATACTCAATTGCCATTATGATTTCCATGACAAGAGGCGTGCCTAAACAGCCAATGAAACATAACCAAATTTCTGTTTTCCATTTATCAAAGCGTGCCAGTGCAAGTTCTTCCCGCTGATTTGAGCGTCCCGCAACCGCTGTCAGCCAAATCATCGCAAGTAACAGAATCAATGCCGCTCCCACTCCGATAACAATGGCATTATCCATATACGGTGCATATTTTTCATATGCCTCCGACCAATTATAAAAGGCATCCTGAATCGGATAATCCGTATCTACGGAAATAAGCAATCGGAAATTTTCCGGATAATTCAAACCGGATTGAACCATGTGCTGCCAATCCGATAAGGCTACTCCGTCTTTTGCCATATCTGTAGAACAGTCGGCAAGTTTTGGCGCAACGACAACATATCTGCCTGTTTCCGCCATCTCGCTCATTGCACTTTCAACATTTTCCCATGTAATATCACGATTTGTTTCTAATTTTTTTGTATCATAATTTACATAAAGATAAGACAAGTTTGTATTTCCCTGTGAAAACTCCTGCTCATAAGTATCATATGTTTCCTTAAGGGAGGAAACTCTTGATTTCATCGCATCTAACGTTTCCTGCATCTGCTCCAGCGAACCGTTAAACATTTCAGAGGTGTTCGCTAACTCTACCATTGTCTTTCCCGATGTTGTCTTTATTGTCGTGTCAAACGGCTGGTTATAAAACCATACCTCTTTATAAACTACCTTGCCGTCTTTATCAAGCACTTTGCCGTCCGGAAGATATATGCCCTCTTCCATTGCTGTTAACGCCGCTTCCTGCTGCTTCTTTGTTTCTGCCTCATTTGGAAACATATATTGATTTTGTCTTGATTCTCGGATAAACTCCTTAAATTCCATGTAATGATATGTTCCGTTTTCTCTTTTTGCGACAACGAGTTCATTTTCTCCGCCGCCTACTCTGTCTAACAAATCCTGCAGACGAAAACTAAATTCGCCCTCACCTTTTTTCAGTTCCCCTGTATTTTTCAGATTTTCCACTGTAACAGACTGTGTTAAATCCACTTTGCCGTCTTTTTCAAGAATACTTTTACTTTCCAAAAATGAGAGAAGTTCCGCCGTTTCATTCCAAACCTGTTTAGAAAATCCCCTTGTATCTTCATAACTTCTCTCCGTCTTTTTCGTAAACAGTTCCTCATAATTCTGTCCCGGATAGGCTAACCCGATTGCCAGACAAATGCTCATTACCGTAACGGATATGCCTGCAACCAATATCAAAATTCCTTTACAAAAGGGCGATTTATACCACTTTTTCATAAATACCCCTTTCTAAAGTTTTTCTATCTTATATCCAACTCCCCATACAACTTTCAAATATCTAGGCTCTTTCGGATTGATTTCAATCTTCTCCCTGATATGCCGGATATGCACCGCAACCGTATTATCTGCCCCGATTGCGTCCTCATTCCAAATACTTTCATATATTTGGTCAATAGAAAAAACTTTTCCCTGATTTTTCATCAATAATAGTAAAATATTATATTCGATAGGAGTAAGTTTTACCTGCTCTCCGTCTACAGTCACTTCCTTTAAATCATCATCTATGGAAAGACCTCCTACCGTATACACCGCACTGCTGCTCTGTACAACCGTGCTTCCAAGTTTCGTATATCTTCGCAACTGTGATTTCACTCTTGCCACCAATTCAAGCGGGTTAAAAGGTTTCGTCACATAATCGTCTGCTCCTACATTTAACCCTAAAATCTTATCCGCATCTTCTGATTTTGCGGATAAAATAATAATCGGCAAACTGTTCTCCTCACGAATTTTCAATGTTGCCCGAATGCCGTCAAGTCTTGGCATCATTACATCTATAACTAATAAATCTACTTTTTCTTCCTTCTTTAATACTTTTAATGCCTCTTCGCCGTCATACGCTTTCAGCACATTGTATCCTTCCTGTCTTAAGTAAATTTCAATCGCCTCTACAATTTCTTTGTCATCATCACATACTAAAATATTAAACATTTTCATCACCTCCCTTGTAGTATACAAGATTACCACGTAATTTTTAAGAGCCTGCTTTGAAAATTCTTAAGAAAGTTTAAAATTTATCCACTTAGTAATTGTATTATAATTCGCAATTTAGTATAATTAAGGAAATTTTTTCAGAGAAAGGAGTTTGTGTATGGCTAATTCAATAGACAAAGCATTATTTGAAATCACCCCAAAAATCCAGCAATTAGCGGAACTGTGTGAACAGAACAACGCTATCGACAAAGACTTATATACAAAATACGAAGTAAAAAGAGGACTTCGTGACTTAAACGGAAAAGGCGTTCTCGCCGGTCTTACAAATATTTCCGATGTATGCGCCAAAAAGGTCGTGGACGGTGTGGAAGTTCCTTGTGAAGGGAATTTATACTACCGTGGGTACAATATTAAAGACCTTGTTCGCGGGTTTTTGGAGGCGGAACACTTCGGTTTTGAGGAAGCGGCATATCTTCTTCTGTTCGGAAGTCTTCCAAACAAGCAGGAACTCAGCGATTTTCACGATACTCTTATCGAGAGAAGAACACTCCCTCCGAATTTCGTTCGGGACGTTATTATGAAAGCGCCGAGCAGAGATATGATGAACAGTCTTTCCCGCTCTATTTTAAATTTATACTCTTATGATGAAAAAGCAGACGACACGTCCATTCCGAATGTTTTACGCCAGTGTCTGAACTTAATCAGCCAGTTCCCTATGCTTATGGTATACGGCTATCACGCTTACAACTACAGACGGGGGGACGACCTTTTTATTTACGCACCGTCTCCAAAACTTTCCACAGCGGAAAATATTTTAATGATGCTCCGCGAAGATAAACAGTATACAAAATTTGAGGCAACCGTCCTCGATATGGCGCTTGTTTTACACATGGATCACGGCGGCGGAAACAACTCTACATTTACGACTCACGTTGTTACTTCCTCCGGAACGGACACTTACTCAACGATTGCCGCTGCACTCGCCTCTTTGAAAGGTCCGAAACACGGCGGGGCAAATATTAAAGTATCTCAAATGTTTGACGATATGAAACAACATTTATCCGACTGGGAAGATGAAAATGCCGTTCGCCAATATTTGAATGATTTACTGGATAAAAAAGCATTTGACCAAAAAGGTCTTATCTACGGTATGGGACACGCCATTTACTCTATTTCCGATCCGAGAGCGGATATTTTCAAAGGATTTGTAAAGCGTCTTGCTATCGAAAAGGGACGTGAGAAAGAATATAATTTATACGAAATGGTGGAACGTCTTGCCCCTGAAGTTATCGGAGAAAAACGGAAAATCTACAAAGGGGTTAATGCAAACGTTGACTTCTACAGCGGTCTTGTATACGGCATGCTCGGACTTCCGAAAGAACTGTATACTCCGATTTTCGCCGCTGCCCGTATTGTCGGCTGGAGCGCCCACCGATTAGAAGAATTGAAAAATGTAGATAAAATTATCCGTCCCGCTTATCGTCCACTGTGTCCTTATCGCGAATATGTTAAAATGGAGGACAGATAACATTTATGAAACAGCATTTTTCTTACCCGTCACAGGACGGAAAAACGAAAATTCATGCAATCGAATGGATACCTGAAGGAAATATTTCCGCCGTACTGCAAATTTCTCACGGTATGGTGGAATATATTGACCGCTACGATGAGTTCGCCCGTTTTCTAAACGAACAGGGATATTATGTTGTGGGACACGACCATTTGGGACACGGAAACTCTGTACAGTCGAAGGAGGACTGGGGATATTTTGAGGAGAAAAACGGAAATGAATGTGTAATCGGCGATATACATCGATTACGCCAAATCACACAGAAAAAATATCCCGACATTCCGTATTTTATTCTCGGTCACAGTATGGGTTCTTTTCTCACAAGACAGTATCTCACCATACACGGAAACGGACTTGCGGGAGCAATTATTATGGGGACGGGAAATCAGCCTCTTTTCCTCGTCAAATTGGGGAAAATGTTATGCAGGCTGATTGCTTCCTTTAAGGGCTGGCATTACAGAAGTCATTTCATCAACAATATGGCGTTCGGAGGATATAATAAAAAATTTGCTCCTGCCCGCACACCAATGGACTGGCTGAGCCGCAACCCAAAAAACGTGGATACGTATTTAAGTGAGGATTGCTGCACATTTATTTTCACGGTAAACGGTTACTATCATATGTTCAGGGGAATGGAGCATCTTGCAAAAAAAGAAAATTTTGAGCAGATTCCAAAAAACCTCCCTGTCTTTTTCGTTGCCGGACAGGACGATCCTGTAGGCGGTTTTGGAAAAGGAGTAAAAGCCGTTTGGCAAAAATATAAAAACGGCGGTATAAAAGACGTTTCCATTAAACTTTATAAAGATGACCGCCATGAGATTTTAAATGAAGATGACCGTCAGACTGTCTATGAGGACATTTATCAATGGCTTGAAACAAAGCGAATTTCCTGCACACATTAAGGTAATGATATGCTATACTTGTATCAAGATAAAAATGTTAGGAGATAGAAATTTATGAATACGCCCAAATGTACTTTAGGCAATCCACAAAATACAATAGAAATATTACAGAAATATCAGTTTTCTTTTCAGAAGAAATTCGGACAGAACTTTTTAATTGATACCCATGTTTTAGATAAAATCATCTCTTCCGCAGAGATTACAAAAGACGATTTTGTTTTGGAAATCGGTCCCGGAATCGGAACAATGACACAATATCTCGCCTCTGCTGCGAGAGAAGTTGTCGCCGTTGAAATCGATAAGGCGCTCATTCCGATTTTGTCTGATACATTGAGTGCATTTGACAACGTCACTGTAATTAACGATGACGTATTAAAAGTAGATATAAATGCTTTGGCACAGGAACGCAATAACGGTAAACCGATTAAAGTCGTTGCAAATCTTCCTTATTACATTACAACACCGATTATTATGGGATTATTTGAGAGCAACGTACCGATTGAAAGCATTACGGTTATGGTACAGAAAGAAGTTGCCGACCGCATGCAGGTCGGACCGGGAACGAAAGACTACGGCGCTTTATCCCTTGCCGTACAGTATTACGCAAAACCATATATTGTTGCAAACGTTCCGCCAAACTGCTTTATGCCAAGACCTAAAGTTGCCTCTGCAGTTATCCGTCTGGAACGCCACAAAGAACCTCCGGTTTCTGTTGCGGACGAAAAACTGATGTTTAAAATTATACGGGCATCTTTCAATCAGAGGAGAAAAACTTTAGCAAACGGATTAAACAACTCTCCCGAAATCAATCTGCCAAAAGAAGTCATTACCGAGTCAATTGAAGAACTCGGAAAAGGAGCAAGCGTTCGCGGAGAAGTTCTGACTTTACAGGAATTTGCCACATTAAGCGATAGTATAAGCAAACGATTATAATTTCATCTTAGAAAGGAGATATGTCTATGCAATATCAAATCAAAGGAGAAACTTTACCTGTTGTTATCTGTCATTTGGAGGCAGGCGAGAAAATGATTACGGAAAAAGGCTCAATGTCTTGGATGTCGCCGAATATGCACATGGAAACGGGTACAAACGGCGGTATCGGAAAGGCTTTCGGCAGAATGTTTTCCGGTGAGTCCATGTTCCAAAACACTTATACCTCACAGGGAGGAAATGGAACAATCGCATTTGCATCCAGTTTTCCTGGTTCAATAAAAGCATTTGAAATCAGTCCGGGAAATGAAATGATTTTCCAAAAAAGTGCTTTCCTTGCAGCCGAAGCGGGCGTACAACTTTCTGTTCATTTCCAGAAAAAATTAGGCTCAGGTCTGTTCGGCGGTGAAGGATTTATTCTTCAAAGAGTTTCCGGTCAGGGAACAATGTTCGCGGAATTTGACGGTCATGTAATCGAATACGAATTACAGGCAGGACAACAGATTGTCGTAGATACAGGGCATTTGGCTGCAATGACACCTTCCTGCCAAATGGATATTCAGACAATCCGAGGAGTGAAAAATATTGTATTCGGCGGTGAAGGACTTTTTAACACAATTATCACCGGACCGGGACGCGTATGGTTACAGACAATGCCGGCAAGCAATGTGGCAGGAGCGTTACTTCCATACTTACCGACAGGGAACTAATTCCTTTTCAATTTCCCTATTTATACACACGAAAAAGGCTGGTTTCTACTTTGTAGATAACCAGCCTTTTTCGCTGTCTAACATCATATATTATTGGGGTTAAACATGATGATGTTAGTTCATTATTTAAAGGAATGAGAGTAAAGTGTACACCTTAAGGATTACCTCAAGGTGAAAATTTACTTTATGAGGGGGGGAGATAGTTGTTGTTTATCAACTATCTGACTCTTAGTATAGTAGGAAAATGTGTCCAAAATATGTTCAGACTATAAAAGAAATAGAAATTTTATTAAGGTAAAATAAACGAATGGCTATTTTTTATCCAAAACATACTTTTTCACAACGGAAAAAGGGGCAGGACCTATATCCAATACCGCCCGATGAAACTCTTTTTGTGAAAATTTTTTTCCTTTTTTATCCGCAGCCTCTTTTTTCAACTCCAAAATTTCCACATATCCGATATAATACTTTAAATAATTTGCGGGAGTGGAAACAATCAATTGATAAATTTCCCCTATCGTTTCTTTATCTTGAATGCCATACTTCGAGAAAAATTTAATCGTATCCTGAAGAGACCAGCCGTCATAATGAATACCTATATCCGCCCTTGCATATAAACCGAGCAGAAGAGAATTATTTTTCTGCGCCAAAACTGCCTGTTTCTTCTCCAAAGGGGTAAGATAATACGAACACATTTCCGCATAAGTCGCCCACCCCTCCACATACCCGCCAAAATTTAAAAGACTGCGGACAGGATTTGGCTTCTTTGAGGCAAAATATGTAGTCTGATACAAATGTCCCGGATACCCCTCGTGTGCCAGCGTCGTATACAAATGCAATTTTTCCATATTATGCGAACGGTTAATATAAATCACGTTTTTTTCTGTATTATCGATACACGGTATCAGATAAAATGCAGGGCTTAAATAGGACTCCATATCTTTCGGCACAAACTTAATCTCCGTTTCCACCTCCGGCGCTTTCGGAAAAACTTTTTCGCTCTTCCTCTCCAAATCCTCCAAATAAATCTCCGGTGTATTATCCTGTAAAGAAAAACTTTCCGCCGACACCTTTTTGCCTGCTCCCGTCTGACTAATCGCAAGCAAATCTTCCGTCATCTGTTTTTGAATAAGCGTTTTCAATTCCGAAACTTTTCGGGAAGAACCCGTTTCCCTTTTCACGATATATTGATAATATTTTTTTCCTTCGGGAAAATGACAGACACCCGCCTGATTTTCTCCCTGCCCACGCAATTTTTTTAATTCCCGAGTCAACTTCTCATAGGCGTGAAACAGATGCGTCTGCAGTATTTTTTCATTTTCCGAAATGTATGCCTGCTTTTCCTTTTCCGTCACTTCGGAAACATTTTTCAACCTCTCCTCAAAAGTGGAATAAAGGTAATGTTTCTTTCCCTGCGAAACTACCGAACTGCACTGACTGATAACGGAATCTGCAACTTTATCTGAGAGAAAAAGCCCCTTTTCCGCTTTCTCCTTTTCAAAATCAATAAGCGACTCAAAATAATCGGGTGTCGCTTTCAATAGTTGTAAATAGGTGTCCACATCTTCTTTTTTTGCAAAAGAATACTCTGCCAGCAAAACCGGAAGTTGCGCCTGTATACCTGTAACCGCGTTTAACGGTTCTTCGTAGAGAAGATATTTACACCCTTCTTTTTGTAACTCTAAATGAGATTTTAACACATCGTATGTCAAACGATTTTCCCCCGACAACTTTCTATACGGAAACTTTTTCAACAATGCTTCGCAGTTTTCCACAGCCGCCGTTGCGGATACCTCATCTGTAGAAAATCCCCCATAAGTTACAGGTGCATTCAGAATACCGTACTTCTTCGGATTTTCTAATGTATAGTGCAGGTTAATTGTATTTGCGGAAACCTCCTGCTGAAATAAAGATAAGGTAAACTGTTCAAAAGTTTTATTGATATCGGCAGAACTGGGAATAAAATGATTTGCCAAAAGAGAAACGGCGAGTAATACGGCGAGGAGAAATGAGATATGACGTGCCTTTTTAGATTTTTTTGTAAAAGAGAATTTCATAAAATTCACCCTACTTTTTTTACAGTTTATGAAAAAAAGCAGGGTGTTATACGCAAAAATTATTCATTTACGATTTTTATTTTAAGGAGATAGTCTGCCTGTTTCTCCGAAAATGACTTTCCGCACTCATTTACATTTGCCCATTTGAATGTAACAATGTTACATTCCGTAACATCGATGCAAAAATTCTGTACATTTGATGTTACGCCCTCTAACATTTTGGGTACAGACACCTCTTTTTTGTTATAATTCGTAACATTTAATGTTACGTTTTCTTCCATATACCAAAAGTGTGTCGGCTGGTACTGTGGCAGACTTATTTCGAGTGTTTCATCTTTCGGTAATTTTATTTCTATCTCTTTTTCTGTACCCGACAGTTTATATTCTTTTCCATTGATAAGAACAATATCATGTTTTGGGTAACCTTGTTTGTCTTTCGGAAACTCTGCATCTTTTTCTTTTTGGCAGCCAACCAGTAAACATACCGTTAAGACAAGTAAACTGCCGATTAAAATTTTTCTACCGTTTTTCATCATGTCCGCCTCCTTCTTTTTGCAATATTATCCAAAGAGTAATAAAAAATACAACATAAGCAATCATACTAAGCATTGTAAATGTCTGACTATATTGCATCACACTTTCCATTCCCAACATAGTATTCAAATTAATCTTCCCGCTTTTTGTTAAAGAATGTATATCTGTGTATGGTGCTAACGCCTTATACTTTGAATAGAAATAAAAGAAAGCAACTATATAAATTCCTATTGTACCACCCAATATACCGGCATATTTATTTAAAGATTTATCCCATACAAATTTTCTCTTTTGTAAAATACAAGATAAAAATATCATTATCATACTTCCAAACAATACTATTCCTATTTCCATTACAAATGTTAAAAGAATTTGGTTATTCGTTTTCCCTACAATTAACATTGCGACAGTATCTATACCCATTTTTAAGCAGGAAGCAATGATACCAAAAAGGAAGCCATAACAACTTGTCTTTATCCTATTATCATTTCCGTTACTTTCAATTTTTCCCGCAAGATACAAAGAAGTTGCGTAAAATATCCATAAAACAAATGATAGCATAAAGTATACATCAAAATGTCCCCACACCATATAGGGTATACCTACGAGCCATTTGGAAATAATTCCAAATAATATCGTTGATACAGTTACAATCATTAAACTTCTATTTTCTTTCATTTTAGACCTCCTTACACTATTTTATGATATATCACATTATACCATTTCCCTATATCCGTCACAATAAAAACAGAATGAGTTCTGCCCGATTGATTTCCGCTGTGGGTTCTGCCCGATTGATTTCCGCATTATTGACAAAAAACCATGTCTATGTTACGATTTTTACATATATAACGAAAACGCAGTGACGAAAAGAGTAAGTTTCCGGAAACTTTACAGAGAAATCCCGATACGCTGAGAGGGATAGGTGAAAAGAAACTGAACATGGCTTCTGAGCGGTGTACTGAGCAAATCGCATTTGTAAGGTATAATGGGTTCGCCCTTTACAGCGAGCGGGTATGGATTTGTACCCATTAAGGTTTCTGTCGCGAGGCAGAGATAAACAGAAGTGGTAACACGGGTAACGCTCGTCTTCTCTAATATTTGGAGAGGGCGATTTTTTTCGTTTAAAAGCAAAAGGAGAGAGATTATGGAAAACAAAAAATTTTATATGACAACTGCCATTGCCTACACATCGGGCAAACCACACATTGGAAACACGTATGAATTTGTTCTTGCTGACGCAATCGCAAGATACAAAAGAAGTCAGGGATACGATGTATTTTTCCAGACAGGAACAGATGAACACGGACAGAAAATCGAATTAAAAGCGGAGGAAGCAGGCGTATCTCCGAAAGAGTTTGTTGACGGCGTTGCCGCTCAGGTAAAAGAAATCGCAGATATGATGAACACTTCTTATGATAAATTTATCCGTACAACTGACGATTATCACGAAAAACAGGTGCAGAAAATTTTCAAAAAATTATACGAACAGGGCGATATTTACAAAGGACACTACGAGGGAATGTACTGTACTCCTTGCGAATCCTTTTTCACAGAATCACAGTTGGTAGACGGCAAATGTCCTGACTGTGGAAGAGAAGTACAACCTGCCAAAGAAGAAGCATACTTCTTCAAAATGAGCAAATATGCCGACCGCCTTATCGAGCATATCAACACACACCCTGAATTTATTCAGCCTGTATCCCGCAAAAATGAAATGATGAATAACTTCTTATTACCGGGATTACAGGATTTGTGCGTATCGAGAACATCTTTCAAATGGGGCATTCCTGTTGATTTCGATCCAAAACACGTTGTATACGTTTGGCTTGACGCATTAACAAACTATATCACAGGAATCGGATATGACTGCGACGGCGAAAACAACGAACTCTTCAACAAAAACTGGCCTGCCGACTTACATTTAATCGGAAAAGACATTATCCGTTTCCATACAATTTACTGGCCAATCTTCTTAATGGCATTAGACCTTCCGCTTCCGAAACAGATTTTCGGACACCCATGGTTATTACAGGGCGACGGAAAAATGAGTAAATCAAAGGGAAACGTTATTTATGCAGACGAACTTGTAAATATGTTTGGCGTAGACGCTGTACGTTACTTCGTTCTCCACGAAATGCCATTTGAAAACGACGGAGTTATCACATGGGAATTAATGGTAGAACGCATGAACTCTGATTTAGCAAACACATTAGGAAACCTTGTCAACAGAACAATTTCCATGACAAACAAATATTTTGGCGGAACTGTAACAGACAAAGGTGTAAACGAAGACGTGGACGCTGACTTAAAAGCAGTAACAGAAAACACACCAAAAGCAGTAGACGAAAAAATGGACAAACTCCGTGTGGCAGACGCTATCACTGAAATCTTCAATTTATTCAAACGCTGTAACAAATACATTGACGAAACAATGCCATGGGCTTTAGCAAAAGAAGAGGACAAAAAAGACAGACTGGAAACTGTACTTTACAACTTAATCCAGAGCATCTCCGCAGGGGCAGAACTACTTTCTTCATTCATGCCTGAAACAGCCGAAAAAATCCTTGCACAGTTAAACGGCGGAAACGTAACAGACAAACCTGAAATCTTATTCCAGAGATTAGATTTAGAAGAAGTAATGAAAAAAGTAGAAGAACTTCACCCGCCTGTACAGGAAGAAAAAGAAGAAGAGGACGTAATTGACATCGAGCCGAAAGAAGAAATCACATTCGATGACTTTATGAAATTACAATTCCAAGTTGGTGAAATCATTGCCTGCGAAGAAGTGAAAAAATCAAAAAAATTACTTTGCTCTCAAGTAAAAATCGGAAGTCAGGTAAAACAGATTGTTTCAGGAATTAAAGCACACTATACTGCCGAAGAAATGGTTGGCAAAAAAGTTATGGTGCTTGTCAACTTAAAACCTGCTAAATTAGCGGGCGTATTATCTGAAGGTATGTTATTATGTGCGGAAGATGCTGAAGGAAATCTTGCATTAATGACACCGGAGAAACCGATGCCGGCAGGCGCAGAGATTTGTTAGTGTATCGGGGACGCAGCATTTCTCATTTAGGGACACAGGAGGACAAACATGATTTTTGATACACACGCTCACTATGATGACGAGCAATTTAACGAAGACAGAGAAACTCTATTATCTCAAATGCAGGATAACGGCATCGGCACAATCGTAAATGTAGGCGCAAGCCTGAAAGGTTGCCAAAAATCCATTGAACTTGCCGAAAAATATCCTTTCATTTACGCATCCGTAGGGGTCCATCCCGATGAGGTAGGGAGTTTAAATGAAAAAACTTTTTCATGGCTAAAAGAACAATGCGACCACAAGAAAGTTGTTGCCGTAGGAGAAATTGGCTTAGATTATTACTGGGATAACGAATCCCGCGACATACAAAAGAAATGGTTTGTCGAACAATTGAACCTCGCAAGAGAAAAAAATCTCCCTGTCATCATTCACAGTCGAGAAGCCGCACAGGATACTTTGGAAATTATGAAAGAATATGCTCAAGGTTTAAATGGGATTATCCACTGCTTTTCATATTCTGTAGAAATGGCAAAGGAATATGTAAAAATGGGATTTTATATTGGAGTCGGCGGCGTTGTTACTTTTAAAAACGGAAAGAAATTAAAAGAAGTTGTCGCAGAAATTCCTTTGGACCGCATTGTTCTCGAAACAGACTGCCCGTATTTAGCGCCTGTTCCCAACAGAAGTAAACGAAATTCATCATTAAATCTTAAATATGTTGTGGAAGAGATTGCAAATATAAAAGGGATTTCGCCTGAAGAGGTTATTCGACAGACAGAAGTAAACGCTTATACTGTTTATCAAAAATGCGGGAAAGGTATTTCTTAATTCCGAATTAAGAATACTCAACGTATTTATGTGGTTTATCGGCATTTTTGTTGTAAGTGTGTTGTAAACCGTTATGTTTTATTCTGTATAATTTTGTTTGATGATACAATATAATCACTAACTCTTGAACCGCCCCATTGTTAGATTTTTTAGATCTATTTTGGGGGCTGTTCAAGAGTTGGGCTGTTCTATTAGTGTGCGTTAAGGTATTTCTGCCAGCCACGTCCACATTTCTCGCCTAAGTAAGCGTCAATCTTTCCTACATACAAACCAAGCATAGATAGGAACTGCTGCAAAGCAATAATCGTATTTGGACCCATAAGACCGTCAATTTCCCCGTGATAAAAACCTCTGTTCTTTAAATCACGCTGCCATGCTTTTACTACCGGAGAACCTTCTCCGTAATTTTTTACAAACTCCCAATAACGTGCATCGATATAAATAAAATATTTCTTATTACACAACGGCTGGCGTGAAATCACTCCATCTACAAATGTTCCATAGTGTCTTTGCGTTTCTTCGTTAGAATTCTTACCAAGAATGCCATCCTCTTTTATTTTCTTAGTTTTTTGCGGTGCTTGTGTTGGTTTTTGTGGCGGTGCTACCGGATTATTTGTTCCTGTATACTTAATATCCAAATATTCCAATATCGCCTCTGCGTATGCAATGCCGAACGCCTGCTGCTCTTCTAAGGTATCAATAATATCATTGTCTTTGTCATTGTCCACAAACGCGCATTCACACAATACCGCAGTCATACGTGTATCTCTTGTAAATGCAAGATTATTTGTTTTTACCCCTCTACTATTCTGTCCTAATGTTTGTGTATACTTCTCACAGAGTTCTGCAAGGCGCTTTCCTTTTTCAGATGATTTATGATAAAAACTTTCTGAACCATCTCCACCACCTGCATTTGTATGGAAACTTACTGCCAAATCTGCTCCGCTTGCGTTTGCTTCTCTAACTTCCTGTTGCACTGGATCGTTTTCATCTGTCGTTCGACTGCATACTACAGTGATGTTATGTGCCATTAATACATTACGGCACGCCAACATAATGTTTAAGTTGATTGTTTTTTCTACTAATCCGTAAGCACTTGCTCCCGGATCACTTCCTCCATGTCCTGCACTTAAAAATACTTTTGCCATAATAAAATCTCCTTTCTATTCTCTACAATATTCAAAAAGAGGACGATTTCTCGCCCTCTAAATCATTTAAAACTCTTCTACCATATTTTTCACTTCTTGATAGATTTTCTTATACGGTATCTTTTCTTTCATAAGTTTACGAATTTTCATCTTAACCAGCGTTTCCAAAGACTGTAACTCCATAAGCGTTTCCTGTGGCAATTCATCACGTTTCCCGCTCTGAATACCTATCTTACTGTTTATTAACTTTGTAAATAACACATAATATCTATCTGCATTTTTGCTTCCCTGCTCTTTTGCATACTCAGTAAATAATTTGATTTGGTCTGTTTCATAATGTCTCGACTCTTTGGCTTCATTTCGAACACCTAACCATTTTTCGTCTTTTTCAGTGGCTATGTAATAACCTTTTTTTCTGATAGAAGATATAACACCTGCTACCCAATCATTGAAGTTGTCTGCCACCTTTTGTCTTGATCGAGCACACATAGCATATACTCCAAATTCATTGTACATATAAACCTTCTGTGCTTTACTATTATTCTTTAACGGGGGTTCAAACTGAGCACCCGTTAATACTACAGAGTATTTATCAAATCTATCATGATTTTTATTGTGGATATTCTTAATTGCATTCGCAGGATCTTTATATTGTAAGGCATAACCTATTTGTGTCCTGCTCATGTAAATGTTATTTTCTTCATCCACATAAAAATCGCATGTTGTTCCTAAAAATTCTCCATGTTTAACAAGTTCTAGTTTCATAATCATTACCTGCTTTCTTTTTTATTTTTAATATGGTAGATTTCTCTATTTTTTTCGCAAATAAATAGAGGACGATTTCTCGCCCTCCATTTACTTCAAAAAGGAACCCGGTTCCTTTTTATTCTGTTTTGCTTACCTGCTTAACAACCTGATTTACATATGTACTTAATCCTGCCACAAGAATTCCCTGCACAATTGCGGTAAATACCGCCATAGCGATTTCTTGCATTGTTCCAAGCGGACAAGTGGCTATTACATAAATTGTTGCTAGAACGATGCCTACACAACCTAGCACGATAGGAATAAACTTATCTTTTACTGTCTGTGACTGTTTCAGACCCATTCCCACGAAATAAAGTACGATCGCCACTACTACTAATTCCGGTTTAATATAATTCATAATCTGTTCCATGCTTTGTTATCCTTTCTTTTTTAAATGTAGTTCTTCAATTTCCTGTTTCATTTTCGTTACCATTCCATTTCCTCCAAGTGCATGATACGCATTGTACATTTCGCAAAAGTTCTCGTAAGCGTATGACGGTATTTCCCCCAATTTCATGTACTTGTCATGGTATTCGATAAGTTGTACCCGTAATAACATCATCGTTCCTTGACTATTTGCATCTCTATCCTTTTTCTGATTCTTTAACAGCCATACGATATATGCCAAAATAGGCGTAATTACTGCGATTGCAATATTCGCTACGATTTCCAATCCTATGTCTCCTTTACTATTTTATGCAATAAAAATAAGACCCTCTACGGTCTTGCTCTGATTTCCATATTTGCCACCTCTATTTTACGAGTTCACCCATGCCCGAATCAATAAGAATCTTTCTTACTTTTTCTTTTAATAATCTCGGCACTCTTGCATACATTTCCTTTGCTTTTTCCTCTGTTTCCTGTGTCATAATCTGTTGCGCCCATAACATCGCCATCATAATATCATCCTTTCTGTTTAAATATAATAATAAGTTTATAAGTAATTTACGCATACACTAACTCACTCATTTCTAGCACACACGCTGTAAGCATTTCCGTTTCCCCTTCTATGCTCGCAACCCTTTCTTCAAGAGTCGGTGGGTGTGGTGGCAACGGTGGTAGTACTTTGTATTCTTGCACACGCTCTATGTATCTTTCTTCGTCCGCTTCTACAATTCTGTAAGATGTTACAATCTCAAATCCCTCTTTATGTTCTAAGTCGATTCCTAGTACTATCGGCAGATAACCATTCGCAAGATAATCTTCTTCGTTTGGGGATATGATTTGCTTGTCTTTTACAATAAGTACAGACGGTGCATAAGTAAGTACGTCTAGTTCTAATTTTCCGAATTTTTTATTCAAGTTATCACTCCTTTACTGCATATTCTACTTCAATTTTTGCTTCTACTTCTCCACCGTCTACCGCTATCACAGTAGTACTCTCGTTTGTGTGTAGGCTTTCTAAAGCCTTTTTACTTTCTTCCGAAAGAAGTTCTGTGATTGATTCTTCAAGCGGATACTGTACAACTATATTATTGTTATTAACGAAAGTTTTAATTTTTTCAAACGCCATTTCCCTGCTATCTTTTTCGGTCACACCAATGCTTTTAATGTCTTCCTCAGAGATAACCCAATAGATTACATTGTTCCCTCTGTAAATATTGAATTTTTTTGATATATTTGACATCAGAATGTAATTTTCTGAACTATCTAATTTTTTCTCATTCGTTATATAACATCTGAATATTTTAGTTATCCAGTTGTATTCATTCATGGAAACTTGTTCTTTTTTTATGTTTTGTTCGTACACCCTTCTCACAACACCGTTTTTTGTCACTTCGTCTTTTCGTTTTCCAATTCCTCGCAATTGTTGGTCTAAAGAGAGTTTGACAGTTTGTGGTTCTCTGTATGGTTCGTAAATTTTATCATACAAATTTTGTTCGCATATCATAAGTTCGTAGTATGTCACAAATTCGTTTTCACTACCTGGATAGAAATATAAACACAGATAATCTGTTTCACTTGTAAATGTTATTTCTTTTAAACCGTTTTGAATTATTGACCCATAACTTCTTCCAAAATCATTAAAATTTGAACTATCTTCTGAATAACTCGACCAACATTGAATGTTTGGATTATTTCCACTTTGAATTTTTGCAGTTAATGTGTATTTTTTCCCTTTTTCAACTTTAACTTTAAACTGTGAATATCTTGTCCCTTTTAAAATGATTTTATCATCATTTATTTCACCCTTTTGATTGCTCCCTGGAAAATGTGTTAAATTGCATTTCTTTAAATTGAGTAAATTCTTCCCAGTAACTTGTACATCAACCTCATACTTTTGTTTCTCTTCATTCCATTTTCCAACATTCTTTATTTCTTGCGGAAATTCTGGACTTGGCGTTTCCTGTTGCACACTATTTCCTAATAACTTAAATTTCTTAAAAAATGTTTCTGCACATTTTTCTAAAACTAGACTTCCAACTCCGCTTGCGGTTTTGTAATTAAAACTAAATCTTGTCATTAATGCCCTGCGTTTTAAAAATATCACGCTACCACCTCAAATTCTTTCCAAAACAATACATTTTGCTCAATTTGACAGCAATATTTTTTATTTGCTTTCGTGACAAAACCGTCTAAGATAATTCCAACCGGAAGTGTAACTTTCGTAGGTGTAGCACCGCTTGTAAACCAAAATGGATATATGTTAATTGCATTCTGTTTTTCGGGTGCGAGTGTTAGGTTTAGTTCTGTAACCTCTCCCCAAACCACCTGTATATTGGGTTGCAGTTCGTAAGTAGTAGACGGGTTATTCACTTGCACTTCTGTAATAGAATCAAGAATCTGTTGCCCTTTTTCCGCTACTGCCTTAACTTGCTTTTCTCCCTCGTCCGTAACTTTCTTTGTTTCTTGGATTCCCGTTTGCCGAACTGCGCTTATCTGTTCCGCAGCTGTACCATTAAAGTTTTGCACCTTTTGCTCTACAGATGTCTTATCTTCTCTTACCTGTGTAGTCATACGTTCGACTTCCGCCTTATTCCCCGCAACTTCTAAAGCGTGTTGCTCTGCCATTCCCTCTGCGGTTTCCGCCCCTGCTTGCGCTTGTAAAGCATTGGTGGATGCTTCCTGTGCTTGTGCTGCGTAGTTTTTTACAGTTTCTACCTGCTCAGAAATATTCGAAACGGTATCGACCATCTCTTTTACTTTCTCTCTGTCAAGAGCCGTCTGTGCTGCATCTGCCTTTGTTTGCGTTTCGTACTCTTTCGCTTTTGTCTCCGCTGCTTCTGCACGTTCGGCAGATTTTCTAACTTCTTCTACAACTTCCCCAAAAGCATTTCCGTCCGTACCTCCTGTATGCTCGGGTTTGGGACGAGACCGTACGTTTAATACAAATCTCTTCGTTGTCTCTCCCGATGTGCTATCTCTGTTGTAGAGAAACACATAAATCAGATAGTCTATTTCACTGTCGTTATTTTCTAGCATGGAGTCGGGAATCACTACGTCCGTCACTCCGTCTTTTGTTACACCGATACGTGTTACGGTAGTTCCGCCTGTTCCGTTTAAAGAAAAATGCACCTCTTGTGCTTTTTGTAGATTTCCGCCCTGAATGCGAAGCGTTTCTCCATAGTCATATTGCCACAGTTCTTCGACAGTTTCTTTTGTGTTGTAATCTAATATAATCATTCTTTCACCTCGACTATTGCACTTCCAAGTCTTTTAGTACTGCTTTTACTTCTTCCCTGATTCGCTCGGGTACGTCTTCTAATCTCTTTTTCCCTTTCAGGATAAGTGTTGCGTATACTACTGCCATATCTTCCACCTCCCTTCGATGTAGCATTATTTTATTTGCTTTTAGCGCTTACGCCCATTCCCTCGTAGAGTTCGCACATGGCCAACTGTAAATCGGTTATCTGTGCGTTCGCATTTTTCAGTTCTTCCGTCAAGTTATGTATCTGTTCGTCTTTCTCCTGTAACCGTTCTTCAAGACTCTTTCCCACTTGGTTCATCACAATTCCATAAATCTGGCCAGGATACTCTTCGGTATGGTCATACTCTGTGTAATTTTCGTACATGGCTAATGTTTGACCACGCTCTTCTACTTTCATTATTTTTGTTTTCTTTTCATCAGAAAACAGTGTTCTTAACTGCTCGGGTGTTGTTCCAATTACAAGGACTCTAAGACCTTGACCAACAGGTTCTGCAGACTGTATCTGCAGTTCTGTGGCATCGTTAAATTTTAGTATCATGCTTTCTCCTTTCTGCCAAATGGCGTAAAAAAATAAGACCTGTGAAGGTCTTTGTTAATAGTATCTTTAAATAGGGTAACTTCCTCTAAAACTGAGTTGTTGATTATTTGCAAAACCATTTTGAATCGCACCGCCTTTAGGTATATATATACTTATATTTCCATTTGGATAAACTAACAATGTACTCAAAGAAGCGTATGCATACTCTATAATAGGAAATTGTTTTATTGTTTTAGGTTTATATCTATCATCAGTTATAACTGCAACTATTTGTTCATTTGCAACATTTATAGTGTATTGCATTGTTAAATCAATTTTAAAATCTACTTCTATGTTCGAAGCATAAACAGCTTCACTAGTTATTTTGCAACGGTTTTGATAAGGCATTATGAAAGATTTTTCTATTGGTTTTAAAATACTGTTTCTAAGTATATCAAACAAATACTTATTTAGCATAGGGATAGTCGGTCTTATTTCAAACATCTGCTCCACTTTCACGATACTTAATCCCTCTATCTTAACTCTATACAGTGGATATTCCCTTGTTTTCCCACCATTGTACAAATCTTCCTGCACAAGTTCAGGGTCTACTGCTTCTTTTCCTGAAACACCTTTTTTCACGTCCAGTTCGTAAGTATCTGTATCTCCGATAACAAACCTTGCTATAATCAAATCGTTTCTGTTTTGTTCGCTCACTCCATTTTCGATTGTCACGTCCACATAATCTCCGTATGTAGTACGTCCCATATGCCCCCCTACGTTCAATACACCGTTTCCGATGCGAACTTTATTATTACTAATCACAGTTGCTTTAAACCGTTCTCCAACTGTAAACACACCATCCGTACCTACTATACTTTCGTAAATAGCTGCATCATCTTCCGGAGTTATGTGTGGTTCTTCTCCCGGAGCGTTTTTATATGTAAGCGGTTTAAATCCCATTCTCATTCATCTCCTTTTACTTTATATTCAACTTCTGCTTTTCCGTCTTTGATTTTTAAAATCTTTCGGACTATCGGCTTTTTGATTTCTGTTCCTGTCACCTGTTCCCTTCCACCGATAATATCTCCTAATTCTAATTCCATGTCTTCTACAGTTACATCAATACTTTTGTAGTTCTGCAGTTCTTTTAAACGTTTCGTACCGTCTTCTTCCAATTGAACCATATCTGCACTAGAAAAATTATAGACCGCCGTTCGCTCTAATAAACCTGCATAATACTTCGTTTTTCCTACACTGCCGTCTTCCTGTACATACAAATGTAGAACAACACGCTCTTCATTTTGTCCCTCTCCTGCACAGACAAGGTGATTTATGCCTCTTCTATAATCTCTGATATTAAAATCAACGTGGCAGTCTTGGTCGTATCTTACCGTGTCTGAATAATCCTTTACTGGAACAGCCTGTATGCTTACATATCCAAAATCTGTTCCGTCTTTTTTACTTTCTATCTGCAGTCTGTATCCGTTTGCATTCAAAAACTTCATTATTGCATCGTACAGTGTTACATATCTGTCAACTTGCCAATTTTTTAACACCACGCCTGTATTTATCTTTGGTACAACAAACAGATTATCAAATCCGTCCCCTATAAGTTCGCGAATAGCATCATTTAGTTCTCCGTTTAGAATTAGGTGATCCTCATTCTCAGGAGGCTCTACAACCTTTTACTACAAACGGATTTGCACAAGGTCCATATATACGGAGTTTAAAATGTACCGATGCGATATGTTCATTTATTACAAAGGAATCTTTCATTCCGTTTGCGTATCGATATGGGTATTTGTAAGGATATTGCTTATTCCCCGTTGATGTTATCGATGCAGTTTTAAAATGATACTCTGTTTCTTTTATCCAAAATGGCTTTACTACAACAAACCGTAGATAATTGAGTTGAAAATCTACTCCCATGCACCAATCCTTTTTTACACTGCCTACCAAAGTACAGAGTACATATTGTCCGTTAAAATGGATTTTTCCTTGCTTATTTAAAACGAATTTTCTTTCCGTTTTCCTTTGTGTGTACAAAACGCAACAAAACTGTTTTGATTGACTTTCCTTTTCCCGTAAAAAGTAACTTTCTTGTCTTTTTCACTTTATCAACTGTATATTCCGCTGTAGACAAAAGAGAAAGTTTCTCCAATGCCCAAGAAATGACTCCTGTTTTTGCCGAAATTTCTTCTTTTGTGATAAATTTCTTTATGGTTTTTTCGTATTGATTTAAAACCTCATAACTGGTTGGCTTATAATCAATCGTAAATCCACCTGAACAATGTCCTACATTATGTTCCTCCGTTTCAATAACGTTATTTTCAGGTATTTCTCCACCATCAAACTCGTAAACAAATACCTCTCCTGCACCTAAGATGATTTCATCCTTATCATGTTTTTCTGCTACTCTAGTCTTTGACATGTGTTTTCCTCCAATCTATAATATAAATACTACTTATTTCCCACCTTTGCGGACCTTCGTTAAATAAATTTCCACCTCCTGCTGACAGGCTTGTATGAAACTTACTTTCCCCGTAAACTCTATACGGTTCATCTTCTTCCATTGCAAGAACCTCTTTTATTCTTTCCTGCATCTCAACGCCTTCGTCAAAATCCTCACTGATTATCGTGAATGTCATTTGACTTTGATTTACATGACCTGCACTTATATCTGTTACGTTGTATGTGACACATATTTGAGATATATCCGTAGTCATTATCGGGAATATGCGTCCTTTCAATTTGGGAATATTCTCTTCAAGATAATTTTTAATATCTACATGAATCATATATTTTTACCCAACGTCCTTTCTATCAGCCCCTTATTTGATAGTTTTGCATTTTCAAGAAACGGCTGCGGTTTCTGTCCGCGTGTCCAGTGAAAACCCTTGCATTTTCCCGCTTTCACTTCATACCCCCACGGTTTCTTTCTGCCGTTTCCGTCTTTTGCATAAATCCCAGTCCCGTTGTGAACGTATGGAGCGTATTCCATATTACTTCCTATTCTCCCTACAATCTCTGTAGGTGTCTGCTCCATCTCGCTTGTAATAGAGGCAGCCAATATCCCTAAATCCTTTGGACAGTTCTGTTTTGCCGTCCTTTCTACGTTTAAGCAGGCTTCCTGCATATTATCCGCAATTATAGATAAAATGCCCTCTTTTGCCCTTTCAACACTTTTTACAAACTCACTGTTATCAAGCATCTGTGTCCACCTCTTTCAAAAGCAAAACTGTTAGCCTGCCGTCAGGATTTACCTCGGTGATGTCATATACCTTTTCTTTTCGTCTTAACTGATGTTTTCCGGCTTTAAATGCCTTATCCTTCGTTAATCCTGTATGGGTAGCCTCGTTATACTTGACACTGCCTGTTTTTAACATATCATTCTTTTTATAAACGGTTATTAAAGTATCTCTCGTCTTCTTCCAACCGATTTTATCCGCCCCTGACGGCGTTTTTTCTTTTGTTTTTTCCCACACTTCATACAGTTTCATATCTCTATTTACTGACATATTCTCACCTTCTCGGCAGTCTCCGTTTACTGTTTATCTTTCTTCTTAATGATTTTGGAAGATCATCTAAATAAGTGGTTGCATTTCCACTATGACTTTCTGATGCAATTCCCTCCGCACAATCATGATTTATCCTAATCAAAACAAGGTCTTTTAAAATAGAATTGTGTTCTTCTGTCAATGTATCAATGTGCAACATATCTTTCAAATCCTGCCCACAATCTGCTATCATTTCTTTTAAAATAACTCCATTAGGCATTCCCTGCCTTTTTAAAAGACTTTCTAATACTTTTTCTTCCATATCCATCACCTTAAAATAAGAGGGGAATCCCCTCTTACCCTGTTACTTCTTTTGTATTCACAGGACTTTTTGTGTCATTTGTGATTTTTACGTTAATCGGTTCAACGTCTGCTGACGTTCCTACTTCGTAATAAAGTGCTGCGCTTGCATCTTCACGTAAAACTTTATGTCCATATACACAAAGCCCTCTGATACCGTCTGCAAATTTGTTCTGTAAACGCATTGCTTCCATTTCCTCAATCTGTTTTGCTGCACCGATCGCGGATTTATGGCTTGCTAAAATAACGTTTGCCGGAAGTTCCTCTGAACACATTACCTGCATTCCGTTAATGACCTGTCCTTCCACGATACCATTCTCAAGAACTTTCGGATTATCCGTAAATCGTTTGTCTTTACCTAACAATCCTAAATAGTCTGCGTTCACTGTTACAAAGCGGTTTACTTTTGGAACTTTCTTTTTAGAAAGCATTGTTCCAAGATCTACGATAAAATCATAGGCATTTACCGATGTTACTTTTTTCTTCGCAGACGATGAACCAATTTTCATTGTTGTTCCTGCTAATAAGGCTGCAAAGAAGTCTTTATCATATGTTTCTGACAATACTGCCGAATGTTCTTTCGTAGTCGCTGCCATGACATCGCCTTTTGTCTGCACCTTATCTACATCATCTAAGGCAAAAGCAAAATATTTCTCTTTGTCAAACACCATATCTACAGGCGTAGTGTCGATATCCTCCCATTCGACCGTTCCTGCGTAATCTTTTATTGTTCCTGCTGCAACACGGTTAAATGTAACCTTATGTCCTTTAATTTCTGACGGCGGTGTCGCTAAAACATCTGCGATTGATAATGAATGGAAGTTTGCAATTAATGCGCCTTCCCATAATGTTGGTTTAAAACTTTCTACTGACATATTTTATCCTCTCTTTCTTATTTCTCCTGCATGGCTGTAAACTGTGCCGCTACTTCCTCTGCGGTCATGTTGTCTGCATTTTTTACTAATGCCTCATATGTTGTCGCTCCACTGCCACTTCCGTTAGGATTTGGCGGAGTAAATCCGCTTACACTTTTCCCAAACATATCTTTGTATGTTTCCTCAATGGTTTTCATTTGCTCATCTAAACCTACAATCTGTCCGTCCTCTGATAACGTCAGTTTTTCACGGTTAAATTTTCCCGAAAGTAATTCAGGGTATTTCGCATTCTTCTCTGAAAGCAGTTTGGAAATGGCAGAATCAATCCGCATCCCTGTTATCTCTTCCTTATGAGCCTTTTTCAGATTTTTCACAGTTTCTTCATGCTCCTGTATTGCTTTTTGCAACTCAGGATTGTTTTCATTGTCTTTTTTCAGTTGCTTGATGGTTTCATTTGCGGTATCCAGTTCTTTTACCTTTCCGTTGTACTGTTCTTTCGGAATGATATGTTTTGACGCTTCCTCGTTGATTTTCTTCATCGTTTCGGCAACATTCAGTTTTCCGTCTTCACCGTATACTGCATTTTCTAAAATTTTCTGTAACCAATCCATTTTTCTTTACCTCCATAGATTTTTATACCAACTCTCTTGGTGTCGGGTTGTAATCGTTGTTCTTTATACCCTGCAACCTATAAAAAAGGGTAGAAAAATAGCACCCTTGCGGGTGCTTGGTGTACCTCCTTTCGTAAAAATAGGCAGAAAAATACCACAGACCTTTTCGACCTGTGGTATCTAATCCATAAATGCCATTTTCTTTCTAAGAAGATTGTAATTCGTTTTTATATAATCGGGTGCATCCTCTTTTAGATAACAATTCCCCTCATTATCAATTTGAATCCACTTTACAACCTCTGATTTCATTTTTTTATCCTTTTCACTAAGAATTATCATCATTCCCGATACACCTCCTTACTAATTTCAATAGCATCTCATCTTTTACAATACCCTTCTCCTCTTGTAAGAGTACCTCTGCTACAAGTTCGTTTAAATTGCTGTTAAAATAATACGCATCAGATGCGTTTATAGACACGGTCTTTTCCAAATACGAAAACTGCATTCTCTGTTGTTCGGCAACATATTTTCTCAAATCAACTTCTAAGTTATTTTTTATTATAGCATAGTCTGTTCCTTTTGTCTTGATATAATCCCAATGTTTTTTATGATACATCTCATGTTTTATTACATCAATAGGAGTATCTGCAACAAAATAATTATCTTCTAATATTTCTTCTGTAAAATCCGTATCGCACAATCTTTCATTTACAAATAGCCAATCATTACTGTGATCATATGCTGCTACACCTTGAATATCCTTTGACACTATAATTTTACTTACACTTCCAAGACCTTCTACCTTTTTGATTGTGTTGCTAAGAAATTCTATTGTTTTCTTTGCATTGCTTGTGTTGGTTTGAGTATAGATATTGTCTGTTCCATCCACCTTGTATCCTTTTACTCTGATTTGATTATTCTGAAATATATTGGGCTGTCCCATAAAGTCCATTTTACTTTCTTGCTGAGCAATCATCTCTTTATCCGTAACCGGTAAGTATGTACACCTACAGTTTGCGTGAAGGGGAAGAATAGGCGCTTTCTCAATCGGATATGTTTTCGTATGGTATCCTCCACAGGTAGTGCAAGTTCTTTCGTCTGCTGCCGCCCAAATCTGAACATATTCTACATTGGCATTTTTATACCTTTGTAGTGTTGCACTATTTAAGTAGTGCATCGTTTCCGTCCTGACAAGCCTGTGGCATTCGTTAAATCCTTTACCCATGAAGTTATGTAACTGTATAGCCATTTCCGTTGCCGTCTTTCCCTGCTGCAAACCTACCAAAAGAATACTGTTTAATCCTCTTGCCAACTTCCTTTGATTTTTCCACAAACGCCCTGAAAAACTGTCACCACGCCACTCTTCCTCAAATAGTTTCTCCATTAAGTTTTTATTCGGCATGGCAAAATCTATCTCGCCCATTTTTGTTGCGATATTTTCATTTACATTTTCAAATCCCTGTTGCATATTTTCTTTGGCAAATGTTTCCACCTTATGCCCCAAGTCTTCTATTATTTTTTCAAAATTCTGATTTAACTTTTGCAGGCGGTTCTGCTTGTGCATCTCTGTCCTCGATAAGACGCCGTCTTTACTGTACTTTTCTGCAAGTGTATATAATTCGTCTTTGATACTCTCACTTGCATCTATGTAAAACTCAAGCAGTTTTTTATTTCTCTCTTCGAGTGAATTGTATTGTTTCCATGTTGAGTTAGCAATACGCTTTTCCCAGTATTCACTGTTTTTCTTTTCCTGATATTCCTTACTCTTCATCTCCCTCACCCTTTATGATCGGAGCAGTGTCCCATGATGCCCCTGTTTCTTTCCTCTGTTCTTCCAGTAGTTTCAATTCCTCTTCTACGTTAGATACATATGGGTGGTTTGCCAGTATTGTCTTATCAGAAACAATATCTGTTGATTTTGAACAGTTCTCTATCTGCTCTGCTTCATTTACTGTCATGTTACGGTTAAACACTAAGTCTATGTCCGATTTTTCATATGATGTATTCGTTAAGGAAAAATACTCATTCAAGAAATACAACAGCATTTCAAATCCCATTTTAAATTCCGCTTCTAACAAATTACATTTCAAGTCTAACCCTGAATACATGAATTTTAATGCTACCCCTGAAGGTGCTGAACCAAACTTGTCTAAATCTTTGTTTACTGATTGCCCATCCTCGATAATATCCCTTTTCAACTGTTCATAATGCTCTCGGATTGCCGTTATGTCCATTTGTGGAGTGATTGTATCGACTCCGCCTTCCTCTGCATCATCAATCGGGATTGCACGGTCTTCATTTAACATCTGCATAAACTCCGAAAGGTCTTGTCCTCCATATCCTTTTAAAACAAAAATGAGATTTTTGACTTCCTCTACATAGTTTGCAACTTCACTTCTGCCTTTGTCATATGCGTCCAAAAGACTTTTTACGAACTTGATGTCCGGTAGTTCTACTTGATTATTCTTAAACGGAATAAACGGTACTTTCCCCCATGTTTTCCACTCTTTCGGCGTGCGGTAATGTCCTATCGGACCACCTGCATCATTGCGTTCAGTATCTAGGATTAGCATTTGTCCTTCTCTTCTGTAGAAAGTAACTCCTTCTTTTGTCCATACCTCCACATTTTCGATTTCTTTTTCCTTACTGTTTACCCATACCGTCGTTTTATATACACGAATCATTGTGTTTAGTTCTGTATGCGTCCTATCCGCCCAGTATGGTATGCACTGTTCAGCAGGAATTATCATAGTTTTGAAGTCTCCCTCTTCATCTATGTATACCTGCAACCACCCTATACCTTTATTGGACGCCTCATAACCTAGTTGTGTCAGTTGATACTGAAAACGTTTTCCCAGCGTCTGTTTTACCAATTCCACATACTTGTTATTTTCCTTATCTGTTTTAAATGTGACAGGCTTAGACAGTAAATAGGCAATCTTTTCATCTACCTGCGTTTTATACTTCGCATGAGCCAGTTTATTGTTGGCACGCCAACTTTCTTCCTCTTCGTGTCCATTCACCTTTCGTGTAATTTTCCTGTTTTTAATATCATTGTCTACTTTGTAGTACTGTTCTCCTACTTTCATCAGTTTTAAAGCATCGGAACTTTTAAACCTGTCTATGATAGTTATAATTCTATTATCAGTTAATGTATTACTTTCTCGTACTGCTGCCATTCCGGCTCTTACCCCTTTCCGTAGTTTCGTTACAAATTCTTTTATTTTCAAACTTTTCACTCCCTAAATGTTCTCAATCCGCCTTTATTGATATTTTCTGCAATGCCTGTTGTTGCATCAGGTGCATCATCATGGGCGTTCTTTCCTTCCCTTTGGTATTTCACCATTGCGTCATGGTAATCTGACCAACGGTCTTTCCAATTCTTCGGATAATATACATGGTCCATTATCCATGTTGCATTAGATAAAATTCTTGCCACTTTATTCTCGGATTGATGAAACCATTTTACACGCGTTTTATTGCTGTTATATTCTTCGCTTAATATTCTTTTGATTGACCTTGCAAATCCTTTACCACCGTTGTTCGATTCTATTTTTGATTTATTTACACCGTATTCATATAGCATTTTCGCAACAGCCGGTTCTGTTTCTTCCATTGGTTTCTGTGTATATATAATTTCAAGTATATATGCTTCTTTGTTGTACACCCCGTAAGTTATGCTGCACAGATAATCAAGTCCTTCATCAGCAGTATCTGTATAATTCAAAATAGAAGTAAATAACGGATTGCCTTTTTCATCTCTTGGTAGATCTTCATATGTTTTAAACGATGTATATAGGCATCCTTTTAAGTCTATTGGCTCTTGCTGGTAGTTCGCACTTGCAATATCTTCTCCCATGGCACTTATTTTGTCCTGATATGATGTATAACTTAAAATCTGTGGGCAGAGCATTTTCTTCTTTTCTTTGTCAATCATGGCTTTCATAGAGATGTGCCTGTATTTTTTCTTTTTCTCCTTACACCACTCAAGCACTCTTCCGGCTAAATCTTGACTGTGCCACCGTGTCATAATAACAATTATCTTTCCACCTTCTTCTAAGCGAGAGAGCATTGTATCCGTAAACCATGTCCAATGGTTTTCTAGTATCGTTGCGTTATTCGCTTCTAATGCAGATTTTATTAAGTCATCTATAATCATTAGATTACAACCGAAACCTGTTGCCGTTCCGGTAGGAGATGTTGCTAAATAGTTATTGTATCCACCTTCTAAACTCCATAAGTTCATTGCACCATCACCGTATTTTATCCTTGTGTTCGGAAACACATCGGAAAATACCGGTTTGTTTTCATCTGCTTTCGTTTCCTGTATGCTGTTTCTTACATTTTTAGAAAACATAGTGGAAAGTGTTTCGTTATAAGAGCCTGTCATAATCTTAATGGTGTTATCTTTTCCTAAGCACCACTCTACTAGGTTACCTGCAGTTCTACTCTTGCCATGTCTGGGTGGAATATTTACAACACAAACATCTTCATCGGATTCGACAAAGTCTTGCAAGTCATTACACAGTTCTACTAAGAACTCTCTGTCTTCTTTGTAAAAATCAGGTGCTTTCAGATTGCAATAAAAAAAGAACTCACGTCTTGCAAGTTCTATCTTTGCCCCCTGTATGATTTTTTCCTTATCCACTTTCAATCAACTTCCTTAATTCTTCGGTTGTTAAATCTTTGTATGGATTATTGGTATTAACTTCTCCGCTAATATGAATTTTATCGTTCCACATACCTAAATGACGCCCCAGCATTTCCAACGCTCTTTCCTTGTCATTTAATTTTAATTCGATTCCACGCTTTCCTTGCTTAATCCCTGCAATAGCACCTATTTGTTCGCTTGACAGTCCTTCTGTCGTTTTTACAACAACAACGTTTCTTTTATCATCATTTTTAATTTCTACATAATCTGTTATTTTCGCAAAAGCAATAGCGGCTAATTCTTGTACTACTCTGTCTTGTGTTATTTCTGTACGTTTTTGACGTTCTTGTATTCTCTGTGCAATATATTCCTTAACCTTAGTATTTCTTAGCAATTTACTTCCGTTTACTGCTGCCGTTTGCTCGTTTTTTACAGAAGGATATGCTGCTAGATAAGCCCTAGTAGCATTCAAATCAATCAAATATTCCTCTGCAAATTTTTTCTGTTTTTCGGTTAATTTTGCCACTAGGCTCACCTACCTTATCATTTCAATTTTATAACATCTTTTTTCTCAGTTCCGTCATCGTAAGTTTGTATTTTCAATATTGCTGTTACTGTTTCTCCTACTGATTTCTGATACTTTTCATAAGTTTCTTTATCGTCTATAGCGTACTCTTCCCCATTGTACTTAACAATGATTCTGTTTATCTCAGGATGTGAGATTATAGTAATTGTTTTCCCACATGGAATAGGAGTTGTATATGCATTCCTATGATATTCTTCTACTATTTCCACTTGTACACTGACTTGTTTCTTATCAATACATTTTGCACAACCACAAAAGAACAGTGTCAAAACGCATGAAAATACTAATAATACATTTCTTTTCATATTAATAATTCCTTATGATTAACTCTTTATATCTCCTGCTGCCACTTTTCGTTGTAAGATTATCATGTCTTTCCACTTCGATGATTGTGTATTCTTTGTATAACTCTCTTATCACGTCACAATCATTGTAGGATAGAATAAACTTCCCTTTTACTTTAGACAGCACTTCTTTTAATCGCACATGGTCTTCTGCATTAAATCTGTCAGGATAATACTTTTCTGTTTCGTAATACGGTGGATCGCAGTAGATAAGTGCATTCGGTCTGTCATATGTTTTTATTAGGTGTTCAAAGTCAAGGTTCTCTATAATTACTTTGTTTAGTCTTTGCGATGCTATTTCCAAAAACTCAACTGCCTTTGGCATATTCTTGGACGCTACTCTAAACGAACTGCAACCGGAACCGAAACTTTCTTTTATGGCAATAAAAAATCTTGCCGCCCTTTGAATGTCCGTCAATCCTCTTACTCTTTGTATTGAATCAAAGAATATTTCCCTTGACATTAAAATACCATTCAGTTCCCTTTGCAGTTCTTCTGAATGATACTTTACACACCTATATAAATTTACTAACTCACTATTTACATCATTGTAAATTTCTAATCCTTTCTGTTCTTTTCCAAACAGTACCCAGCCAGCACCTCCAAATACTTCTATGTATCTGTCATACTCTTTCGGGAACTGTTTGATGATTTCTTTTCGCAGTAATTTCTTACCACCTATCCAACTAATAAAACTATTCATTTGTTACCACGCCTTTCTTTTTTATTTTAGAAAAGCCTTGTCGGGTAAATGGATACTATCGGAATCGAACCGATGACTTATCGTTTATGAGACGATTGTTCTACCACTGAACTAAGTATCCGCATAGTAAAAACGCCTCACGGTATCGTGAGACGCTTTTGGAATTTCTCTTATCATACTTGAAAGGAGGTCTTTAAACGTTTTCGTTTACTTTTCCTTAATAGCATACTAACACTTTTCTTCGGGACATAGTGGGACATTTTTAAAAAATCTTTGAATTTTTTTCTTAACATTGTCTTCCGTGTATTTTATACGGCGTTCCGGGAATAACGAATTCATTTCCATTGCGGTCTTTACATACGTTTTCCCGTCTAAAAAATAGAACCGGAACATAATCCGTAACTCTGATTTTGGTATACTTTCTATGTATTCCTCTGCTTTTATAGTTAGTTCTAAAAGTTCCTCTTCTTTTTCTTCTAACTTTCTTCGATACCTGTTTAATAACGCTTTCTTTTTATTCTCTAAAGGAAAAGGAAATCCTGTTACTTTTATCGATCCTATTGTCCCGTCTTTTCGTGTGCCTTTTACAGTGTCGGATACAACCGTCATGTTTGCTATCTCATCTTCCAGTTTTCTTATTCTTCGTCTTATCTCTTTTATTTCTTCTATCATATCCGCATATTCTATCAGTATTGTTTTGTCCACCGTGTTTCTCCTTTCCGCTTTAGATATTCCAGTACGCTTAAGCGCGGTAGTCATTCTTCTTTTAACTCTTCACAGACTTCTTTTACGATATTATGTTCTGCTGCCTCTTCGCAGTCTCCGTCACAGTATTGTGTAGCATAGCGTTCTGTGTATTCTTCTTTAGTTCTGTACTGCTCACTCATTGCTCTTCCTCCATTTCTACGATTATATTTGTGTCTTGTCCGTTGTTCTGTACTCTTATCTCTCCGATGCAGTCAAAAACTTTCTGATTTTCTTTAAAGATTGTAACTGTTCCACTGTAAGACGGTTCTTCTATAATCAAGTTTTGTGTTTTTGTTTCTTCCTGTTTAACTGTGCAAGAGGTTAATAATAACCCTGCTAATATTACTGCTGCTGATAAAATTATTTTGTATTTCATATTTTTCTCCTTTTCGCGTCAGATTTTCCTTCTTAGATTGTATATATAGTAGAGGAACAAATATTGAGGTCGAGGCATGGCATATTAAGACCATGCTTCGCTGTCCTCTATAAAATCTTCAATGTTCATTTGCCCCGGAATATTCTTATTCTCCATCCACCAAAGAAATACTTCTTCTCCCGACTTCCATTTGCATTCTTTTCCCCGTTTTTTTCGCTCTTCCAACATTCTGTCGAAAGCGTGGATATAAAGTTTCTTGTACTCAGGGAAGTCTGCAAACTCCTTATAACGCTTCTTGCTTGCCATTGGACATCCGATGCACCCTACACGGTTATAGCCACATTTGTACAGTTCGCATGTTTCTATATGCTCTGAATTAATGAATTCCCAAACATCAGAATGCGTCCAATCGATGATAGGATTGACCACCATCTTATTTTTTTGCATACATAATTCTGTCATTCTTCTCCGCTTGTCATTATCATTCATCAGCATCAACGATGTAAAAATTTCTCTATCAGATTTTGTATGCCCGATTTTCTCAAATTCTGTTCTTGTTGCTCTTTGAGTTGATTCGTCCCACCTTACTCCTGTGGATATATATCTATTTGCGCACCCTGTCTCTTTTAAAACGGAACAGCAATATCTTACTAATCTCGTTGGCGGCATTAGTTTTTTAGGAATCAATTTCCACATACTTGTTGGTTTCCCTTGGTATGTCGGTTTTTCAATCGTGCAAGAGATTCCCTGTTGCTCCAGTTCCGTAAATTTCTTTCTAATATGTCTTACCGTCTGTGGTGCATCTGCTGTTGTGTGGCTATTATGTACTTCAAACGGAATACCGGAACGCTTGAACAGTTCTAGCATTACATCGGAATCTTTTCCACCACTATATGTGCAAATAAGGGGTTTGCCGTAATGATGCAAACTCATTTCGGACGCTATTTTTATGCGTTCTATTGCTTTTTGTTCTTTATCCATATCCTACTCCACCTTTGTAAATCTACTCACGATATGTTCCATGCCTGCTGCTGTGGCTTTCTTAGGCTTGTACGGTTCCGGGAGTGGCTGCCATGCTACAATATCAGTTAAATAAGATCTTGCATGATTAACCCTATTATCATTATGCCATGTATCTTGTCCATCAAAATAAGCACTATCGGATATAAAAGCATCATCAATCAACCGTGTAACATTGTATACTCCGTTTTGATTCGGCAATCGCTCACTACATGGAATCCAATCATCATTTTGAATATTTTCCATTTCGGAAATGATCACATCATTCATGTGTGAGCGAATAATTTCTTTTATTTCTGCTGCCATGCTACAACCTCCCAGTGCAAACATATTAGTATGTTCATCATAGCGTCTTTCTGTTTCTTCTATCTCTTCCAAAATCTTCTCTAGTACGTTCATATGTCTTTCCTCCTAAATATACCTTTAAACAACGCCTTTATAATTACTAATAACCCAAGAATGCTACAGAAGTTAAAGGAAAAATCTGAGATTTTCATAAATAATTTATCATTTCCCGAAAGCAAAACGATAAGACCTATACTAAGGATAATTCCAAATATCATAAGTATTGTACCTATTTCGCTTAACATTTTATTTAATATCTTCACTGCTCTACCTCCGACTGTAACCACTGCTTTGTACACTCTATGCAATCATGTTTCATTTCCCCATTGCACGTACAATTCCGATTAAAATTCAAATCATACTCTGCTGGACACATCAGCATATATGCAAGTTCTTCATCTGTCATGCTCTTAATCTTTTCTGCATTTGTCATTTTCATCTTCCTTTTCTAAAATGTACTCTAAATCATTACCTATGCGATTACACATAACCACTTTCCACCCGTCATGTAATAATTTATTTAATTCTTCATATTTTGTTGAATCTTTCCATATTTCCCTCTTTTCTGCAGACAACAGCGGCAAAGCCTGTCCTGCTGCCTGCTTTTATGTAATGCCGGACTAACCGGACGCACTACTTTAATCCATTTTTCCAGTCACAATAAGGACACCTGTATATTTTCTTAGGCGAGAACACTTCGTTTCCGCACCTTTCGCATACCCTATCCCATTTGCTTTTCTTTACTTTTTTTCTTTTCCCCATGTTTTCTCTCCTAATCTTTCTTTTCCACATTTAGCACATTTCCAAATGGTTCTGCGTCTATAGTGTCCGTTTCCAATCGGCTCTGTAACGTAGCCGTTTGCTATGTATTTATGTTTACAAAATAGTTTTAACATTCTTCCTCCAATTTTACTTTTACATCGTTCATATACAATTCACTCGGTATCTCTAAGGTTAAATAGTTCTTTCCGTCACGGTGTACGATGTCAATTTTATCGCTATACATTGTGTCTATTTTTAATTTTGCCACGTTCGGCAGTTCCATTTTGATGTGTTTACTGTCAACCACATTTTTTACAAGTAATCTTTCCTGTAGGTTTTCTGTGCTTTTTTCTACTGTTTCTTCGTTATATCCCACCTTTTTTAGAATACTTCTTACGATTTTCTTACTTGTAGGTCTATCTGTTTGTTCTTCATTAAACGTTATATCTATCAAATAGTTGAAAATCTCTTTAGCCTTAGGAAAATCAATGCTTTCTTCGACTGTCGAAATTGATTGCGTGAAATTTTCTTGCGTTTCTTTAAATGTCGGCGGTACCTCGCAACCTAGTGTCTCTTCAATAATCTTGTCTTCCAGTTCTTTGGCTGATTTTGTGTAATACCAAACATGTTCGTAATCAGTTTCACGTTCTGTAAATGCCGGATACATAAAAGCGGTGTCAGGAAGATTTACAATCCAACTACGCTCACCGTCTTCTATCCTTCTGCCACTTGCACACAAATATGGTTTACTTAATGTTACCGGACAGATGCAATATAAATTAAATTCATGCACTATTTCCGATGCGTCAAAGTTTTCTTCATCGTCTGTTGTTTTTCCCGGTACATCATAGGCAACATGGATAATTGTCAGAAGAAACTTCTCTATACTCTTTCTGTTTTGAATTAGACTATCCACGAACGCACTTATGTCTGCATCCTCTTTTAGTCGATTTTTGCAAATCCATTTTAGGTACTCCTGTTTCTGCCTGTCTGTAAATGTTAAGTTGTGCATTGTTTTTCCTTGTTTTCCTGATAAGGCTTTTCTAAAAATATCAAAATACTTGAACATTTCTTCTTCCGGAAGATTTAGAAACGGTACGTTAAATTCCGATTCTATCTCCTTTTCTCCGTTTACTAAGTACCCTCTTATCCTTGTGATTGCACAATTCTCAAAAGAAAATTGTTTCTTAAGTTCTGCTAATTCTTTCTTCATGTTTTGTCCTCCTTACAAATAATTTTTCCCAAATATCTCTAACCAGTTCAAACTGGGATATTCCTGTGTAAACCTTTTCTGTGCAAGCCGTTTTAAAAAATCGGCATTTTCCTTGTTGTTATGGACTGCTGCCGTGCCGTCACGGTGGTGTTTTACACATAACCTACAAGTTAGTCCGTATTCTTCCGATAACGCCCTACCGGGCTTTCCAAATACAATGTGGTGTTCTTCCGTGTATGCGTGTTCTCTGTAATCATTGTCTAGAAGCATACATAAGAGACAACGCTTGTCCCCTTTTTTCTGTATGATGCTTTCACGGTGTTTTTTACGTTTTTTCTTCTGCTTTCCCCAACTGCTTTTCGGGAATGCCATTGCACTGTAATCTTCCACTATTCTGCCTCCTTATACATGAGTTCTAAAGACCGTTGCCATATAGTGTTATCAAGTCCTGCTGCCTTTACAGTCAAATCATTTACGGTTAGGTTGTTATCATCGATGTAATAATGTGCGAATATCTTTCTACAGTTGTTTCCGTACCGCTTTCTGTTCTGCTCGGTGTTTTCGTTTATGTAGTCAAACTCCAGTCCGTACTTTTTACACCATTCGACCGCACGTTCCAAAGGCTCTCCCTCTCTGCAAGTCCAAAGGATAACGATATCCCCTTGCCGTCTCTTTTCTTTCAAAAATTCTATTAGATAATAGTTCGGACTTCCGTTTATGCTTGGGTAATGTGTTCCCCTGCACAGTGTTCCGTCAAAATCTACTGCATATATCTTCATTTTTTACTCTCCTTTACTTAACCTTGTCCCTTCACTGTTATAGGCTACAATCTGCATACTTTTCAGTTTGTCTCCAAATCTCTTTTTGACTGCAAAGCGTACTTTCTCCCAGTCTTTTGCAAATTCCTCATAAAACTTTTTTTCGCTGGCATTCATATAGTTAGGTTTCATCATTTCCTCCACTCCTCCGAACAACTCTGTCCGGCAATTTAATTTTCCTGCCTTTTACATACCGTGTGCATTCCGATGCAGGACACCCTCTCCTTTCTCCTGTGACTAAAATATATTCACACCCTTCCGGATATCCTCTGTAGATGCACGTCTTACATTTTTTTCTCATAAAGTCCCTCCATTTTCATTTTTAAAATTCCACTGTAAGCGTGATTTTTCCAAAGCGTGACCGCTATTTTGTGTTTCTTACTTTCCTGTGCAAATTCCTGCCACAATTCTTTGTTTTTGATGTCCTCTCCCTTGCTTGTTTTCCACTCGTTTTCTTGCCACTTCAAAAGATTTCCACATTCAATCGTGTTTTTGATGAAACTATTGCTTGTAACTATCTCAATCTCACACGAACGGTTAAATCTTTTTAGTGCGGTTACGATTGCAAGCAAGGTTGTCCGATTGTACGTGGTGTTTTTCTCTTCTCCAAGTACCTCCCTTGTTTCCGGTTCTCCGTTTTTTCGAATGTATTCTATTTCGGCGGCATAAGTGCCGTCTTTGACAGTCGGACATTTTATTGTTGTTTCAACGTAGATTGTTGCTTTTTGCATTTTAAATCCTCCTGTCTAACTTAATCATTTCGTAGTGCCTGTATAGATAGCCTGTTACCGGATTAATTCCTTCGTAGTACGTGCTTTTATCTATGTAGTAACCCTTATAGGCTTTGGGTTCTTCGATTTTACTTTTAATTTTTTTCACACGTGGTTTCGGTATCGGCAGGTTTCGGCTATGGGAGTACCAGCCATTCACCTTATCGTTTGGAGTTTTTGAGATATAATCGGCTAAATCCCTGTAACCGCCCTCTTCGTAGAGAAGTTGCATATGTACACGTCCATACATCCAAATCTTTTGCAAAATCCTGTCACCGTCTTCCAACCGGTTCATGATTAGATGGAAATGGATCGCTCCTTTCCCTCCACGTTCGCAACAGGCTATCCACTTAAAAACTTTATTTTGTTTTTTGCACGCATCTCTGAGTTTTCTCTGTACTTTTTCCCAAATCTTTATAGCGTCCTTAACACTATCGGGGCGATTCTCCTTTTTGAATGTCAGTGTCAGATAATAGTCACCCTCAGAGAAGTTGTTTTTTATCCTTCTTCTAATCCCTTTAGATTTATTAAGACGATTCTGTTTTTCTACCTGTTCCGGTGTGGCTCTTGCTTTCTCTTTCCTCTTTTTGCCTTTAGCGCCGAATCTTCCGTCTACATACTCCTCTACTTCTATAGAATTGGAGAAATGATACTCTACTTTTTTTCTTACCATGTCATCTGTCCTTTAGTCGTAAGTTTAATATCTTAATCAAGTGTGAAACGGGACTTACACCCGCCGATTTTCCTTGACTTTCCTACGCCACAGATGTTATAATTCTCTTATCGTAATTTAATATCTGTGGCGTAAGTCATTGGCACATCTAGTCCTAATAGATGTGCTATTTTTATGCGATTGTATATGTAAGGTTTGTTCCTTTTATACGTTTCTCTGCGATATGGACTATATCCGCATATCCTCCTCTGTGTACGGATATAATTCCGTTGGAGTATCGGATTGTCCATAACTTGTACGTTCCCTCTTTCATATTTCTATCTCCCGTGTCAAATAGTCGGCTATCACTACCGCAGCCGCATTTTTATTTTTCTCTTCTGTTTCAAGCGCTTTCTCATATCGTTTAAACTCTTCAATATCCTCAACTGTTTTCATTGCCTTACACTTTTTCCACATTTCCTCATGTGCTTTTTCGTACCTTATCTTTGCCCGTCTGTAATTTTCACAAAGATAATTAAAAAGTTCATTGCCGTTTAAAATATCTTTTCCGGTCATGGTTTCCCTCCTTTCTAATATCCAATCAGTACCCAATACAGAAACATTCCATAAAGGAATAGTGCCACCACACCGCCTCCAAGCCATGCGGCTCTATCTTCCTGTTTTTCCTGCTCGGTCCTGTTTTTCCGTCTGTAATGGGATTTCAGTATTCCTGCTGCCATGTACGACATCGGGAACGGTAGAAACTCTCTTACTTTCTTAATCTTTTTTACCTGCTTTATTTTCTTCATCTTCTTTCAATCTTGCGATTGCCTCCTCCCTTGTAATTCCTATGTATTTCGCCACTTCTGTTATAGTCGAAAAACAAAATTTTCTTTTTCCTCTTGTTACTACTCTGCCAAAATTCCAAACATTGTTGCGGATGTTGTAACTTGCCTGTCTTTTTGTGCAACCTACTATTTTCGCAATAGCATCTAATTTTATAATTTCACTCATATTTTTCCTCCTTGCAGGTGCAGTTATAGATGCCCTCCGTCAATCAGATTTTTTTGAGCGTTTACATATATAAGGAGAAAGATTCCCTCCTTTCTTTCTAAATTCTTTTATAAATTAGAGGGCATCTATAACTGCACCTTTCTTGCTTTAATTTTCCTCATTTCTTTCTGTTTCCATTTGCTTTTATAAAAATCAGGATATTTCTCAGTTATCTCCTAAGAAACTTCTTGAAAAGCGCAATAAAACATATGAGAAATTGCGTGAACATAACAAAGCGCTTCGCACTAATAAACGGCAAATGTCTACGCGATAATCTCTGTTCTATCTTGCACATAGCAACAGATAAATTTGCAAGTTCATTTCCTGTTGCTGCTACAGATTCCTCTGCAATCAACTTCATTTGTTTGCGGAGGATTTCTTTTTCATTTTCCATTCTCCTCACCTCTTTTTATTGCTCTTTCTTCTGTTTTCTCCTATAATTTGATTACAGGCATCTGCCAATGCCGAGTACTTATGAAAGGAGGCATAACTATGCATGAGTTCACGTCTTCAATAAACATCTCGTCTAAAATGTCTGAAATTTATAAT
>URXX01000007.1 GCA_900551895.1 uncultured Lachnospiraceae bacterium | reverse complement strand
AGACTTTTCGAAGCCTGGCTGTAATTTTTTGCATAGAAAAGAGGCTGCGCACTAATTACTTAGTGCGACAGCCCCATATGAACAAAAAATATATTATTTTAATTTTAATAAAAAGGAGAGCGAATTAACCGGTGTGCAACCTGTCTGTAAAGAAACACCGTCACTATAGCCTTCTTCTCTGTCTTTTAATTCTTGTACTAAAAGATTGCGAAGGTACGAGATACGTTCCTGATACTGTCTGTCCTCAATTAAGTTATGTTCTTCACGAGGATCATTTTTCAAGTCAAAATATTGTTCTGTATTTTTCTCACTGTACCAAATAAATTTATCTGTTTCTGTCACAATAAAGTGGCTGGATAAACCGGAATGGAAACTGTGTTCACCGTGCAGATATTCTCGGTTGTTTCTCTGTTTTCCCTGAATTTCGGGAACGAGGGAAAAACCGTCGACTCCTTCAGGAATCGGAATATTGGCAAAGTCCAAAATAGTCGGCATAATATCTCTCAACTCTACTAAGGTGTCGCTTCGGAACGGTGTCGTATCACACACATTTTTACCTACATGAATCAGGAGAGGAATGTGGCTGCTTCCCTCATAGGCGAATACTTTTCGATATAAGTGGTGGTCGAAAAGGAGTTCTCCGTGGTCCGCCAAGAACAGAATAACGGTATTGTCATATTCTCCGCTTTCCATAAGAGCGGAAATAAGACGTCCGATCTGATGATCCACATGAGTAATGCAGGCGTAATATCCTGCCATTGCATTATGAATCTGTTCCTCATCATTACAACCGAAAACGGAATCTTTTCGGTAGCCGAATTGCTCTGTTTTTTCTATATCGTCCCAGTCACTGTAAGCAGGTTTGCGTAAATCTTTATCTTTGTATAAATCAAAATAAGAAGCGGGTGCATCAAATGGCTGATGAGGGCGGACATAAGAACTCATCAAGAAAAATGGGCGTGTTCTGTCGCGGGTTTCCAAAAAGCGAATACTTTCTTCGGTTACCCAGTTTGTTGGGTGGAAACGTTCGTCATAAATCCATGGATGCGTTACCCATGAGTTACATTCAGGACCGCTGGCGTTGAAATCTGCTTTCGTACCGAGAATATTTTTTAAATCTCTCAGATAATCATCGGTTACTTCCTGATGCTCGTAATGAGGAATGGAATTATTTCGATAGTATCCCAAATATCCGTCATGTAAGCGCAGTCCCTGAAAACCACAGTGCTTTCTTGACGGGTGAACGTGCATTTTGCCGATACATTGTGTCTGATAACCGTTATTACTCATTTCTTCGGCAAGCATATGTTCGTAATTCCAGTCAATACCGTCCTCATACCCTACACGCCCGTGGTGTTCCTGACTTTTCCCTGTAAATAAGGCGACACGCGCAGGAATACAACTTGGGCAGGAGGAGTATGCGTGGTCGAAAAATGCTCCTTCTGAGGCAAGTGTATCTAAATAAGGTGTTTTTACATCGGGATGACCTGCGTAAGATAAACAATCTCCGCGAAACTGGTCGCACATTAAAAGTAAAATGTTAGGTTCTTTCATTATATACCCCTTTCCGATTTCTGTTTATAGTAGTTTATATAGAATATAATAAAACGATAGAAAATAAAAGGCAAGAAACGGTTGTTTTTTATAAATTTAGTGTTTTTTTATATCCGATAGCAAGATATATAAAAAGAAAGACAAGATTGCTATAGAAAAAGTGACGGAAGTGGTGTAATATAATGATTAGAAAATGAACAGAATTAACAAAAGGAGGAAGTTAATTATGAAAATGAAAAAAGTGACAGCACTTTTACTTTCAGTTGCCATGATTGCTACATTAGCAGCAGGTTGTGGTAGCAGCGACAAAAAAGATGATGCTGGTAAGGACGGTAAAAAAGTTCTTAAAGTAGCAGCATTTGAAGGTGGTAACGGAGCGCAGATTTGGAAAAACATTGAAAAGGCTTTTGAAGAGGAAAACAAAGATGTTGATGTAGAATTACACCTTTCATCAGAATTGGACAAAGACTTAACAAAAGATATTAAGAACGGAAACGTACCTGACGTTGTATATTACAACTTAGGTCAGAAGAGTGGTTTCACAGAAACAATGTTAAAAGAAAATGCAATCGCTGATATTTCTGATGTATTTGATGACGAATTGAAAAAGAAATTAGTTCCTGGTATTACAGACAATGCAGCAGCACAGCCATACGGTGATGGTAAAATTTACTTAGCACCAATTATGTACACACCAACAGGTTTATGGTACAACAAAGACTTATTTGAAGGACCAAACAAAAAATATGACCTTCCAACAACTTGGGATGAGTTCTTTGCACTTGGCGATAAAGCAAAAGCAGACGGAATTTCATTATTCACATATCCACAGTCAGGATACTTTGACGCAACAATGTATCAGATGTTAGCACAGGCTGGCGGAATTGATTTCTACAACAAAGCAGTTAACTACGACAAAGATACATGGACATCAGAAGCAGGTAAGAAAGTAACTGATACAATCGCAAAACTTGCTCAGCCAAAATATATTCAGGCTGATACAGTTGCTAACGCAAACTCAGGTGATGGATTTAAAATTAACCAGCAGAATGTAATTGACGGAAAAGCATTATTTATGCCAAACGGTAACTGGGTAATCGGTGAAATGGCTAACTCTACTCCTAAAGATTTCAAATGGGGTATGATGGCACCACCTAAATTCAACGCAAACGATGAAAAACACTTTATCTACACATTTACAGAACAGATGTGGGTACCTGCTGAAGCAGAAAATATGGATTTAGCAAAAGACTTTGTTAAATTTATGTATTCAGATAAAGTTGTTGACTTAATGATTGCAAACGAAGTAACAAACAAAGAAACAGGTGAAAAAACAGCAGCACCAATCGTAGCACCGGTTGTTGGAGCATCTGACAAATTACCTGAAGGAACAATTAAAGATACTTATACATTAGCAAATTCAGAAGGATACGAAGCAGTATCTGGTGCATGGGCAACAACAAAACCAATCGAAGGTTTTGATATGAAAGCTACAGTATACGGAAAAATCGATGCTTTGAATTCAGGAGAAATGAAAGCAGCAGACTACAACAAATTGTTAGTTGATACATGGAAAAAATTAGCAGAAAACGTAGAATAATTAATCAAGGCAGTTTAAGTTAGTTATTACAAACGGTGAGTTGTTATGACTCACCGTTTTTTAAAGGAGAAGGATAAGATTTATGAACAGAAAACGCTCAGAAAGACGATTTATCTTTGCTTGTTTGGCTCCGGCTACAATTTTAGTGATTCTCTTTATCTTTATTCCTACAATTGACGTATTTCGTATGTCTTTGTACCGCATGGGTGGTCTTACGAATAAGAAAGAGTTTATCGGATTTGAGAATTTTAAAACGCTAATGGGAGATCAAAGTTTCTTACAGGCTATGCAGAATACGATTTTAGTTATCGTACTTGTAATGCTGTGTACAATCGTACTTGCCGTTTTATTTGCAGCACTGTTAAACAGAGGAACATTCAAAGGAAAGAATTTCTTCCGTGTTATCTTCTATATCCCAAATATTTTGTCAATCGTTGTTATTGCAGGTATTTTTGGAGCGATTTATAATCCAAGCACAGGTTTATTAAATACATTTTTAGAGGCAATTCATTTAGACGGATTGGCTCATCAATGGATGGCAGAGCCAAACATTGTTCTTTACTCTGTAATTTTTGCATTGGTATGGCAGGCAATCGGATATTATATGGTTATGTATATGGCAAGTATGTCTTCTATTCCACCTGATTATTATGAGGCGGCATCGCTTGACGGTGCTACGGAAATACAGATGTTCTTCAAGATTACATTCCCGTTGATTTGGAGTAATATCCGTACAACATTAACATTTTACATTATCAGTACAATCAACTTAAGTTTCCTTTTTGTTCAGATTATGACAAACGGTGGACCGAACGGAAATACAGAAGTAGGATTGAACTATATGTACAAACAGGCATATAGCAACGGTGCATATGGTTATGGTATGGCAATCGGTGTAGTTATCTTCTTGTTCTCTTTCGCTTTAGCAGGAATTGTAAACAAGATTACTGACCGTGAAGTATATGAATTTTAGGAAAGGAGAGCAAAAATGGGAAAAAAGAATAGAAAACCAACCAGTTTTATCTATAAATTATTCATCTATGTGGCTCTCTTTACGTTAGCAATTTCGATTATTGTACCGGTTGCATGGGTGTTTATGGCGAGTTTAAAACAAAACTCGGAATTTATCGGGGCAAATGTCAGCCCGTGGTCTTTACCAAAAGAATTTTTCTTCCAAAACTTTGTTGTAGCATTTAGAGATGCAAAAATGGGAACATTTTTCCTTAACTCTGTAATTGTTACAGCATTGGCATTGATTTTACTTCTTGTATTAGCATTGCCGGCATCTTACGTACTCTCAAGATTTAACTTTAGAGGCAAGAAAATTTTAAATATGGGATTTATGGCTGGATTATTTGTAAATATCAGTTATATTGTAATTCCGATTTTCTTAATGTTAAGTGAAGTAGACAAAGCGTTAGGAATGCAAGTCCTTTTAAATAACCGTTTTGTATTGGCTTTAGTTTATGCGTCAAGTGCGTTGCCGTTTACGGTATATCTGTTGAGCGGTTACTTCCAGACTCTTCCGAAAGGATTTGAGGAAGCGGCTTACATAGACGGTTGCGGATACTTTAAAACAATGGTAAAAATTATGATTCCAATGGCAAAACCAAGTATCATTACAGTTATTTTATTTAACTTCCTGTCATTCTGGAACGAATACATCATTGCCTACACATTAATGGACGGAAACGATACATTGGCAATGGGACTTAAAAATTTAATGGCGGTTGAAAAAACAGCAACAAACTACGGTATCATGTACGCAGGTTTAGTTATCGTTATGTTACCGACATTGATTTTATATATCGCAGTTCAGAAACGTTTAACAGAGGGTATGACTCTCGGTGGATTGAAAGGTTAGGAGGTAGACGGTAATGAAAAATTCAGTGAGAAATATTGTCATGTGCATTGTTTTCGTTATTTCCTTAGCCTTGATTATTATCGGACAGAGAAATATTTCGGTTTCGGGATTGATGATGGAAATAGTGGGGCTGATAGGACTTTTAACACTTTTGTTTGTTTACAATCACAGATTTAAGTAAGAAAAAAAGGGGCATCGCAAATTTAGCGATGCCCCTGCTTTATATTTGCGGGAAATATAAAGTGAGGACGATTGTGCAAAGATAGAAAGAAATCCCCTAAAGATTTACAAAATTAGTTGATATAAAATAATAGATAGTATAAAATATAGTTAGCAAAAACATGATGGAGGCGGAAAAATGAAAAAACCAGTATTAGTAATTATGGCGGCAGGTATGGGAAGCCGTTACGGTGGATTGAAACAGATTGATCCGGTAGATGAACAGGGTCATATTATTATGGATTTCTCGATTTTTGATGCGAAGAGAGCAGGATTTGAGAAAGTTGTATTTATTATTAAGAAAGAAAACGAAGCGGATTTCAGAGAAGTAATCGGAGAACGTATGGCAAAACATATGGAAGTTGCATATGTATTCCAAGACCTAAATAACATTCCGGAAGGCTTTTCTGTTCCTGAGGGACGTGTAAAACCGTGGGGAACAGCACACGCTGTATTGAGTGCCATTGATGAAATCGACGGGCCATTCGCAGTTATTAACGCTGACGATTATTATGGAAGACATGCGTTCCAGACAATTTACGATTACTTATCTACACATGAAGATGATGATAAATATCGTTACACAATGGTGGGATATGAGTTACAGAATACAGTTACAGATAACGGACACGTTGCACGTGGAATTTGTCAGGTAAGCGCTGACGGTAAATTAGAGGGTATTCAGGAAAGAACACGTATAGAAAAACGTGACGGGAAAATTGCATTTACGGAAGATGACGGAGAAACATGGACATTCGTACCGGGAGAAACTCTTGTATCTATGAATATGTGGGGATTTACAAGAAGTATTTTGGACGAAATTAAAGCGGGATTTCCGGCATTTTTGGAAAAGGGAATTGCAGAAAATCCAATGAAATGCGAATATTTCCTTCCTACAGTTGTAGATAACTTGGAAAAAGCAGGACGTGCAGAAGTTACTGTATTATCTTCAAAAGATAAATGGTTTGGTGTAACTTATAAAGAAGATAAACCGGTTGTAGTGGAAGCAATTAGAAAAATGAAAGAAGACGGATTATATCCGGAAAGATTGTGGGGAGAAGAATAATGGCAGTAGAGATGAATCAGGGACAGCGAGAAGCGATTGAAAGTTATCAGTTTGCAGGAGAATTAGTTGATGTAAGACTATATGGAAGCGGTCATATTAACGATACATATTTAGTAACATTGAAAGAAAATGACGAGGAAAAGAAAGTCATTCTTCAGAGAATGAATAAGAGCATTTTCACAAAACCGGTTGAGTTAATGGAAAATGTTTTGGGAGTTACTTCTTATTTAAGAGAACGCATTATTGAAAACGGCGGAGATCCGGAAAGAGAAACATTGAATGTTATTCCTACAGCGGAAGGGAAACCATATTTCGTGGATTCTGAAGGGGAATACTGGAGAGCATATAAATTTATTACAGGTGCGACAAGTTATGATGCGGTAGAAACACCGGAGGATTTCTATCAGAGTGCAGTATCTTTCGGAAACTTCCAGCGTCTGCTTGCAGAATATCCGGCAGAAACACTTCACGAAACAATCGAAGGTTTCCACGATACAAAAGCACGTTTTGCCGTATTTAAAAAGGCAGTGGAAGAAGATGTTTGTGGTCGTGCGGCATCTGTACAGAAAGAAATTGACTTTGTTCTTGCACATGAAGACGTGGCAAACGTATTCGGAGATATGCTTGCGAAAGGGGAACTTCCTCTTCGTGTAACACACAACGATACAAAATTAAACAATATTATGATTGATGATGAAACAAGAAAAGGTATTTGTGTAATCGACTTAGACACAGTTATGCCGGGACTTGCAATGAATGATTTCGGTGATTCTATCCGTTTCGGTGCAAGTACAGCAGCGGAAGACGAACAGGATTTAAGCAAAGTTTCCTGTGATATGGGATTATTTGAAATTTATACAAAGGGATATATTGAAGGTTGTGGCGGACGTCTTACACAGAAAGAAATCGAGATGCTCCCAATGGGCGCTAAAGTAATGACATTTGAATGTGGAATGCGTTTCTTAACAGATTACTTAGAGGGAGATCACTACTTCAAAATCCACCGTGAAGGACACAATTTAGACCGTTGCCGTACACAGTTTAAACTTGTGGAAGACATGGAAGCAAAATGGAATACAATGCAGGAAATTGTAAAAAAATACAGTGCGTAACATTTAACAATGCAAATATAGGAGGTAGAGAGATGAGAATTTTAGTAACAGGCGGAGCAGGATACATCGGAAGCCACACATGTATTGAATTGATTGAAGCGGGATATGATGTAGTTGTAGTTGACAATCTTTGCAATTCATGTGCGGAAGCATTAAAACGTGTAGAAAAAATCGTAGGGAAACCAATTAAATTTTATGAAGCAGACATTCGTGACGCAAAAGCAATGGACGATATTTTCGCTAAAGAAGATATTGATGCGGTTATTCATTTTGCAGGTTTAAAAGCAGTTGGGGAATCCGTTCAGAAACCGTTGGAATATTATGACAACAATATTGCGGGTACATTGGTACTTTGTGACGCAATGAGAAAAGCGGGAGTAAAAAATATTATCTTTAGTTCTTCTGCAACTGTATACGGAGATCCTGCATTTGTTCCGATTACAGAAGAATGTCCGAAAGGACAGTGTACAAATCCATACGGTTGGACAAAATCAATGTTGGAGCAGATTTTAACAGATTTCCATACAGCAGATCCTGAATGGAACGTTGTTTTACTTCGTTATTTCAACCCTGTTGGAGCGCATAAGAGCGGAACAATCGGAGAAAATCCAAAAGGTATTCCAAACAACTTAATGCCATACATTACTCAGGTAGCAGTTGGTAAATTAGAATGTTTAGGCGTATTTGGTGATGATTATGATACACATGACGGAACAGGCGTAAGAGATTATATCCACGTAGTGGACCTTGCGGTAGGTCATGTAAAAGCGTTAAAGAAAATCGAAGAAAAAGCAGGCGTATGTATTTACAATTTAGGAACAGGAAACGGATATTCTGTTTTGGATATGGTAAAAGCATTCAGCAAAGCGTGCGGAAAAGAAATTAAATATGAAATCAAACCGCGTAGAGCCGGAGATATTGCTGCATGTTATGCTAACCCTGCAAAGGCAAAAGCGGAATTAGGCTGGGAAGCAGAAAGAGGATTGGACGAAATGTGCGAAGACTCATGGAGATGGCAGTCGAATAATCCGAATGGATACGAAGAATAGAAACGTACAAAAAATAGATTGTGTTTATTTTAACACAGTCTATTTTTTATTTCTTTAAAATTATGGGAAAGGGTGGTATAATATATAACATATTAGAATTTATAGAGGGTAGGTATATGAAGAAAGAAATTCAGTTTAAAGGACAACTCCGACTGTATATGCAATGGCCGGCAATTATGATGATTCTACTTGTGGCAATGAACATATGGATTTACCAAATCGATAAAAAAGCGGGATTTGTCATGACGGCATTTGTTTTGATTTATGGGGTGATTGTAGGAATACTCTATTTCTATAATAAGTCACTGCTGTTATCGGAACTTGTGGAATTTGCGGGACAGTACGGAGCGGTTCAGAACGTATTGCTAAAGGAACTGTCAATCCCATATGTAATTCTTTTAGAGGACGGAAATGTGATTTGGGTAAATGAACAATTTTCCGAATTAATGGGAGGCAGAAGAGAGAGTTATTTAAGTAAGTATATTCCTGAGTTGAACAGAGGACTGTTTCCGGCAAAGGTAGGCGAGAAGACAAAGACAGAGATTTCTTATGGAGAGAGAGAATATGAAGTTGAGTTTTCTAAAATTTCCGTACAGGATTTTAACGAGGCAGAGCCACTTGTGGAAATCCCAAAGGGGAAAGATTATTTTATTACCGCCTGCTTCAGAGATATTACAGAGTTGAAGGCATATATCAGGGAGAATGATGAGCAACGCCTTGTTTCCGGTCTGATTTATATTGACAATTATGATGAGATTATGGACAGTGTTGAGGAAGTGCGTCAAAGTCTTCTTGTAGCATTGATTGACCGTAAAATCAACCAGTATATTGCAAATGTAGACGGAATTGCGAAGAAGTTGGAAAAAGATAAATATTTTATCGTCCTTAAGAAACATTTTTTTGAACAGATGAAAGAGGATCGCTTTTCTATTTTGGAAGAGGCTAAGAATGTAAATGTCGGGAATGATGTTCCGGCTACGCTTAGTATCGGTTTTGGACTTAGCAATGACACGTATGTACAGAGTTATAACTATGCCCGTGTATCGATTGACCTTGCACTTGCAAGAGGGGGCGATCAGGCTGTAGTCAAATCTTCCGAAGGAATCGAATATTTCGGCGGAAAGAGGGAACAGACTTCTAAAAATACACGAGTAAAAGCCCGCGTTAAAGCGGAGGCTCTTCGAGAATTTATTGCAGCAAAAGACCGTGTGATTATTATGGGGCATAAAATCGGTGATGTGGACTCGTTCGGTGCGGGTATCGGTATTTACCGTGCTGTAACGGAGATGGAGAAAGAAGCGCATATTGTTATTAATGATATTACAAGTTCGGTGCGTCCTCTTTATGAGTCGTTTACACAAAATCCGGCTTATCCTGAAGATATGTTCCTCACTTCTAAAAATGTAGAGGATTATGTGGACAGTAACACAATGGTAGTTGTGGTGGATACGAATAAACGTGAATTGGTTGAGTGTGAAGATTTACTTAACTGGGCGAAAATGATAGTTGTTTTGGATCATCATAGACAGGGCAGTGATGTGATTGAGGGAGCGGTACTCTCCTATATTGAACCTTATGCATCTTCTACTTGTGAAATGGTTGCTGAGATTTTGCAGTATATCGTAGATGATGTCAAACTTCCGTCTATGGAGGCAAGCAGTTTATATGCGGGAATTATGATCGATACGAACAACTTTATGAACCGTGCAGGTGTCCGTACATTCGAGGCGGCTGCATTTTTGAGAAGATGCGGGGCAGATATTACATTTGTAAGGAAAATGTTCCGTGAGGATATGGAAACATATCGTGCGAAAGCAGGAATTATCAGCAGTGCGGAAGTGTACAGAGATATTTACGCCATTGCCCGCAGTGAAAATATGAAAGTTGACAGTCCGACAATTGTCGGAGCGCAGGCGGCAAATGAACTGCTTGATATTGGAAAAGTAAAGGCGTCTTTTGTTTTGACACAGTATAATGGTAAGATTTATGTCAGTGCAAGATCTATTGACGAAGTAAACGTACAGATTATTATGGAAAGAATTGGCGGGGGCGGTCATATGAATACTGCCGGAGCACAATTTACACATACGGATATGGATAGAGCGATTGATGTATTGAAACAGACAATTGACGTGATGATTGAAGAAGGAGATATTTAAGATGAAAGTAATATTATTAGAAGACGTAAAATCACTTGGAAAAAAAGGACAGATTGTAAATGTCAATGACGGATATGCAAGAAACTTTATTTTACCGAAAAAATTAGGTTTGGAAGCGACAAGTAAAAACTTAAATGATTTAAAATTGCAGAATGCAAATAAAGAGAAACTTGCGCAGGAAGCGTTGGAGGCGGCACAGGAACTTGCAAAAAAAATCGAGGCAGGGAAAATTGTTGTTCCGATTAAAGTTGGGGAGGGCGGAAGAACATTTGGCTCTGTTTCCACAAAGGAAATTGCAATCGAAGTAAAAAAACAGATGGGTTATGATATTGATAAGAAGAAAATTCAGTTGAAAGATGCAATCAAAACTTTGGGAACACACATCGTTCCGATTAAATTACATCAGAAAGTAGTTGCAGAATTGAAAGTAAATGTAACGGAAGGCTAGGAGGAAAACCGCATGGACGAGGCACTCATTAAAAGAGTTTTGCCACATAGTATAGAGGCGGAGCAATCGGTTGTCGGTGCGATGCTGATGGACAAAGACGCGATTATGACGGCGGCAGAGATTGTCAGCGGAGAAGACTTTTACCAAACGGCATACGGAGTTATTTTTGATGCGATAGTAGAGTTATTTAATGAAGGGAAACCGGTAGATTTGATTACTCTGCAGGAGCGATTGAAAGAAAAAGATGTTCCGGCAGAGATTAGCAGTTTGGAATTTGTTCGAGATTTGGTGACGGCAGTTCCGACTTCCGCAAATATAAAATATTATGCGGATATTGTGTCCGAGAAAGCGATGTTACGCCGACTGATTAAATTAAACGAAGAGATTGCAAATACCTGCTATTTGGCAAAAGAACCGCTTGAGGCAGTTCTTGAGATGACGGAGAAAAAGGTGTTTGAACTTGTACAGAAGAGAAATTCCGGTGACTTTGTTCCGATTAAGCAGGTTGTATTAAACGCTTTAGAGAGAATTGAGAAAGCGTCTAAAAATAAAGGGACGGTTACAGGTATTCCTACAGGATTTTTGGATTTGGATTACAAGACTTCGGGCTTACAGCCGTCGGATTTAATTTTAGTCGCCGCCAGACCATCTATGGGAAAAACCGCATTTGTACTGAACATTGCACAGCACGTTGCATTTAAGGAGAACAAATCCGTTGCTATTTTCAGTTTGGAAATGTCAAAAGAGCAGTTGGTAAACCGTCTGTTCTCTTTGGAATCTCAGGTGGACGCCCAGTTACTTAGAACAGGTAATCTGAAAGATTCCGACTGGGAGAAGTTGATTGAAGGGGCAGGAATTATCGGAAAATCCAATCTGATTATTGACGATACTCCGGGTATTTCCATTTCAGAACTTCGCTCGAAATGTAGAAAATATAAACTGGAAAAAGGGTTAGATATTATTATTATCGACTACTTGCAGTTGATGACAGGGCGTGTAGGCGGAAGAAGCGAATCAAGACAGCAGGAAATTTCGGAAATTTCACGTTCGCTGAAAGGGCTGGCAAGGGAATTGAATGTTCCTGTCATTGCCTTATCACAGTTGAGCCGTGCCGTAGAGCAGCGTCCCGACCACAGACCGATGATGTCGGATTTGCGTGAGTCCGGTGCGATTGAGCAGGACGCGGACGTTGTTATGTTTATTTACCGTGATGATTATTATAATAAGGATACGGAAATGAAAAATGTGGCGGAAATCATTATTGCTAAGCAGAGAAACGGTCCGATTGGTACGGTTAATCTGACGTGGCTGCCGAACTATACAAAATTTGCAAATTATTTGAAGAAAGAATAGAGGGCATAAAGAACTCTCAATGTAATATGACAGGTATCAATCAAGAGGTTGGTACCTGTTTTCAGTTCTAAGTTAATAATTGGGGTGAGATTTTTGGGTTATCCGTAGGAATTTGTGTCTTATATTGGTAATCTTATCATATATAGGAAGAGATTTTGTGAGGAAAAGAAGAAAAAGCCGTAGATTTTCATAAAAAAGCAATTTGTAAAAAACAGAAGTTGGACAATATATATAATTACAATTATCTATGATTGGTTAAAATTTACAAAAATAGAAAAATAATACAAAAAAATATGTTGAAAATGCAAATTACAAATTTTTGTACAGTGTTATAATAAAAATAGTGTTTACAAATAATATAAAAGAAAGGGAAAAGATATGAAAAGGAAGAACTTGAAAAAGATTTTGGCAGGTGTGTGTGCAATCACATTAACTGCGACTTCTATTCCATTTTCGGCACAGGTAAAGGCGAAAGAAACGCCAAAACAGAATAATGATTTGCGGCTTTGGTATGATGAACCTGCATCGAAAGGAACAAATATTTTAGACAAAGGAAGTTTTAATACGACAGATGAAGATAATACATGGCAGCAGCAGACACTTCCAATCGGTAACAGTTTTATGGGAGCGAACGTTTATGGTGAAATTAGCAAAGAAAAATTGACGTTTAACCAAAAAACGCTTTGGAACGGCGGACCGAGTACAAGAAGACCTGACTATGACGGCGGGAACAAAGAAAAAGCAGATAATGGACAGAAGATGTCTGATGTATATAAGCAAATTATCGAGTTATACAAACAAGGAAAAGACAATGAAGCAAATGAACTTGCAAAGAAGTTGACAGGTGAAGTTGCAGGTTATGGCGCTTATCAGTCATGGGGCGATATTTATGTAGATTTTGGTTTTAATGAAAGTGAAGCCCAAAATTATGTCCGTGACTTAAATCTGGACAATGCAGTAGCATCAGTGGATTTCGATTATAAAAATACAAAGATGCATAGAGAATATTTTGTCAGTTATCCGGACAATGTACTGGCAATGAAATTTACTGCGGACGGAAATGAAAAATTAAACTTAGATATTTCATTTCCGATTGATAATGCAGAAGGTGTAGAAAATAAAAATTTGGGAAAAACTGTAGAAACTACGATAAAAGATGACACAATTACCGTAGCGGGTGAGATGCAGGACAACCAGTTGAAATTGAACGGAAAATTGAAAGTAGAAGCAGAAGACGGAAAGGTAGAGAAAAAAGATGCTGACAAACTTCATGTTTCTAATGCTTCAGAAGTAACTGTTTATGTTTCAGCAGATACAGATTACAAAAATGATTATCCAAAATACCGTACAGGTGAAACAAAAGAACAGTTAGATGCAAGTGTACAGAAAACTATTGATCAGGCAAGTAAAAAAGGGTATGAGAAAGTCAAAAAAGATCATATTGCCGATTATACAGAAATCTTTGGACGTGTAGATTTGGATTTGGGACAGACTGTTTCGACAAAAACAACAGATGTGTTACTGAGTGACTACAAGGCAAAGAAAAATACGGCAGCAGAAGACAGAGCATTGGAAGTTATGTTATTCCAGTATGGAAGATATTTAACAATCGCCTCTTCAAGAGCGGGAGATTTGCCTTCTAACTTGCAGGGAGTATGGCAGAATCGTGTGGGTGACCATGGCAGAGTTCCGTGGGCTTCAGATTATCACATGAATGTCAACTTACAGATGAACTATTGGCCGACTTACTCTACTAATATGGCAGAGTGTGCAACTCCTCTTGTAGATTACATTAATTCTCTTGTTGAACCGGGAAAAGTAACTGCCAAAACATATTTTGGTGTAGAGAAAGGCGGATTTACAGCACATACGCAGAACACACCGTTTGGCTGGACTTGTCCGGGATGGGATTTCAGTTGGGGTTGGTCTCCGGCAGCGCTTCCGTGGATTTTGCAGAATTGCTGGGAGTATTATGAATATACAGGCGATAAAGCATACATGGAAGAACATATTTATCCAATGTTAAAAGAAGCGGCATTGTTGTATGACCAGATTTTAATTGAGGATACAAAGACAGGAAGACTTGTTTCAGCGCCGGCATATTCACCGGAACATGGACCGGTTACAGCGGGAAATACATACGAACAGTCATTGATTTGGCAGTTATATGAAGACGTTTCTACAGCGGCAGAAATTTTAAATGTAGATGCGGATAAAGTAAAAGAATGGCGTGAAAGACAGGCTAAATTAAAACCAATCGAAATCGGTGACAGCGGACAGATTAAAGAATGGTATACGGAAACAACATTGGGAAGTATAGGAGAAAAAGGACACAGACATATGTCACATTTACTTGGACTTTTCCCTGGAGATTTAATTTCCGTAGATAACCCTGAATTTATGGATGCGGCAATCGTTTCTCTGAAAGAAAGAGGAGATACAAGTACAGGCTGGGGAATGGGCCAAAGAATTAATGCGTGGGCAAGAACCGGTAACGGAAATCAGGCGCATAAATTAATTCAGAATTTATTCCGTGACGGTATTTATCCAAACCTTTGGGATACACATGCACCATTCCAGATTGACGGAAACTTTGGATATACAAGCGGTGTATCGGAAATGTTGTTACAGAGTAACATGGGTTATATCAATATGCTTCCTTCCTTGCCGGATGTATGGGCAAACGGAAGCGTAAAAGGACTTGTTGCCCGCGGTAACTTTGAAGTAAGCATGAAATGGGCAAATAAGAATCTTACAGAAGCAACTGTTTTATCAAACAACGGCGGAACAGCAACCGTTCAGACAAAAAATGCTTCCTTAGCAACTGTTTTAGATGAAGACGGAAATGTAATGGATGTAAAAGCAGTTTCCGCAGATAGAATTTCATTTGAAACAGAAAAAGGAAAAACATACACAATTAAAAATATTCCTGCGGGAGTAGAGATGCCTACAGGGCTTCAGGCAGAAAGATTAAAAACAGACAGTGTAGAATTAACTTGGGACGAAGCAAAAGTTGACGGAACAACATTTAATGTATATCGCAAAGTGGAAAACGGCGATGTACAGTTAATTGCAAGCGGTGTAAAAACAAATTCTTATAAAGACATTACTGCAAATGAAAAACTCGGTGCGATGAAATATCAGATTTCCGCTGTAGTTGTAGGGCAGGAATCAAAGAAAACGGATTTTGTTGCCGTAAAAGATATGAGCGATATGGCAGGCATGATTGATGATACCGACAGCCGTATTGTATATCAGGGTGCATGGGGTGACTGGAAAGAAGAATCAAACTATAATGGTACAATTAAGTTTTTACAAACGCCACAAGGAAATGAAACGGCGTCTCTGACATTTGTAGGAACGGGAATTGAGGTTGTCACTTGTAAAAATAGTGACAGAGGGAAAATAGAGGTATTTATTGACGGAGAATCTTGTGGAGAAGTAGATACTTATAGTGCTTCAACAGAGCGTCAGAAGACAGTATTTACAAAGAAAGATTTACTACGCGGTAAACATACAATCACTCTGAAAGTATTAAATAAGAGCAGTCAGGGTGAGGGAAAATCTACGAAAGTAGAGTTAGATGCATTTAACGTATTAGATAATACAATTGTAAAACCTACATCTGTAAAAGTATCTACAGAGTCAGGAATTACAACAGTTGGGAAAGCAAACAGCACTGTGCAGATGAAAGCCACAGTAGAACCAAAAGAGGCAAAAGACAAGAGTGTAACATGGTCTTCTTCCGACAACTCTATTGCAACAGTAGATGCAAATGGTGTTGTAACCGTGAAAGAAAAAAATGGCGACGTAAAAATTAAAGCGACATCAAAAGCGGATGCTTCAAAATCCGGAGAAATGACATTGAAAGTTGCTATTAAAAAGGACAATCAGACAGAAGAAACGATTGTGGAAGACGGTCAGAAAAACGGTAGTGATAACAATGGAATCAGAAATAGTAAAATCACATGGAATGGAAATTGGTCTACATGGGCAGGAGAGGCTGACAGACATCATGGTGGAACAAAAACAGAGTGTGAAACTGAAAATGCGTATTTTGAATATACGTTCAATGGAACAGGTATTGAAGTGTATGTACAGAAACACGCTTCATGGGGAAGTTTGGAAGTATTTATCGACGATCAGAGTCAGGGAGTGCAGTCTTTAGCAGGTTCAGAGAATGGTGATGATCAGCAATTATTATTTAAAAAGACAGATTTGAATAATGGACAGCATAAAATTAAATGTGTCGTAAAAGCGAGAGAAGGAAAGAAAAAAGTAAATCTTGATTATTTGAAAATTTTCGCACCTACAGAAACTGTTAAAGTAGATAAATCTAAATTGCAGGATACCATTACAGAGGCGTCAAAACTTTCAGAAGAGGCGTATGAAGAAAACAAATGGGCAGCATTTAAGAAAGTTTATGATGAAGCAGTAGAAGTAATGAACAAAAATGATGCTACACAGGAGCAGGTTGATAAAGCACAGAAAGATTTAGACGCAGCAATGAAAGCACTCGGAAAGGCACAGCCGCCGGTTGTGACAGATGAAACAGGAAAAGCAATTCTTGTAGAGTCTAAATTGGTTGCATTAGAATGGGATGCAGTTCGCGGAGCAAAATCTTATGAAATCGTAGATACAGAGCATAATGTAAAAATGACTGCTACAGATACATTTGCGAAAGTAACGGGATTAAAACCGGAAACAACATATAACTTCAAGATTTACGCAGTAAATGAGGGAGGAAAATCTCAAAAAGCAATTGAAGTGAACAATGTAACAACAACAAATCCGAATGCAGATACTACGCTTCCTTCTGTAACAGATATTGTAAAAACAATTACAGGAGAAGACAGTGTGCAGTTGACATGGAAAGCGCCTGCAAATACAGAAGTAGCAGGATATACAGTATATGTGGACGGTGTGAGAAAAGGAACAACGGATAAAGCCGAATTTACTTTGGAAGGTCTTGAAAAAGATAAGACATATGTAGTGAAAATCATTGCATTTGATAAAGACGGACATCAGTCACTTCCGGCACAGTTTGCATTTGTATTCAGTGAAGAAAAAGAAGAGCAGGTAATTGTAAGCGTGACAGAACCTGAAGGATTAACAGTAGAAAAAGGAACTGCATTTGATAAATTAAATTTACCAAAAACAGTTGTGGCACAATTAGAGTCAGGTTTGGATATAGAACTTCCTGTTAAATGGGAAAAAGGCGATTACAATGGAAATGAAAACGGAGTTTACACATTACATGGAACATTGGAATTGAAAGATAATGTGACAAATCCGAATAGAGTTTCAGCGACAATAAAAGTAACTGTAAAATCAGAAACAGTTACGCCTCCGAATCCTGACGGAAATGGAAATGACAACAACGGCGGAAATCAGAATGGTGGAAACCAAAGCGGAAATAACGGAGGAAACAGTAATAATAACGGAACTCCGAATGGAAACGGTAACGGTCAGAAAGATCCTGTAAAAACAGGTGATACAGCGCCTATTATGTTATGGGGAATTATTGGATTATGTGCCGTTGCAGGTATCGGAATTGTTGTTAGAAGAAGAAAAATGAAATAATATATACAAACGGGGACGTAGTGATTTGCTACGTCCCCATTCGTGTTTAAACTTCCCCTGCACCGAGCAATCGGCGGAGTTTTTTTGCAGGAGATTTTCCCGCTTCTTTTCGTAAAGATTGTTGCTGGCGGATAAGTGAATCCAATTTTTTAAACCGTTCTTCCTCCTGCCTTTCTTTTGCCTGCAGGAGAAAACCAACTTCTTTTGTCACCTTTTCGCTCACGGCTCTCGTAACGGACTCTTCCAATATTTTGTTATTTTGCGTAAGTATATTTTGAAAAGCCTGTCCGAGAATAGCCTGCACCTGTTCGCGTTTGTGGTCCTGTACAACTTCGGCTTTGGAAACCGTCACTTCGTTCTTCCCTTTTTCCTGTGCCATTTTCTGTTCTTTCAGACGGATAATATCGGGAATCATATTTTTTAAGTCTTTTAAAAACATTCCCTGTTCTTTTAGTTCCTTGATACAACGGAATAGTTGTATGTTCTCTTCTGTATAGTATCGATGCCCCATTTCCGTGCGCCCGATAGGAAGTTCCAGTTCCTCTTCCCAGTAACGTAGGACGTGTGTTTCCACATTAACCCGCTTGGACGCTTCAGAAATCATATAATGGACTTCGCCCATACAATCGCCTCCTAAGTTGTTCTATATCGTTTTAAGACATCTTAATCATACCATAGAATGTGAAAAAAATTGGCAAGTTTTCACCGCAAGTTTTGACAATATTCGTGAATGTTTTAAAGTGCTTTAAAAAAATCTCTTTCTAAAAAGTAATGGTAAATGCCGTCTTCCCCGACGGACTTGCAAATTTCATCAGCGCTGTTTTTAACCGCTTCGTTTGCATTGCCCATAGCAACTCCTGTTCCGACTGTTTTAAGCATTTCAATATCATTATATCCGTCGCCAAAGGCAATGGCTTCATCTGTAGAAAACCCGTAGTAATTTAAAACATCAATTACAGCGGCATCTTTTCCGCTGCCTGACGGTATAATATCTACGCCTTTTTCCCACCATGCGGTTATCTTTGTACTTTTCGTTCCGCGAAGAATCGTTTCATATTCCTCTTCCGTACAAGCGCACATAATTTGATAAATATCGTTGGCACAAAGTTTATCAAAGTCTTCAGAGATTGGCATTTCAATATTTTCAAGTGCAAAAAAATCCGCAAGAACAGGTTCTATTTTATTTGCCGCCAACATATTTTCATTGCTGATAATGACTGCTCTGTTCATCTGTTTTAGATTATGGATAATGCAGGCGGTGTCAGTTTGTGTCAGAGGATGTTTTCTAATAACTTCTTTATGATTTTTTACATATGAGCCGTTAAATGTCAGGAATATGTCAAATTCAATTCCTTCAAAATGTGGAATTGAAGGGTACCCTCTTCCGGTAGCCATGCAGAGTAGGATACCGTTTTTCTGTAATTGTTTTAAGGTGTATAATGTTTTAGTTGATAATTCTTTATGACCGAAGTCAAGTAAAGTTCCGTCTATATCGAAAAAAACTATTTTAATCATATAATCTCCCTGTATTTATCAAAAAATTACGTGATTTTACATAAAAAGAGAGTATTGCTAATCATAATGATTTTGCAACACTCTCCTAAGATTGTTGTCCAATATATTATTGAGCAGAGATTGCTCCTGTTGGACACTGTGCTGCACAAGCACCACAGTCTACGCAAGCGTCAGCATCGATTTCGTAGTGTTCAGCACCCTGAGAGATTGCTCCTACTGGGCATTCTGCTTCACAAGAACCGCAGCTTACACATTCATCACTAATTACGTGTGCCATAGTATGTATCCTCCTTTTTAATCTAGTAAATTTCTTTACCGTTTATACAGACTATTCTAATACAAAACAAAGAAAGATACAAGAGAATTTATGCTCTGAATTTAGTACAAGTTTTCTGTCTTACCTTTTTTGTAAGCAGAAAGAATAATACTCTTTGCAGCCGCTGCTTCCTCCTTTGTAGCCTCGCGAGTGTCTTTTAGAGGATAATCCATGCCTAAGTTTTCGTATTTTACTTTTCCCATAGAATGATATGGAAGCACATCAAGTGCCTTCACATTATTTAATGTGCTTATAAATTTGCCTAAACGCTCTAAATATTCCTGATAGAGTGTGATACCCGGAACGACAACGTGTCGAATCCAAACAGGAATATTTTTTTTATCAAGATATTTTGCAAAAGCAAGAATATTTTTATTTGAGTGTCCTGTTAAATCTTTATGTTTTTCTTCATCAATGTGTTTGATATCCAGCATAACTAAGTCGGTCAGTCCGAGAAGAATATCTAATTTGTTCATAAAGACTTTATTTTCAGGTTGGAACATTACTCCTGAGGAGTCTATACAGGTATGAACTCCGTCTTTTTTCAATTGGGTAAATAACTCAATAAGAAAGTCCATTTGCATCATCGGTTCGCCGCCTGTGACCGTTACACCGCCGTTGCGGTAAAACGGGCGGTTTGTGTAGAACCCTTCCAATACTTCTGAAACAGTGTGTTGTTCACCTACATTTACTTTCCATGTGTCAGGGTTGTGACAATACTGGCATCTCATTGGGCAGCCTTGAAGAAAAACAACATAGCGGATTCCGGGTCCGTCAACTGTTCCGCAACTTTCGATAGAGTGAATATAACCTTTCGTCATAATAAAACCCCCTTATACGTTAGTTAGTCGTATATTCCGTCATTGCATGACTATTTTGCTCGTATACGTGCGTCCATCAGTAGTATAAAAGGACAAGTATTCATGTAAACATGAACTTGCCCTTTTAACTACTTTTTCATTATAACAATTCAACTAACAGTTTAGCCATGAAACTCGAATTGGCTGTTTCACAGCCTTTTTCGTTGCTGACGCAACTAAAATTCTCGTTTATGTCAGAGTGCCATATACAAAGTCTGGAAAATCTCCGTTTCAAACAAGTTTGTACTCGGATTTTCCGACTTTGTGCATGGCTAAACTGTTACAAAACTTTTATCGCTTACATGCCTTCGTGGAATGTACGTGAAATAACGTCGTCCTGCTGTTCTTTTGTTAATTTAATGAAGTTTACTGCGTATCCTGAAACACGAACTGTTAACTGTGGATAGTTTTCAGGGTGTTTCTGAGCGTCTAATAATGTTTCTCTAGAGAAAACATTTACGTTTAAGTGGTGTCCGCCCTGTTCTACATAACCGTCTAACATATTTACTAAGTTATCAATCTGCTGCTGATTTACTGCCATAGTGATTTCCTCCTATATTGTTCTTATTATTCGTTGTCAATACTTTCCATAATGTTTGGAATGTTGCAAGCTTGATTTCCACAATCTGCGATTCTGTCTAAGTCAAGATCTCCTGCGAAAATCTGGTCTTCTTTTCCTAACGCGCCAGGAATGATAGAGAATGTATTTGAAATACCGTCCTGAGCGTGTCTGAATGGGATTTTAGCAACTGATGCAAGTGATGCTAATGCTCCGTGAGAGTCACGTCCGTGCATTGGGTTTGCTCCCGGTGCTAATGGTTCTCCCATTTTTCTTCCATCAGGTGTGTTACCTGTTTTCTTACCATATACTACGTTAGAAGTAATTGTTAAGATAGAAGTTGTTGGAACACCGTGACGATATGTGTGGTGTTTTCTTACTTTGTCCATAAATGAACGAACGATTTCAACTGCGATTTCGTCAACACGGTCATCGTTGTTTCCGTATTTAGGGAAATCTCCTTCTACTTTGTAATCTACAACTAATCCGTCTTCATCTCTTACAGGTGTTACTTTTGCGTATTTGATAGCACTTAAAGAGTCAGCAACTACTGAAAGTCCTGCGATACCTGTTGCGAAGTAACGTTTAACATCTCTGTCATGGAGAGCCATTTGAAGTTTTTCGTAAGAGTATTTATCGTGCATATAGTGAATGATATTTAATGTATTTACATAAAGTCCTGCTAACCATTCCATCATGTCATCGAATTTAGCCATTACATCATCGTAATCAAGCACATCGCCTTCTACTGCGCGGTATTTTGGTCCAACCTGAATTTTAAGTTTTTCGTCAACACCACCGTTGATAGCGTATAATAAACATTTTGCAAGGTTTGCACGTGCTCCGAAGAACTGCATTTCTTTACCAACTCTCATTGAAGATACACAACAAGCGATTGCGTAGTCATCTCCGTGAGTCTGACGCATTAAATCATCGTTTTCATACTGAATTGAAGATGATTTAATTGACATTTTAGCACAGTATTCTTTGAATGCCTGTGGTAAACGTGTTGACCAAAGAACTGTTAAGTTTGGTTCTGGAGCAGTTCCCAAGTTGTCTAATGTGTGTAAGTAACGGAATGATGTTTTTGTAACAAGCGGACGTCCGTCAACACCAACACCACCGATTGATTCTGTTACCCATGTTGGATCACCTGAGAATAATGCATTGTATTCAGGTGTACGTGCAAATTTAACAAGACGTAATTTCATAATAAAGTGGTCAATGTATTCCTGAGCCTGTTCTTCTGTGATTAATCCTCTGTCTAAATCACGCTGGATATAGATATCGATAAATGTAGAAGTACGTCCAAGACTCATAGCAGCGCCGTTCTGTTCTTTAACTGCTGCAAGGTATCCGAAGTATAACCACTGAATTGCTTCTTTTGCATTTGAAGCCGGTTTTGTAATATCGTATCCGTAAATTTCACCTAATTTAGCCAAGTCGCCAAGTGCACGGATCTGTTCAGATAATTCTTCACGAAGACGGATGTTATCTCCTGTCATTCTTACTAAAGAAGTTGCTAACTGCTGTTTTTTGTCTTCGATTAACCAGTCTGTTCCGTATAATGCAACACGACGGTAGTCACCGATGATACGTCCACGTCCGTAAGCATCCGGAAGACCTGTGATGATAGCAGATTTTCTTGCAAGTCTCATTTCCGGTGTGTAAGCATCGAATACACCCTGATTGTGTGTTTTTCTGTATTCTGTAAAGATTTTTACGATTTCAGGATCTACTTCATATCCGTTTTCGTGGCAGGCATTCTGTGCCATACGGATACCGCCAAATGGCTGAAGAGAACGTTTGAAAGGTTTGTCTGTCTGGAAACCAACAATCTGTTCTAAGTCTTTGTTTAAGTATCCAGGTCCGTGAGAAGTAATTGTAGATACGATTTTTGTATCCATATCCAATACTCCGCCTGCTTCACGTTCTTGTTTAGAAAGGTCCATTACCTGAGCCCAAAGTTTTTCAGTTGCTTCTGTCGGTCCTGCTAAGAAAGAATCATCTCCTTCATATGGAGTGTAGTTCTCCTGAATGAAGTTGCGGACATTTACAGATGTACGATTCCAACGACCAGGTTTAAAACCGTCCCAACTAGAATTCCAGTTTTTTTCCATTTTAAAAATCCTCCTAAATATGTTTACTTTATAATGTCACCAGAAAAGTGTATTTATACACCGTTCTTTAGTTTGTTAAAATATTCACTACGCCTAGATTATAAGAAAAAATGGTGCAACCGTCAATAGCAGAAAGACGGTTAGATTGTACTAAATTGAATACAGTATACAAGTAGATACAATTTTTTATTTTGGAATTGTAAAATTAAGAAAATATTTATTCTTTTTTCACAAAATTAGTGTATAGTAACAGTAGCGAAAAAACAATGTAAAGTAATTAGGAGTGTATAAAAGAGATGAAAAGAAAGTTACAGGTGCTTTTAAGTTTGGTCTGCACTGCGGTATTGTTTTCCTCATGTGCTTCATCGGATACACAGAAGGAAAATGTTACGCCGAAGGATGAAGGAAGAAAAGTAAATGAAAGACAGGGAAATCTTGATGTATTAAATCCGATTGCGTACAGTGATGTGTCGGGGATTAAACTCGAACCGGGTTCCTACATATCTATAATAGGAAAGAGCAGTGACAGCGAATTTTGGAATGAAGTTAAAGCGGGAGCAGAGAGAGCGGCGGAAGATTTGAATGCCGCTTTAGGATATAAAGGCGAGGATAAGATTAAAGTAAATTACAGCGGATCTGCCAAAGGAGAGAATATTGAAGAACAGATTAATATTTTAGATGAAGAACTGGCGAGAAATCCGGTTGCGGTTGGAATTGCAATTATTGATTCCAGCGCCTGTGAGGTACAGTTTGATTTGGCAGCGGAAAACGGCATTCCGATTGTTGCTTTTGACTCGGGAAGCGATTATAAGAACATTCAGGCAATGTGTTCGGCAAATAACAGTGAAATCGGTAAAACCGGTGCTGCTAAACTGGCGTCTATTGTGGATGATGCGGGAGATGTAGCACTGTTTGTACACGATAAGGAATCTACGAGTGCGAAACAGCGTGAAGCAGGATTTTTACAGGAGATTCAGGGAAGTCATCCGAATGTGAAAGTTCCTCTCGTATATCATTTAGATGATTTGGAAGAAATTTCAAAGACGATTGCAGCAGAGAAAAATAAAAACAAAAAAGAGGGAGAAAAGGATATTCTTCCCGAAGAAATCACACAGACCGAAGCAATCCAATATTTGCTGAAGAAAAATCCGAATATCAAAGGCTGTTTTTCAACAAATGTTACGGTAAATGAAGAACTGTTAAAAGCGTTAGGTGAGGACAGCGACTTAAAAATTGTTTCCGTTGACGGTGGCGAGAGCCAGTTAAAGGCGTTGAAAGACGGAAGAGTAAACGGATTGATTGTGCAAAATCCATACGGAATGGGTTATGCCACAGTTATTTCAGCGGCAAGAGCGTCACTCGGAATGGGAAATCAGGCATTTATTGATTCGGGATTTATTTGGGTGACGAAAGATAATATGAATAAAAAGACGATTAAGAGAATGTTGTATTAGAAGAATTGCTCTGCAGAGAATTATCTGCGGAGCAATTCTTTTTGTGGTATACTTGTATGTATGAAATTGGTATTTGATAAGAAAGAGAGTGATGAAATGTATTCAGAAATTTATAATGAAGCAAAAGAGATATATAATGAACTTGTAACATGGCGCAGAGAATTACACCAAATGCCCGAACTTGCACTTGAACTGCCTAAAACAGTTTCATTTATAAAAGAGAAGTTGACAGAATTTGGCGTTCCGTTTGAAACAAAGGTAGACGGAAATTGTATAGTCGGATATTTGGGAGAGGGTGAAAGATGTCTGCTGCTTCGGGCGGATATGGACGGACTGCCTATACAGGAGGAAATTCAACTTCCGTTTGCCTCTCATAACGGAAATATGCACGCCTGTGGCCATGATATGCACACGGCATCATTGCTGGGGGCGGCTAAGTTATTAAAAAGGCATGAAAAAGAATTAAAAGGTAAAATTAAATTGTTCTTTCAACCGGCAGAAGAAACATTTGCAGGCGCTAAGTCGGCAGTTTCTGAGGGGGTGTTGGAAAATCCAAAGGTAGATTCTGCTTTTGCGACTCATGTTGCCTCTGTTGTTCCCTTAGGCACGGTAGCATATGGAACATTGGCTGCCACATCTGTGTTTGGGTTTAAAATAACGATAAAGGGAAAAGGAACTCATGGGGCTATGCCACAAAATGGGATAGATCCGATTAATGTAGGAGTTCACATTTATCAGGGATTACAGGAACTGATAGCAAGGGAATGTGCGCCGAATAAAGAGGTGACACTGACGATAGGACAATTTAATGCGGGTACGGTAAATAATATTATTCCGGAAACAGCGGTATTACAGGGGACACTCCGTACTTTTGACAATGAGGTGAAGAAGTATTTTATTACAAGAATCAATGAGATTGTGAAGAACATTTCGGCTGCTTTTCATACGGAAAGCGAAGTAGAAGTGCTTACGGATATTCCGGTACTTCAATGTGATGAGGAGAGAAACGAAAAATTGGCAGAGGCGTTTCGTTCTATGAGTGAAGAGTTGAAAGTTATATCGGGACTTCATACGACTGCCTCGGATGATTTTGCTATATTTGCGGAGAGAGTACCTTCCTCCTTTTTTATGATAGGGGCAAAAACTGAGGAGGAAAAGGTATATGAACATCATAATCCGAAAGTGTGTTTTAATGAACAGGTGCTTCCTATAGAAACAGCGATGTATGTGTGTGCTGCTATGGATTGGGAATAAAAAAAAGTGGTTGTTGCGGTTTTTGCAACAACCATTTTTTCTACTGCTACTTCTTAGAAAGTGAGAAAATAAATTCCGTTCCAACCCCTTCGGTGCTGATGACATTAATACTTTCCCCATGTGCATTTATAATTTCTTTTACAATAGAAAGACCAAGCCCCGTTCCCTTTTTATCTTTTCCGCGGGATAAATCGGTCTTATAGAAACGTTCCCAAATCTGGTTAATACTCTTTTTCGGAATGCCAATACCCGCATCTTTTACGGAAACTAAAACTTTTCCGCCGAGTTCGGTTGTTTCGATATAAATATTGGAATCAGGATTACTAAACTTAACTGCATTATCCAAAAGATTATATAAAACTTGCTGAATTTTTCGTTTGTCCGCGTAAACGGAAAGTGTTTTGGAAGCAAATAAAAGTTCAATGGAAATTTTCTTTGCAGTGCATCTTCCCTCAAAGGAAACAGCGGTTGTGCGGATGATTTCGTGAATATCAAAGGACGTTTTGTCCAGCAAAAGTTCCTTTGTATCAAATTCGTTTAATGTAAGTAAATCCTGTGTCAAATCCGTAAGTCTGTCCGTTTCAAATAAAATAATGTTTAGATATTTATCATACATTTCCACCGGAATCGTTCCGTCCGCAATAGCATTTATATATCCTTTGATAGAAGTGAGAGGAGAACGGAAATCGTGGGAAACGTTTGCAATAAATTTCTTCTGATAACTGTTCATATCTCTTAGTTGGTTCGACATATAGTTTAACGATGCGGACAGATAACCGATTTCGTCATCTGTATTAATATGTATTTCATGCTCTAAATTTCCTGACGCATACTGTTTTGCCGCCTCCGTAATTTTTCGGAGTGGACGATAAATGAAAAAGTGTAGTCCGAGCAAAATGGAGAAGGACAAAATATAAATGACAAGCAGGGTGATATATATAATACTTAAAACGGAATTTTTCACTTTTGTTAAGTCCTCGTACGGTTTGTGAATTAAAATATATCCCTTTGTATAAAATCCCTGTGTGACCGGAGCGATAACCGTAATCATTTCCTCTTGGAAAGAGGAATGATAGTTACCTATAAGATATTGGTCACTGCCTGTTTCCGCCGGATTGAAATTTTCAATTTTTGCGGGAACAAGGTTAGAAGGGTTTTTCTGTGACGAAAGGAGAAGTGTTCCGTCTTGGTCTGTAATCCATATATCTGCATCCAAGTAAGTTGTCATTCCATTTAACTGTACCTGTGTGTCATTTAATGACAGTGTGTTCGTAAAAAATCCGGGCAGATAGTCTTTTGCCATTAAATTGGCTTCCTTATATAGTTCCCCGCCAATCTGTTTTTCCAGATTTGTTGCGAGAAGGGTAGAACCTAAAGTTGCCACCGTGAAAACACTGAGGAAGCCAAAGGCAATATAAATTAAAATAAATTTCAGATAAAGGGTACTTCGCATATTACTTTACCTCAAATTTATAGCCGATACCCCAAACTGTTCCAAGACTCCATGTAGGGTGGTCCTTAATTTTGGCGCGCAGTCGTTTGATATGCACGTCCACCGTTCGGGTATCGCCGACGTAGTCGTATCCCCAAATCTGATCGAGCAACTGTTCACGGGTGAACACTTGATTTGGTGATGAGGCGAGAAAATATAACAGTTCCAATTCTTTTGGAGGCATTTCTACCGGTATATCGTCAACAGTGACAGCATAATTTGTCAGATTAATCTCGATACCCGGATAGGAAACACATTTTCCTTTATCCGCTGTGGGAATTTCCGGTTTGGCAGGCTGATAGCGGCGAAGAACGGCTTTTACCCGTGCAACAAGTTCTTTCGCATCAAATGGTTTAATCATATAATCGTCAGCCCCCAACTCCAATCCAAGTACCTTATCAAAAACTTCTCCTTTTGCGGAGAGCATGATAATGGGCGTGTTAGATTTTGTGCGGATTTCACGGCACACCTGATAGCCGTCAATACCCGGCAGCATCAGGTCAAGCAGAATTAAGTTTGGCTGATAAGTGTCAAATGCAGTCAGGGCATCTTCGCCGTCATGTACCATCATTGTATCAAAGCATTCTTTTGTCAGATAGAGAGAAAGCAATTCAGCGATATTCTCATCATCATCTACAATTAGGATTTTTTGTTTTGTTACCATAAATATCTCCTTTTCTTTTATTTGAACTCAACGATAGTTACACCGGCATCGCCCTCGCCAAAAGCGCCGAGACGATATGATTTTACATACTTGAGCCGTTTTAAATAGTTATGAACTCCCTGACGCAAAGCGCCCGTTCCTTTTCCGTGCACGATTCGCACGGGGCTTATATGGGCAAGATAAGCGTCGTCTAAATATTTATCCAGTTCTGCGATCGCTTCATCAACTGTTTTCCCAAGCAGATTGATTTCAGGGCTTACGGAAAGAGATTTGTTCATTTTCATTTTTCCGCTTGATGTTCTGCGCATCTGTTTGGCGGTAATTGTCATTGGTTCTTCAATGATTTCCAAATCGGAAATGTTCACTTGTGAGCGGAGAATACCCATTTGTACAAATAGATTTCCTTTCGCGTCCGGCAGGGAACTGACCGTTCCGGTTAAGTTCATACTCAGAACTTTTACGGATTCTCCGAGTTTGAAATCACTTGGTTTATGCTGTTTCTTCGGCTTTTTCGTCTGTAGAGAAGATTTCTCCTGTGTTTTGGAAATTTTTTGGCGAAGACGTTCACGCTCTCTTTCCATTTCCGCAACAGAAATATTTTCTTTGCCGAATTTGCGGAAGTTTTTCATCGTCTCATCGGCAACTTCTTTTGCCTCGCGCAGAATAGCGTTCGCTTTCTCGTTTGCCTCGCGTAGAATACGTTCTTTCTGCTCATCTAAACGAATCTGTTTTTTCTCCACGCGGGATTTCAACTGCTGGATTTCCAATTTATAAGAGGCGATTTCCGCTCTCTCTTTTTCGATTGTTTTTCTGCTCTCTTCCAAGTCAGAGAGTAAATCTTCAAGGGATTCGTCATGTTCGGACAGTTGGCGTTTTGCCTCGTCAATAATGTAGTTTGGCAGTCCGAGTTTCCCTGAAATGGCAAAAGCATTACTTTTTCCCGGAATGCCGAGTAAAAGCCGATAAGTCGGACGAAGTGTTTCCACGTCAAATTCGCAGCAGGCATTTTCAACTCCCTCGGTAGAAAGTGCAAATACTTTCAATTCGCTGTAGTGGGTTGTAGCCATTGTGCGAATGCCTCTTTGATGTAAATAAGAGAGAATAGCGGTCGCCAATGCCGCTCCCTCAGTTGGATCGGTTCCCGCCCCTAATTCGTCAAAAAGGACGAGGGAATGTTCATCTACATCTTTCAAAAAGGATACGATATTTGTCATATGGGAGGAGAACGTACTGAGGCTCTGTTCAATGCTCTGTTCATCTCCGATATCAGCGTAAACTTCGTGGAAGACTCCGAGTTCGGAACGATCGAGCGCAGGAATGTGAAGTCCCGCCTGTCCCATTAAAGTAAATAACCCGACTGTTTTTAACGAAACGGTTTTACCTCCCGTATTTGGACCGGTGACGATAAGTAAATCAAAATCACTGCCTAAAGTCAATGTAATCGGTACGACTTTTTTCTTATCTAAGAGAGGGTGACGCCCCTCGCGAATGTGAATATATCCCTTTGTATTGAAAATCGGTTTGCTGGCATTCATGGAAAGGGCGAGCATTCCTCTTGCGAAAATAAAGTCCAATTCTGTAAGAATGGCAAAATTTGTTCGCAATTCCTGAATGTATTCTCCCGCTTCATTACTTAAACGGGCGAGAATGACCTGAATTTCTTCCTGCTCTTTTCCGTACAATTCTTTTAAATCGTTATTTAATTTGACAATTGCCATAGGTTCGATAAAAAGAGTAGAACCTGTGGAGGACTGGTCGTGAATCATTCCCGACACCTGGCTTCTGTATTCCGCTTTTACGGGAATACAATATCGGTCACCGCGCATTGTGATGAGTGAATCCTGCAAATAGGATTTCAGCGAGCCGTTGACAAGGGAAGTTAATGTAGAGTGAACACGCTCGTTCAATAACTGAATACTTTTACGAATATGTTTCAGTGTACTGCTGGCATCATCGCTAATTTCATCTTCTCCTAAAACACATCGGGAAATTTCGTTTGACAAGATGCTCAATGGTTCTAATTGATTAAAATAAGCGTCAAGACAATCTTCCAAATCGTCCACCGTGTCGTGTCTTCCAAAAGATTTTACGCGGTTTGTCACCTGTAAAAGTTTTGCGATGCGGAGAAGTTCGTTGCAGGTCAAAACCCCTCCCACGTCCAGCCGCATCAGTGAGTCCTCTATCGGATAGCAGCCGCTGAAAGAAATACGTCCCTTTTTCACAATTCTTGTAAAAGCGGATGCGGTCTGCTCCTGTGCCAAATTAATATCCCCAATATTCATCATCGGACTTAACTTTTTACAGCGCTGCTTCCCGCTTGGGGAGGAAGCCTGTTCCTCCAGCAAATCAATAATTTTATTGTATTCTAATTTTAATAGTGCTTTCTTATTCATATTCCACCTCAATTTTCTAGCAAATTACAAAGTCCTTTAAGTTATATTTTACCCTATTTACAGAGCAATGAAAAGGAAAATATTGAACAATGAACATCAATCATGTATACTATAAAAAGGAGAATAAAGGAGTCAATGAATGTCTATGGAATCAAATAAAATCCCAAAGGAATATTCAAATGAACAGGAAGAGGAAAAGAAAGAATTTTCCTTTTTGCAGGAAACAATTAAGTCAGAGCAGATGACGGGCAGAAAGTTGGCGAGCCGTATAACGATTGTGGCGGCTTGCGGGATTATTTTCGGTCTGATGTCATGTGTGGGTTTCTTTGCGTTAAAACCATGGGCAGAATCGACTTTTCATCAAAATACAAACAAAGTTACCATTCCAAAAGACAAGGAAGAGGAAGAGCCGACAGAAAAAACAGAGCAGGCTCAGACAAACATTCCCGAGATGACTGTGGCAAGCCATGAGCAGTTAAACGAAGCGTTATTTGAAGTGGCAAAAAAAGCGGAGAAAGGTGTCGTAGAAGTTCGGGGCATTCACGGAAAAGAAGGGTGGATTGAAGAAACATACGACACGGTAAACAGTGTATCCGGTGTTATCATTGCAGATACGGGAGTAGAAATTCTTATGTTGGCGGACAGTTCCGTTTTAAAAGATGCGGAAAGTTTAAACTGTACATTTTGTGACGGAAGTACATATCGTGCAGATGTAAAAAAGCAGTCCAAAAACTTAGGGATAGCCGTCTTTAGCGTAAAAAAGGCGACGTTGAAAAGTACAACTATGCGTCAGATTTCCGTGCTTGCATTGGGAAATTCCAATTTGGTAACGCAGGGGGACACCCTGATTGCTCTCGGCAAACCATTTGGCTATTCTGACGCAATCAGTTATGGCATTGCCAGTACAGTCGGCAAAAAAATCTCTTTTGCTGACGGCGATTATCGGATGATTTTATCGGACGTTCCGGGAAGTGGTAATGGCAGCGGTATTTTTATTAATACGGCGGGGGAAGTTGTCGGTCTCATTAAACCGGATTTATCCGGAAATGACCATATATCTACAACAAATGCACTGGCAATTTCTGATTTAAAGACAGAAATAGAACTGTTATCCAATGGAAAAAGTGTTTCTTATGTAGGCATTACAGGAGCGGAAATCACTGAGAAAATGGAGGGAGAGCATGGGCTTCCGCAAGGGCTGTATGTCAAAAATGTAGAAGCGGATTCTCCGGCAATGGCAGCAGGCATTCAGTGTGGCGATATTATCACAAGTATAGGAAAAACAAAAATCACTACACAGGACGCATACCAAAATACCATTTTAGAATACGAGCCGGGAACACAGATAGAACTAAGCGGAAAGCGAAGAAGTAATAATGGGTATGCGGAAATCAAATTTACCGTAACCGTTGGCAGTAAAGAATAGGAAATAAAAAAGAAAGAGGAAAGAAATGAAATATATTAACACATTACATGAGGGCGAAACAGTCAGAGATATTTATTTGTGCAAGACAAAACGTTCTGCTGAAACGAGAAATGGAAAGCCTTACGACAATCTGCTTTTGCAGGACAAAACAGGGACGTTAGACGGGAAAGTTTGGGATCCGAATTCCGGTGGAATAGCGGATTATGACGAAATGGATTTCATCGAAGTTTTCGGTGAGGTAATCAGTTACAACGGTACACTTCAGTTAAATATCCGTCAAATCCGAAAAGCATTTGAGGACGAATACAATCCGGCAGATTATATGCCGACAAGTGAAAAAAGCGTAGATGCGATGTATGACGAATTGTTGGGATACATTAAACAGGTAAGCAACATTTATTTACGTCAGGCACTGGAGTATTATTTTGTCAATGATGAAGTGTTTATCAAACAATTCAAGACACATTCGGCGGCAAAAACAGTCCATCACGGTTTCGCAGGCGGTCTGTTAGAGCATACATTAAGTATTGTAAAACTTTGCGAATACTATGTGGGAGCATACCCGATTTTAAATAAAGACTTGTTATTTACGGCTGCAATTTTCCATGATATTGGAAAAACAAAAGAATTATCTGCATTTCCGGAAAATGACTACACAGATGACGGGCAGTTATTAGGGCATATCGTAATTGGGGTGGAAATGATACACGATGCAATACGTACTATTGACGGTTTTCCGCAGAAATTGGCAAGTGAACTAAAACACTGTATTTTAGCACACCATGGAGAATTGGAATACGGCTCGCCGAAAAAACCGGCGCTCGCCGAGGCGGTTGCATTAAATTTTGCGGACAGTACAGATGCGAAAATGCAGACATTAATAGAAATATTTAAAGATAAACAGGGAAACGAATGGTTGGGCTATAATCGGTTGTTTGAATCGAATTTAAGAAGAACCAGTTTATAAAAAGTGTGAACGGGGACGTAGTAAAATGAAGAAATGCTGCGTCCCCGATTGAAGTTTACCGTGTCCCAAGATGAAGGAGTAAGTATGAAGAAGAATGAAACAGCAATAGTGAAAATAGAAGATATTGGTGTAAATGGCGAGGGAATAGGAAAAGTTGACGGCTATACGCTTTTTATAAAAGATGCCGTTATTGGCGATATTGCAGAAGTGAAAGTGATGAAGGCAAAAAAGAATTATGGCTACGCAAAGTTATTAAATATTTTAGAGCCTTCAAAAGACCGCGTGGAAGCAAAATGTCCCGTAGCAAGACAATGTGGAGGATGTCAAATTCAAGAACTTTCTTACGAGAAGCAGTTAGAATTTAAAGAAAAAAAGGTGCGGGGAAATTTGGAGAGAATTGGCGGATTTTCTTCGGAATTTTTGGATTCTGTCATGGAAGAGATTTGTGGAATGGAAAATCCGTTTCATTATCGAAATAAAGCACAGTTTCCATTTGGGACAGACAAAAACGGTCAGATTGTAACCGGTTTTTACGCCGGACGTACACATCAGATTATTCCAAATATGAACTGTGCATTGGGGTGCGAGAAAAATAGTGAAATTTTGGAAATGATTGTGGATTTTATGAATAAATACCACATCAGCGCCTATGATGAAATGACCGGAAAGGGATTTGTGCGTCATGTTCTAATTCGATTTGGATTTACAACAAAGGAGATTATGGTTTGTCTTGTGGTAAATGGGGATAATTTTCCTCACGGCGAAAAATTAGTGGATAACTTGCGAAAAGTTGAAGGAATGACAAGCATTACTTACAGCGTAAATAAGGAAAATACAAATGTGATTATGGGAAAAAATATACGTTTACTTTGGGGACAGACCTATATTACAGACTATATCGGGAATGTGAAATATCAGATTTCTCCGCTTTCTTTTTATCAGGTGAATCCGAAACAGACGGAAAATTTGTATCAGTGTGCGTTGGATTATGCAGGGTTGACCGGTGAAGAAACTGTGTGGGATTTATACTGCGGAATTGGTACGATTTCTTTGTTTTTGGCACAAAAGGCGAAAAAAGTATACGGTGTGGAAATTGTTCCGCAGGCGATTGAAGATGCAAATAGAAATGCGGAGATTAACGGAATTGAAAATGCAGAGTTTTTCGTAGGGAAAGCAGAAGAGATTTTGCCGGAATATTATGAGAATTATGCGAGAGAGCATAATGGCGAGAAGGCGTATGCAGATGTGATTGTTGTTGATCCGCCTCGAAAGGGGTGCGATGAAGCGTTGCTTCGCACGATGACGGAAATGAGTCCGAAGAGGATTGTGTATGTAAGTTGTGATTCGGCTACGCTGGCGAGGGATTTGAAGTATTTGTGTGAGAATGGGTATCGATTGGAGAAAGTTCGGGCGGTGGATATGTTCCCGATGACGGTTCATGTGGAGAGTGTGGTTAAATTAGTGCGTAATTAAGCGGTTTTCTAAAGGTTATTAGATACATTTTCAAGGTTTTGTCTACCGTTGATATAAAAAGAGAACAAGTAAATGAGTGATATGAAAACTTTTATAAAAATAGTAAAGGAAGAAAATCGAAAAAGAAAAGCAAAACCTAAAACAAAGGCGGAAGAATTGAAACGAAGAATATTACAAAGCAAAACAAATGATGGATATTTGAAAGTACAACAGGAAGTAAAAGATTTTTTTGCGTCAGACGCATCAGAAGAAGATAAGGAGATGCTTTCGGGATATACTGAGTCTTTAAATATGATTTGTTCGGCTATAAAAGAAAAACCATTAAAAGGACAATAAACTCCCACAAATAATTTGACATATTCCAATCCCAAGTCTATAATAAAACACAATAATCTATTATTTAAAGGTAATTTTACAAAAGAATAGGGACAAAGGGGGAAACAAAATGAAATTTATCAGACAGTATTTGGGAATGCGAAAAGAACTCTACATTTTGTTCTGGGGCAGAGTTGTGACAAACATGGGAGCGCTTATTTGGCCTATGATGACGCTGATATTAAAAAATAAATTGGGGTATTCGGCGTCAGAAATCGCCAGTATTCTCATTCTTTTCGGCATTGCTCAACTTCCATGCACATTAATCGGTGGCAAATTAGCGGACAGATTTAATAAGCGAAACCTCATTATTATATGTGATATGGTAACGGTTATCAGTTATTTTATTTGTGCATTTTTGCCAATGTCGGAGAAACTAATACCGTTGTTGGCTATGGCTGCTATTTTTGCACAGATGGAATGGCCGAGTTATGATGCGTTGGTGGCGGATTTATCTTCGGCAGAAGATAGAGAAAAAGCGTACAGTCTGAATTACTTGGGGGTAAATTTAGGCTTGGTATTAGCGCCGACAATAGGTGGATTTTTATTTGAAAATCATCTTTCGCTTGCATTTTTGATAAGCAGTGTGGCAACATTTTCTTCTACAGTGCTGATATTCTTTTTCATTAAGGATATTACGCCGGTGAAAACGGAGGAAATGGCAGGTCAATATGAGGAAGTTCGGGAAGGACATAGTATTTGGCAGGTTTTGTGGGAAAATAAACTGTTAATGCTGTTTATGTTATGTGGCGGTATTTGGATGCTCGTTTACAATCAGTTTAATTTTCTGTTGCCGTTAAATTTGGAACAAATTTATGGGGCGCAGGGGGCAGTTCTGTTTGGTACGCTGACAAGCGTAAATGCGTTTGTTGTTATTATTGGAACACCGATATTAACAAGGTTAATGGTTCGTGTTCGTGATGTGGAACGTCTGCTCATAGGAGAAATTTTAGTTGTAATTGGATTTTCAGCCTACATATTTGTGCAGAATGTACTTGTTGTTTGGTTTATATCCATGATTATATTTACGTTGGGAGAGATTTGCGAAACATTAGGACGACAACCGTATTTAACAAGGCGTATTCCGTCATCACATAGGGGAAGATTTTCCTCATTTTATACTGTGTTTGCCGGAGTGTTCCAATTAGGCGGGCAGAAAGTTGTGGGGAGCATGGCAGATGTGATTTCGATGCAGACGGTGTGGACCTTTATTGTAATTATAGGTATTATAAATGTAGTTGGATATGTTATTCTTCGGCAAAGGGATAAGAAAGTTTTCCCATTGCTTTATAAATAAAAAGATTGTGCGTTTTTGCACAATCTTTTTATTTATGTTCATCTTAATCGTATTTATTCATCCAGTTAATGAGTTCTACACAGTAGTCATCATGTCTGTCTACGAAGCAAGTATGTCTTGCGCGTTCCCAAAGAATCCATTTAGAGTTTGGAATTCCGTCTGCCATTGTTTTGGCAATGATTGGAGAACAAAGGTCTGAAATACCGCTGCAGATTAATGAAGGGATTTCAATTTCTCCAAGTCTGTCGATGTATTCAAAATCTCTAAGACTTCCTGTAGGTGCGAATTCATTTGGTCCCCAGCCTTCAACATAAGATTCAGAACCTGATTTTTTAGGTCTTTTACAGCATTCAGGAACATCATCACCAAGCCAGTAGTTGCAGTATCTGTCCATGTATTCGGCAACAGCGGCATCATATGCTTCTCCTGTGAAGTCACCTGTTTCAAGTGCGTGGTTGATTGCATCCTGCATATCCTGTGGCATCATTTTAATACGGCGAAGCCCTTCTCTTTCCCAAAGGGAACTGCTTGGGTGACCGCTTGAAATGATGAAACTCTTAACGCCCTGTGGTTTGTAGTCAAGAGCGTAAGCAATCTGCATCATACCTCCCCAAGACTGTCCGATGATATGACATTCATCTAATCCAAGATGTTTTCTTAATGCTTCAAGTTCATCTAACCAAACTTTCTGATTCCAAAGTTCAGGGTGTCCGTCAAGGTAAGAATTACCACAACCAATTTGATCGTACATAACAATCATACGATCATCGTCATCTGCAACGTTATCTAATACCTCGTAGTAATTGTGAGTAGAACCCGGTCCTCCGTGAAGACAGATTAAAGGTGCCTTTCCATTATTTTTTCTTTCGCCAACTATTCTATAGTATGTCTGATATCCAAGATATGGCATATATCCTTCTGTAATTTTTGCCATGATTTTTCTCCTTTCTGACAAGTTTTTGACTAACCTCTAGTATAATACATTTTCGTTAAAAATGCATCAATTTTGACAATAATTTTTTATGAAAATGAAAAAAGACCATGTTATATAGGTGAAATGTGAAAAATTTAACAGGATATAGCGAAAATAATGTATTCGTGATACACTGTCAGAAAAAGGAGGAGTATGATGAAACATATTTATAAAATCTGTGGAAAAATAAGTTTGCTATTTTACGTTTTTATATTATATCAGTTGTGGCATTTGTGCCAATATGGGGGAACGAGGAGACATATACCGGCACTGATGTTTGGGATAGCAGGATTTGTCGGAGCGTTTGTTTTGTGGATGATTGCAAGGCAGAGTTTTAAAAGAGATAATTTTGAGAGTTTTAGAAAAAAGAACATTTTTTATGTAGAGATAGCCATTTTTATTATAACTACACTTTTCTTCGGAGGCCGTATCGTTTACTCGGGAATGAAATATAATGGAGCGTTGTCGTGGAAAATTGATAAGTGGCTGCATCAAAAGGAAATAACATTGGAGCATAATAATATTTTTGAAACAGGTATGGAAGGGATTTTGACCGATTTAGATGAAGAATTGAAATTGCCGGAGGAACTTTATATTGCCGAAAAAATGCAGATAACATTTGATAAAGAAGGAACAGTTCAAAGTCTGTATACGTTTTTATATGGAAAAGATAAAAAGGGAAAAGAGAGAACGTATCTGATTGATTATGATGCTGATAAAAGTAATAAAATGTCGGTTTGGATTGACGGAAATGCAAACGGAACATATGAAAAAGATATGCGTTTATCTCCGATGATTAAAATTTTGAAAAATGCAAGGTGGCAAAAGCAGGTAAAAACTTGGGCGAAAAAATTTCCTGAACAACAGGCCTATGAACTACTTTATTTCGGACGCAGGTCTTTCGCGATAAAGGACGGTCTGAGATACATTTCAGGAGATGCGGACGGAGACGGCAGAGATACAGGGGGAAAATATATAGAAAGGCTTGATGCAGGCGGGGAACTTGTTGGATTTGAAGTATCATTATATATGCCGGAAGCAGAAAATATTGAACCGGTTCGATATATTATGGAACCTGAATATATCAGTCGGGAAACATTGAATAAAGAAAATGAAAAGCAGCAGGTTCACGAGGCGAAGAATACAAAGGAGTGGACCGTTGATAGAAGTACAGGGACTATGTATTTCTTTTTAAATAAGCAAAAAGGCTGGCGTTTGGTAGTGAAAGATGCTGCCGCCGGAAGTCGGTTTTATGGAATGGAAAGAACGGCGGATGGAGGGAAAACATGGGAAATGATTAATGCAGATCCTTTTGAAAATGAAATGGGTGTTACAGAAGGACTATTGTTTTTTGACGAAAACTTTGGAGTCGCGGGGCTTACCGGAGCATCTCAATCTTTTTCTGCCTTATATATTACACAGGACGGTGGTGTAACATTTAAAAAGGTTGAACTTCCGATGAGCATGGTTACGGAATTGCCACAGTTTGCAAAAGAGTATGGATTTACAATAGATGATTACGATTATCTGCATATGCCGGAAGAGAAAGAGAATGTGTTGACGATAACGGTTAGTACAGAGGGGGCAGAGAGTGACGGAATTGTGTTTCAGTCGGAGGATAAAGGAAAGACATGGGAATATAAAAGTGAGAAATAACAACATCTATATTTTGTACAACTTAAACAAAAATTAAGATAAAATCATTTGAAAAATATTGACAAAGCACAAGAATAAGCATACCATTTCTGTATCAATAGTAAAGAGTGCGTTAGCAAAGTAAGATAGGAGGGATTAGATGAAGAAAAAGATGATAGCGGGTATGCTGACGGCTGCAATGCTTGTTATGTCCTTGAGTGGTTTTCAAGTACAAAAGGTGCAGGCAGAGGAAAATTTGGGAAAAGTTGGAATACACATAGCAGCAAAAGAGGGCGGATATGACCAAACGCTTCCGGATTTATATTTTCAAAAAGCAGATGCGTCTAAGAGCAGTGGATATGTTAAAGTATATCCACAGGAAAAAAGACAGACATTTCTCGGTGTGGGAGGAGCGATGACGGAGTCTGCGGCGTACAATTTACAAAAGTTAAGTAAAGAAAAGCAGGATGAGGTTTATGAGGCGTATTTTGGAGAGAGTGGTGCTAAATACTCAGTTTTGCGTTCCACTATCGGCTCGGCAGACTTTTCGACAAGGTCTTATAGTTATAATGATACGGCAAAGCCTGATCCGGAATTAAAAAATTTCAGTATTGAAAAGGACTGGGACTATATCATTCCGGCAGTGAAGAAGGCACAATCATACAGACCGGATATTAAATTTTTTGCAGCACCGTGGGCTCCGCCGGCATGGATGAAAAAGAGTGGCGTCAGAAGAGGACAGACAGGAACAGCAGGAATTAATTTTGTGGATAACTCTGTGAAACCGGAATATTATGAGAGTTATGCAAATTATCTTGTGAAATATATTCAGGAATACGAAAAAGCAGGGATTGACGTATATTCTCTATCTATGCAGAATGAGTCTCAAAACAATCCAAAATGGGAGGCGGCTACATGGTCTACAGATGCGGTAATTGATTTTGTGGGGAATCATCTCGGACCGGCACTTGAGCGGAATGGTTTAGACCCGCAACTTCTGATTTGGGATTGGGATAAAGGAAATGACCCAATGCACCACGACGGTTTTGTCAAATTTAATACAAAAGTCTTAAGTGATGAAAATGCGAGAAAATATATTGACGGAATTGCATTTCACTGGTACGCAGGCGACTTATGGCATGAGATTGAAGGAGTTCCAATGTGGTCAAAAGATTTTGACAGTTTGGATAAAGTAAAAGAAAAATTCCCGAATATTCATTTATATGCTACAGAAGCCTGCCAAGAAAAAGGGGCATGGTTTGGAAGTTTTGACCCTGCCGATCGTTATATTTACGATATCTTAAATGATTTTGAACATGGAACGGAAACGTGGATTGACTGGAATCTTGTTCTTGACAGAGAAGGCGGCCCGACTCAGGGAGTAGTGAATAAATGTCATGCACCGATTATGCTGGACGAAAATAATAATGTATGCTATCAGCCGTCTTATTATATTTTAAAACAGATTAGCCGTACGGTACAGCCTGGAACAGTCAGCATTAAAACAACAACGGATATGGATATTGTGAAAACTGCGGTTATGGATGATGAAGGAATGATTTCCGTGATGATTGGAAACATTACTGATCAGGAGAAAAAAATTACTTTGATAGACGATGACAGAAGTGTAGATGTTACGTTAAAGCCACATTCGCTGACAACATTAAAATATGACAGTGATTATGAGCCGGATGAAAATATAGACGAAGCGCTGCCTGACAAAGCGGTTAAACCAATTGCGGCAACGGCAAGTAGTTATGAAAAAAATCCAATTTATAATTATCAGGCTTCTTCAGCCATTGATGATAATATGAAAACAAGATGGGCAAGTGACTGGAAAAATCAGGAAAACATTACATTTGAGCTATCATCTAGGGCGACAGTATCCGGTATGCAGTTATACTTTGAAAATGGGTATGATGCATTATACGACATACAGGTATCTGATGATGGAAAGAATTTTAAAACGGTCAAAACAGTAATGATAGAGGAAATGAAATCGCCGAATGTGACAGTCAAATTTACTCCGGTAAAGGCAAGATATATAAGGGTTCAGGGAATTCAGAGAAATAATAAGTACGGATATTCGATTTATGATGCGAAAGTATTTGTGAAATAATTGTGAAAAGGGACGTAGTCTTTTTCAAAAAGGCTACGTCCCTTTTCATAGTTTTTTCACAATCATTTTCCTATATTTACTTGGCGTCATATTAATGACCTTGTAAAATAATTTAGAAAAATGTTGTGCATCATTTAATCCTACCGATAAAGAGATATCTACAAGTGACATATCTGTTGAACTCATTAATTGAATTGCCTGATTAATTCGATAAATATTGATGTAATTGGCGAGCGTAAGGTTCATATGTTGAGAAAAAAGTTTTCCGAGATAGCGGGTAGAAATATTTAATTCTTTGGCAATATCAGGAATTAAGATTTTTTCCTGAAAATGTTTTGCAACATATTGAAGCGTATAGGAAATATATCGGTTCTGTATATGTACGTTTGGGGTCAGCGGTGCATCTTTAGAAACTTGTTCTAAAATGTATAGCATTAATTGTGCAACGTATAGATTATTTGATATAGCCGAGTAGGAATTAGGGTTCTGATAAATACCTACTATAGAAGTCACCAAATTAAAAAGAGTAACATTTGATGCCTGCTTATAATAAAAATTACAGTGGAATAATAAGGCATCTGTTAATGAAATAGAAAATTCAGGTGTCTTTTTTACTAAAATATGTGCAAATAATTCAGAGTTAAAATGAATGTGTAGAAATTCACAACATTCATTTTCCTTTACTTCAAAAGAATGTACGGTGTTTGGCAAAATCATAATAAAGTCATTTTTTTTGCAAGAAATATCTTTTCCGTGAATATTCATAAAACAATTTCCCTGAGTAATGAGATATGCTTCAAAACTGGTATGAATATGACGACCAAAAAGATACGGACCTGAGTGACTTTGTAAACAACCACCTGAAACGGCACAGGTAGAAATATCAAAGTAATCCGATGCTGGTGAAGAAAGCATTATATCCCTCTTTTCTTGCCATAGAATTGGCAATTTTTTCTGTTTATAAGTATACAATGAAAATGTAGTGATGTAAAGAAGATAGTTCCGAATTATACAAAAAGAGGAGAAGTTATGGTACATATATACAAGCAATTTTTGAAAAAGAATGATATGATAGAAATATAAAAAAAGAGAATGGTTAGGAGAAAAGATATTGAAAAAGAAAAAAATATTGGTAATAAGTACCTGTATTATAATTATTATCATAGGTATTTTGTTCATAAGTGAAATGCAGAAGAAAAAAGAACAAGAGGAAGTTCCTCAAGTAGTAACAACTATATCGGAGGAGGAATATGATTTCTATTGTGAAATTGTACAAAAAAATTATAAAGGGAAAGATAAGAAAAAATTGGAAAAATTGACAAAACAATATGCACAAAATGTTTATGCACAATATGCACTTGGACAAAGATATGGATTGTGTGAGCCATATTCTTACGAATATTTGAAAATGAAAATGGAAATGGAAAATCAACAGAGGAAAGCAAAAAAGGACGCCGGAGAAGTTGTATATGGTACATTAGAATTTAAACTGGACGGATATTTGCAATATCAGTTAAGTAATTTAAGACTTTCTATTATTGATAGTATCACAAAGCATAGTGATAAAACATTGGAAAAGAAAGCAAAGAAATATTGGGAAGAGAATCAGGATAAATTTAAAAGAATTGCTTCCGTAGAATATCGACTGGATAAGGAAACAAAGGTAGTAACATGGAAAGATTTCTCGCTGTTAGAGAAAACAGATAGTCAGTTATTTACTTATTTATATGAAGGGAAAGAAGGGGATACTTTTTCCATTGAGGAAAATGGTCATGTAATTGAGGGAGAGATTATAAAGAAAACAATGGAAAAAATGGATTTTGATGAAAATAAAACAGAGATAATCAAAAACTATGTCGGTAGTGTATATTATGATGAATTAATCAGGCAGGTAAAAGAAGAAAATATACTTGAATATGAATAAAGCAGAAATAGAGTTATGCTATTTTTGATTTAGGATAAAAAATAAAAAAGGAGGAAGAAAATGAAAGGGAAAAATGTAAAACGTCTTATTGCCGTTGCATTAGCGACAGCGATGACAGTAACGATGTTTCCGGCAATAACACCGGAAAACACAGGTGTAGGCAGAGTAAAAGCAGCATCTACAGTAACAAATGAAAATTTGTTAAAAAATCCAACTTTTGAGGAGGCAACGCCTTTTACAGAACATTCGGAGCAAAACCAGAATAATAAAATAGGAAATTGGTTTTATTATCAGGATTCCGTAAAAAAGGAAAAAGGGAATGCACATTCAGGAGAATGGAATGCGTCATTAGAGAAAACAAATGATGCATTAGAACAGGATGTACCGAATTTACAAAAAGGAGCAACATATAAAGTATCGGTGTGGGCTAAAAATACAAATCCAAGTGGTTTAAAAGCGTATTTGTGCCTAAAATTTTATGGTGGAAATGAAAAGAAAGTTGCAATTACATCTGCAGATTATAAAAAATATGAAGTGGAATTTGTTTACACAGGTGATAGTTCAGGGAAAAATACGAGAACAGCAATTTGGGTAGAACAGGCAAATACAGGAAATGTTTATGTAGATGATTGGTCATTTACAATTGCCAGTGACCTAAAGCGTTTAAGTGTAGAAAATGGTACATTGACTGCCGAATATAATGAAGATTATACAGGAAAAATGAGCGCTGGTGATTTTGATTTTTCTTATACATCTTCATTAGAGAGTGAAAAGGCAGAAAAATTGACTATTACAGAAGAAAAGGTTAATGGGAAAACATTAACAATGAAATTTGCTCCAATTAAAAAACAACCAGTTGAGCAAAAAATTACAGTAACAGCAACTTATAAGCCGAAAAAACAGCCATTAGTAGTTGATTTTACAGTAGCACCTTCCGGAGAAGCTGTTACAGAAGCAAAATTAGTGGGAATTTCAGCACAAAATGGAAAAGTGATTGGAAATTTAGATGTAGTTCCTACAGTAGCACCGGTGAAAAAAGATTTTACCTTAGAGTATAAAATCAATGACGGTGCATTTACGAAAGCAGAAATTAAAGAGTTTACTTATGATAAGGCAAATAAAAATATAGCATTGACATTTGATAAAATTTCGGGTGCTATAGACGAGAAAAAAGTAACAGTAAAAGTAACTTATAAAAATGTTGCGAAAACAGCACAGTTTGTTGTAAAACTTGGAAGTGGTGTAAAATATTATGTGGACGCAACAAAGGGAAAAGATACAAACGATGGTACAAGTCCTGAAAAGGCATGGAAGAGTATTGACAGAGTCAATAAAGAAAAGTTCCAGCCGGGAGATGAAATTTTATTTAAAGCAGGAGAAGAATGGACAGGTGCGTTAAAGCCACAAGGTTCAGGTGTAGAAGGTGCTCCAATTAGTATTGCAAGTTATGGAGAAGGAAAAAAACCACTTTTAAAACCGGGAAAAGACTGGACAATCTCTCATATGGATATTGCAAACAAAGTAGTTTATTCGCCTACAGTAAATAATGTAATTACATTTTTTAACCAGGAATACTGGGAAGTAAGAGATTTAGAACTTTATGACCCAACATATAAGCAAAATGCTCAAACAAGAGTTTTCCGTAGAGGAATTAATGTTTCGGCAGAAGATGCAGGCGATCTTCGTTATTTTAAATTTGATAATTTAACAATTCATGGATTTAGAGGACCTAATGACAATGATGGAAAATCATCTGGCGGTATTATCATGACAGTAACTACAAATCGTTATGATGTTTCAAAACGAGTAAGAACTGCTATTCATGATATTAGTGTTACAAATTGTGAAATGTATGATTTGGGAAGATCCGGAATCAACTTTGTTTCTCCATGGACAACAAGAAAAGGCGATGAATGGAATAAGTATCAATCTTTTGGGTATACAGGAAAAGGTGAATGGAAACCATATGAAAATTTCCGCTTAAGTAATAACACGATTTACAATATTGACGGTGACGGAACGATTGTAGATGGTTGTAAAAATGCAGTGGTAGACCATAACACAGTATATCGTACAGTGTTAAACTGTTGGTATGGAGTTGGTTTATTTAACTGGAACTCAGACAATACGGTATTTGAATATAATGAGGTATATGAGGCATCACCTTCAGATGCACTTTTAGGAGCAGGAGATGGACAGGGAATAGAAATCGATGCTTTAAATAAAGATACTTTAGTACAGTACAACTACTTACACAATAATGCGGGTGGTATCTTTATGTGGTGCTGTACACCTGACTTAAGAGGTTTCAACGGAGTTTATCGTTATAATATTAGTCAAAATGACGGAGCAAAACATGGCGTAATCGACTGGCGACCTGGTCACGAAGGCAGTATGGCATATAACAATACAATTTATTTAGATGATAGTGTGAGTAGAGAATGGTTGAAAAATGGATATACTGGTGGAAAGAGCGATGCAAAATTCTGGAATAACATTATTGTCAACAGAGGAAAAATGAATGCAACGAATTTTAATGAACAGGAAATAGATTATGAAAGAAATATTTTTGTCGGATTTGATGCAGTTCCTTCAAATGATGAAACAGTTATTCAAGAAGATCCTATGTTTGTAGCAGAAGGAACAGGCGGTAAAGGAATTGACAGCCTAAAAGGTTATAAATTACAGGAAAATTCTCCGGCGATTGATGCAGGAATTAACATTGAAAATAATGGTGGAAAAGACTATTTTGGTACATCATTAAGTGATGGTAAAACAGATATTGGTGCAGCGGAATATGTGAAAGTAAAACCGGAAGAACCGGAACAGCCACAGAAACCAGAGCAGCCGGAAAAACCGGAGCAGCCACAAAAACCAGAACAGCCACAGAAACCACAAAAACCAGAAAAACCGAATACACCAAATGCACAGCAGACAAAACCACAAACACAGAATGAAAGTGTAAAAACTGCTGATGTATCTCCAATTATGCCAATGATGATCATATCGATTATGGCACTTGGAGTAGTTGTTTTCTTAACAATGAAAAGAAAAAATAATCAATAAGTGATATAAAGGCTATTGTAGATAGGGAAACTTATAGGCAATAGCCTTTTTCTTTATTCCTCCATTGACACTTTTTTCAATATACTTTATTCTACAAACAATCCAATAAAAATCAAAAGGAGGGAATATATGGGATTTTCATTTGATGTCAGCGTACCGGTAGTGACGGTATTTTTTCAGGGATTGTTGAGTTTCTTCTCACCGTGCGTACTTCCGCTTATACCGATTTATATCAGTTATTTGTCAGGTGGAACGGGAGTAAAAGGTGAAGACGGGAAAATTCATTTTAAAAAGAGTAAAGTAATGCTGCATACCCTTTTCTTTGTGCTGGGAATTAGTTTTACTTTTGTTGTTTTGGGACTGGGCGTTTCGGCGTTCGGAAGTTTCTTTAAGGACAATCAGTTGATTTTTGCGAGAATAGGAGGCATTCTTGTTGTCGGATTCGGGTTGTATCAACTTGGGGTTTTTGGAAGCAGTTCACTTCTTGGAAAAGAAAGAAGACTGCCAATGAAAATGGATATTCTTGCCATGTCACCGATTGTTGCTTTTGTTATGGGATTTACGTTTAGTTTTGCGTGGACGCCGTGTGTAGGGCCGGCACTTGCCAGTGTACTTTTAATGGCGGCATCCGCAACGACAAAATGGGCGGGATTTGCTCTGATAGGCGTGTACACGGTAGGATTTATTATTCCGTTTTTGGTGGTCGGTCTGTTTACAACTACAGTTTTGGAATTTTTTAAAAACCATATGAAGGTAGTAAAATATACAGTTAAAATTGGCGGTATATTAATGATATTTATGGGTGTCTTAATGTTTACGGGGAAAATGAATGCATTTACCGGATATTTGTCAGGTACAACTTCCAAATCGGAAACGAAGAAACCGGATAAGCAGGCAGAGGAGAAAACGGAGGAAAAAGAAGAGGAGGAAAATGGAGAAATGGCAGCCATTGATTTTACTTTGCATGACCAGTATGGAAAAGAACACTCTTTATCGGATTATAAAGGAAAAACAATTTTCCTGAATTTCTGGGCAACATGGTGTCCGCCGTGTAAAGCGGAAATGCCGGATATACAGAAACTTTATGAGTCTTATGGAAAGGACGGAGAAGTTGTCATTTTGGGAGTTGCCGCTCCGGATTTCGGTAATGAAACAGATGAGGACGGAATTAAGGCATTTTTAAAAGAAAATGGATATACCTATCCCGTTCTTATGGATACAACCGGAGAATTATTTATGCAGTATGGCATAACTTCGTATCCGACTACATTTATGATTGATAAGGAAGGAAATGTTTTTGGATATGTGAGCGGACAGTTGTCTGAGGATATGATGAAGAGTATTATTCGTCAGACAATAGAAGGAAAACGCAAATAATTACTAGGAAATACATATGATTTATGATATAGTCAAAGAATAAAAGTTAAAAGGAGGGATTGCTATGCCGGCACTTTATGCACATAATCAATTTGGAAATCGCGTTTTACAGAAACTGGATGCGAAGAAAAGAGGATTTCTTTTAAAAAATTTAAGACAGTTTAGAATCGGGTTACAGGGACCTGACTATTTATTTTTCTATAAACCGTTGTCACCAAATCCGATAAGTCAGATAGGGTTTCAAATACATGAAAGACCTGCGTCGGAATTTATGACGTATGCGAGAAAGGTTATTCGTGAAAATGGAACAGATTCACCGGAGTATGCCTATATTTTGGGATTTATCTGTCATTTTGCTTTGGACAGTGAGTGTCATCCGTTTGTGGCTGAGGAAATAGAGAAAACCGGAATCGGTCACGTGGAGTTGGAAAGTGAATTTGAAAAATTTTTAATGCGTAAGAACGGAGAAGATCCGCTTTCATATCCGATAGGAAAAACATTTCCTACAGATAAGGATACGGCAAAATGTGTTGCAAAGTTTTACGAGGGAGTAGAACCGGAGGAGGCACATAAGGCATTGAAATCTATGCGAAAATACAAAAGTATTCTCGTTGCTCCGGGAAAAGTGAAAAGAACTATTTTGGACAGAGGAATGAAGTTAGTGGGACAGTATGACGCTCTTCAGGGGCATTTATTTAAAGTGGAAGATAATCCGAAATGCGTGGAGAGTAACGAAGGTCTTTATGAGCGGTTTAAAAATGCAATTTCGGTAGCGGAATACCTTATTCAAAAATTTGATGAATATTTAGAAGGAAGTGAATTGGACAAACGTTTTGAACGTGATTTTGAGTAGTCTTGGAGGAAAGTAAATGAATGAGAGCAAGTTGACGAAGTTAGAGAAATATTGGATTTTATATGATGTGGGGAACTCGGCATTTATTTTGCTTGTGGCTACCATTCTTCCGATTTATTTTAATGCGTTGGCAGAAGGTGCGGGGCTTTCAGAGGTGGACTATTTGGCATATTGGGGATACGCCACTTCCGTTTCTACATTTTTAGTGGCGATTATCGGACCGATTTTAGGTACGATTGCAGATACAAAAGGATATAAGAAACCGATTTTTGCTGTCAGTATGATGATTGGAGTGCTTGGCTGTGCGGGACTTTCCCTGCCAAAATCGTGGATAGTCTTTTTGGCGGTGTTTGTTGTGGCAAAAGTAGGATATTCGGCAAGTTTAATTTTTTATGATGCGATGTTGTCAGATGTGACGACACCTGAAAGAATGGACAGGGTATCTTCCCATGGTTATGCGTGGGGGTATCTTGGCAGTTGCCTGCCGTTTATTGTTAGTTTACTCGGTGTATTGTTTTATGAAAAAATAGGAATCAGCATAACAACAGCCATGATATTTGCTTTTTGCTTAAATGCCGGCTGGTGGTTTTTCGTTACGCTTCCGCTTTTAAAACATTATAAACAGACGCATTATGCGGAAATGGGAGAAAAACCAATCCGCTCAAGTTTTAAAAGACTGGGAAAGGCTTTTTCTAAAATAAGAGAACATAAAAAAATCTTTTTGTTTTTAATAGCATTTTTCTTTTATATCGACGGCGTATACACAATTATTGATATGGCTACGGCGTATGGAAGTGCGTTGGGATTAGATACGACAGGACTTTTGGCGGCACTTTTAGTTACGCAGATTGTTGCATTTCCATTCGCACTGTTTTTTGGAAAGGCATCGAAGAAATATGAAACGGCAAAGTTGATTAAATTATGTATTGTGGCATATATCGGAATTGCGGTTTTTGCCATTCAGTTGGATAAACAGTGGGAGTTTTGGGTGCTTGCAGTAGTTGTTGGAATGTTTCAGGGGGCTGTACAGGCGTTGTCCCGTTCCTATTTTGCAAAAATTATTCCACCGGAGAAGTCGGGAGAATTTTTCGGACTGTTTGATATTTGCGGAAAAGGAGCTTCGTTTATGGGGACGGCATTAATGGGAATGTTTGCACAGTGGACAGGCAGTCTGAACGGAGGAGTTTCCATTTTGGCGATGATGTTTTTGATAGGATTGATTGTTTTTGCGAAGGCAAATCGATTGGAGGGGTAATATGAAAAGGTATCTAGGGGAGGCAACAGTGTATGATAAAAAGCAGGCTGTTGAACGGAAAAAAGTAAAAAGTTGGTTGAAGAGTGTTAGTGCTTTTGCAAATACAATGGGAGGAACATTAGTATTTGGAGTTGCTGATAATGAGGAAATTGTAGGGGTGGAAGATGTTAAGGCAGATTCTGAATTTATCAGTCAAAAAGTTAAGGAGAGAATTTCACCTTTTCCTGAAATGATAATGGAATTACAAAAGTCGGAAGAGGAAAGAGATATTATACTTCTTCATATTCCGAAAGGAGTAGAAACTCCTTATTATTATAGTGGAGATGGTGTGACTGAAGCATATATTCGCATTGGAAATGAAAGTGTTCTTGCAGATACAACGGAATTAAAACGTTTGGTTATGCGTGGAAGAAATTCTTCTTATGATTCATTGGTATCACCGTACGATTATGAAGACTTTTCTTTTAGTAAATTGAGAGAGCGTTATAAAACTTGGACAGGTAATAGTATGACAGAAAAAAGTTTTGAATCTTTTGGGATTAAAGATGTGCATGATCATCTTACAAATGCGGGTGCTTTGTTGGCGGATGATTCTCCTGTCAAATGTTCACGTTTGTTTTGTACAAGGTGGAATGGAATAGATAAAAGTGGCGGTAAGGTAGATGCTTTGGATAGTGCAGAGTATACAGGAAGTATTATTATACTTTTAGATGAGGGAATACGTTTCGTGAAACGTAATATGAAAACACTATGGAAGAAAACGTCAAATTCTAGAGAGGAGATGCCTGATTATTGTGAAAGAAGTGTTTTTGAAGCGTTAGTTAATGCCTTAATTCATAGAGATTATTTAATTAACGGAAGTGAAGTTCATTTAGATATGTTTGATGATCGTCTTGTGATATATTCTCCAGGAGGAATGCCGGATGGAACACAAATACAGGAAAGAGAAATTGAAAATGTTCCGTCAACAAGAAGGAATCCAATTTTAGCAGATATTTTTGCACGATTAGGGTATATGGAACGTCAAGGAAGCGGATTAAATAAAATCTGTACTACTTATGAAAACGCAGTTAACTATCAAAAAGATAAAAAACCTGTGTTTTCGTCAAACCGTGTGGAATTTGTAGTAAAACTTCCGAATTTGAATTTTAAAGCATCAAATGCTGAGGCTTTAAATGATGCCTTAAATGATGCTTTAAATGCAACTCAAAATGAGATCCTCGATTTAATTAGTAAAAATTCAAAAATTACTCAGAAAGAGATAGGAGAATATACAGGATTTTCAAGAAGTACAGTTCAGAGAGGGATTAAATATCTACAGACAATGGGATATATAGAGCGTGTAGGTTCGAGAAAGCAGGGAAGCTGGATAAGAATCGTTCGTGAATAAAATTTGGAGGGGTAATATGAAAGCAAAGAAATTAGACACGAAAACACAAATTGGAATAGGGATTTTTTCTTCATCATCACCTATATCCAGTACAACTCCGGTTCGTTATATGAACGGGAAGAAGTACTTAGAACAAAAAGGTTACAAGATTATTGACGGCTCATTATTTCAGAAGAAAGATTTTTATCGTTCAGGAAGTATACAGGAGAGGGCGAAAGAATTTAATGAATTACTTTACAGAGATGACGTGCAGATTTTAATGTCCTCTATAGGCGGAAATAATACAAACGCAATTCTTCCGTATATCGATTATGAATATTTACGGAAACATCCTAAAATGATTGTGGGTTATTCGGACACAACGGCGCTTTTATTGGCGATTTATGCGAAAACGGGATTAGTCACATTTTATGGACCGGCGTTGGCAGCGTCTTTTGGAGAATTCCCTCCGTTTGTAGATATGACATATACATATTTTGAACAGATGCTTCGATATACGCAAGGAGAGTTTTTCTACACGAAACCGGAATATTGGACAGATGAATTTGTTGATTGGAGTACGCAAAACCGTTCCAAAGAGAAAAGAGAGAATGAGTGGGTATGCGTAAATGAAGGAAAATGTACCGGCAGAATTATCGGCGGTAATCTAAATACAATGGAGGGTTTTTTCGGAACAGAGTATATGCCTGAAATACAAAAAGGGGATATTCTTTTTATTGAAGATTCGTTAAAAGATGCCTGTACGATAGAGAGAAGTTTTTCGCTATTAAAATTGGCGGGAGTGTTTGATAAAATTGGTGGACTGATTTTAGGAAAACATGAAAAATTCGATGATAACGGAACAGGAAGAAAACCATATGAAATATTAATGGAAGTCATCGGAAAGGCAGATTTTCCGATATTGGCTGAATTTGACTGTTGCCATACGCATCCGATGTTTACTCTGCCGATAGGCTGCCAAATTGCATTAAATGCTACAGAGAAAGAAGTGACTTTATTGGAAACTCCGTTTGATTTGTAAAAAGAGGCGACTATATGAAAAGAAAATTAACTTTATGTATTCTCACTATTTTCCTTTTCGGCACATTTATTACAGGGTGTGATGTGGGAAAGGATAAGGGAGAAAGTTATCTGAATGCGGAGGTGCTTGAAGTTGGAGAGAATGTTTTGACTGTTAAACCGACAAACAGTAAAGAAACAAAAGCACCCGAAGAAGTAAAAGATGCAGAAAAACTTATTCTGGATTTGAATGGATTTGATATAAAAGTGCTGCCGGAAAATTTGACGGCAGGTGAAAAAATCCGTATAAACTTTAATGAGGATAGTATAGAAAAGGGAAATGTTCCTAAAATAAAAATTGTCTTTGGTATTTTCCGTTTGGATAAAGACGGAGAAGTGATAACAGAATAAAGACTTTCGTTAGGGAAAGAGTGTGGTTTTATCATAAATCATGCTCTTTTTCTTTTAAGATTTTTAAAACTTTTTCAGTTTAAAGCATAAAGGCGTTGAAGAATTGCAGAAATAAAGTTATAATAGGTGGAGATTGAAAATGAAAGAGGATTTTATTTATGAAAATAATAAGTACATTATATAATCTGATGTGGGGAGATTTAATTACGATACGTCTTCCGGGCGGAAGTTCTGTAGGGCTTTCCCTTCTTGTAATGATTTTGGTTCCGGCAGGAATATTTTTTACGATAAAGACAAGATTTATTTTATTACGAAAATTTCCGCATATTCTTCAGATTGTAAAAGAAAAGAAGTGTGAAACAACGAAAAACAGTATTTCCGGTGTACAGGCGTTGATTGTGTCTACGGCAACCCGTGTCGGCATGGGAAATTTAGTTGGGGTGGTTGCGGCAATCTCGGCAGGAGGAGCGGGAGCGGTATTTTGGATGTGGCTTTCTGCTTTAATCGGTTCGTCCACCGCATTTGTAGAAGCGACATTGGCACAGATGTATAAGGAAAAAGATCCGTTATATAATGGATATCGTGGTGGTCCGGCATATTATATTCACTCATATATGACAAGGAAGAAAGAGAGAAGATACAGTCTGATAGCGGTTTTATTTGCGATTTCGGGGCTGGTGTGCTGGTGCGGAATTAGTCAGGTGATCAGCAATTCGGTAACATCGTCCATGAAAAACGCATTTCATATTCCGCCTATCTACACGACGATTATTCTTGTTGTCATCTCGGCGGTTATTGTTTTAAGAAAAAATGCTACCGTAAAGGTGTTGGATATTGTTGTGCCGATTATGGCAGGGGGATATTTATTGATTACGCTGTTTATTATTGGGAAAAATATCGGAATGCTGTCGGAAGTTTTCGGTAGAATTTTTGCGGAGGCTTTCGGAATTCGTCAGATTGTGGCCGGCGGGTTTGGTGCTGTTTTAATGAACGGTGTAAAAAGAGGATTGTTTTCCAATGAGGCAGGGAGCGGTTCGGCTCCGTGTGCAGCGGCGGCAGCGGATGTAAGTCATCCGGCAAAAGCGGGACTTTTACAGGCGTTCGGTGTATTTATTGATACGATTGTGATTTGCAGTTGTTCTGCAATGATTATGCTTTTAGTACCGCAGGCAAAAGTCGAGGGGCTTGTCGGTATGGAATTTTTGCAGAAAGCAATGGAATATCACATGGGGAAATTTGGAGTGATTTTTATTACGATTACACTGTTGTTATTTAGTTTTTCCACGTTTATCGGTGTGTTATATTATGCGAGGTCAAATGTGGCATACTTGTTTGGCGATAACTGGACTTCCCAGACTGTTTATAAAATTGTTGCTCTGTTGATGTTATTTATCGGTGGTTTGGCAACATATACATTTGTGTGGGATTTGGGAGATGTTGGTGTCGGGCTGATGACAATTTTCAATATGATTGTTCTAATCCCGATGTCAAAGCAGGTAATAGAAGTGATGAAAGATTACGAGGAAAGGGCATAAAATGCGGGCAGGAAATCCTGCCCGTTTTTTACCTATAAAAGTGAATGAAAATAATTGTCTAAAATGTTTTCGCTTTCTTTTGCGGTGTAGACATAGTCGGATTCTGCTAAATAGGTAAAGAAAGAAAAAAACGCATTACAAATGCTGGACTCATTTATCTGTATAAAAGAAAATTGGAAGTTTTCTTTTAAAGAAAAAATTGTAACCGTATGAGATTCATGTAATTCAATATTAAGATATGTAGGGGTGTGAAAAGACGGCTTTAAAATATATGGAATAAAAGCCTCAGCATCTCTATTGCGAAAATAACTTTTCAACATCACTTTTCGTTCTTCGGGTGAAAATCCCATTTCTAAATTTTTATATTGTCCAAAACATTTTCCCGTTTGACAAAACATCTCTAAGCCCTGCTCGGAAAAGAAAGAAATTGTAGTCCCCCGATTTTTTTTGGGGGGGGGTAGAAGCGGAAACCACTTTGTACATTTCCTGCAAGGCGGCAATATGTTCATCGGCATGGGGAATTTGTTTAAAGGATTCTTTTGAAAGTGCAAAAGATGTATCCATAAAAAACAGACATGGATGAAACTCTAAAGTATGGGACGGGAGTCCGTACTCAATATAATTTTCCTGTAAATGATTAATAATTTTAAAGGTATTATCGGCATATTTTATGAGCGGTTGAGCCATGTTAAAAATACGATAAAACTCTTTGCGATACACCCTGATAACAGTATCTGAATCATGTAAACTGACTGTTTTAAAATCAGAAGAGATAGTCAGAAGATATTTTGAAGTAATAATATAGTAAGGCATGATTAACATTTTTTCGTCACCGAGTGTAAGGTTGTTATATAAATAATAAGGCAGGTAAATATTCTTCAAAATCTCGGATAGAGGCAAAATGTTTGATAGTGCTTCTAAATTCTGACACGGATATATTGTATTTAAAGGATTTTTATTTAAGGTAATTAAATGTTTTACGGACGCCTCACCCTCAAACTCTGCAAATAGCCCTTTTAAAATAAAGAAAATATAGCGATATGAGGTGGGTAGGTTAAAAAGTATTTCCGGATTTTTGTCAATTTTTAATTCAGATTGTAAGACAAACAAAATTTTACTTTCCACGTTGGGCATTGGCGGGAATGTTTCGCAGTAATCAAGTGTTTCAGAAAAAGAAATATTTTCTGTATCGTCTTCATCTAAAAACGAAAGATTCTCAATCAGGCTCTTAATGTAGCACCGACTCATATATTCTGATTTTCCAACTTTTTCTATTTCATACAATTCCAACAATTCTTTTTTTTCAATTGGACTGATTCTCAAATAAGAACAGAATTCTTTGACAAAATCAAGGCTGGGAAGCCGTTTTCCCGTTACCATTCGCTGAATGGAAGTTTTATCTAAAGAAGAATGTTTCGCCATTTGATAAACATTACTTCCGCTATTGATTAAAAGTTGGCGACAACGTTCGCTAAATTCTGACATATATGTTCCTCCCTCATTGTAATAACTATAGAAATTATACAGAGAGTTTGCGTATATCACAAGTTTATCACTTTAAAAAATCAAGGCACAGCAGGTAGCACATATTGAATGGGGCAGGGGGAGGTAGCATAATAAAATAGTCAGAAAAAGGCGGAGGAGGGTAGAAAGAGAATAAATTTATCTGGAAAAAGGAGGAAAAGAGATGCCTAAAAAACTAATTAGAAATTGTATGTTGATTATGGCAGTGGGATTTTTGATACTCGGAATGGCGTTCAAATCAAATGCAAAAAGGCAGCAAGGAATACAAGCGACGACAGGGGTAATGATTGACGGAAAGTATCAGCCTACATCATCAGGAGTTATCGGTGCAAATCAGGAAAAATATGAAGCGGCTAATACAACAGGAGTTACGTTTTATGTTCTTGCAGGAGTAACGGGAGTTATCGGAGTGGTAATGCTTATTGCTGACAGAAAAAAATAAGATTAGGAGGTAGAAAGTATGTACGTCAGGAGAAATGCTATGGATTTTTGGGAAATAGTTCCTATGTTTTTCGCGATTATGGTAGCTATTCTTGTTATATTAATGATTGCATATGTTTTTTATCAAAATAAAGATAAAAAGAAAGAATTAATTTCCAAAAAGGTCACTGTTTTGGAGAAACCTATTCAGCAGGGAAATATTGAATGGTATGTAATGGAAAGTGAAAATGGAGAGAGAATGAAACTGAGAAGTTTTCAGGGGAACAGTCTTTTTATTTCTGTAGGCGATAGGGGAATTGTCAGTTACAGAGGAGAAACGATAGAAACATTTAAAAGAGAGTAAAACGTAAAGCAAGGGAACTTAAGAAATAAAAAGTTCCCTGTTTTACTTATTGCCATACTTCTATATATATGCTATCATAACATCACTCACAGAAATTCTATTTGTGAACCAGCCAATCGGCTTATCTTGAGGAAATCCCTCAACTTTACCAGACAACAAATTTATAACAAATGTTTGCATGAAGTCTCTTGCTGAAATTCTCTTTTTTGCGTATACTCTAGACATAAGAATTCTTTGTATTTTTGCAGGGGTATTTCATGCACAATGAAAGGAGAACCTATGCAGGAAAAAGAAAACAGAGAAATCAAAAACAGTGTATTTGTAGATTTATTCTACGCAGATGAGTCAGCAGAAGAAAATGATATTGTTCTTTTTAATGCAATCCATGATGAACCGTTGCCGGAAGGAACAACGATAAGGAAATTTAAGGTGGACAATACCATTTACATGAATTTGCAAAATGATATTTCCTTTGATGTGGGTGGGAAAATACTTGTATTTGGCGAGCATCAGTCTACTATCAATAAAAACATGCCTTTGCGCAGTCTTTTGTATATCGGTCGTTTATATGAGCAGTTGATTGCTGTTCGTGACCGTTACAAAAAGCAAACAGTGCCGCTTCCAATCCCTGAGTTTTACACTTTCTATAATGGAAAAGAAAAATGGGATAAGGAAAAAGAGATGCGTTTGTCAGACGCTTATATGGTGAAAAATTCACCGCCTATGTTAGACTTAAAGGTAAAAATGATTAACATTCATCCGGAAGAACATCACGAAATTTTAGAGAAATGTCAAATTCTGAAGGAGTATAGTCTGTTTATTGATACGGTCACAAAATATCAGGAGTTGGGAGTAGATGAGCCATATAAAAAGGCAATTCAGGAATGTATCAAAAAAGGAATTCTTGCTGAATATCTGAAGAGAAAAGGAAGTGAGGTTGAGAATATGTTGACGGCAGAGTATGACTATGAATTGGATATAGAAGTACAGCGGGAAGAGGCTTTCGAGAGTGGAAAAGAGTTAGGTTTAAAAACAAGCAGAGAATTATACGCTAAATTAAAACAACTTGGCAGAAATGAAGATATTTTAAAAGCGATAGAAGATGCGGAATATCAGAAGAAACTACTTGAAGAATTTGGCTTATCATAATGAGAGTGGAGGAGATTGCATAACACAGTCTCCTCCGCTCTTCTATCTCATAAATTCGTTAATAACGTGCAAAACCCCGTCTTCATCGTTGGATTTTGTAATAAAGTCCGCGCTTTCTTTGACGAGAGGCTGAGCATTTTCCATAGCAACGCCAAGTCCGGCATATTCAATCATTGTCAAATCATTGTAACCGTCCCCGCAGCAAATCATTGCGTCTGCGGTAAGTCCGATACTGTTTAACAGTTTCTGTAAAGAATGTGCCTTATCAATGCGTTGCGGCATGATTTCTAAGAAGAAAGGCTCTGACAGATAAATATTTAACTGTGAGTGGAAATGTGATTTCACTGTTTCCAACGCCTTTGCAATCGTTTCTTTATCGCCTGTGCCGAGCAGTTTGTTTATCGGAAATGTAATTTCAGATAAAAAGTCATCTGTCTGTACAATCGGCATCTGATTGATGCGGGATTCCAACTCGGTGAATTGATTTGTTTTCATACCGGATAAAATATGTGTATCCGTGTAAGTGAGCAAATCCATATCATAACATTTGAGCATTTCATAAATCGGTCGGATAACTTCTGCCGGAATAGTCCTATTGTACAGCAGTTCTTTACTGCGGCAGTCAATAATTTTTGCACCGTTGAATGATAAAATATAACTGCCGTATTTTTCTAAATGAAGTTCTTTTGCCAGCGGTAATATACCCGGTGTTGGGCGGCCGGAGGCGAGAACAACTTTCTTTCCTTTTTCCTGAATATCAATTAATGCCTGTTTTGTCGGTTCTGTTATTTCTTTTTTTGAGTTTGTCAGTGTTCCGTCTAAATCGAGAACAAGAATCTGATAGTCCATAATTTCTCCTAATGTAGTTTTTGTAATGCTTCCACAATTTCAGGAAATTCCATGCTGTGAGAAGCCTTTACTAATATGGTATCTCCTTTTTTTACGATTGTATTCATCTGTGAAAGGAAATCTTCTTTTGTGGCGAAATAAAGAGTTTCGCTTTTTGATGTGACAGAGTTTACTCCGTTTATAAATTCTTGTGCAAGTGTTCCGATGCAGCAGACAAGGTCGATTTCTTTTTTTGCGGCATAGACACCGACACCATAGTGCAATGCTTTTTCGTCCTCACCGAGTTCGCCCATATCGCCTAAAACAGCAACTTTTCGTCCGAGAGCGTTAGTAAGTACGTCTAAAGATGCTTTCATGGATACCGGATTTGCATTATAGCAGTCATCAATAATAAGGAAATTCTCCGTTTCAATCAGATTATTTCTTCCGGAAACGGGAACGAGCTTTTCGATACCTTTTTGAATTTCTTCGTCTGTTAATCCGAGAGAATATCCGACACACGCACCGGCGAGAGCGTTATAAACCATATGCGCCCCCGGAAGATGAATAGTTGCGGGTATTGTTCCGTTTGGCAGGTGAAGTGTGCATGAAGTTCCCTTTAATCCGAGAGAATGTACATCGGTTGCATAGTAGTTGTGATTTTCGGAAAGACCGAAAAATACAGGAGTCACTCCTTTTACACTTTGTACCGTAATCAGTTTATCGTCATCGCCGTTTAAAATGATTTGTGCGCCGTCACGCATAAAGTCGAACATTTCTGTTTTGGCGCGGAGAACACCGTCACGGTCAATCAGGTTTTCCAAATGGCAGAAGCCGATATTGGTAATGACACAGATATCCGGTCGGGCAACTTTCGCAAGTCGGTGCATTTCCTCGAATTCGTTGATGCCCATTTCCAGAACGGCAACTTCGTGTTCTTCGCGAATATTGAAAATCGTGAGGGGAAGACCGATTTCATTATTGAAATTGCCCTCTGTTTTTAATACGGAATATTTCTGCTCAAGTACAGAGGCAATCATTTCCTTTGTGCTTGTTTTTCCGACGCTTCCTGTAATTCCGACAACTTTAATATTAAGGGCAAGGCGGTAATATTCCGCCAAATCTTTTAACGCCTGCTCGCATGAACTGACAAGGATATAAGAATAAGGAACGTTCCCTAATTCTTTTTCGGACAAGGCACAGAGAGCGCCGTTTTCCATAACCTGCGGAATAAAATCGTGTCCGTCCACTCTTGCACCTTTTATGGCAACAAAAAGGAAGTCTTTTTCAACCTTACGGCTGTCAATGGCAACACCGCTTACTTCTAATGAAAGTTTATTTTCATCTCCGAAATATGTACCGCCGCAGGCTTTTGCGATTTCCCGTAAAGACATATATTTCATGGAAAGTCTCCTTTCTAGTTGTATTTTTCTAATGATTTTTGAATAATTAATTCGCAGAGGTTACCGTAAGAAATACCGGCTGCCTGTGCTTCTTTCGGTAAAAGGCTTGCGGAAGTCATTCCAGGAAGAGTGTTTACTTCAAGACAGTAAATTTCTCCGTTTTCATCTAAAAGGAAGTCTGCACGGGAGTAAACGTCTAATTTTAATGCGGAAAAGGCTTTTTCTGTTGCGTCCTGCATTTTTTTCGCAATAGCATCATCAATATGTGCCGGACAGATTTCTTCCGTACATCCTGCCTGATATTTATTTGTGTAATCAAAGAAACTTGATTTTGGAATGATTTCAATAACCGGAAGCGCTTTTCCGTCAATGATACCTACCGCAAACTCACGTCCTTTGATGTATGGTTCGATAATAATTTCATCTTCGTATTTGAAAGATTCTTCCACGGCAGTTTTATATTCTGCATCTGTCTGCGGAATGTATACACCGATACTTGATCCCCCTGAGCAAGGTTTTACGACAACAGGAAGGGAAAGTCCCAAGTCTGCCAAAGAAGTATTTTTGTCGGCTTTCTTTAACCATGTTCCCGCAGGAGTCGGAATGCCTGACATTTTGAAAATCTGTTTTGTAATTCCTTTGTCCATTGCCAATGCGCTTCCGAGATAATTCGGACCGGTATATTTGATGCCGAGAATATCGAAAGTAGCCTGTAATTTACCGTTTTCTCCAAAATCGCCGTGAAGTCCCATAAATACAATGTCTGCCATACGGCAAAGTTCGATAACGTTTGGTCCGAGTAAGGACGGTGATTGGTCGGAACGCGATGCCTTTACGGCTTCTAAATCAGGTTCTGTTGTTTTGATACCTTCAGCGATTTCAAGACCACTGTTTTCTAAAGTAAATACTTCTTCCAATTTGTCGGAATCGTATTCTACTCCTAAATATGCGTCTAAAAGGAACACATCGTGTCCTTTTTCTTTTAATGTACGGCAGATGCCTGCGCCTGAAGAGAGGGAAACATCTCTCTCTGTGCTGAGTCCGCCTGCTAATACGATGATTTTCATATGGTAATCTCCTTTATTGCTCTTTTAAACTCATTTGATTTAATAAATCTTTTTTCACTGTATATAATTTTTCTGATAAATCCACATAAACACGGTGCGGATAAACAAGACGTTTTGTTTCGTCCCAAAGTGTTTCTTTTTCCCTGCGGCAGTAATCTGCAATTTCCATAACGGACGGTGTGTCATATACGCATGCGCCGTTGATGAAAACAGGTTTCAATAATTCGACAACCTCATAAGTACCGCCTTTTAATAATGTTTTTTTCCACGTGTCAACAGGATCGAAGAGAAGCAAATCTTCTTCGCAGTTGATTACTTCGTCCGCAAAGCAGATTAAGTCAGCCTTAATCTTTCCGGTTGCCTTTTCGTAAATACGGAAAATGGTTTTGTTTCCCGGATTTGTGATTTTCTCTGTGTTTTCCGATAGTTTGATTTTCGGAATAAATTCGCCGTCCTTATTTTGAATAGCGGCAAGTTTGTAAACGCCGCCAAAAGACGGGCAGTCCTTTGAAGTAATCAGGTTCGTTCCCACTCCCCACGAAGTGATAGTCGCTCCCTGCATTTTTAAGTCGTGAATTAAATATTCGTCCAAATCGTTAGATGCGGAAATATATGCGTCCTCAAATCCTGCGTTGTCTAACATTTTTCTTGCCTTTTTGGAAAGATAAGCAAGGTCACCGCTGTCCAAACGGATTCCGTAGTTCTTTAATTCAATACCTGACTCCCGCATTTCCTTGAACACGCGAATGGCATTCGGTACGCCGGATTTCAATGTATCATAAGTGTCCACAAGAAGACAGCATGAGTTTGGATAAAGATCCGCATATTTTTTAAATGCAGTATATTCATCAGGAAAACTCATAATCCAACTGTGTGCGTGCGTTCCGCTTATGGCAACGCCGAATTCTTTTCCCGCAAGCACATTTGAAGTGGCAGAACAGCCCCCGATCATTGCCGCCCTTGCACCGTAGAGTCCGGCGTCAGGACCTTGGGCGCGTCTTAAACCGAATTCAAGAACACGGTCATTTCCCGCTGCAAAGGTAACGCGGGCAGTTTTTGTGGCGATAAGCGATTGGTGGTTGATAATATTTAAAATAGCAGTTTCAACCAACTGTGCTTCCATAATCGGCGCAATAACTTTAATTAACGGTTCTTTTGGGAAAACAACCGTTCCTTCCGGAATGGCATAAATATTTCCGCTGAAATGAAATCCGCTTAAATAATGTAAAAAATCTTCGCTGAATATATTCAAACTGCGAAGGTAATCCACATCTTCGTACGAAAAGTTTAAATCTTTAATATATTCGATTACCTGTTCCAGTCCGGCGGCAATAGAATATCCGTTGTTGCATGGGTTTGCACGGAAAAACATATCAAAAACGACAACGTCATTTTCTCCGCTCTCAAAATATCCCTGCATCATTGTTAATTCATATAAATCAGTTAATAGGGTAAGGTTTCTTGTATTCATCTTTTTATCCTTTTACCTTCAATCTTATTTTTACAGGTTATTATGTGTATGACAGAGCATACTTATTTTATTATACCATTAAATAAATAAAAATGTAACGTTAAATGCGACACAAAATGTAAAAATGCAACACTATAAAAGCGCTGCATTTTTCTTGATTGTTTCCTGTATAATATTTTGACAGTATGCGCCAAAATGTTTTTGCTCTTCTTTGTCCAAAGATTTATAGTCAATTGGTTTTCCGTATTCAAGAACAACATGTGTTTTTTTGATTTTCGGAAAATGATTTTCAAAGATTTCCGAAGTGTTATTCATGGAAATCGGAATAACCGGACAGCCGGTCTTTGTGGCAATTTTTAATGCGCCGTCTTTAAACGGAAGCATACTCAACTCTTCCCCTTTGTTTCTTGTTCCCTCAGGGAAAATACAGATAGAAATCCCCTGTTTTACATAGTCAATGGCAGTTAAAATCGTTTTTAATCCTTCCTTTGCATTTTCGCGGTCAAGGAAAAGACAGTAAAGATTTTTCATCCAATCCCGTAAAAGAGGGAATTTCAACATTTCTTTTTTTGCCACATATCCTGTCAAACGTTTACAACGTGAGTAAGTGAGAAGAATATCAAAGAAACTTCTGTGGTTTCCGATAAAAAGTACAGGTTCATCGGGAACATTTTCTTCCCCGATTACAGTTACTTTTACGCCCGTAATCCAAAGAATAAGTTTAAAGGCATATTGTACAATTCTAAGAGAACTGTAATCTTTTGCCCTGCGGTTAAATTTTCCGATAATCCATTCCACAATAAGTACGGGAATGAAGAGAACTAAAAATAAAATAACGGTTGAGGCAACCAATATAAAACGTATCATAACGCAAATCCTTTCTAATATCTTCCATATAAATGGGATAATTCCAGCAGTTTTTCAGCCAGTTCATCTGTCAGCATTTCTTTTTTGTAACGCCATGCCCAGTTGTTTATCGCCACACCCGGACAGTTCATGCGTCCTTCCTCGCCGATACCGAGTGCGTCCTGCAGAGGAAATACGGCGTAAGCGGCGATTGTGCCGAGACAGGTGCGGATAAAGTCAAAGTGAACGGAACTTCCGTCTGTGTTCATGTATCGGCGTACTTTATCGCGGGACACTTCGTTGGCGGATGCATACCAGCCTTTCGTCGTGTTATTATCGTGAGTTCCCGTGTAACAGATACAGTTTGTCGTTGTGAACTGGTGGGGGAGAAAACTGCTTTCCGTTTCCGATTCAAAGGCGAACTGTAATACTTTCATACCCGGAAAATGAAAACGGTCACGAAGACGCTCCACTTCAGGCGTAATCACTCCCAAATCTTCTGCGATAATCGGCAAATCCTTTCCGAGTGCTTTTTCGATAGCGAGGAAAAAGTCCTCCTTCGGTCCTGATTTCCATTTTCCGTTCACTGCGGTTTCTTCCCCGTAAGGAACTGCCCAATATGCTTCAAATCCGCGGAAATGGTCGATTCGCAAATAATCTGCAAGTCCGAGTTGGTTTTGAATGCGGGAAATCCACCATTGAAAACCGTTTTTCTTGTGTTCGTTCCAATCATAGAGCGGGTTTCCCCAAAGTTGCCCTGTTTCCGAGAAATAATCGGGCGGAACTCCTGCCACCGATGTAGGGAAACCTTTGCTGTCCAACTGGAATAATTCCTGATTTGCCCAGACGTCGGCGCTGTCGAGGGAAACAAAAATCGGAATGTCCCCGATAATTTTAATATCCTTTTTGTTCGCATATTCTTTTAACGCATACCATTCCTTAAAGAAAATAAACTGTACAAAGTGGTGGTAGCGTATCTCTTTTGCAAGAGAAATTTCTAAATTTTTTAAAAATGCTTTGGAGGGGGAACGGTAGTCCTTTTCCCAGTCAAGCCAACTCTGTCCGTTGTGTACTTCTTTGCACGCCATAAAAAGTGCGTAATCGTCAAGCCAAAAGCGATTGTTTTCGTAGAAAGAGTCATACTCTTCCAAAAGCATTTTATCTGCGGTATGGCAGTAATTTTCATATGCTTTGTGCAGAATATCCGTTTTCCACAGGATAACGTCCCCATAATTTACTTTTTCTTCGTCCGTACATGGACAATCCGCTAAATCTTCTTCCGTTAAAAGTCCGAGTTCCTGTAAATGCTTCGGACTGATTAATAAAGGCTGACCTGCAAATGCGGAGAAACTCTGATAAGGGGAATCTCCAAATCCTGTAGGTCCGAGCGGGAGAATTTGCCAGAGATGCTGTCCCGCTTTTTCCAAAAAATCCGCAAACCGATATGCTTCATCGCCCAAATCGCCTATGCCGTAAGGGGACGGCAGGGAAGTCGGGTGGAGCAGAATGCCGGAAATCCTTGCAGGCGGTTCGTATGTTTTTTCTGCTGTTTCAAAAATCATAGCGTGTTCCTTTCGATACTTTTAAATGATAAGGAATATTATACTAGAGGGTACATAAAAAGACAAGGAAGATAATAAGATATAGGGAGAACGCGGGGAGAGAGAAGCGGATGAAAAAGGCGATTTTTTGTTTCATCTGTATCGGCATACTCATTTTATTTACAGGCTGCAGCATAAAGAAAAATCAGCGGGATAACGGGAAGGATGCGAAGTTTACCATTATAGAGGAAGAGTTGATACCGGAAGAATTAAAAGAAAAGATAGACGGGGAAAAGGAGAAGCCGTTCAGACTTACCTATGAAGATAAAGGCACATTGTATATTGCGCGGGGGTATGGGAAAAAACAGACAACCGGCTACAGTGTAAAGGTAAAAGAATGCAAGGAAACAGAAAATGCAATTTATGTTCACACGAATTTAATCGGACCGTCCAAACAGGAGAAAGTAGTGAAAAAAGATAACAATCCATATATTGTGATTGCACTTAACACTTCCGGAAAGACGGTTATATTTGAATAGGAGGGATTTTATGGAATTTATAAAAAAACAAATGCACATAAATCGTATGGAAAAGGGGATTGCCGACCAGTTTTTTGTAGATGATGATTACAATGTTCCCGATGCGAAAAGAGATGTGGCTAAAATCGTTATGAGTAAAGGCGAAGCAAAAGTAGAAGAGATAAAACCGTTGGAAAATTATGTGCGGGTGACAGGAAACGTGTATTTTCAAATTTTGTATGTGACGGAGGAAGGAGAAACAAAACTGACTTCACTTATGGGGAAAACTCCCTTTGAGGAAATGGTTTATGTGGAAAATGGTGTGGAGGACGGAGAATATGCGGTTAGAAATTTACGGACAGAATTTACGGCGTCTATGATTCACTCCCGAAAACTGAGTGTAAAGGCATTGGTGGAATTGGAAATCGGTAAGGAAGTGACAGAGAATATCTCTTTGACAACGGAAATTGAAAGTGAGGACACACTATATAAGAAGAAAAAGGAACATCAACTGTTACAGTTACATACGGGTAAAAGGGATACGTATCGTATTAAAGAGGAGGTTGTTCTTGCGGGGACAAAAGAAAATATGGGAATGATTTTATGGACGGACGTCACCAATCGTAAATTGGACACGAAATTGGAGGAGGACGCCCTTCATCTGTCAGGAGAGTTAAGTCTATTTTGTCTGTATGAGTCGCCGGAGGGAAAGACGGACTGGATAGAGCAGGCGGTTGCTTACGAGGGGCAGGTAAATTGTTCGGGGGTAGATCCGTCCATGTATCATTATATCACCGGAAATTTAAGCGAAGTGAATGTGGATATGCGTGCGGACGAGGACGGAGAGATGCGTTCAATTGGTATTGAGGGAACGCTCGATTTGAAAATTGCCGTTTATGAGGAAGAGGAGGCGGAAGTGCTTGAAGACGTTTACTCGCTGCAGCATGAATGTAATTTAAAACGGGAAAAAGTAAGAAGTGAGGAACTTGTTCTGCAAAATCACTCGAAATGTAAATTGTCGGAGCAGTTATCCGTGCCGGAACTTCGGGAAGATATTTTGCAGATTTGTTATAACAGCGGAGAAGTACAGGTAGAGAAAATGGAGAGAGGGGAGCAGGGCATTCAGATTGAGGGTATACTGCATTTACAGTTTTTGTATGTAAAAGAAAGTGATGAAGTTCCTTTTGACACATGGCAGGGAATGATACCGTTTTCCTATCTCATTGAGTGCGATGATATGAATGAGGACACGATATTTGACGTAAACTATGGATTAGAGCAACTTTCCGTGTCCATGCTCGGAAGCGGAGAGGTAGAAGTGAAAGCGGTTTTGGCATTCCACAGTTTTATTCGTCGACAACTGTGGCAAAATGTGATTACGGATATGGAAACAATTCCCTTTGATATGGAAAAAATCGGAAAAGAGCCGGGAATCGTAGGCTATATCGTCAAAGAAGGAGATGAATTGTGGGATTTGGCAAAGCAATACAGAACAACGGCGGAACGCATCCAAGCGGCAAACGGGCTGAGCGGAGAGGAAATAAAAGAGGGAGATAAGATATTGATTTTTAAAGAGAACATGAGTATACTCTAGGTATAATGTATACAAGATACAAAAGCGAAGGGAAAGGAGTACCGCATGGATAAATTAGAATTAAAAGCGCTGGCGAAGATAAATTTGGGGCTTGACGTTTTAGGGAGAAGAGAAAACGGATACCATGACGTGCGTATGGTTATGCAGACGATTTATCTCTATGATGATGTATTTATGGAAAAAACGAAAGAAGAAGGAATTCATTTGGAAACAAATCTCTTTTATCTTCCGGTAAATGAAAATAATATTGCATACAAAGCGGCGAAACTGCTTATGGATGAATTTCGGATTGAGGGAGGCGTATCCATTCGGTTGAATAAATTTATTCCCGTATCTGCGGGAATGGCGGGAGGAAGTTCCAATGCGGCGGCAGTTCTGTTTGGAATGAACAGAATGTATCAACTTGGACTTTCTCAGCAGGAACTTATGAAACGCGGCGTGAAATTAGGGGCGGATGTGCCTTACTGCATTATGCGCGGAACAGTTTTGGCAGAGGGAATCGGTGAGGAATTGACGCCTCTGCCTGCTCTTCCAAAATGCTATGTTTTAATTGCGAAACCGCCTGTGAGTGTTTCGACAAAGACGGTATATGAGAAGTTGGATGCCTTAGACATTGTAAAGCATCCGAATATTGACGGAATTTTGGAGGGACTGGAAGAACAGAATTTAGAAAAAATTGCAGCCAATATGGGAAACGTTCTCGAGGAAGTGACTGTCGGAGATTATCCTGTAATTGAAAAAATTAAAAAGGTTATGAAAGATGCGGGAGCGTTAAACGCTATGATGAGCGGAAGCGGACCTACTGTTTTCGGTATTTTCACGGACAGAAAGGCGGCAAAACATGCGTATGGGGAGATACGGAAGAAGAGGCTGGCAAAACAGGTTTATGTAACTAATGTGCATAATACGAGAGGAAGATAAATGATATGGAAACAAATTTTCAGGTAAATATGAATGAGTATCTGCCGCTTCGTGATGTTGTTTTTAACACATTGCGTCAGGCAATTTTAAAGGGAGAGTTAAAGCCGGGGGAGAGGCTTATGGAAATTCAGTTGGCGAATAAACTGGGGGTTAGCCGTACGCCAATCCGCGAGGCAATCAGAAAATTGGAATTGGAGGGGCTTGTCCTGATGATTCCGAGAAAAGGGGCGGAGGTTGCCGAGATTACGGAAAAAAGTCTTCGTGATGTTTTGGAAGTACGAAAGGCGTTGGAGGAGCTTGCGGTAAAACTTGCCTGTGACAGAATGACGAAACAGCAGATGATCCAACTGAAAGAGGCGGCAAAAGAATTTGAGCAAACATTAAAAACAAATGATGTGACAAAGTTTGCCGAGGCGGACGTGAAATTCCACGATGTTATTTTTATGGCAACGGACAATCAGCGTCTTATTCAACTGCTCAATAATTTCAGAGAGCAAATGTACCGTTTCCGAGTGGAATATTTGAAGAAAGAATGTTTTCACCCGATTTTAATTGCGGAACATGAGGATATTATTAACCGTATTGAAAAGCGTCAGAAAGAGGAAGCGGCGGAGGTTGTCTGCCGTCATATTGATAATCAGGTAGAGGCGGTTATCGATACGATCCGCACAAAACAATAAAAAAGATGTATAACCTTTTCTAAATGGGCAACACTCTGACTAAGAAAGAGAGGTTACATAAAATGGAAAAGGAAAGAAAATGGATTTGTGCGGCAATCGCCATGACGATTGCAGGAATAATAACAGGAATGGTTTTATACAGACAATCTGTCTTAGTGGAAGCGAAAGTGGACAAGACACAGGAAAGACTGGCGGAGGAAGTGTTACGGTTTCACGTTCTCGCAAACAGTGACAGCGATAAAGACCAGCAGTTAAAGATGAAAGTGAAAGAAGAAATAATCGCATACATGAAACAGGAACTGCCGGATGCAAAAAGTGTGGAAGAAACGAAAGCGTGGACAGGCAGTCACGAAAAAGAATTGGAGCAGGTTGCAGACAGAGTTATTTGCCAAGAGGGATATGCTTATCCAGTGAAAGCGAAACTGACGAAAAGTTATTTCCCGCAGAAAACATATGGGGACGTTACATTTCCGGCAGGGGAATACGAGGCGCTTCGCATAGAAATCGGCAGGGCAAAAGGGCATAACTGGTGGTGTGTACTTTATCCGAATCTCTGCTTTGTGGATGCGACAAACGCGGTAGTACCGAAAAAGAGTAAAGAAAAATTAAAATCCGTGCTGGATGAGGAAGAATACGAGATGGTGACGGCAACATCGAGATTTAAAATAAAATGGTTCTTTTTTGGCAGAGAATAAAGAAGAATAGAGGATAAATATGACAGAATTTTTGGTAAAACATTTTGTAAAAAGATACGAGTATGTAGAGGAAGTGACGGTAAGAACGTCATATGGTGTATTATCGGGAGTCGTAGGAATTATATGTAATATTATTCTATTTATCGGAAAGGGGATTATCGGTCTGCTGATGCACAGCGTATCTATTTTGGCGGATGCATTTAACAATCTATCCGATGCAGGCTCTTCCATTATCAGTCTTGTCGGTGTGAAAATGGCGAGCAAGCCGGCAGATGAGGAGCATCCTTTCGGGCATGGGCGAATAGAGTATATTTCAGCATTGATTGTAGCGTTTCTTGTTATTCAGGTGGGGCTGACATTTTTCAAAGATTCCGTTGGAAAGATTATGCATCCGGAACAGTTGAAATTTCAGTGGATTTCCATTATGATACTGATTTTATCTATTGGAATGAAATTGTGGCTTGGAGCATTTAACAGAAAACTCGGAAAACGGATTGATTCTAAAGTGCTTCAGGCGACAGCGACAGACTCCATAGGAGATGCGGTAACGACTTCCGTTACCGTGCTTTCTATTTTATTTTGGAAAGTAACGGGAATGAATATAGACGGGATTGTGGGAGTGATCGTATCCGGTATTGTTGTTTGGGCGGGTATCGGCATTGCAAAAGATACGGTGGAGGAATTAATCGGTCCGGCGCCTGCTCCGGAAGTTTTCCGACAGATTACAGAGTTTGTGGAAGGCTATGAAGGAATTGAGGGAACCCACGATCTAATTGTACATAACTATGGACCGGGCAGAAGTATGGCGTCTATTCATGCAGAAGTGCCAAACACGGCGGATATTGAAACATCTCACGAAATTGTAGATAAAATTGAGAGAGATGCACAGAAATTTATGGGAATTTTTCTTGTCATTCATATGGACCCGATAGAAACAAAAGATGAGAATATTTTGAAAATAAAAGATATAGCCAATGAGAAAATCGAAGAAATTGACAGTAAAGTGTCTATTCACGATTTCCGTGTTGTAGAGGGCAAACATCGTATTAATCTTATTTTTGACATGGTTGTTCCGTATGAATATGATAAGGAAAAACAGATAGAGGTGAGCAATACTTTGAGAAAAGAATTGCAGGAGGTTGACAACAGATACCAGTGTGTGATACACGTAGAGAAAAGTTATGGAGGAATGTAATGTATTCGATAAAAGAACGGGTGCGGTACAGCGAAACGGATAAGAGCGGTCATCTGACTTTAACAGGCATTGTAAATTATTTTCAGGATTGCAGCACTTTTCAGTCGGAAGATTTGGGCGTAGGTATGGAATTTTTAAAAGAGCATCATCACGGCTGGATACTTTCCGCATGGCAGGTTGTGATAGAGCGTTATCCAAAACTGTGTGAGGAGATTGAAGTCAGCACATGGCCAACCGCATTTAACGGATTGTATGGGACAAGAAACTTTGTGATGAAAGATAAAGACGATAAATGTGTGGCGTACGCCAATTCCATATGGGTTTTTATGGACACAGAGCGAAAACGTCCGGCAAAGCCGACAGAAAAAGACATAGAAAAATATGAACTTGAACCGGAACTTTCTATGGAATATGCGTCTCGGAAAATTTCTCTTCCGGATACATGGGAAGAAAAACAATCGTTTTTTGTACAGAAGAGTGATATAGATACAAACGGTCATGTAAATAACAGCCGTTACATACAAATGGCGTTGGAAATTGCAGACGAAAATATATCGGTTGGACAGGTTCGTGTGGAATATAAGAAATCTGCATTATACGGGGATGAAATTTTCCCGAAAATGCACAGTGAAGAAGGGAAAGTAACAATAAAACTTTGTGATGCAGAGGATAAACCTTTTGCGGTTGTGGAATTAACAGGAGAAAAGAAATGATGAAATTAGGAAAAAAACAAGTATTGACGGTAGTAAAAAAAGTAGATTTCGGTGTATATCTCGGCGGGGAAGATGAGAAGGTACTTCTTCCGAAAAAACAGGTTCCGGAGGGGATTGAGTTGGGAGATCCGGTGGAAGTATTCTTATATAAAGACTCAGATGACCGTCTTATTGCAACGACAAACGAACCGAAACTGACACTTGGAGAATTAGCGGTGCTGACTGTGGCAGATGTGGGAAAATTCGGTGCGTTTTTAGACTGGGGATTGGAAAAAGATTTATTTTTACCGTTCAAACAGCAGACGGCAAAAGTACAAAAGGGAGATAAATGCCTTGTTACGCTTTATATCGATAAGAGCGAGCGTCTTTGCGCCACAATGAAAGTGTACGATATGTTACGCAAAGATTCCCCTTATCAGAAGGACGATATGGTAGAAGGGATTATTTATGACAGAAGCGATGAATTTGGTTTGTTTGTGGCTGTAGATAATCAGTATTCCGCACGCATTCCGAAGAAAGAAGCGTACGGAAAACTATTTGTCGGAATGGAAATCAAAGCCCGTGTTACGGCGGTAAAGGCTGACGGGAAATTAGATTTAAGTGTCCGTGAAAAAATTCCTGCACAGATGGATAAAGATGCGGATTTGGTATGGGAAACAATCTGTTCGTATGACGGGGAACTTCCGTTTACGGATAAGGCAGATCCGGAGATTATCAAACGAGAATTGAATTTAAGTAAGAATGCATTTAAACGCGCAGTGGGACGTCTTTTAAAAGAAGGAAAAATCGAGATTAGGGAAAAAAGCATTGCAATTAAAGAAGGATAATGTATAATGTAAACAGATAAAATGGAAAAGGAAAGGAGTTTTCGATATGAGAATGAAAATACAGAACATTACAAACATTGAAAAGTTTTTCAGTGTTGTTGACCAGTGTAAAGGAAAAGTAGAATTAGTGACAGGTGAAGGTGACAGACTTAACTTAAAATCAAAACTTTCTCAGTATGTTTCTATGGCAAATGTTTTTTCAAACGGAGAAATTCCACAGTTGGAATTGATTTCATATGAAACAGAAGACACAGATAAATTACTTGATTTTATGATGAACGGCTAAAAAAGAGCGTATGCTCTTTTTTTTCATATAGTCAAAAGTTTGATAAAGAAAGAGGACAGATATGAAATTTGCACATTTGCACGTCCATACGGAGTACAGTCTGCTGGACGGTTCAAATAAAGTAAAAGAATATGTGGCACGGGTGAAAGAACTGGGCATGGACAGTGCGGCGATTACAGACCACGGCGTTATGTTCGGTGTGATTGATTTCTACCGTGCGGCAAAAGCCGAGGGAATTAAACCTATACTGGGCTGTGAAGTGTATGTAGCGCCCCAGTCCAGATTTGACAAAGAAGTGGGAACGAGAGAGGACAGATATTATCATCTCGTTTTACTTGCGGAAAATAATAAAGGGTATGAGAATTTAACAAAAATTGTTTCTAAGGCATTTGTGGAGGGATATTACTATAAGCCCCGCGTGGATTATGAACTTTTAGATCAGTATCACGAAGGAATTATTGCGCTGAGCGCCTGCCTTGCGGGAGAGGTGCAGAAAAATTTATTGCGTGGGATGTACGAAGAGGCAGTGAAATCGGCAAAGAGATATGAGAAGATTTTCGGAAAAGGCAACTTCTTTTTGGAATTGCAGGATCACGGCATACCGGAGCAGGCGACAGTAAATCAAAGGATGCTGAGGCTGTCCCAAGATACGGGAATCGAACTGGTTGCCACAAACGATGTGCATTACACTTATGCGGCGGACGAAAAACCACATGATATTCTTCTCTGTATTCAGACAGGGAAAAAATTGCAGGACGAAAACCGCATGCGTTACGAGGGCGGACAGTATTATGTGAAATCTCCGGAAGAAATGGCGGAACTGTTTCCGTATGCTTTGCAGGCGTTGGAAAATACGCAGAAAATTGCGGACAGATGTCATGTGGAGATTGAGTTTGGAGTGACGAAACTTCCGAGATACGATGTTCCGCAAGGGTTTACTTCGTGGGAATACTTAAATAAATTATGTTTTGAAGGATTGGCATCACGCTATGAGCCGGTGACGGAGGAACTGAAAGAGCGGCTGACTTATGAGTTGAGCGTTATTCAGAAAATGGGATACGTGGACTATTTCCTTATTGTGTGGGATTTTATTAAGTATGCGAGAGATAACGATATTATGGTCGGTCCGGGACGAGGATCGGCTGCGGGAAGTATTGTATCATACTGTCTCGGTATTACGGATATTGATCCGATTCGCTATCAGTTGCTGTTTGAACGCTTTCTCAATCCTGAGCGTGTTTCCATGCCGGATATTGATATTGACTTCTGTTTCGAGAGAAGACAGGAGGTTATCGATTATGTTGTAAGAAAATACGGTGCAGACAGGGTTGTACAGATTGTTACGTTCGGTACAATGGCAGCGAGAGGGGTTATCCGAGATGTCGGCCGTGTTATGGATTTACCGTATGCTTTCGTGGACAGTATCGCAAAAATGATACCGACAGAATTAAATATGACACTGACAAAAGCCCTATCGGTCAATCCGGAATTGAAGAAAATCTATGAGGAAGATGCGGAAGTAAAAGAATTAATCGATATGTCGCTCCGTCTTGAAGGACTTCCGCGACATACGTCCATGCACGCGGCGGGTGTCGTAATCAGTCAGAAACCGGTAGATGAATATGTACCGCTGTCGCTCGGCGCGGACGGTGCGGTGACAACCCAGTTTACAATGACAACTTTGGAAGAGTTGGGACTGTTGAAAATGGATTTTCTCGGACTGCGTACCCTTACCGTTATTCAAAATGCAGTCAAACTTGCAGAAAAAAGCAGCGGGCATAAAATCGATATGCATAAAATCGATTATAATGATAAAGCGGTGTTGGACTCTATCGGTACGGGAAAAACAGACGGCGTGTTCCAGTTGGAAAGTGCGGGAATGAAAAACTTTATGAAAGAGTTGAAACCGCAAAATTTGGAAGATATAATCGCCGGTATTTCCCTGTATCGTCCCGGTCCTATGGATTTTATTCCACAATATATTAAGGGGAAAAATGATAAAGACGCTATTACGTATGACTGCCCGCAGTTAGAGCCGATTTTGAAATCGACTTACGGCTGTATCGTTTATCAGGAACAGGTTATGCAGATTGTTCGTGACCTTGCGGGATATACATTGGGACGAAGCGATTTGCTCCGCCGTGCCATGTCAAAGAAAAAGGCGGACGTCATGGCAAAAGAACGGCAAAATTTCGTTTACGGAAATAAAGAAGAGGGAGTTCCGGGCTGTGTGGCAAACGGTATTTCAGAAGAAATCGCAAATAAGATTTATGATGAAATGATAGATTTTGCAAAATATGCGTTCAATAAATCCCATGCGGCTGCCTACGCAGTTGTGGCGTACCAAACAGCATATTTAAAATATTATTATCCGGTAGAATTTATGGCGGCGTTGATGACTTCGGTTATCGACAATCCGGGAAAAGTTTCGGAATATATTTATGCCAGCAGGCAAATGGGAATTCATATTCTCCCGCCGGATATTAATGAGGGAGAGGGAAATTTCTCCGTTGACAATGGAAATATCCGCTATGGTCTGACCGCCATTAAAAGTATAGGACGCCCTGTTATTGACGCAATTATTCATGAGCGTGAAATCGGCGGAAAATATAAAAATCTGAAAGATTTTATCGAGCGTCTTTCGGGAAAAGAAGTGAATAAGCGTACAATAGAGAACTTTATTAAAGCGGGGGCGTTTGACAGTCTTCCGGGGACAAGAAAACAGTTGATGATGATTTATATTCAGATTTTGGATCAGGTCAATAAGGACAGAAAATATTCCATGAGCGGACAGATGTCGCTTTTTGATTTAGTTGACGAGGAACAGAAAAAGGAATTTGATATTCCTCTCCCTGATGTAAAAGAGTACGAAAAAGAAACGATGCTGGCTTTTGAAAAAGAAGTGCTTGGCGTGTATGTCACGGGGCATCCAATGGAAGAATATGAAACATTGTGGAAGAAGAATATTTCAGCCACAACAATGGATTTCCAACCGAGTGAAGAAAGCGGACGCTCTAAAGTGCGGGACGGCGCAAAAGAGATTATCGGCGGTCTGATTGTCAATAAGACGATTAAATATACAAAGACAAATAAGGTTATGGCTTTTCTTACGATAGAGGATTTGCTTGGAACGGTGGAAGTTGTTATTTTCCCGAAAGATTATGAGAAAAACAAACTGTATTTAGAGGAAGACAGCAAAGTTTTTGTGAAAGGAAGAGTTTCGGAGGAAGACGAGCGGGCAAGTAAATTAATTTGCGAATCTATCGTCCCTTTTCAGGAGATGAAAAAAGAATTATGGATTCAATTTCCGGACAAGCAGAATTTTATACAGGAAGAAGAGCAGTTGTACCGTATGATAAACGGCTCGGAGGGGAATGATACTGTTGTCATTTATTGTCAGGCGGAAAAAGCAATCAAAAGGCTTCCGATGAACAGAAATGTCGGGATAGATTCGGTACTTTTAAGTAGACTGACCAACTATTTTGGTGAAAAAAGGGTAAAAGTGGTAGAAAAAGCCATTGAAAAAACAATATAGGTATTGTAGAATAAAAAGGATAGGAACATCGGATTTGATGAATAAAAATAAAAAACAGATAGATGGAGGAATCGAACATGGCAAATCACATTAAAACAATCGGCGTTTTAACAAGTGGTGGAGATGCACCGGGAATGAATGCGGCAATCCGTGCGGTTGTAAGAACAGCATTGGGAAGAGGACTGAACGTACAGGGAATCAGACGTGGTTATCACGGACTTTTGAATGAAGAAATCATCAACATGACAGCCCGTGACGTATCTGATATTATTCAGAGAGGCGGAACAATTCTGCAGACAGCACGCTGTAAAGAAATGCGTACAGAAGAAGGACAGAGAAGAGCGGCAGGCATTCTTAAAAAATACGGAATTGACGGACTTGTTGTTATCGGAGGAGACGGTTCTTTCGCAGGTGCGCAGAAACTTTCCAATTTAGGAATCAATACAATCGGTATTCCGGGAACAATTGACCTTGATATTGACTGTACAGAATATACAATCGGATTTGACACTGCCGTAAACACAGCGATGGAAGCAATCGACAAAGTACGTGATACATCAACATCACATGAAAGATGCAGCGTTATCGAGGTAATGGGAAGAGATGCAGGTTATCTCGCTTTATGGTGTGGTATTGCCAACGGTGCAGAACAGATTCTTCTTCCGGAAGAACACGACTATGATGAGCAGAAAATCATCGCTAACATCGTAGAGAACAGAAAACGCGGTAAAAAGCACTATATCATTATCAATGCAGAAGGTATTGGTGATTCTATTAATATGGCTAAGAGAATTGAGGAAGCGACAGGAATGGAAACAAGAGCGACAATTCTCGGACATATGCAGCGAGGAGGAAGCCCTACTTGTAAAGACAGAGTATTTGCTTCTATTATGGGTGCAAAAGCAGTTGACCTTTTATGTGAAGGAAAGACAAACCGTGTTGTAGGATTCAGTCACGGAGAATATATCGACTTTGATATTGACGAAGCGTTAAATATGAAGAAAGAAATTCCGGAATATCAGTACAAAATCGCAAAAGATTTATCTATTTAAGGAACATGCAGAAAAAGATTGCACTTGAAGAAAGTGCAGTCTTTTTTTCTCCCTTGCAATATAAGGGAAGAATGAGTACAATAAAGGATAATGACGAAATTTCTGAAAGGGGTTTATAAATTTGAGTATAGATTGCAGAAAAGACGCACCGATTGGTGTGTTTGATTCGGGAGTAGGCGGACTTACGGTAGTGAGGGAAATTATGCAAAATCTTCCGAATGAGAATTTAGTATATTTTGGAGATACGGCGCGCGTTCCTTACGGAAGTAAATCGGTGGATACGATTATTCGTTTTTCAAAACAGATTGTGCGTTTTCTAAAGACAAAGAAAGTAAAAGCGATTGTCATTGCCTGTAACACGGTGAGCGCTCTTGCTTTGGATATACTGAGAGAGGAAACGGACGTTCCTGTTATTGGAGTAGTAAAACCCGGCTCAAAAGTTGCGGCGGAAGTTACGGACAATAACAGAGTAGGTATTATCGGCACGGAGGCAACGGTCAAAAGCGGTGTATATACAAAGTTTATCCAACAGTATCAGCCGAATATTCAAGTGCTTGCAAAGGCCTGTCCTCTGTTTGTTCCGCTTGTGGAAGAGGGATTTGTAGATAACCGTATTGCGCGTGAGGCGATAGATTATTATTTACATGAGATGAAACAGTCGGGAATTGACACATTGATTTTAGGCTGTACACATTATCCGCTTTTATATAATCCGATTAAGTCATACATGGGTGAGAAAATCCGTCTTGTGAATCCTGCTTATGAAACGGCTTTGGAGTTAAAGCAATTATTGAAAGAAAACAATTTGGAAAATATATTGCAGGAGACGGGAAAAGTTCCTGCTTATGAATTTTATTCCAGTGATGCTCCGGTACGTTTTAAAGCGTTTGCCAATGCGGTTTTGCCGTACAGTGTGGATTGGATTGAACATATTAATATAGAAGAATTTTAGGAGAGAATATGACAAAAGAAGTATTAATCAGTATAACCGGTATACATACGGATATAATCGAAAAGGGGGAAGAAGATGAACCAGTTGCAGTCATTACTCCTGCTAACTATTTCCAGAAAAACGGAAAACATTACATCCTTTATGATGAAGTTGCAGAAGGTATGCCGGGAGTTACGAAAAATAAAATAAAAATTTCAGGCGGCAACATGATAGAAATCATGAAAAAAGGGCTTGCCAACACCCATATGGTATTTGAAAAAGGGAAAAAACATATGACAGGTTACGGAACGCCTTTTGGACAACTTGTTATGGGAATTCATACGAAAGAGTTGCATATTTCAGAAACAGAAGAAGAAATCAAGGCATCTATTCTCTATCATTTGGAAGTAAATGAGGAGGCGGTTGCCGAGTGCAGAATTAAAATAAGCATTACCCCGAAGAGTGCGGGAATGCAGGTATAAAAAATAGATTGCGTAACGCAATCTATTTTTCTTTTCTAAATCTTGAGAAAAATCCTTTTTTCTTAACCGGTATTTCAAGACCGCCTCTAGCCCCTTTTACTTCAGTGATGTAGATACCGCTTACAACAACTTTTACTTCTTTCTTAATCGGTAAAACCGGAAATACAGTTGCATCACACATTAAAGTCATAATTCTCGGTCCGATTTTCGCTTTGACAACCGGAACTTTGGAGCGACGAAGATATTTTGGCGTGTTCTCGATGACAACTGCCGGAAAACCGGCTTCTTTTAATTTCATTCGCTTTTTGTCAATAACCAGCATGGAAACTGTCTGTGCAGCGGCATCTAATTTCTCCTGCTGTTCTGCCTGACGCTTCTCTGCCTTTTTACCAAGAAAGTATAACACGACCAAAACGATTGCTAATACAATGATAATACCTAAAAGTATTTTAACTGTTAAACTCACAATAGCCCTCCTGATAATAATTTCTATGTAATTACCTATTTACACTTGTAATATTGTAACATTGATTTTCTGTAAGTGCAAGTAATCTTTAGTGAAAACAGGCGAAAAAATAGGACACAAAAATAAAAAGATTATGAAGTTGTAGCAAAACTCTTTAAAAGAAAGCAAATCTATGGTATAACGGAAAAGTGTGGCTTTCACAAACCACAAAAATAGAGATGAAGAGGTATGACGATGAAAAAACAAAGAGTAATTGCGACAATGCTCACACTGTGTCTTGCAGTTTCGGCAGTAGGTTGCAGCAAGAAAGAAATTTCAAATGAATATGTAAAAATTTCACAGTATAAAGGTGTGGAAGCGGAGAAAGTTACTCCGGCGAAAGTGACAGATGAGGATATTAAAAATTACATTGATTCGAAAATGTTGGAGCAGACAAAGGATGTAACAGACAGAGCGTTGAAAAAAGGAGACCTTGCTCAGTTTGAATATACAGGAAAATTAAAATCTACAGGGAAGGTATTCGATCAGGGAACATTAACTTTAGGAAGCGGCGAGCAGTATGTAGACGGATTTGAAGAAGGAATTTATGGCCATAAATTAAACGAGACATTTGATTTACCGATTAAATTCCCTGAAGGGTATGGCGGAACTCAGCAACCGGAACTTTCAGGTGCAGATGTTATCTTTACAATTAAAATTACAGGAATTAAAGAAAAAGCATATACAGAATTAAATGAAGAGTTTGTTAAGGCGGTTTCTAAAAAATCAAAAACAGTAGACGAATACAAAAAAGAAGTGAAAAAAGAAATCGAAGAGATAAATAAGAAACAGGCAGAGGCGGAACTTCGTGACAAGGCATGGAATGAAGTTTTGGACAATACAGAGATTACAAAATATCCTGAAAAGAGATTAAAAGAGAAAGAAAAAACAATCGAAGAGCAGTTCAAAAAACTTGTAGAACAGTCATACGGTGTTTCTTATGATGAGTTCTTAAAACAGAGCGGACAGTCTGAAGATGACTTCAAAAAACAGGTAAAAGAGATGTCTAAAGAATCTTTAAAACCTGCTTTGGCAGCCGAATTAATTGCAAAAGAAGAAGGACTTGAAATGTCCGACAAAGAAATGGATAAAGAAATGAAAGCATTTGCAAAAGAAAACGGTTATCCGGACGTAGATACACTCATAGAGTTAAACGGTGAGTCTATGGTAAAAGAGGCTGTTCTTCAGAATAAAGTAATGGAATGGGTTGCTGACAACTGCAAACAGGTAGAAAAGAAAGAAGAAAAGAAAGACGACAAAAAAGATGAGAGCAAAGAAGACAGCAAAGATACAAAAGAAAACGAAGAAAAAACAGCAGAATAGTTGAAAAATGGGAAACGCAGTGGGTGACCGCTGCGTTTTTTTGTATGACGATTACAGGTCTTTCAGAACCTGTTGCTAAAAGTGAGTGAAAACGATTTCATATAATTTATACAGAAAATATCCCGCAAATTTGTGAAGTGTGCCGATTTACATTTAAGTTAAGCGAAAATATAATTTAAGCATAATAAGTGGAAACGATTTTATATATGGAGGATGAATAGAATGTATGATGTGATTGCACTTGGGGAACTTTTAATTGATTTTACGGAGAATGGAATAAGCAACCAAGGAAATCCGATATTTGAAGCAAATCCGGGCGGCGCACCGTGTAATCTTCTTTCGATGCTTTCAAAACTTGGAAAAAAAACTGCTTTTATCGGAAAAGTGGGGGAAGATATGTTTGGACATCAGTTAGAGGAGGCAATAAAAGGGGTTGGAATTGAAACAGCGGGACTGAAATTTGATTCGGAAGTAAAAACTACACTGGCGTTTGTTCATACGAAAGAGGACGGGGATCGAGATTTTTCGTTTTACAGAAATCCGGGAGCGGATATGATGCTTTCAGAGGAGGATATTGAAGAAGCATTATTGGAGGAATGCAGAATTTTTCATTTTGGCTCTCTTTCCATGACAAATGAGGAGGGAAGAAAGGCGACAAAGAAGGCGATAGAACTTGCCAAAAAGAATGGGGCGGTTATATCATTTGATCCGAATTTAAGAGAACCGCTTTGGAAATCATTGGATGAGGCAAAAGCACAGATTGATTACGGAATGCGACAGTGTAATATTTTGAAAATTTCGGATAATGAGATTAGTTGGTTTACAGGATATGAAGATTTTTCGCAAGGTATTCGCTATCTTCAGGAGTGTTACGGAATAGATTTGATTTTGCTTTCTATGGGAAAGGCGGGAAGCAGAGCGGTTTTTGGAGATATAGTGGCAGACGTACCGGCAATTTTGCAGGAGAACACGATTGAAACAACAGGTGCGGGGGATACTTTTGGCGCATGTGTTTTAAACTATGTATTAGAACACGGCTGGAAACCATATACAAAAGAAGAATTAGAAGAAATGTTGAAATTTGCAAATGCGGCAGCGTCTATAATTACAACGAAAAAGGGGGCGTTGCGTGTGATGCCGGAGAAAGAAGAAGTTTTGGACTTATTAAAAACTTGTAGTATGTAATCGGAGTCTGCGAATGCTGTATGGAGATGAAACGTTGAAGAAGATAAATGAAAAGGAAGAGAATGCTTATGACAATAAAGGAGATTGCGCAGCTTGCACAGGTATCCAGTGCGGCGGTGTCGCGTTACATGAATGGCGGGTACGTAAGTGAGGAAAAGAAAGAGAGGATCCGAGCGGTGATTGAAGAAACCGGATACCGTCCGTCTGCACAGGCGAGGACGCTTAGAACAAAGCGGGCGTGTTTGATTGGTGTTATTGTACCTAAAATCAATTCAGAGTCAATCAGCAGGATTACGGAGGGAATCGGACAGGTGCTTTCAACGAATGATTATCAAATGCTCCTGACGATTACGAACAATGAAGCAGTCAAAGAATTAGAATATATGGATTTATTTGAGGCTTATCCGGTAGACGGAATTATTTTGGTGGGAACAGTACTGACAAAGTTACATAGAGAAAAACTGAAAAAATGTAAAGTTCCGGTTGTGATAATCGGGCAAAAGGCAAAAGAAGTCAGTTGTGTTTACCATGATGATTATGGTGCGGCGAAAGAACTGGCGGAAGTTTTAGGAAAAGGGGCAGAGGGACGCATTGCCTATATCGGAGTGACAAGAGAGGATAAAGCAGCAGGTGCCGCAAGGGAAGACGGTTTCAGAGAGGGGCTGCGTGAAGTCGGGAAAACACTGGAAGAACAATATGTGCGTTATGCAGAATTTACTATGGAATCCGGATATGAAAAAGCCTGTGATATTTTGGGGAAAGAAGATGATATCGATATCATATCTTGTGCAACTGACACGATTGCGGCAGGTGTAATAGAAGCGATTAAAGAAATTGCTCCAAAACGTCAGATTCAAGTCACGGGATTTGGGGACAATCAGTTTTTAAAAGCGGTTACAGGCGGAATCAGGACTGTTCATTTTGGATATAAGACAAGTGGAGTTAAAGGAACTCAGTTGTTGCTGGAGATGATAGAATCCGAAGAGATGATGACAACGGAAATTAAGTTGGGATATAAATTGGTGTAGAAAAGATTTTTGACAATATAAACAAAAACGGAGGATAGAAATTAGCGAAAATGCCATCTTTACAGATGGTGTTTTTTTGATTATTATAATTCTATAAATATGAAAACGATTTCATAAATGAGAATAGAAGAAAGGAGGAAAATCATGGAAAAATGGTGGCAGAAAAGCGTTGTGTATCAAATTTATCCAAAAAGTTTTTTAGACAGTAATGCAGACGGAATTGGTGATTTAAAAGGAATTATACAAAAAATCCCGTATTTAAAGAAATTGGGAATTGATGTTATTTGGCTTTGTCCAGTATATCAGTCACCTCAGGAGGACAATGGATATGATATTTCAGATTATGAAGATATTTATCAGGGATTTGGGACAATGAATGATATGAAAGAGTTGATTCGCATATGCCAAAAAGAGGGAATACGTATTTTAATGGATTTGGTTGTGAATCACACGTCTGATCAACATAAATGGTTTCAGGAAGCACGCAAAGATAAGAACAACAGATATCGAGATTTTTATATTTGGCGGAAAGGAAAAGACGGACAACCGCCAAATGATTTGAAATCAAATTTTGGAGGGAGTGCATGGGAATATTCGTCGGAAACAGATGAATATTATTTACATTTCTACAGTAAGAAGCAGCCGGACTTGAATTGGGAGAACGAGGAACTTAGGCAGGAAATTTATCGGATGATGAATAAATGGCTTGATCTTGGAATTGCAGGATTTAGAATGGACGTAATCGATTTGATTGGGAAAGTTCCCGATAAAAAAATAAAAGAAAACGGTCCGAAATTACATGAGTATTTAAAGGAAATGAATCAGAATACATTTGGAAATAAAGATGCGATGACAGTCGGTGAGTGTTGGGGAGCAACACCGGAAATTGCAAAATTGTATACTGCACCCGAGAGAGAAGAACTGAGTATGATTTTTCAGTTTGAGCAGATTCAACTGGATAAGAAAAAGGGCGGTCAGAGATGGGACTTAAAAGAACTTGACTTGAGGGATTTGAAAAAGGTATTCAGTAAATGGCAGTATGAATTGGAGGACTGTGGCTGGAATAGTCTTTTTTGGAGTAACCATGACTTGCCGCGAATTGTTTCACGCTGGGGAAATGACGGAGAGTATCGAGAATTATCGGCTAAAATGTTGGCGACGCTTTTACATGGGATGAAGGGAACGCCGTACATTTATCAGGGAGAAGAACTTGGAATGACAAATGTTCCGTTTACTACAATAGAGAAATTTCCGGATATTGAAACACAAAACATTTATAAAGAGAGGCTGCAGGCAGGAATGGAATCGGAAGAGATTCTAAAGGCAATCAGAAAAAAGGCAAGAGATAATGCAAGAACTCCAATGCAATGGAATACAGAGGAAAATGCGGGCTTTACAACCGGAACGCCCTGGTATGAGGTCAATCCGAACTATAGGGAAATTAATGCTGAGGAGGCGGTGGGGAGAGAAACTTCTGTTTTTTATTATTATCAGAAACTCATTCGGCTCAGAAGAGAGAATGAAGTCATGGTTTATGGTAAATATGAACTGCTTCTTCCGCAGGACGAAGATATTTATAGTTATACGAGAACACTGGGGGGAAGACAGTGGCTGATTATTTGTAATTTCCATGAAAAAGTTCGGAATGTGACAGGTAATCGAGCAGGCGTGGTAGTGATAAGTAACTATGCGGATACTCCAAGTTTAGAAGAACTACGGCAGTTACGCCCATATGAAGCGGTGATTTATGAGATACGGGAACCACAGGAGAAAGCAGTTGATTACGTAACGTGCAGGTAGGGAGGAGAAGCCAAATGAATATTATTTTTGATCGAAACGCTAAGTTATTTCATCTTTATAACGAGAAAATCAGTTACATAATCAGGATAGAAAAAAATAATTATTTATCACATTGCTATTTTGGGCGAAGAATCCGAAGTTGGAATGGATCCGCAAATATGTATTATTATGACAGAGGTTTTTGTGCCAATCCGGACAGAGATGACAGAACTTTTTCTTTGGATACAATGCCGGGGGAATATCCCGATTTTGGACAAGGTGACTTCCGTAGTCCTGCTATAGAATTGGAATTTGAAGACGGAGATAAAAATACAAGGTTTATTTATAAAGATTATAGTATCGTAAGAGGAAAACCGAAACAGAGGGGACTTCCACATGTTTATATAGAGAACGACAATGAGGCGATGACGCTGGAAATATTTATGGAAGATTCTGTGCGGGGATTAAACCTTTGCCTGTATTACACGATTTATGAAGATTCAGTTATTACAAGATATACATCGATAGAGAATGTGGGGAGATGCTCAACGAAAATCCATAGATTATTGAGTATGAGTATGGATTTGAAAGAGCAAAATTATGATGTAATGACCTTAGGCGGGGCACATACAGAAGAAAAAAATGTGTACCGAAGACAAGTTGCAGGCGACTCTATTGTTATTGAAAGTAATAGGGGGACAAGCAGCCCGCAGGCAACGCCGTTTTGGGGGCTTATGCGAAGAGAAACAACAGAGGAACAAGGGGAAGCGTTAGGAATTAATCTTATCTACAGCGGTAATTTTTGGGGCTGCGTGCAGTGTGGTCAATATGGGAGTACACGGGTTCAACTGGGGATTAATCCGTTTCAATTTGAATGGAATTTGGAGCCGGGAGAGAAGTTTAATACTCCTGAAGCGGTACTCGTATATTCGGTGCAGGGAATTGGCGGAATGTCAGAAATTTTCCATCGATTATATCGAAACAGGGTATGCAGAGGAGTACATAGAGATAGGGAAAGACCGATACTTTTGAACAGTTGGGAAGGCATGTATTTTGATATCAATGAGGAAAAAATATTACGGCTTGCGGATAAAGCGGCAGAAGCAGGGATAGAACTTCTCGTAATAGATGACGGCTGGTTCAAAGGGAGAAACAGTGATACAACATCTCTTGGAGATTGGACGGAGGATCGCAATAAGTTTCCGAAAGGAATTCAAAATTTGGCGAAGAGAGTTCGGGAAAAAGGAGTGGAAGTTGGCATATGGTTTGAGCCGGAGATGATTTCACCGGAGAGCGAACTTTATAAACAGCATGAGGATTGGGTAATCAGAAGCAGAAGTTATGAGCCTACAATGAGTCGAAACCAATTGGTATTGGATCTTTCCAATCCGGAAGTGTGTACATATTTAGTTGAAGCCGTGTCACGGATACTTGCTTCGGGAGAAATTACTTATGTGAAATGGGATATGAATCGTCATCTGACTGATTTGGGAAGTGTGTATTTAGGAAAGAAAAGTCAGGGAGAATTATCGCACAGATATGTGTTGGGACTGTATTCGATACTTGAAGAATTAACTAAACGTTTTCCAAAGGTGCTTTTTGAAAGCTGCTCCAGCGGAGGGGGGAGATTTGATGCGGGAATGCTGTACTATATGCCGCAGACATGGGCAAGCGATAACACAGATGCGGTATGCAGATTAAAGATTCAGCATGGAACAAGTATTCTTTTTCCTGCAATTACTATGGGAGCGCATGTTTCCGCCGTGCCGAATCATCAAGTTGGAAGAGTTGCTGCATTAGAAACGAGGTATGCAGTGGCTGCGGCGGGAAATCTTGGATACGAACTTGATTTTCAAAAGTTATCTCAAGAAGAAATGGAAGTTATAAAGAAACAGATTGCAGAATATAAGCAGCTTCGCCGAACAATTCAATTCGGAAAGTATTACAGGCTGGCAAATCCGTTTGAAGAAAATCAAGCTTCTTGGAATTTTGTTTCAGAAGACGGCACACAAATTATTTTTGTACATGTTCAAGTTTTGGCGAGAGCGGCATACAGAATTCCGGTATTGCGATTAAGAGGGTTGGAGCCGAAATCGGATTATAGGAATATCGAAACAGGAGAGATATTCGGTGGAGATGAACTGATGTATGGCGGTATTACAATTCCGAGAGTGAGACAGGATTTTTCAAGTACGATGATTGTGTTTGAGAAAGTCCCGAAAGAATAAAAAATGAAAAGTTAAGGAGAGAGAATAATGGGAAAAGAAAAAAACTATCAGACAACGGCAAAGGAACTTCTTCGCCTTGTCGGTGGAAAAGAAAATGTCATCAGTGCGGCACATTGTGCGACAAGACTTCGGCTGGTGTTGAAAGATGAAAAGAAAGCAGATGTAGAAGGAATTTTGAACACAGAACTGGTAAAAGGTCAGTTCGCAACAGGCGGGCAGTTCCAAATAATTATTGGCAGCGGAATTGTAGATGAAGTGTATAAATATTTTATTCAATATGCAGACGTACAGGAAAGTTCAAAGAATGAAGTGAAAAAAGCTGCGGATCAAAAAATGAATTTTCTGCAGCGTTTGGTAAAGATGCTGGCGGATGTATTTGTGCCGATTATTCCGGCGCTTGTTGCAAGCGGACTTTTAATGGGCTTGAACAATATACTCACTGCACAAGGTCTGTTTTCGGCAAATCAGTCGTTAGTCGAGATGTTTCCGCAAATTGCAGACTTGGCGTCTATGATTAATACATTTGCCAGTGCGGCATATGCTTTTCTCCCGATTCTTGTAGGATTTTCCGCAACTAAAATGTTTGGAGGAAATCCGTATTTGGGGGCTGTCATGGGAATGATTATGGTTTCGGGAGATCTTTTGAATGCTTATTCTTACGGAACGGCAATTACAGAAAACACTGTGCCTGTATGGCATATAGGCGCTCTGACTATTGAAAAGGTGGGATATCAGGGAACTGTTCTTCCGGTTCTTGCGGCGGCAGCCATTTTGGCGTTTGTCGAAAAGAAATTACATAAGAGAGTTCCTGAATATTTAGACAATCTTCTTACGCCGGCATTATCTGTACTTATAACGGCATTTTTAACATTTACGGTAGTAGGCGGAGTAATGCGTACAGCGGGAGATTTACTTACAAACGGAGTTTTATGGCTTCACGATACACTTGGTGCAATCGGAGGATTTATTTTCGGATTTATTTATGCGCCTATGACTATGACCGGTATGCATCACAGTTTACTCCCTGTTGATATACAATTAATCGCAGCGGGAGGTTCTTTCTTATTTGCGATTGCCGCATGTAACAATGTGGCTCAGGGTGGAGCGACACTTGCTGCTGTTTTATGTACAAAAGATAAGAAAATGAAAGGAATTGCTGTGTCATCCGGTATTTCCGCTCTTCTTGGAATTACAGAACCGGCTATGTTTGGTGTGAATTTGAAGATGAAATATCCATTCTATTCCGCAATGGTCGGCTCTGCAGTCGGATGTGCGTATGTTACATTAACAAATGTACAGAATATTTCTCCGGGGGCAGCAGGCATTATCGGATTCGTGTGTGTTAAATCCAGCGGAATGCTAAACTATATGATTGGAATCGGCATTTCCCTGCTTGTTGGTTTTGCATTAACGATGATACTTTCAAAAACGAAAAAATTTAGTGAAATGTAATTTGATTTGAAGGGGAGAACTGATGAATTCATTGACAAAAGATTTGGCAAATTTAACAAAAAGAATAGAAGAGCAGGCTGACGGAAATGATATTTTCCGTCAAAAACTGCATTTAATGCCTCCTGTGGGCTGGCTCAATGATCCGAACGGGTTGTGCCAATTTAACGGAACTTACCACGCCTTTTTTCAATATGCACCGTTTTGCGCAGAGGGCGGTCTGAAAATGTGGGGACATTACACAAGCAGAGATATGGTGAAATGGACTTATGCCGGCGTAAGTTTATATCCGGATCAGCCCTTTGACTGCCATGGAGTTTATTCCGGCTCGGCATTTGTAGAAGACGGAAAAATGTACTTATATTATACGGGCAATGTAAAATTAGAGGGTGGAGAATTTGATTATATCCATGTCGGACGAGAGGCAAATACGATTTTGGTCGTTAGCGAAGACGGAAAACATTTCGGAAGCAAAAGAGAATTGATGCGGAACAGCGACTATCCGCAAGATTTAACATGCCATGTAAGAGATCCGAAGGTGTGGAAAAAAGATGAAATTTACTATATGATACAGGGCGCAAGAACACAGAAAGACGAAGGAAAAGTGTTGATTTTTGAATCAAAAGACCGATTGCATTGGAGTTATAAAGGAGATGTAAAAACGGAAGACCGATTTGGATATATGTGGGAATGTCCCGACTATTTTGAAATAGAAGACAGAAAAATTTTATCAGTATCCGTTCAAGGTTTGGAGGGCGGTGTATGGGATAACCGAAACGTATACCAGTCCGGATATTTTCAGATTGACGGCGATATTCTGAGTTCGTATAAATTATCGGAGTATGAACTTTGGGATTATGGCTTTGACTATTATGCGCCACAGAGTTTTGAAACCGAAGACGGCCGGCGTATTCATATCGGCTGGATGGGAATGCCGGATTGTGAAGAATATACGAATCCTACAAAGGAACATGGCTGGCAGCATTGTTTTACATTTCCGAGAGAAATTCAGGTGGAAAATGGGAAAATATTGCAAAGACCAATTCGGGAATTGGAAATGTTACGAAAAAAAGAAATGAGAACATATACTTTTCTAGAAAAAGAATGCAATAAAGTATTTGAAGTAGAAGTGAAAAACATAAAAGAAAATCAATTTCAAGCAGTTTTGGCTAAAGAATTGATTTTGGAATATTGTAACAATAGATTTGAAATGAGGTTTATAAGCCAAAATAAGAAATCGGTATCAGCGGGAAGAGGAATTAGATTTAAAGAGTTAGAAGAACTCAGAAATATTAGGATTTTGGCAGACGTTTCTTCGGTGGAAGTTTTTCTTAACGATGGAGAAGTTGTATTTTCCACAAGATATTATCCAGAAAAGTATGAAATTCAAATGGAAGCACCAAATGCTGATATTGTGTATCGGGAGTTGTCATAAAAATAACAGCCTGTACTCGCTTTTTTGTCTAGGGAGTGATAAAATAAACACTATAAAAATGCGAACAGGAGTGTAATAAGATGTACTGTAAAAAGTGTGGGATAAAGTATGACTCAGATGAAAGATTTTGTGCGGAATGCGGCAGTAAATTAGTCGATGAAGCAAAGAAAGAAAAAACAACAACCGGAAAATCAAAATGTGTAAAAATAATCATTGCTTTTGTCGTAATAGGAGCAATTGCGGTTGGAAGTTTTTTCGGCTATAAAGCCTATCAGAAATCTTCCGAAAAGCCAAAGCAGGCGAAGAAAACTGTAGAGAAGGATATTGATAAAGAATTGCAGGAATTAAAAGAAAATATAGATATGGACTATTTAAAGGGTGCAATGCTTTTGATACCGGAGTTTACAGAAAAAGAAGAAATTTCTGAAACACAAATTTGTGAGGTGGCATACTGTGCCGGAGTGGCAAAATATTTTAATGAGCGTACAAATCGAGATTTCTATATAGAAGGAAACGTAATAGACAATCAACAGTTCATCGAGGCGGGGATTGATGAAAAGGAGCAGGATTTAGGATATGTTATCTTGAAGGAAGATGCCTTTGTTCCGATTTTTGAAATGCTTGGGAAAAAATATAATAAGAATATTTCGTACGAAAATGAAACAGGAAAATTTTCGCAGGAAGGAAATGTTATTAAAGTATGGACAGAAGCAATTATAGAGCCGGGCGGAGAAGAAAAAGTGAAAGAAATCCGAATGGATGTTGATGCTGAAAATAAGCAAATTGTTGTAACGTATACGAGGGAAGTTATCGCATACGATGAAGAAAATGGTGCAGGGTCTACATGGACATTAGAAAATGGAGAAGATTATCTCAAGGACAGTTATCGCGTGTACCTTTCTCTGGCAAACAACAAATTGGGCTACGTGATTGAAAGAAAAGAGAAAATCGGAGAAGAGTCGGCGGATACTTCGGAGAATACGGAAGAAAAGCAGGAAGAACTTTCTGTAAAAGAGCGTGAAACTAAGAATGTCGAGAGAGTAGAAGCGGAGGCAAAAAGAATAAGTGAGGCATTGAGTGACACTGCAACTCAAAGTGAAATAAATGAAAATAGCGAACAACTTTATAAACTATGGGACGATGAATTAAATCGATTATGGAAAGTTTTAAAAGAAGAGTTAAGCAGTACAGAAATGAAAAAACTGTTGGAAGAACAACGAGATTGGATTGCAGAGAAAGAAAACGCCATTAATGAGATGGAGAAAGTCAGTGGCGGGGGAACAGCGACAACTATGAATAAAAATATGACAGGGGAAGATTTTACAAGACGGAGAGTGTATGAGTTATTAGAATATTTGCCTTAAACATATTTATGGCAATTATAGGGAGTTATAAAGAATTCAATTCAGATATTGAATCTCGTTTTGTAAACATGGTGTATACTCTTTTAGATGAAAGCATAGAATTTAGTAAACAAATCATGCAGGGGTTTTTATGAAAGAGTATATTGAAGAGCGGGCGATAGAAATCGCAACTTATATTATCGAGCATCAGGCTACGGTAAGGCAGACGGCGAAGGAGTTTGGAGTGAGCAAAAGTACGATACATATGGATGTAACAAAATAGATTGGTGTGTGAAGGTTGTGTATGAGGTGCGGTAAAATAGGAAAATTTGTTGGAAAAGACTGGTGATGGCTAGTCTTTTTCTTTTGGGCGATTTTATTGTGTTATAGATGAAAATCGGGTAAAATAGGACACAGAAAGCAGGTGAAAGAATCATGGCAAAAACTTTTTTATGGATAGAAGACAGAAAAGGAAAAGCGAGTTATACATTTTGGGAAAATCTTATGAAACAACTTCGTCCGGATGTAATCGTTGAAAGTAAAAAGAATAATAGCGAGTTAGTGAAAGCGGTAAAGACATTGCAAGATGAAGAAAATAAATATATCATTGTTTTTGATAATTCTTTCGACAATCTACAAGTTGTAATGGAACAGAAGCGTTTGAAGAAATATGTGAATGAGAAGAAAAATGTTTTTCTGTTGGATATTATTTGCTTTGAGTATATTCTTTTAGAATTTCAAGAATTGATAGAATGGATTTACGCTCCAGAGGATGAATTCTTACAAAAGAGAGCTAGAGCAGTTGAGGCAAGACACAAACTTGTAGAATTTCTGCAGGAGGATAATTTTGATTATAAAGGAATACGAGAGATTGTAGATTATGATAAACATATTGAAGAACATAATATTGAGCAATTGTCAGCAAAGTTATTATTCGATTTGACAAGAAATACCGGATTTGAAGTGTCGAAAGGTGTACTTGGAGAATGTTGGATAAAGTCTTGTTGCGAATGGAAAGAACGGCAGGAAGACGACATCTGCGGCTTAGATTATAACAGACTGTCTGTATTTGAAAAAATGAAAAGAATTTATGACGGAAGTTCATTGAGATTACAGTTTCCGAAGGTTGGATTGGAGGTAGTGGCATGATCACGATTTTTAAAAATAAGAAAGACATACCTCAGGATAAGGAATATATAGAACTGAATGATATATTTTTTAATCAGAACACGGCAGCAAAATTGGATGAAAGAGCAGCAAAGTATATTCAAATAATAGATGGCTCAGAACTTCTCAGCAAATATAAAATAAGGTCACGGTTTGAGGATATCACATTGAATACAGATCAACTTTCTACAGGATGTAAAACGGTATTAAATGTATTGTATTTTCCCGACAAAGTGTTTTGCTTAAAAGAATGTGGAAATAATGCTTTGGAGATATTATACGATTTCAAAGAGGGATGTGTATATAGTGAATATGCAATGATTCCTTTTGATATGGAGCAAGTGAAGGTTCAGGCTGGAGAGTGTAAAGTAGTTGAGGATTACGAAGAATTAAAGGAGTGGTGGGAAAATGAAGAGTAAACCGATTGTAATGGAACATTTTTCAACAGTGCATACCTCGTTTGTGGTGAACTTTACATTTACCAATAATATCACAATCTTAATGGGAGACTCGGGAACGGGAAAGACGGCAACATTTTCATTTATCAGAGAATGTATGGCGATTAATCCTCAAATTTTGTGTTTGGATAATTATGATTATCAGAAAGACATAAAAACAATAATCAGCCAGACAGAGGGGAAATTGGTTGTCATTGATAATGCAGATATTTTATTAGATGACGATACAAGGAAATATATTTCCTTAGACGATAAAAATCAGTATCTGATTATTGGAAGAAATCCTAAGAATTTGTTTGCAACGAAAGAAAATTTGTTTGAATTGGTAAGTGAAAAGGTCGGAGAGCAGACGGTGTTTACGATAGAACCGTATTTATAAAATGGAACTTATGTGTTGAGAATTACAGGTGTCAGGTATGAATATAGAAGCATATGATGCAGAATCATTAAGAAGACTTGTTAGACTACTTGAATACGAAAACAGGCTGTTAAAAGACAAACTGAAAAAAGAGAATATTCCATACGAGGAGATCAATCCTTTTGAAGAAACGATAGAAAATGCAGAAGAATATGATCTTGACCAAGGGGCGCGTATTGTTCATCCTACGTTTATTACAGAAAAGATGGCAATACGCTTCTTTTCTATGTTTTGGGGAAGAGAAGATGTCTATGCTAAGCGAGGAAAAACTGGAGGGTATTTCCCACAATGTGATAATAGATGGAATGATAAACTTTGTCCGAAACAGCGTGGTGAGAAAGTGTTTTGTGACGAGTGTGAAAATAAAAAGTGGACTAAGCTAGATGTGAAGAAAATTACTGCACATTTACTAGGTTATAAAGAGGATGGTTCGGATGTAATCGGGGTATATCCGTTGTTACCGGATGGGACATGCAGATTTATCGTGTTTGATTTTGATAATCACGAAAAAGGCGCAGAAGCAACAGATTTTGCCAATGTGAATACGGAGTGGCATAAAGAAGTAGATGCGCTTAGAAAAATGTGTGAGATAAATGGTATTCATCCCTTAGTCGAGCGCTCACGTTCCGGGAAAGGTGCTCATGTATGGATATTCTTTCAAAAAGCAATACCGGCTTCATTAGCCAGAAATTTCGGATTTTTATTGTTGGATAAAGGTTCTGAATCTATTAATATGAAATCTTTTCATTATTATGATCGTATGTATCCGTCTCAGGACGTGGCAAGCGGTGTTGGCAATCTGATTGCTCTGCCATTGCAAGGGCAGGCGCTTAAAAATGGAAACAGTGCATTTGTAGATAAAAATTGGAATGCCTATCCTGATCAATGGGACGCTTTGTTTAATAGGACAGAAAAACTCAGTATAGAGGATATAGAAAAATATATGATGAAATGGCAGGCAGAATTAGCGGAAAGCAAAGGAAAGCTTGCAGGTACTGATATGAGTAACAGACCGAAACCATGGAAAAAGAAATGTGAGTTTGCGAAAAGAGATGTGGTTGGCAAACTTCATATGGTGCTTAGTAATGGCGTTTATGTCGATACGCTGAATCTTATGCCGAGAATACAAAATCAGATTCGCAGTTTGGCGGCCTTTGATAATCCAGAGTACTATAAGAATAGGAGATTAGGATATTCAAACTACTATAATTTCAGTGCCGTATATTTAGGGAAAGATATCGATGGTTATATCCAAGTGCCGCGGGGACTTAGGGAGAAAATTCTAGAAGAATGTACGAAGGCAGGAATTCCAGTGGAGTTATCCGATCAAAGGGAAATCGGACGTCCAATCAGAGTTTTATTTAATGGAGATTTACGGTTACAACAAGAACTTGCAGCAGAGCAGTTGTTAAGACATTCAGATGGTGTGTTAGAAGCGGCAACTGCATTTGGCAAGACGGTGGTGTGCAGTTATTTGATTGCGGAACGAAAGGTGAATACATTGATTTTGCTGCAGAGTAAGGATTTGCTTAGTCAATGGGTGGAGGAGTTGAATAAATTTCTCGATATCAGGGAAGAACCGCCGGAGTATGAAACGAAGACAGGTAGAAAGAAAAAGAGAAATAGTGTGATTGGAATTTTACATGGCAGTAAGAATACATTGACCGGTATTGTAGATGTTGCGATGGTTGGTTCCATGTACAGCAAGGGAAAGTTTCAAAATCTGAAGCATTCTTATGGAATGGTAATTGTGGATGAATGTCATCATGCGGCATCTCACACATATATGGAAGTATTACAGAAAATCAATGCAAAATATGTATATGGAGTTTCTGCCACACCAAAAAGAGGAGACCATTTGGATAAGATCATCTATATGATGCTGGGACCATTAAGACATCGATTTACTGCATCAGATAGAGCGGAGGAGCAGGGGATAGGACATTATTTTGTTCCGAGATATACGAGAGTAATAGATACTGTAGAGAGCAGGAACGATATCAATGAAGCCTATAGTCTGATTAGTGCCAGTAAGGTGCGCAATGAAATGATTGCAAATGACATAAAGAAATGCATTTCACAGAAACAGACACCGGTTATATTAACTCGATACAAGGAACAGGCAAAAATTCTGTATGATATGTTAAAAAATGAAGCAGACCATGTATTTCTTTTGTATGGAGATAATTCGGATAAGGAAAATGCAGAAATGCGGATTCGATTGAAACAAGTTCCAAGAACGGAAAGCCTTATACTGATTGCGACTGGTCAGAAGATAGGAGAAGGATTTGATTTTCCGAGACTGGATGTATTGATGCTTGCCGCTCCAGTATCTGCGGAAGGACGTTTGGTACAGTATATCGGAAGACTGAATCGTGATTATGAGGGAAAAGAAGCGGTTTATGTGTATGACTATATTGATGCACACATGAAGAAATTTAACAAAATGTATGGAAAAAGACTCAGAATCTATAGGAAAACAGGTTTTTCTGTTTGGACAGGAAGTCCACAAGATAAGCAGGTTGTGCAGGCGATATTTGACTCGGGAAATTATACGGAAAAATTTGAACAGGATCTAGTCGAGTCAGAAAAATCAATCGTGATTTCCAGTCCGAATATCTGGCAGGAGAAGATTGAGAGGTTACTGTCTTTGGTGAAAGAACGACAGGAAAATGGTGTGAGTGTTACAGTCATTACAACGAATCCGGAGAAAGTTGTATATGGTAATGTTGATATGTGTGATGAGTTGATTCGAGAGATGAAGAATGTAGCTATCAATGTTGTGACAAAAGAAGAAGTTGAGGAACGGTTTGCTGTTATAGATGATGAACTGGTGTGGCATGGTGGGATGAATCTGCTGGGGAAAGAAGATGCGTGGGATAATCTGATGCGTATTAAAAGTCATCAGGTGGCTGCGGAGTTGTTGGAGATTTCATTCTAGGATGAAGTGGTAAAACATATTTTCTTTGTTACAGAAGAGAAAACAAGTTTATTAGGTATGCAAGTAGAGGAGTGAAAAAATGAGTGGTAGATATATTGATGAAAATGTAAAAAGAAGATTGTATGCAGAGTCTATGGGATATTGTATGAATCCGAATTGTCGATGTAATTTGTTTACAGGAACGGGAGATATAATAGAAAAAGCTCATATTGACCCATATTGTAAAACGGCAGATAATTCTTTTGAAAATTTGGTCTTATTGTGTCCAAACTGTCATACAAATTTTGATAAAAACAATGCTTTTACACCACAGGAGGTTTTGATTTGGAAGAAGACGAGACAAGAAGAATTAGAAAGATTTTTTGAAAAGAAATTTGCTACATTTGAAGAGTTAGAAGAAGCTGTTGTTCCATTGTTAATGGAAAATAAAATGATTTATGAAAATTATTACATTAACAATAATAAAAAACTTTGGGATAAATTTGAACCGGTTATATTAATTAACAATAGAAAATTGAAATTATTGTTTGAACAAAATTTAAATTTAATGCAGAGACATAGAGAAGACAGGTATTCAAATTTAACGTATATTCAATTATTTATAGCACATGTTGAAGAATTTGAGGCTACACGAGGTGATGATGAAAAAAACCGAGAAATTCTTTTTCCGGTAAAATTAAATTCGATGTTTGGAATTGCTCCTGTAGATGGTTCACTTATTCCATCTACAGAACAATTGGAATCGTTAATAAAGAAACTAAAGAAACAAGGAAGATTTGTTGATATAAAAATGGGTGTGAAACATCCGTATATTTTAATGTTGGAAAATAATAAAACTGTTGAAGTATTTTTAGATGACACTCCTAGACTCAGGCAAATATATTATAATTATAAATGTTTTGAAAGAACGGACGTAAGACTAAAGAGTTTGAATTTTGCTTTAAAGTATATACGAACTAAAAAAGTCCAATTTAAATTTATAAATGATGAGAATCTAAGAGAAATTAGCATAAATCATATCAAGATGATTTTTGTTTATGAATATTGTTTAGGACAAGTAAAATTGATAGAAATGTTGCCAGAGGAAAATACTGTTATTGTTAATTTACATAATTGGAATGGTGAAAGTTGTATATCTGAACAAGCATATGAAAGAGCAGAAAAAATGAACGTAAAACTATTGACTATGGATGCATTTTATGAATATATTAAAAAAATCAAGCAAAGCAATTATTAAACAATTAAAAGGGAACAAGAAACTTTTTGAATATTTTGAACATGTATACTTATTTGGTTCAGTGTTAGAATTAAATAATAGATATAATGATATTGATATTTTACTTATATATATCGAATATTCAACTGAAATGAAACAACGATTAAAGCAAATCGATAACGAATTGAAAAAAGTGTGTAAAGCGCCTATAGATTTGACTGTCTTAAGTTACGAAGAAGAAAAGGAGATTCAGTTTTTGAAACGATTAAAAACAAACTATTTAAAGATAAAATAAATATCTGTAATGCTACCTTCTCCCAAGAAATTTCATAGAAGGTAGCATTGTAATACAATTTTACAGATTAAGAAAATGATGTTATGATGGAATCCAATTCTTTTGCAATTTTCGAAAAATCCTGATTTAAATTCAATGCACGTACAGAAATCTGATTTCCGCTCATCTGGTATGTATTATTGGGAATAACATCTTCATCAGTCTGTGCATAAAGAAGCATTCCGGAGACAGTATGTTCACAGTCTTTTAATTCAAATTCCTTATTTTTCACATATGTAAAAATTTGATAGAGGTTATTGGAATACAAGGTGTTTGCTCCATATTGCTGCTGGGTCATGTGTGAATAATATTTTGCATCAATAATAAGTACATTGTTTCCTTGAGATAACATGATATCGGTTTGCATTTTAGGAAGCAATTGGTTTTCAGAATCATCAAGCTGCCACGCAATCTGTGATGCATTGGCAGACAGTTCAGGATGTTCTTTTCGGTAGTATTCAAGCAAAAATTTTTCATATAAATGACACATACGTTGTTCGTCAAAGAAATCCATTATTTTCGTGGTGCCATCAGTTTGTGTTTGTAGAAGTCCATTATAAATCAGATAACAGATCCCGATTAGCATCTGATAGTTTTGATTGGAACGATTATAATGTTGATTCCAGTTGACAAAACGTAAATCAATTTCACTAACATCAGACAAAAACAACAAAAGATTCCGCAGACTCTTTTTGCGTGTATTTGTAATATTGGCTTTAAGAAGCAGTAACATTGTAGATTTGATAATTTGGTTAAATTGTGTATTAGTTGAAAATTCATCGTATGTACAACTCATTTGCTTCTTTAGTATAGTCTGAGTTTTAATGGAGTCGGAAATATTAAGTTTTCCTTGTAGCGTAGAAAGAGATTCTGATTTTGGTACATAATCTCTTCCTAATCCACGTTTTAATTGTATGCTAATTCCTTTATCAAGAATGGCTGCGCATAATTCAGCAGTATTATGAAATTTTTCTGTAGCCAGATTTTGATAATTCTGTGCTTGCAATGTTTGAAAAGCGTAGGATAGCATATAGTAAATATTTTGTATAGGAATCATTTAATGGTACTCCTTAATCGATCTGACCAATCTATGATTTTGGCTGGTTCATCAAACCAATATTCTTTTAAAAGCGGAATCAGTTCATATTCTACAATGGATGTCAGTGTTTGTGGATTGGCTGTTTCTGGTGTTAAACCACAAAAATAACTATGACCAATACAGAAACCTTCACCTAGAGAAATATCTTCCGCTATCTTGGAATTAAGTTGTTTCACACAAGTAATTAATTTGTTGAAAGAATCATTCTTTAAAGAATCCTGATAAACTTGAAAACCAAGTGTGTTAAATCCTGGTTTCATAGTAAAAAATGAGAAACGTCGTCTTAAAGCATAATCTAACATGGCAAGACTACGATCAGCAGTATTCATCATACCAATGATATATACATTTGAAGGTACAGAGAAATTCTCGTCGGAATACAATAATTTCAGTTCGATACCACGCTTATCTTTTTCAATCAGCATAAATAATTCGCCGAATATTTTACTTAAATTGCCACGATTGATCTCGTCAATGATAAAGAAATAATCATTTTCATCATCTTCTTCAGCCAGTTTGCAGAATTTATAAAAAGCGCCTTTTTTAATTGTAAATCCATTTTCGCTTGGTCGGTATCCTTCGATAAAATCTTCATATGAGTAACTCTGGTGAAACTGAATCATTTGAACGCGGTCTGGATTTTTGGCACCGATAATGGAATAGGCAAGTCTCTTGGCAGTAAATGTTTTTCCAACTCCAGGTGCACCCTGTAAAATAATGTTTTTCTTCATTTTTAAGACATTTACTAGTGTTTTGTAATCTTGCTCAGTCATATATACATCTGAGAGGAAATCTGTAGAAGAATAAATAGGATAGTCGATTTCTGGTTGTGTATCTACATCATCCAATTCATCTGGAGCAAAGATAGCAGTAAGTTTTTCAATATAGTCTGTGTATGGAGTGATATCAGTTAAGCGTTTGGCGACAGCATTACCAGGATGTTCCCATTCGCCAATTTGAAGCCACTTTACAGTGCGGACATTTTTATATTCTTGTCTAAGATCATCAAAAACATAATCGCCTGTGACAATACCTTTACCAACAAGAGTATTACTACGTTTCGCATAAATCACATCGTTAACTGATATTGTATTCACAAAATTCCATGCCATCAAAGCTTGATTTTTTCGTGAGGTACTGTTGTCATACACAGTTATTAGTTCTTGACGAAGAGCTTCTTTAGAAACAAATTGGGAATAATCACCGATATCATCCATACCCAAAACCATGATTCCTTTTTGCTGGCATTCACTCCAACTTTTTTCATCAAAGACGGTATACATCCAATAGTGTGTTTTATGTTTTTTATCGGAAAGTGTATTTGTGTCAGAACCAATAGTGTCATTGGTATATCCTACATTTTTCCCATAAATATGCCCGAACACTACTCCTGAAATATTACATTTTTGGACAAATAGGGCAATTTGTCCCATGCGTATAAATGGAATATCACTAGGTTTTTGATTTAGAAAATGTAATACTTTTAGTTGAATATCTTGTCCATAAAAAGGGGCAAGCAGAGTAGGAAATAATAGATGGTAATATTTCATTCTCCAAACGGTATTGATTCCAGAAAGATGCTCTAATTGTTTGTAAAGGCGTTCATAATCTGATAAAGATGCCAAAGAACCAAAGGAAGATATTATTTCGGCACCTTCTACTAGATCATTACATATTTCTTCAGCTTTATGTATTGCTTCATCTTCAGTAAGTGGAATAGGCTTTAATGGGGATCCGCAAGTCCAGGTCTGCGTCTTTTTATGGTAGAATAGACCAAACTTATAAGCAGAGCCGCCAGAAATTCCTCCAAACAAGTGGATACTTTTATCCATTTCAAGCATATAGCAGAGATTGGTTTTATTTCCTTCGTCGTTATAAAATAAAGAAGTTAACAAATCCTTTCCAGAAAGAGATTTCAACTGTTTTATTCCAAAAAGATTTATGAAATTTTCTCGTGATTCATCAGCTTTGTGGGCAAGTGCAATATATTCTGGTGTCTGAGATTCGCTATAAAACCATTCAGGAGAATATTTCCCTGATTCATTTTCTATTATCTGAAAGTTAGACATAATATACCTCCGAAGTTATAAGTTAAAATTAGTATATCATTTAATTGTAGAACTGTCATAGGTTATTAGAAAATAGGATTGTATTTGGATTTAAAAGAATAGAGCAAGATCCACTCTGTATTACAATATCGCAATTTTTTTGCATATTGTTATTCAGAGTATTCACTTGATGGGGAGCATCCCCATATCCGCTAATTGGCTTCGCAGCAAAAATAATATATTTTGGATAAATACAGCTATATGATTTCAGAGATGAAGTCGTATGGCTGTTTTTTGTCTTCAAATGCCAATTTCTACGAAGTGCTGCTGTTACATTTTTTGTAAAAGCCAAGATATTTTATGGGTCTGGGGTGTCCTCAGCAAGAAGAAACTCATGGGATGACATGGAGAGAAAATCGATAATGTTAAACATGGGTGGATCTTGCTCTGAAAAAAATAAAAGAAATTTGGAGTTTGTCCCTGTAAAAGAGCCAGTTTCCCTTTCGTTATATAGAGGGATATTCAAAACTCTTAAAGAATTGGAGAGAGCTTCGGAACATGAGCAGAAAAGGAGGGATTCGGGCAATGAGATTTACTTATATGAAAGATACAGAAGAACAACTGTTATATTATCAATTTCCAAAATTCTTATTGGAGATACCGCTCAGCCAAAATGCGCGTATTGTGTATTCTCTATTGTACGACAGGGCAAGAATTTCTAGAAAGAATCAATGGGTGGATGAACAAGGGAGAGTATATGGTGTATTTCCTATCGAGGAGTTATCTCAAAAGCTGGGAAAGTGTCAGACGTCGGTGAAGAAGGCACTGCAAGAATTGGAGAAAGCAGGAGTGTTGTGCCGGAAGTTTGGCGGATTTTCCCGACCAAAGCATTTGTACATTTTAGTGCCGGAAGATGATTTCGTTGAGGTGAATTTGCAGACGGACGACAATGTGTCTTCTAAAGGGATGGAAAGCAGACGTTCAACCGGGCGGAAACCTGACTTTGCGAAAGGTGGAAATGCGTCATCTAGTAAAGTAATAGAACAAAATAACAGAAGTAAGAACAGGAGAGTAAAAGGGCAGGATATTCCGGGGAGGAATTATTTTATTGAGTCAGATTATGATTGTGGAGAGGAGGAAAGCCTGTGATAGATGAGAAGAAGTCATTTTATGGAGAGGATGGAGTGTTGTATTGCGATGTGTGTGGAGAAGCATTGGAAGCATTTTATCCAGAAAATTCTATTATGAAGGGTGGGAAACATCCGAGGCAATGTGCATGTGAGAGGAAAGTTCGAGGGGAAGAGGAAAAGTATCGAAAGGAAAAGGAACACCGAGAAGTAGTGGAGAGAAATCGGCGCATTTGCTTTGAGGAAAAAGAGATGATGAATTGGACATTTCAGAATGGGGAAAAAGATAATCCGGCTATGAATATTGCAGAAGACTATGTTCGTTATTGGGATGAGATGAAGAAAAAGCATATGGGCTATTTACTGTGGGGACCGGTGGGAACAGGGAAGAGTTATATCGCCGGTTGTATCGCAAATGCTTTGCTGGAGCAAGAAGTAACTGTTAAGATGACAAATTTTAATATGATTTTGAATGAATTATTTTCGGTGGAGGATAAGGCGGAATATATCAGAGCGTTGATGAGATATGAACTTTTAATTATTGATGATTTGGGCGCGGAACGAAGCAGCGAATATGCGATGGAAAATGTTTTTGGTGTGATAGATCATCGCTGTTGTTCGGGGAAGCCGTTGATTGTGACAACCAATTTACCATTGGGAAAACTAAAGACTGAAATGGATGTGGATAAGAAAAGAATTTATGATCGGATATTGGGGATGTGTGTTCCGGTAAAAGTGGACGGAACTAGCAGAAGAGCAGAAATTGCCAGAGATAAGGTTCAAGAGGTAAAGACTTTGTTAAATGTTTAGGACTATTTCAATAGATATTTTCATAGTAATGGACAAAGAGAAAAGGGAGGTGGGAGCGCCGCTATGAAGAGACAGAAACTGAATTATCGTTTTCATAATCCGAATACTGCGGAAGTGACCGCCGATTACATCTTGAAAGTATTTATCGAGGCGAATATGAAGAAGGTAGAACGGGCTATGCAGGAGGCGGCAAAGAAGATTGCGGAAGAGGAAAAGCAGAGCGAAAAATAAAAGATTTTGGAGTGCAGGTTTACTTGTGTTATTGATGGAAAAAGTGTAAACTTAAGTGAAGATAATTAGAAAATCAACAATGCCAAGGTGGGCAGCTGATGGAGATTGCGGAAGAGGAGTGAAAGATGATGACGATAGGAGAGATTATCGGAAAATTTAATACAACACCATTCTTGTTTGTGGGTTCAGGATTGACGAGAAGATACTTGAATTTGCCTGATTGGAAAGGATTGCTCAAGCACTTTGCGGAGATTATTCGTAATGATGAATTTTCATATAGTTCATATGAGAATCAGGCAAAAGGCATGGTGTGTAAAGCAGGGATTTTTCCTAAAGTGGCAGAATTGATTCAAAAAGATTTTGATAAAAAATGGTTTTCAGACGAGAGCATTAGGACAGTAGAAAAGAAGATGCTCGAAGAAATTCAAAATGGACTTTCGCCGTTTAAAGCAGAATTAGGAGCTTACATTAGTCGGAAGGCTAGTGTTGTAGAATCATATCAAAATGAAATTGAAAAATTAGCTGAGATATCGGAAAAGAGTATTGCAGGTGTTATTACAACAAATTATGATTCATTTTTAGAGGACTATTTTAAAGGGTTTTGTAAATATGTAGGACAGTCACAATTAATTTTTTCACCAATTCAAGGTGTGGCAGAAATTTATAAAATACATGGTTCGATAGAAGAACCAGGCAGTATTGTAATTAACGAAGAGGATTATATAGAATTTCAGGAAAAGAGTGCTTATTTAGCAGCAAAACTTATGACCATTTTTATGGAATATCCAATTATTTTTATAGGTTATTCTATTGGAGACAGTAATATTCAAAGTATTATCCGATCAATCGTAAACTGTTTGGATGAATCTCAAGTAAAAAGGTTGGAAGATCGTTTTGTTTTTATTGAGTATAAAGAAAATATAAAAGGTGCGGAAGCAACACCTTATACAATTATGATTGAGGATAAGCCGTTAACAATGAAAAAGATTACTTTATCTGATTTTATGTTGTTGTATAATGAACTTGATAGTATAAGAGCAAAATTACCAGTCAGGATTTTACGACGTTTTAAGAAAGAGTTATATGAATTTACATTAACAAGTACACCGACAGGGAAATTGCGAGTTGCTTCAATCGAAGATGAACGTGTTGCAGATGAGGAACTAATTTTATCCATTGCAAAAGCATCTGAATTTGGCTTAAAAGGTTTGAGTGGTTTAGAGAGTAATGAGTTATATAGGGATATTATAATTGGGGACTTAGATTTTTCAGCAGACGAATTATTGGAATATGCAGTCCCTAAAATGTTAACGCAAAATTCTGGGAAATTGCCTATTAACAAATATTTAAGTATGGCAACAAAAGATTTTCCAGAATGTGAACAAGTGGTAAGCGGACAAAAATTTGATTCATTGATTTCTGAGACATATAGGAAAAATAGAAGTGCCTTAGGAAAATACACCTCGGTTGCTCAAATATGGGAAAATGAAAAGGAAAATTTAGAAAAAGCAACAAGATTAATGGCATATCTGACTGAAGATCAGATGGATTTAAGTGAATTGGAAATAGTGCTGTATACTTTATTTGAAAACGATGTAAATATTTTGCGTAATGAAAAGACTGCTACAAGAACCAATATAAGAAGATTAATAAGAATTTATGATTATCTAAAGTGGGGAAAGTAAAAGAGCTTCTTGACTAAAGCATTTGTAAACAAATACCGTTCAAGAAACCCCTTGATAATCTCGCTTGTACCTTTAGGCTATAGCAACTATAAATAGCTACCAAGCGTTACAGCACAATATAGTCTATGTTTTTACAAGGCTGATTATACAGGAGTTGTATAGGAATGTAAAGTAAAAAAGACGTAATTTTTCAAGAAAGTAGATAAGATTTGGATAAGAAGTATCCAAGAGTGGAACAAGATATTATTGAATTTACCAGTAATATCTTGTTTTTCTGTTTACATCCCCCATTTTTGCGATATAATAAAGGTAGTAACAGAATGATACACACCTAACAGAAAGGACAAGCTTATGAACATAGCAGCCTATTGCCGAGTTTCTACCGATAAAGCCGACCAGCTAAACAGTTTAGAGGCGCAGAAGCAATTCTTCTCTGAGTACACCAAGCGTACCGGAGATGTCTTAGTAAGATTATATGCGGACGAGGGGATTTCCGGAACAAAAATCAAGAACCGTAAGGAATTTTTACGTATGATGTCTGATGCGGAAAAGGGAATGTTTGACATGGTTGTGGTGAAAGATATTTCCCGTTTTGCCAGAAATACCGTGGATCTTTTACAGAATGTTCGGAAGCTGAAAGCCTTAGGAATCGAGACGCAATTCCTCACAGCCAATATGACAAGCATGGGAAATAGTGAATTTGTCCTTACGATTTTCGGGGCATTGGCGCAGGAGGAGAGCGCCAATACATCCAAGCGTGTGAAGTTTGGCAAGAAGATGAATGCGGAGAAGGGACGAGTTCCCAATATTGTCTATGGATATGATAAGACAATCGGAGATTATTTTAATCTTACAATCAATGAAAAAGAAGCGAAGGTTATCCGTCAGATTTACAAATGGTACACAGAGGAAGGCTACGGCGCTTCTAAGATTTCCAATATGCTGAATGAACAGGGGATTCGGACGAAGAGAAATTGTAAATGGAGCCAAAATGCGACCTGCCGTATTTTGACAAACGAGATTTACACCGGAAAGATTATCAATGGGAAACAGGAGGTTGCAGATTTCCTGACCGGACAGCGGAGAGAAAAGGACGAGACGGAGTGGTTGGTTACGGAAAAGCCGGAACTTCGGATTATTGATGATGAGACATTTGAGAGGGCGCAGGAAATCCTTCATTCCAGACATGGGGCGTTCAATATGAAGCATGAGCGTCAGAGCAACAAATATTTATTTTCTACGTTGATTAAGTGCAAGGAGTGTGGATGGTCTTTCCGCAGAAGTGTTCGGACCTATAAGAATACCTATATTCGCTGGGTATGTTCCGGACACAATGGGAAAGGAGCGGACAGTTGCCCGAATGCGGTTACCATTGATGAAGACGAGTTGATTCAAATTTTGCAGGACTATTTTGCCAATGTATTGAAGCAGAAGAAAAAGGTGATCAACTATGTGGTAAATGAGTTTCAGCGGGTCTACAAAGCGAAAGACGAAAATTTGGAATATGAAAAAGAACTGAACCGTCAGCTTTCCAAGTTACAGAAAACACGTGAGAAATATATGGACATGTACACTGATGATCTGATTACCCGTGAGGAGTTGAATGAGAAAATTGGTGGTTCCAGAAAAGAAATCGAGCGTTTGGAAAATGAATTGAAAATTGTATCCTATCAGTTGACGAAGGGAGAGCAACTGGAGGCTGTTTTAAATAATACTTTTAAGCAGTTGGAAAATATTACAGATGTTCGGGAAATGACAAATGTGCAGTTGAAAAAACTGGTTCAGAAAATTGAGGTGGATAAAGATGGAAATGTGGATATCTATCTGCGGCTATTCGGAGATTTGGGATTGGATGAAACAATTCTTATCGAGGATAACATGGAAGCATCAGTCAATGATGATGAGAAAACTAAAACAGTTCTATTAGGTAATGACCAAACATAAAGACGTCACCGAACGTCTTCAACAAATCAATCCCGCTCTTGCACTTCAGGCAAGAAAAGTCCTAGACACAAACAAATCGGAAAGACATATCCGAGGAGGAATGGCAACAAGAGAAAAATATTTACATCAACATTAAAGTATATAAAAAATCTGTCCGTAAGGGCAGGTTTTTTTATGTCCTAATCATTGTAAATTTATCAAAGAAAAAGAACGAAAATTGTTTAGTGAACAAGTTGATTTGTGCATAATGTAGGAAAATAGTTTCGTAAAATGCAAATATTGAAAAGAAATGCACAAGATGATAAGATTTAGACAGAAATTAATTTACTAAAAATATTTCTTGAGTGGAAATGGAAAGGAGGTCAAATGAATATACAGGATATTGCAAAACTTGCAGGAGTATCAGCCTCGACAGTTTCCAAAGTGATGAACGGAAAAGACAAAGATATTAGTGAAGAGACACGAAAAAAAGTGCTGGAAGTAATAGAGAAAGAAAATTATATTCCATATTCCAAATTTCGAGAAAAAGCAGGAATGAAAAGTCATCTGATAGGACTTATTTTAAAAACGCAAAATAGAGAACGAGAAAATATTATTTTAACTGTAGAGAAAAAAGCAAAAGAAAAGGGATATGGCTTGCTTATTAATTACGCAGAAACACAAAAAGAGATTGAATTTTGTGCAGAAGAGATGCGACAGAAAAAGGTGGAAGGAATTTTAGTTGACTCAGATAAAAATCTTTCAGTATGCGGATTTGAAAATTCCTGTATTTATTTTAATCAAACGAAGGAATTTGATGAAAAGCAAAAAGTTACTTTCTATTATCGGCTTTCAGAAGCGGGGCGTTTGGCAGTAGAAAGACTTCATAAAGAAGGGCATGAGAAAATTGCCTGTATCATTCTAAATAAAGATAAGGCGATTTGTGACGGTTATGAAATGGCAATGCGTAGTATGAATATGCAAATTCAGCCGATGTGGATTTATGAAGGAAAAACGATTGAAGATATAGAAAAGTATGGAATTAGGCAATGTTTAAGTAAAAAAGTGACTGCGGTTGTATGTGGTTCGCCGGAAATCGCTTACTGTCTTTATAAAATAATGGAAAGGACAAGGATGTCTGTTCCGGATACTTTATCCATTATTTCTATAGGGGAAAGCAGATTGTTGGAACTGATTGGAGATGGAATTACAAGTGTAAAACTTCCGGCAGAAAATATGAGTTCCGATGCGGTGGAATATCTCGTAGAAATGATACAGAAGGAAAAGAAGAGCGAGTTAATGAGAAAGTTTTCACCAATTCTTATCGAAAGAAACAGCATTACAAAACCTGCACAGGAAAAGCAGGGAGAAAAGATAGTTGTGGTTGGAAGTATGAATATGGATACTACCGTAGAAGTATCGAGAATTCCTGTGAATAGCGAAACACAACTTGCAGAAAGGTTATATGTTTTTACTGGAGGAAAAGGAGGAAATCAAGCAGTTGGTGTTGGAAAACTTGGCGGTCAGGTTTATATGATAGGATGTCTTGGAAATGATATGGACGGCAAACAACTTTACAGTACACTGGTAGAAAATCATGTGCATGTGGACGGAGTATTATTTGATAATGAATTGCCGAGTGGAAAAGCCTATATCAATGTAGATAAAAACGGTGAAAGTACGATTGTTGTGTATCAGGGAGCGAACAGAAATTTAAGTATTGAACAGATTAACAGATGCAAGCATTTGTTTCAAAATGCAAAATATTGTTTACTGTCATTGGAAATACCAAAGGCGATTGCAGAATATACAATTAAATTTTGTAAGAGAAATGATACGCAGGTAATTTTAAAGCCGTCTGCTGCAGATAAAATAAAGGAAGAGTTGCTAAAAGATATAGACTATTTTATTCCGAATGAAAAAGAACTTCATAATTTTGTGCAGGGAAAAGGAACGATAGAGAAAAAAGCAAAAGTTCTTTTAGACAAAGGCGTAGAAAATGTGATTGTAACGCGTGGTGAAAAGGGGTGTTACTTAAGAAATAAGGACTATTCGATGTATTTTGAAGGCTCAGGATTTGAAGCAGTCGATACAACAGGAGGAGCGGATTCTTTTATCAGTGCGTTGGCGGTTTGTTTGAGTGAGGGAAAAAATATTATACAGGCGATAGGTTTTGCGATTTACGCATCGGGAATTAGCGTGACAAGACATGGAGTACAGCCGGCATTGCCGGACAGAAAAGCGGTAGAAATTTATGAAGATGAGATCCGTTCTAAATACGGAAAAGGAGAGGAGGAGAAAAGATGAAAAAAATATTGATTATCGGAAGTCTGAATATGGATATTGTATTGGAAACACCACGCATCCCCAAATGCGGAGAAACGATTTCCGGTAAAAATATTACACAGGTTCCGGGCGGGAAAGGTGCAAATCAGGCATATGCAATCGGAAAATTGGGTGGAAAAGTTGAGATGATCGGTGCGGTAGGAGATGATGATTTTGGACACAGACTTAAAGAAAATTTGGAAAGCGTTGGAGTTAATATAGTAGGTGTGGAAACATTTTCGGGTGAACCTACAGGTCAGGCCTATATCGCAGTCGATGAGGAAGGTGAGAATTCCATTATTCTTATTGCGGGAACAAACGGAATGGTAACAAAAGAGATCATTAAAAAGAATTTAAAGAAAATGCAGGAGAGCGACATTATTATTATGCAGTTGGAAATCCCGTTTGAAGTTGTGGAATATGTTAAGGATTTAGCAAAAGAACTGGGGAAAACAGTAATTGTAGATCCGGCACCGGCAATTCCTAATCTTCCTGATTCGTTTTGGAGAGGAATTGATTATATTAAACCAAATGAGACAGAATTACAAATTTTAACAGGAAAGGAAATGAATACTCTTGATGAATTGAAAGAAGGAGCAGAAATATTACTGAAAAAAGGTGTAAAAAATGTTGTTGTAACGCTCGGTGGAGAAGGGTGTTTATTTGTTTCGGAGGAGAAAGAGGAGTTTTTTCCGGCAAATAAAGTGAAAGTAGTTGATACAACGGCAGCAGGAGACAGTTTCACGGCAGGAATGGCGCTGGCGCTTAGTCAGGGAAAAACCTGTGAAGAAGCGATTGCATTTGGGCAGAGAGTATCTGCGATTGTAGTTTCCAGAAAAGGAGCGCAAACATCCATACCCGCAATGGAAGAATTGTAAAAGGAGGGAGAATATGAGAAAAATTATTATGGATACAGATCCGGGAATTGATGATGCGATTGCCATTTTGCTGGCTCTTTCCGCAAAGGATGAGTTAGATGTGCTGGCTCTTACTACTGTGAACGGAAATGTGGGAGTGGAACAGGTTACAAAGAACGCATTCAAAATATTAGAGATTGCAGGCAGAACGGATATTCCTGTTTATCAGGGGAATAGCAAACCACTGATGAGAGAAAATGAGCATTGTGAAGAATTTCATGGAGATGACGGAATGGGAAATCTGGAAATGCAGGATTGTGACAGAGTTCCTGAAAGCGAGAGTGCGGTAGATTTTCTTATAAGAAAGGTGAGAGAAGAAAAAGGCGAGATTACGCTTGTGCCGATAGGACCACTGACAAATATAGCGGAGGCGGTACAAAGAGATCCTGAGTTTGTGAAAAATGTAAAAGAAGTTGTTACTATGGGAGGAGCGGAACACGGAGGAAATATGTCGCCTCATGCAGAGTTCAATTTTTGGATGGATCCTGAGGCTGCAAAGATTGTATTTCAGGCAGGATTTGCGAAAGTGACAATGATAGGTTTAGATGCAACTTCTGATGTGTTTTTAAGCCCGACACTTCGAGAGTTGTTGTACTTAATCAATACGCCGATTTCCAGATTTATTCATAAAATTACAAGAGTGTATGCGGACGGACATTGGGAGATTGAAAAGAAACTGGGATGTGAGTTGTGTGATGTACTGACAATAGCCTACTTGCTCGATAAGAGTGTTGTTGAGAAAGTAGAGGCGTTTGTCGATGTGGAAACACAGGGACTTTGTGATGGTGCATCTGTTGTATATCGTCAAAAATATTATCCTGATAAAGTGCAAAACTGTGAAGTGGCGGTAAGAGCGGATACGGAAAAATTTTTTGAAATATTTTTTACACATTTATTTCCGGAGCAGAGAGATGATTGGAAAGAATTTATATTGTAGGAGGGAAAGACAATGACAAATGAGAAAAAAGGTTTAAAAGCAGATTTTAATTTAATTACAATTTTAATTATTCCGATAGCAATTGCAATTAATTTTATTGTCGGAAATTTGGTCCTTACATTAAAACTTCCATTATATTTGGACAGTATCGGTACATTTCTTGTGGCAATATTGGCAGGTCCATGGGTGGGATGTCTTACAGGTGTTTTAAGTATTGCAATTAATTCTATTACCGATCCGTCATTATTTCCGTTTGCTATTATTTCCGGAGTTTTAGGATTGGTAATAGGGATTATGGCTAGAAAAGGAATGTTTATAAAGTTTAGCCGTTTTGTTGCATCTGCCATTATCGTATCGGTTATTGCAGTTGCTTTAAGTGTTATTATTTCCTATGTATTTTTTGGCGGATTTGATTCCAGCGGAAACTCTATTATGATTGGGGCTATGGTATCGGCAGGAATTCCATTTTGGCCGGCACAGATTATTGGTAATTTTATTTCAGAAGTTCCTGATAAATTTATTTCACTTTTAGTGCCATATTTGGTTATTAGAGGAATGTCCGACAGATATTTATATAAGTTTTCAAATGGCTCAGTTTTTATCAATGCGAGAAAAGAAAAAAAGGGGATTAAATAAATGAGTGAAAAACAAAAGGGAATAAAAAACCTGAATCCGCTGACTGTTCTGTATCTTGTCATTTTACTGGCTGTTATATCAGCATTATTTGATTATAGGGTAACAATTATATCTGTTTTAGTGATGATGCTACTGGCAGCGGTATCAGGAGAGGGAAAATCATATTTTCTACTTTGGTTGAAGTCCATTTTTCTTATTTGTGTTATCTGCTTTGTTTTACAATCTTTATTTATACCGGGAGAACAGATTATATGGAAGGTATGGGTATTTTCAATAAAGGTAGAAAGTGTACAAAAAGCAATTATATTGTGTTCGAGAATTTTGGGAATAGGATCCGCGATTTTACTCGGCGGAAAATTAATTGATATTAAAAAATTAATGATTGTATTGGAAAAGAAAGGAATGTCATCATCGGTTACATATGTTTTACTTTCAACTACAAATATTATTCCGCAAATGTCGAAAAAAATGGGAGCGATTTTGGAGGCACAAAAATCGAGAGGAATTGAGACGGACAGTAATATGCTGGTGCGTGCAAAAGCATTTTTTCCATCAGTTGGACCGTTACTTTTAAATTCTCTTGTAAATGCAGAAGAACGGGCAATCACACTGGAAGCAAGAGCGTTTTCAGCGCCATGCAAAAAGACTTCGTTAAAAAATGTAATTGATACAGGTCGGGATAAAACATTAAGAATTATTTTTGCTGTAGCAATGATTGTGGCGATTGGAGGGAAAATAGTTTTATGGACAGTATAAAAATAACGGATTTATCATATCGGTATCCAACCGCCGAAGAAGATGTTTTGCGGCATATATCACTTACCGTAAAAAAAGGGGAACTGTGTGCAATCGTAGGTGCAAATGGAAGTGGGAAGACAACGCTTTGCAATGCAATCAGAGGATTTGTTCCAAAGTTCTATAAAGGAGATATTTCCGGTGAAGTATTGGTAAATGGAAAAGATGTACAGAAAGAAGATATAGGAAGTACGGCATTGGAAGTAGGATTTGTATTCCAAAATCCATTTACACAAATAAGCGGAATTGCGGATACGGTTTATGAAGAATTGGCGTTTGGTCTGGAAAATATGGGAATAGATCCTGTAGAGATAAATGAACGTATCGAAAAAATAATGAAACTGACGAAAATTGAAGAGTTCAGGGACAGAGATCCTTATCAGTTGTCAGGCGGACAACAGCAGAGAGTGGCATTAGCGTCTATTTTAGTAATGGGACAAGATGTGCTTGTAATTGATGAACCTACATCGCAACTCGATCCGCAAAGTACAGATGATGTTTTCGAGATGATTGCATTAATGAAAAGCATGGGGAAAACGATTGTTCTTGTGGAACATAAAATGGAACAAATAGCAGAGTATGCGGACCATGTTGTTGTTTTGGATAAGGGAGAAATTGTTTTGGAAGGTACGGCAAAAGAAGTATTTTCCAGTCCGAAATGTATGGAATATCATACGCGGCTTCCACAGAGTACGAAAATTGCAATGGAACTTATGAAGGAGGGAATTCCTTTTAGGGAAATTCCGATTACAGTTGATGAAACAATTCAAATGTTAAAGTCGATGATGAGAAAGGATGTATAAAATGGCATTAGTTGAAGTGAAAAATATTTCGTTTAAATATCCAAACGGATATTTAGCAGTTGATGATGTGAGTTTTTCCATTGATGCCGGAGAAAATATTGCAATTGTCGGACAAAACGGAGCAGGAAAAACAACAACGGTAAAAATGTTAAACGGATTGATAAAAGCATGTGATGGAGATGTTTTTATTAACGGAGAATCTACAAAAAAATATACTACGGCGCAGATGGCAAAGCGAGTCGGATATGTATTTCAAAATCCAGATGACCAAATTTTTAATTCGACTGTCCGCAAAGAAATTGAGTATGGTTTAAAGAAAATGAAAATTGCTCCTGAGGAGTGCGAAAGAAGAATTAAAGATGCAGCCAAATTGACGGGAATGGATAAGTATTTGGAGGTGAATCCATATGATTTGCCACTATCTATGAGAAAATTTGTTACTATCGCATCGGTTATCGCAAGTGATTGTGATGTTATGATTTTTGATGAGCCAACGGCAGGACAGGATTTGGAAGGGTTGACAAAATTATCAAATCTCAATAAAATTCTGACGGAACGGGGAAAGGCGATTGTAACGATTACGCATGATATGGAATTTGTTGCAGAAAATTATAACCGGACAATCGTTATGTGTCAGAAGAAAATAATTGCAGACGGAACAACAAAGGATGTTTTCTTTCAAAAAGAAATTATGGAAAAAGCGATGTTAAAACAACCTGCGGTTGTAAGAATTGCAAATCGTATTGGAATGAAAGAAAATACATTGGACGTAAAAGAAGTGGCAAAATTTTTGACAAATCATTTGCGACATTAACCCGGAGGGCATTCGCCCTCCTTTTTTGCTGCCATTTTTTCAAATTTGTATTATAATAGGTAGATAGTAAAACGAAAGAAGGGAGCAGGTATGGTTACATTATTTCTTATTCCAGTATATATTTTATTCAGTGCGTATCTGTGCAGGTGGCTATTCCGCTGGTTAAACTCCTGCCACCGCTGGTTTCAAAATAAAGTGACTAAAATTATTATTATCTCTGCATATATTTTTGTTTCATCTACTGTTATTATAAGTTTTCTTTTGCCGGTGTCATCGGTTCAGAGAGTGCTGAAACAAATCAGCAATTATTGGCTTGGAACGTTAGTTTATATTTTTCTTGTCGTTCTTTTTGTTGATTTGGGAAGAATTATTTTGAAGAAAACAAAATGGATTTCAAATGAAAAACTGTCTTCTAGACGTACATTTGTTGTGACGGGAGGTGTTTGCATTGTATTTATTATTGCTATCAGTATTTACGGTATTTTAAATGCACGATATATCCGCACAACACCGTACGAGGTCAAAATCGAAAAAGACGGAGGAAAACTGGAAGAGTTGAAAATCGCATTGGTGGCGGATTTGCATTTGGGATACAGTATCGGTGATGACCACATGGAGCAAATGGTGGAGAAAATAAATAAAATGGATGCAGATATTGTTCTCATTGCAGGGGACATTTTTGATAATGATTACGACGCTTTATATCATCCGAACTATTTAATTAAAAAATTGCGGGAAATAAAAAGCAAATATGGGGTGTATGCCTGTTATGGAAACCATGATATACAGGAAAAAATTCTTGTAGGATTTGGATTTCCGAGCGGAGAGAAAAAGCAGAGTGATTTGCGAATGGACGAATTTCTGGAAAAAGCAAATATAAAATTGCTGAAAGATGAGGCAGTTTTAATTGATAATTCTTTTTATCTCGTATCCAGACCGGACTATAAACATCCGGGAAGAGATATTGAAAAAAGAAAGACGCCGGAGGAAGTTACGGCAGATTTGGATAAAACAAAGCCGATTTTGGTTATGGAGCATGAACCGAAAGAGATTGAGGAATTGGAAAAAGCAGGGGCAGATATGCAGTTGAGTGGGCATACCCATGACGGACAAATTTGGCCGGGAACATGGTTGATAAAATGTTTTTGGAAAAATCCGTATGGCTATATGAAAGAAGGAAACTTGCACAGTATTGTCACATCGGGCGTAGGAATATATGGACCTGCTATGCGTGTAGATTCCAAAAGTGAGATATGTGAAATTCATGTGTCATTTCAATAGATAAGGAAAAGAGGGTACTATGAAAACAAAAGAAAGATACTTATTTGATAACAAAGCAATTATTTCGTTAATTATTCCGCTTATTATTGAACAACTTTTAGCGGTGCTTGTCGGTATGGCGGACTCCATTATGATTGCCAGTGTGGGCGAGGCAGCAGTTTCGGGAGTATCTTTAGTGGATAATGTGATGATACTTTTAATCAATTTATTTGGGGCGTTGGCAACCGGAGGGGCGGTTGTTGCGGGGCAGTATCTCGGCAAAAAACAGGAAGAAAAAGCGGATAAAGCCTCAAATCAACTTATATGGTTTATTACAATCTGTGCAGTGGGAATTACAATTCTTGTTTATTTGGGGAAAACTTTTATTTTACAAGTTGTATTTGGGGAAATTGAACCTGACGTCATGGGATACGCAAATACATATCTTCTTATTGTAACGGCGTCTATTCCGTTTATCGCTCTGTATAACGGCGGTGCGGCGATTTTCAGAACAATGGGAAATGCAAAGGTGACAATGATTGTTTCTCTTATTATGAATGCAGTAAATGTTATCGGAAATGCAATTCTTATTTATGGATTTCATATGGGTGCGGAGGGAGTTGCCATTCCGACGTTAATTTCCAGAATGGTTGCGGCAATTTTAATCGTAATCCTCTTACTCAATCCAAAACAGGTACTGCATTTACAAAAAACATTCAAATATCGTCCCGACTGGAAAATGATACGAAAAATCTTAGGTATCGGGATACCGAACGGTTTGGAAAACAGTATGTTTCAACTAGGGAAAATATTAGTTTTAAGTTTAGTTTCTACATTTGGCACATATGCCATTGCCGCAAATGCAGTCAGCAACGCGGTTGCCATGTTCCAAATTTTACCGGGAATGGCAATATCGCTGGCGGTAACAACAGTTATTTCCAGATGCGTAGGAGCAAAAGATTACGAACAAGTTTCTTATTATACGAAAAAACTGCTCGCAATCACTTACGTTTGTATGATTGTTACAAATGCAATTATTTATTTTGCCTTGCCTACAATTATGCAGGTTTATAATCTGTCGGCAAAAACGGCTCAGGTGACGGAACAGATACTGATTTTCCACAGTATAAGCAGTATGGTTATTTGGCCTATTGCATTTACCCTTCCGGCAACATTAAGGGCAGCGGGAGATGCGAAAACAAGTATGATGATTTCCATTCTTTCTATGTGGATATTTAGAATTGGATTCAGTTATCTTCTTGGAAAATATTTTGGTATGGGAGTATTCGGCGTGTGGGTTGCCATGGTTGTCGACTGGGTTTTCCGTGCAATTTTATTTGTGGGACGGTATATTGGAGGAAAATGGAAAGAAATCCACACTGTTTAGGGAAATATACAAAAGCCTACTTGTAAAAGAAGGAAAGTTAGCATATAATTAATATTCAATGAAATACGAATGTGAGGAGGAAATCTTTTTGAATAACGAAACAGTTATCGTCCTGGATTTTGGCGGACAGTACAACCAATTAATTGCAAGACGTGTAAGGGAATGTAACGTATATTGTGAAGTGCATCCATATACACTTAGTTTAGAAAAAATAAAAGAGATGAACCCAAAGGGAATCATTTTCACAGGAGGGCCAAACAGCGTTTATGATGAGGCATCTCCAAGATATGAAAGAGCCATTTTAGAACTCGGAATCCCTGTACTTGGCATTTGCTACGGTTCACAGTTAATGGCATATTTATTAGACGGCGAAGTGAAAACAGCACCGGTAAGCGAATATGGCAAAACGGAAGTGGAGGTAGATTCTTCTTCAAAATTATTTGAAGATGTGCAGAAATCTACAATCTGCTGGATGAGCCACACAGACTACATTGCATCAGCGCCGGAAGGATTTAAAGTTACAGCGACAACACCTGTTTGTCCTGTAGCGGCAATGGAAAATGAAGCAGAAAAATTGTACGCAGTACAGTTCCATCCGGAAGTATTGCATACACAGGAAGGTACAAAAATGTTACGCAACTTCCTTTATAATGTGTGTGAATGTACGGGCGACTGGAAAATGGATTCGTTTGTAGAAAAATCAATCGAAGCAATCCGTGAAAAAGTTGGTAACGGAAAAGTTTTATGTGCTTTATCAGGAGGAGTTGACTCTTCCGTAGCAGCGGTAATGCTTTCGAAGGCTGTAGGAAAACAGTTAACTTGCGTATTTGTAGACCACGGTTTACTTCGTAAAAACGAAGGTGATGAAGTTGAGGCAGTATTTGGTCCAGAAGGAAACTATGACTTAAATTTTATCCGTGTAAACGCACAGGAAAGATTTTATAATAAATTAGCAGGAAAAACAGAACCTGAAGAAAAGAGAAAAATTATCGGAGAAGAATTTATCCGTGTATTTGAAGAGGAAGCAAAGAAAATTGGAGCAGTTGATTTCTTAGTACAGGGAACAATTTACCCTGACGTAATCGAAAGCGGATTAGGAAAATCAGCGGTAATCAAGAGCCACCACAACGTAGGGGGACTTCCGGATTGCGTAGATTTCAAAGAGATTATAGAACCTCTTCGCGATTTATTTAAAGACGAAGTACGTAAGGCAGGACTTGAACTTGGTATTCCTGAACATTTAGTATTCAGACAACCATTCCCAGGACCAGGACTTGCAGTTCGTATTATCGGCGAAGTAACAGCGGAAAAAGTTAAAATTGTGCAGGAAGCAGATGCGATTTACCGTGAGGAAATCGAAAAAGCAGGTCTTTCAAGAAACATCGGACAGTATTTTGCAGCATTGACAAATATGCGTTCTGTAGGTGTTATGGGAGATTTCAGAACTTATGATTACGCAGTGGCACTTCGTGCAGTGTTGACAAGTGACTTTATGACAGCGGAAGCAGCAGAAATTCCGTGGGAAGTGCTTAGTAAAGTGACGACACGAATTGTAAATGAAGTGAAACACGTTAATAGAGTTATGTATGATTGTACGGGAAAACCACCTGCAACGATTGAGTTTGAATAATATATTAGAGCCAAGAAATGCCTATTTTATGGGCTTTCTTGGCTCTTTCTATGTCCGTTGACAATCAAATGACAATACTTTTTAAATATTATTGTAAATAATTTCTTCTTATTTAGCTGGGAATTGACTTTTCCAGTCTAAATAATCTTTTTCTGTAATCTCTTCATTTCTGAATTTCTGGTACATATCAGCCCATGCTCCAATATTATCCAGCATATTTAAAGAATCATGTCCTTTGTCTTTAAACATGAGTTGTGGTACGCCGGATTCATCCCGGTAGGCGTGCAGACCATATTGATCCTCTAAAGCAAATAATGCGTGCATGACACTAACATAAGTATCAAAGTTTGGATCAGACATGGCGTA
>URXX01000006.1 GCA_900551895.1 uncultured Lachnospiraceae bacterium | reverse complement strand
TGCTGAAAGTGTTTTGCTGGCAATGGCCAAAAATGTAAATAAACTTCATAACAAAATCCAAAAAGGGAAAACGGGAAGGCATTTATTTTCTTTGAAGAGTGCATAAATTTAGAAAAAGCAAAATTTTTTTCAAATCCAATTTTGGAATTGTATTAAAGTACGGCTTTTTTACGAAAAAGTTACTGTTTCAATAGATACAGCGCAATTATATAGAGAAAATCGGGAAAAAGGAAGCTGCCGCTTCACGATTTACTAATCGTTAAAGCGACAGCCCCTTAATTTATACGCGTTATAATTATTCTACGATTGTAGCAACACGTCCTGAACCTACTGTACGTCCACCTTCACGATATCAGACTGGTGTATTGCGGTATGCAAATAGTGATTTTTCGTGTGATTTGTGTAGGAAAATCCGGATTTTCCGCTGTGTCCGTGTGGTTTTTGGATATTTTGTTATCATGGTGTTATCATTCAAAAATTCAACTTTAATTTTTTATTTGCTTGCTAGCCAATTTTCGCATCTTCAAAATCCATGTTTCTCCATAATAATCATAAAATTTCTTTTTACATTTTTCTAACTCGCATAATTCTTTTGAATATATTACATCAAAAAATCTTTCTGGAATACATAAAATAGATGCAAATTTTTTCTTTCTACGTGGTATCGTCCCTCTACATGCTGCATATCCTACAACAGTATATTTCACACCCAATATTTCTCCTAATTCCCACCACGGAATTCCGTATATTTTCTCTATTGCGTCATATATATTAATCTGCGTTCCTTTCTCCGTATCATCTTCCTCTAATTTATGCAATGCCTCATTAAAATAAATCTTTCCTCTTTCAAACGGCTCTTTTATATACCAAGGCATTCCATTTATAACTTCTGAATAATATTCTAACGATATCCCCCATCCATTACATTCTTTCGACATATCTGTAATTTTTTCACCATATCCATAAATGCCCTTTCCTACACATATACCATCAAAATTAAATTCACAAGTTTTACAAATTTTGCTAATTTTCACTAGGTTTCTTCTCCCATATCATATTTAAATGAAACTGCCCGCAATTCATCTGTCATTATATACTCATATCCTTTTTTTGTAGTTCTTCCTCTTTCGCTAAATAAATATAAATTTTTCTTAGCTCTTGATCCCAAAACATATAATATTTTCTTTGTTTCTACATTTCTTACTACCTTTTTTTCACTTTTATAGATATAATCCCAATGTGGCAAATATCCATTTAATAAACCAAACGCAATTACCGTTGTATATTCTTCTCCTTTGACACCATGAATTGTACTGAGCACTATACCGTGTCTTTCATGAAAACATGCCTTTATTGCAACATTGGTATTTTCTATTTTATAGCGTTTAATTCTTTCCTTACTTTTTTGTATGAATGCTTCAAATGTATTATTTAACTCCATTTCATCTTCTAAATTAATTTTTAAGCATACTAACACATACTTAATACAATTTTCAAAGTAAATCAACCCTTCTTCTTGAGAATTTTTATAACTATTAATACTCCGAAGCAAATAATAGGAATCTATTTCTTCGTCAATACCTATGTGATACTCTTCCTTTAAAATTTCTATAATTTCTTTTGCAATCTTCTTTCTTATATAGGTATTTTTTCCTGGCTCTGTATATAGCAACTTTGCTAATAAATAAAATGGATTTAATTGATCTCTTTTAAATGGTGATATTTCTGGTGCATCAAAATTTTGATCCGGCATCTTCTTTTTAAGTTTCTCAGAAATTCCAAATATTAACCCCCATTGTGGGGCAACAACGCAGATTTCTTCTTCTGGAACTCCTAATTTTATTTCCTTATTAATTATATCACAGATACAATCTATTAATTTAGCTTTTTCCAGTGTATTATTTAAACAAATTATCCCTTTTTCATCTTTTAATTCATCTCTACTACAAAATACTCCTGTATCAACTATTTCAAAATTTTTATAATAATCAACTATTCTTTGTGTTGACCGATAACATCCTGAAAGATATTCCTTTTTTATGCTTACTTGAAACAGTTCTTCTAGTTGTTTTTGTTTTTTTGCAATTCCCCCTAATGAACCATAAATCCCCTGATTTACGTCACCGACAAACGCAATATTTATCGATTTATTGTTTTTTACAATAGCCGCTAATATCTGATATTGTTCTTCTTGTGTATCTTGAAATTCATCTACTTGGATGCTTCTAATAATTTTGGAAATATTTTCTGCTATAAATTTATTTTTACATACTAATTCTTCTGATAGAATTAATATTTGTTCAAAATCAATTTCCTTTTTTTCTTCTAGCCATTTTTCATACTCTTGCTTAACTTCTGGATATTCTAAGGGATTATCATAAAAATTACACTCTATTCCTAATTCTTTTGCTATTTCTCTGCCATATGAATCAGCAATATATTCATCAATAATTGTATACCCTTTTTTCAGTCGTTCTGAGTACATAGCATAAGGTCTTATAATAAATTTCATGCAAAATTGGTGAATTGTCCCAGTCCATACATTATCCGTTTTAACATCCATTTCCAATAGTCTATTCTCTATCTCGTTGGCCGCTCGGTTAGTATATGTAATAGCAATATTATACTTTTCAGACTCTTTATATTTGTCTGCAATATACGCCAAACGATATGTTAAAGTTCTCGTCTTTCCGCTACCTGGACATGCCATAATTAAATAATTATCTTGGCTTAAACATATTTCACGTTGCTTGGCATTTAAAGAATTCTCTAAATCATCTATCACCATTTTCCTCCATATATTTTACTAATTTCAACAACATAGTTTCCGGGAATTTTGTGCAAAAAAGTTTTAATATTTTATTCTGTTCTGTTAAAGAATTTGAACACTGTATTCCGTCTTTAATATCAGAAATGTCTTCCTCTTCATTACACTTTACTGTATATTTTAACATTTTCCACAACACAGCATCTGATATAGATTTTCCTCCTGAAAATGCCACTGCTCGTAATAGGTAATCTGGTATTACTACATTATAGTCTAAATCATCAGCCAAGCTCATAGCAAGCCAACCTTTTCCAATATAGTTTGCTACAGAAATTACTGTATCATAACGTTTCGCTTCACTTTCCTCTATACAGTCTTTATGTTTTTTTATCGTGTCATCTTTTTGATAGTTTTCTTCAATTACCTGTTTATAGTAGGATCTATTTTTTTCAATATTAGTAAAATCAACTTCAAATGTATAATTTGCATAAAACATTTGTACATATTTATTATTACCAAATAATCTTTCCAACTTTTCCTTCCTTGATTTTCCTCTGTCCGCAGCCTCTTTTTTACATTTTTCAGCATTTTCCAATATTGCATCTAAATCTGTTACGATAGCACACCGCCTCCGCAAACGTTCTTCCGCAAATATGCTAGCAACATATTCAAAAGAAACACTTCCTATGTTAATTACTCCTATTCCCAATTCGTCTAATGAAACACCCAAAGTTTTCTTAACCATTGATGGTAACATTATTTCCTCTGCATCACCCTCAACTAAAATAACCCCTTTAGAAAACAATAACACAGAACGTTTTGCATCTAAATATTTTTCCAAGCGTTTTGAAAGCTTGATTTTATTTAATTTTAACTCTTTTTCTCCAAATTCATCCAATCCATTACATGGTTGCATCACCACTGAATGCAACCCATCAATTTTCATGACATTAACTTTTCTTATCTCTGCAATTTCCGAAAGTTGTGCTGAATGTGTTGTCATAACAACCTGCGTATATTCTGTAGAAATTTGTAATTTATCAAACAATGTTTTTTGAATATGTGCATGTATGTGTGCTTCTGGTTCTTCAATAAGCATTATATTCATCACTTCATGATTTCTGTTATATTCAAATTCTACTAATTTTAAAGCTATATAGAGCATGTTCAAATGTCCCAATCCCAACAATTCTATATCATGTTGACTTGTTGTTGAAATTGTTAAATTTCTTGATATTGATGGTAAATCCTCTTTTATTTTTGATTCTAACATTATATCAGGAGAATACACCATACCGATAATATCATCCATTTTATTTCCGATTTTAACCCCAATATCTGAAATTTGTCTTACATTTGCAATTGTAGCATTTAAATCTCTTATTTTCTCCTGTATTGTTTCTAAATCCATTAGTTCAATATCACTCTGTATTGCATCTATAATCCTGCGAATAGGATTTTTAGGCTTATGCATTTCTGTCCCTACATCTCTTAATGCATCAATAAAAACTACCGATAAATGAGACCAAACATCTAATATTTCTATTTTACTCCCTGTTAAAGACATATCAACATTATCAGGATCTGAATATACTTTATTTTCAATATCACCTACAATATTTTTATATACTTCTGGGTTTGTAAAATCTACTTGTGAACGTGCCGTATACACAAATTCGTAGTCTGTAAGTTTAATATTCTTTCGGATTTCCTCAAATTCATCTGTACCTGATGCTTCATAAAGTGCTTTACGTATTCTTTTATTTGGTCGAATAAATACCGTCACAACCCCATAATTGTATCCTTCACAACGAATATATGACTTCAAGAAATCTGCATTCTCATTTTCAGGAATCATTTCTGCACATACTTCAACAGATTTATCATCTTCCGTTAACTTGTCAAAGAAAGCCGATATTATAATCCAATGCCCTTTCCATTCTGAAAATTCAAACGGAAAATCAGTTTCTTTTAATCTCTTAACATTATAATAATACGAACTATCAAGCAAAATTCGCATTGCTGTGATAGCATTCGATTTTCCCGCATCATTTTCTCCAATAATAGTATTTGCGCCTTCATCAAATTGAAATTTAGCTGAAAGTAAATTTCTGAAGTTAACTATCTGAATATATTTTAAATACATAAAAATCTCCATTCCGCCGCCTTTCAGTTGGCGGCACAAATAGTAATGAAAGTGTTTCACACCTTCAAATTTTCGTGTTACAATAGATTTAATTATTAAGGCATCCCGGCATCAATATCAGATGCACCCACCCATTTGTTTATTGATGTGCAGATGCGCCTCTTTGCTTAGGTGGGAATACTCTTTAATCGGTTCACTGTGTGAGCCTGTTTTTTGTATCTATTCCACGATTTTGGCTTAATTTACTTTTTTTCACAGTATCCCCCTCAGTTTTATCCTACCTCATGATTAATCTTGTTCTTGTAAATTCTTCGCATACTCGTATATACGCTTTAACATTCCATCCTTACTGTCTAATGCAAATTTTGTTTGCATTTTATCACCAAATCCCATATACGTATTGAATCCAAGCATATATACAGCCATTGCCATAGACAGCTCGCCGTTTTCATCACCATACAATGATGCTACTTTTCTCAATTCGTCAATAACCGTATCGTGTGGAACCTCAACACCATCCTCTTCATTTACAACAGAATTAATCACCTCTGGCAACACCATACACATCTTATAAAATGCATCTTCTTCACCAGTGAGAATTGCATAAAACTGATCCATGCTTACACGACGAATCAATCTATGCTGTACATTTTTTCCATCAACTTTTGTTGACCATTTTATATTCTGTGATTTCTTTGCAATTGCTTCAACTAACAGGCATGCACAATCATCGTCTTCCAGAATCTGTCCTTGCATTTTTATATATGTTTTTGCAGAAGATGCAGAATTCATAGTATTATGTTTGTTTTTCATTTCCACATATATTGTATGTACAATATCTCCATCTGGCATTTGTATTCCATCGGGATTTCTGTAAATAACATCCCAGCCTGCCTGCGGGACTTCGCAGCCTTTGAAATAGGAAAAATATTCTGATGAAAATATCCTATATCATTATTGTTAGACTTATCTCTCTGCCGGAAAATTTCATTATTTACAATTTCTTCCCAGCTTGTACGATACACCGACTTATCAAAAATCAGCTTGATTGGATCAATCAGATTACTGTTGAATCGCTTCAAATCATACGATTCTAATTTTTCTCCATATTTCATAATTGTTGCACGCACATGCTTCTTAAAATCTTCTTCTGATATAAAATCTAAATTCCACGCCATTTATTTTACCCCCTCTAATGATTTATGTATCTCCAACCCAATTTCATATGCTAAGTTAACAGGAACAGCATTGCCAACCTGTTTATACTGAGATTGAACACTTCCACAAAACTGCCATTCATCTGGAAATGTTTGGCATCTTGCATTCTCACGTACTGTAAACGGTCTTGCTTCCAATGGATGACATCTTTCTGTTTGCTTCTGAGACGGTGAAGTCAATACCGTTAATGACGGTTCATCCAGGCTCATTCTCCTAAGAATTCCTGTTCTTCCACCTTCCATATCCCAGCAACTTTTCATATATGCTTTTGCAATCTCTGGATCGATGTCTCTCCAATATCCTCCAGGTGGAACTAATTCAAATATTTTTCTTTTATTTTCCCCGTATGGCACTCCTGGTCCTTCTGGGCAATCCAATAAAACATCTCTTAAAACAGGCTTATAATCATGTTCTTTAGGAAATGAGAATGAAACTTTTCCTACTAAATCATTTCTAATTCCAACAGTGATTAGTCTCTCTCTTTTCTGCGGTACACCAAAATCCCACGCATTTAAAACCTTTTTCTGAATGGTATATCCCGCCTGTTCAAAAATATTTGTTATCCTTAACTATAGCCTCATGTGATTTCTGTTCGTCAGACCAGAGATTTGCCATCCGACTTCCTTCAGATTCCACCTCACGATGGACACCCTTGTCATTGGCTGTATCCTTCCCACTACTAGGGCAGATTAGGGACTTTCACCCATTAGCGACGTGCGCCGCAAGGCGCACTATCACAAACGGTTGTCAGGACTCTCTCCAGGCAACCGTTTTTCTATACTGTTCGTTATTCTTTTCCACTCTTTTGTACATTTCCAGGCAACAGAAAAACCCGTAGAACCGAAGTTCTACGGGTATCTTACGTTTGGACACAATGTTATCTTACGATAACGATATATATAATTTTATCTGCTAATCAGTGATTACTCGATGATAGAAGCAACACGGCCTGATCCTACAGTACGTCCACCTTCACGATATCAGACCGGTGTATTGCGGTGTGCAAATGGTGGTTTTTCGTTTGATTCGTGGGGGAAACTCCGGATTTTCCGTTGTGTCCGTATGGTTTTGGGGGATTTTGTTATCATGGTGTTATCACTCCCTTTGTCTGGGCTTCCAAATAGAATGCAGTAACTTTTTCTTTTCCTGCAGATGTTCTTCATTTACGGTTTTATCAATTTTAACAACTGCCAGCAAATGCTCCCGTCCGTTGACCGGGTACCCATAAGTGTCCTCTTCTTCCAGATATTCGGTTCGAAGATTTGTATATCTCTTCCGAATCTCATCTGCATCCGGCACGCTTCTGTGAATCTGCTCTTTTCCGGACTGCTGGATGAAGATCGGTTCAGACTGCCTTCCAACATAAATGCATCCGACATTTACCTGAAGCAGATGACTGATACTTTCTGCTGCAATTCTGAGAACAGCTTCCATATCCGCCGCATCAGACAACTTACTGGAAAGCATATATAAGATCTGGCTTTCTTTCCCTCTTTCATTTGCTTCTTCCGTTAAAAGCTTTTCTTTTGTTGTCAGGGCACTTGTAAGAATGGAAGTTGTCAGCATAATGGAAAAAGTAATCAGATACCCGGGATCATTTACTGCAAGCGTATGATAGGGTTCCGTAAAAAAATAATTGTAACATAGGAGTGAAACTACTGCAGATAAAATCCCATACTGATATCCTGATGTAAATCTCGCAACCAGAAGAACAGCCAGAAGATACATCACAACAATATTCGTTTCTGGAAATCCAAGCCCTGTAAAAATCTTCCCAAGTACGGTGGCTGCAAATACGATAACCACCAATTTCAACAGGCTCTGCAGGATTTCTTTCTTTTTCATCATCATGATCGCCTCTTTATTATCATATTAATCCCGTTAAGTATAGCACACGCAGTCTGTTTTTCCAATCCCATGAAACATGGCATTCTGTTTCTGCTCAAATAATGATTAACATTTGGAATCAATGCCGCTGGATCTAATATCAGTAGTCATATAATTTCTTATAATTCACAAAATCTTCACATAATTATTAGCACTCTCTATTGACGAGTGCTAATAATTATGTTATATTACGCATAGAACAAAGGAAGAGGAAATGATTTCTCTTCCTGATATTCATAAATCAACACTTCGGGTTTCTCCGATAGTGCAAACTTTAGTTTATGTCATGAAAGGAGATATGACTTATGTTAATGCCTAATATTTTTGGAGAAAGTTTATTTGATGATTTTATGGATGATTTTGCTTTTCCGGACATCGATAAAAAATTGTATGGGAAACATGCTCCCCATATCATGAAGACCGATGTAAAGGAAAAAGACAACACTTACGAAGTGGCCATTGATCTTCCGGGATTTAAGAAAGATGAGATTCAGATCCAACTTGAAAACGGTTATGTAACGGTAAGTGCCGCAAAAGGTCTTGATAAAGATGAAAAGGATAAGGAAGGAAAATATATCCGCCGAGAGCGTTATGCCGGAAATGTAAGCAGGAGCTTTTATGTAGGAAATAATGTTCAGAGAGAAGACATCCATCCGAAATTTGAAAATGGTATTCTTTCCTTTACTGTTCCAAAAGAGCAGAAGACAGTAGAAAACAACTCCCATTATATTGCCATTGAAGGTTAATCTCAAACGGGCAGGGAATAAAACCCCTGCCTGTTTTAAAAGCTAAACACAATTGGGAAAGAGGTTTTTGATATGAGTAAAACGACATCAAAAGTATTATGGATTTTAGCCGGAATCTTTCTGATTATAACCGGGATTGGATGTTTGAGGAATCCCGGAGAAATTCTTTATGGTCTTCCCATTATCTTTGGAGTTGCCATGATGTTTTCCGGCATTATAGATATAGTGATATTTGCAGCCGGTCATGATTATATGGCAGGATCTGGCTGGTTTCTTGCTGACGGCATTCTGACCGTACTGATGTCTTTATTCATTTTGGGAAATGGATGGTTTACAGCAATGACAATCTCCTTTATTTTAGGAATGTGGCTGATTTTTTCAGGTATCACCAAACTGGTTAATTCCTTTGACCTTCAAAAACTGGGAGTAAGAGGCTGGGGCTGGTTTACGGTACTTGGAATCCTGCTGACTGTGATTGGTTTTCTGTCTTTCACACATCCATTTGCAAGTATTGCAGCTATGGCCTGGGTAATCGGATTTTTCCTGATCCTTCAGGGAATTGTATCCGTTATGCGTGGATGCTTTTCCAACCGTTTCTGGTTATAAAAATATAACAAAAACTAACATTGCCAAAGAGGAAAAAGGCACCTCTTCATATAGATTCGGCTGCATACAAAATTGTGTGCAGCCTATTTTAATGAATACCTAATTCTGAAAAAAATCTTTTACTCTCTACGGATAATCTTATCCTACAACAATTTTTTCTTTTTAAAATAAATGAGTTCCAGAATAATTGTAATTACTGCAATTGCAATCACTGCAACATATCCGTATTTCCACTGCAGCTCAGGCATATTTACAAAATTCATCCCATACCAGCCGGTCAAAAGTGTAAGTGGCAGGAATAAGGTTGTCACAACTGTCAATATACACATAATTTTATTCTGTTGTGCATCCTGCTGAGATTGATACAGTTCACGTAACTGCAGTATATTTTCTCTAAGCAAATGCACATGGTTATGCAGTCGTTCTGTCCTGAGTGCATAACGATTCCACGATTCTGTATTATGGATAATAGTCAGTCCATCTTGAGACTGTAATAGATCACCAATCATAGCCAGCTGTTCATAATATGCATCCAGCTCAGATAGTTTCTGTCGATACTTTGTAAGAACCGTAAAGAAATTATCTGGAACACTTTTTATGAGCTGATCTTCCATCTTTTCAATTTCTTTTTCCAAATGTAATAAATATAGAAGATCATTTTCAATCATCAGTTCCATCATCTTAAGAAGAAACTGATCCGGCGATTTCAGCTCCTGAAACTGTTCTTCCTTTTTCTCTATCCAGTGTTTCAGTTCCCCACTGTCCTCAATTAAAAAAAGTTCTTTATCTGTCAGGTAAAATCCACAAACAACATGTGGTGTACGTATTTCATTTTTTTCCGGTACTCGCAAGGTTCCCAGAATACAATCCCGAAACACTTCTGCTTTACAGTATCGGATTGATCTGATACTGTGTAATAATTCGTTATCATGCGGAAAAACTTTCTTCAACTCACGAAATTCATCTTCCCGTAAGATCGTAAGGAAATGTATATTCATCATAGAATCACTCATACTCCTTCCCATTATTCTGCTCTTGAAAATCAGAATACTCTTTCTTTTTATGAAATGTAAATACGAAATGGCAGGCACTGTTACATATAATCCCTATCGCCATTATTGAAATAGCTCATGCTGTTTTTGCATTATTCACAAAGTTTCTTTATATATCAATAAGAATAGTTTTGAGAAATTTTCTTTTTATCATTTCTGCATTCTATCAATCAAATCATAACTCATATCCAGAAAATCCAATATTTTCGATTCTCCTACTATTCCATCCAACAAAATCGTAATCCAATGCTGCTTATTCATGTGATAGCCCGGCAGAAAACCATAGGTCTGGATAATCATTCCTGTCATTTCCGGATCACATTTAACATCTATAATTTCCACGGTATCATCTCCATCCAATCCAAGTTTGGATCTCTCAACATTCATGATCACCGCATACCATTTTCCATTATGATGGCGAAGCACTGCACTATCCGGAGAACTGCTCCACAAATATTCAGGTATTGTTCCATACTGCTTCTTCACATATTCAAAAATTTCTTCTCTATCCACTCTTTTTTTCACCTCTGGATGTTCTCGTATCTTGACAATAATCATACCACATTTTCATGAGCTGCACTACCTGTTCAGTTTCTCAAATTCTTTTGCAATTTTCTATTTCACCTGAATTTATCTATTAGAGGGTAGAACAGCAGCAAGGACAGGAAGTGTATATACACTTCCGCAAAAATGGCAATTTAGGGAACCCTGCCCTAAATTGAAAACCCCGAAGCACCCCAAAACCGAATTACGTACAGAAGGAGAAAATAGACATGTCAAACAGAAAAAGAAACATCCAAATATTGTTTTGTGTTACTCCAGAGGAAAAGAAGCTGATCCGCCAAAAGATGATTCTGTCAAAGACCAGAAACATGGGCGCCTATCTTAGAAAAATGGCTATCGACGGCTATATCATCAACACCGACACAACCCCGATCAAGCAGATGTACGAAGAGATGCACAAAATCGGTGTAAACATCAACCAGATTGCAAAAAAGGTAAATACCACCGGTGATTTGTACCCGGAAGAAATGGAAGAATTGAAAAGGATGGTAAGCGAGATATGGCATATATTAAAATCTTCCCCATTAAAGTAACTGACAAAAAAGCGCTGGACTATATTATGAATCCGGACAAAACCGAAGAAAAATTACTGATTTCCAGTTTTGCCTGTTCCCCAGAATCTGCTGATCTGGAATTTGCTTTCACCAGAGATGAAGGTAAAAAGAACGTGATGGATAAAGGCAACAATCTGGCATTTCATTTAATTCAATCTTTTAAGCCTGGAGAGGTTGACGCTGAAACCGCACATAAGCTCGGCAAAGAATTTGCTGACGAAGTACTAAAAGGGAAATATGAATATGTCATCAGTACCCATGTTGACCAGAATCATATTCATAACCATATCATTTTTAATGCTACCAGCTTTGTTGACCATCATAAATATGTCTCCAACAAACGCAGTTATCATAAAATCTGCAGGATCAGCAACCGTATTTGCCAGGAAAACGGTCTGGCCACCAGTATGCCAACCGGCGAAAAAGGGAAATCTTATAAAGAAAATATGGAATACCATCGTGGAAACAGCTGGAAAGCAAAACTAAAAGTCGCTGTAGATAAAGCGATCTGGTCATCCATCAACTATGATGAGTTTCTTCAAAAAATGAAGCTTGCCGGACATGAGATCCGTCAGGGAAAGAACCTGGCTTTCCGGGCACCGGAGCAAAAAAACTTTACAATGGTCTTTGCAAGGAAATAGTCGTGGATCATAAAATGATACTTATCATACTGGCGGTCATTCACTTTATAGGAACCAAAAGGGACATTTCCGATTGCCACATCAAAAAAATCATTGGGATAATCGGTCTTTTCAAATCCTTTGATCTGAATATCAGCGTTTGGATAAAGCAGTTTTGCGATCCTGCCGCTGATGCTGTCCAGTTCCACTCCATAAAGCCGGGACTGCTGTAACTTGTCCGGAAGCATTCCAAAAAAGTTTCCTACACCCATGGATGGTTCCAGGATATTTCCCTTTTCAAATCCCAGATTCTGAAGCACCTGATACATGCTCTCGATGATAACAGGCCGTGTATAATGGGCGTTCAACGTGGATTCCCTTGCCGCCGCATACTCCTCTTTGGTAAGCAGATCTTTCAGTTCCTGATACTCCTCACTCCAGGAGGCTTTGCTTTCATCAAAAGCATCCGGCAAGCCTCCCCAGCCAACATAGTTTGACAGAATTTCCTGCTCCTCTGATGATGCATAACGGTTCTCTCTTTCACATTTTTTCAGAACCTGGATTGCCATCACATTGGCTCTGAATTTTTCTTTTGCTGTTCCGTAGCCCAGCTGGTCATCCGTGATATGAAAATTAACTGCCGGTATCTCAACAGACAATTCCCGTTCTCTTTGCCCATACTCATTCCAGACACGTTCTGAGATTTGCCGGAAATAGATGGATTCATTTTCCATGATACTGTATTGGATTTCCCGAAGTCCTTCCAGGTTCGCTGCATTTTCAATATCCTCATGATACTGAAAATAGAGGGCTTCCCGTTCCAGTACCCTCTCCAGCCGTTCCAGTTCCGGCTCAGACATTCTTTCCCAGATATCATCTTTTTCCGTATGGATGGTGAACCCTTCCCCGTCATCGTGGTATTCCACCGTATAATGCAGGATATCCTGCTCCCCACGTATCTCACAGGTAAAATCATACTCCGCCGTCCTGCTCACAGAGGAATACTGGCGGTTTACCAAAACCAGGTTCTGCACATCTTCTGCCCTTAATGGCTGCCCGCTTTCTTCCGGCTTGTCTTCCACATTTTCTTCCGTATGAACTACCTCATGAACTTCCTCAGTTTTTTCCGGAACCTCCTCCGTTTCCAGTGACTGCTTTACTTCCTCCATATCAGCAAGACGCTGTGCTTCCTGCCGTTCTTCATACTTTTCCAGTTCTTCCGGAGACAAAAAATCATCCATCCGGATCAGCTGCCTCGTCCTGGAAGCTGCCTGTTTCCACTTGACCAGTGTTGTCAGGCTTGGGTTGGCTATCTGTCCTTTGCTCAAACGGATCCCTTTTGCATCATGCCACTCATCGGAAAGATCGCTTCCCTGGATACCGGGTGTGCATCCTCCGTCTCCATACTCATGTTTTAAGAAGTCGGCTGCTTCTTTTTCATCGTGGTGTTCCATGAAAAATTCATAGATACGGTTCCTTCCGCCAGCTACATTTCCACCTCTTCGTAAAACAGAGTCGATCTCATCCTGCGTAATAAAAGCTATTTCCGGCGGTGTTACGGTATCTTCCTGCCTACTCCAATCGAGCGTCCTTCCAAGGTCATAGACCCTCTGCTTGTATATTGGATTATTCCGTATCTGGTACCTCATATAGTTTTCCGGATGACGTTCCATATCCCGTTCCAGTTCCACAAGCATCTGGTAATACTCTCTTGTCTGCTCCGGATCATCCAGACTTGCCCGGAACCGTTCGGTCGTTTCAGTATGGCTGTATATTCCCCGGATAGCCCCGGTATCCCGGAAATGCAGTGCCAGCTGGCTGGAAAGCTCATCACATTCCACTTTAATGGAATTTTTCATAATCACGTTGGAGACATAAGTTCCCGCATCATACATATCCTGAATACGGTTTGCCGCTTCTTCCCACGTAAGCATACGGTCATAATTGTGTCTTGCGGATTCCCCACGTCGGAAACGCATACCATCCCCGTCATACCAGACGCTGAATTTCTGTCCGGAAAACTCAAACCCTTTCCCGCCGGTACCATATTCCTGGATGAGAAAGCTTCTCAGTTCCTCATGGTCAATTCCCTCCACAAGCTTTGCAGTGATATGGAATAACGTATTCTTCCGTCCGCTTCCGGTACGAAGCACATCATCCACGATCTCATCCGAAACAAAAAAAGCGGCTGGCTGTGTGAGTGCAGCTGCCGCTTTCCTGATCTCTCCAAACTGTTCTTCCTCTGTGGGGAACAGGCTTAATTGTATATAATCTCCTGAACCACCAGTTCTTCTGCCTGTGCCCGGATCCGGTTCATGTGACGGGTCCATGCCATGCTGTCGGCTGATTTCTCCGGTGCCGGGTCTTTCTCCAGAAGCTGCATGGTCAGGTCTTCCACTTTCTGTCTGGCTTCGCTGTCCACTTCCATCAGATGGCTGTCCAGCCTGTTCTGCAGTGCCAGTATGTTGAATCTGGCTTTCTTGTGGTTCCTCAGATATTCCTTCCGCATCATCCCGTATTTCCCGATGGTTCCCCTGGTCTCCTCCAGTTTGATATCCGGGATCAGATAATCCCCGTTCCTGCTGTAAGTGATCTCTCTCATGCTCTGTTTCCTCCTTGTTTTCTTCTATCTTTGTCTCTCTGGTATTTTCTTCACTTTCACGAATTAACGTGTTAAATTCATTATAGGCCACTTCCGATTCTTTTGCAACCGTTTTCCTGTCATTTTCCAGATCCATAAGGACATACCGTCCAAGCTGCATCAGAATCGGTCGGCAGATCTCGTTGACCGCTGTGCCAAGGTGCCCAAGCACACGGAGGTCATTAAAATCTGTGATATGCCGCAGGCTTTCCGCAGACAGGTATGCTTCCGTATCCATCCCGCACCGCTTTAACAGGACATACCATGTAAGTGTTTTTCTGGATTTTAATATTGAAACAGTCGGAGATGTGCTCTCCCTGCTGTTTTCTATTGATGATTCAGTGAACCTCTCACTTGCTGAGACACCTGATCAGAAGGTTTCACTGACATTCGATAATCCTACAATGCAGGACTTTTTCAGGAAATGGTGTCAATTTAAAAATGTCTATGAAAAGGAAAAAGCTGAAATATTAGCTATCGAAAATGAAGATAAAAGACAAGAAGAATTAGATAAGCTGAACGCTACCCAAGAAGAATGGAAACTGCGTGCTATGGGAACTACGATAGGTTGTCATACCATCGTTAAGAAGGGCACTGAAGGTAATGACATCAAGACATATGATCTGACTTAATCCACAGTCAAATCTCTGATTTGTGAATAAATCCACTTTATCTGTTATCATATTTACGAAAATTATATATTTTGTTATCATTCTGTTATCACAAACGGTTGTCAGGACACTCTCCCGGCAACCGTTTTTCTATACTGTTCGTTATTCTTTACTGCTCTTTTTACATATTTCCAGGTAACAGAAAAACCCGTAGAACCGAAGTTCTACGGGTATCTTACGTTTGGACACAACGTTATCTTGCGATAACAAATCTATATTCAGATTGTATTACTCGATGATAGAAGCAACACGGCCTGATCCTACAGTACGTCCACCTTCACGGATAGCGAAACGTAATCCCTGTTCCATAGCAACTGGGTGAATAAGTTCGATTGACATTTCTACGTTGTCACCAGGCATGCACATTTCTGTACCTTCTGGTAAGTGGCAAACACCTGTTACGTCAGTTGTTCTGAAGTAGAACTGTGGTCTGTAGTTGTTGAAGAATGGTGTATGACGTCCACCTTCATCTTTTGTTAATACGTAAACCTGAGCTGTGAATTTTGTGTGACATGTAACACTACCTGGTTTAACAAGAACCTGTCCTCTTTCGATTTCTGTTCTCTGAACACCACGAAGTAATGCACCGATGTTATCACCAGCCTGAGCTTCGTCAAGAAGTTTACGGAACATTTCGATACCTGTTACTACAACTTTACGTGTTTCTTCTTTAATACCAACGATTTCAACTTCGTCAGATACGTGAAGTGTACCACGTTCAACTCTACCAGTTGCAACTGTACCACGACCTGTGATAGAGAATACGTCTTCTACTGGCATTAAGAATGGTTTGTCTGTATCACGTTCTGGATCTGGGATGTAACTATCTACAGCGTCCATAAGTTCCATGATTTTGTCTCCCCATTCTCCGTTTGGATCTTCAAGTGCTTTAAGAGCAGATCCCTGAATGATTGGAGTATCATCTCCTGGGAATTCATATTCGTCTAATAATTCACGAATTTCCATTTCTACTAATTCTAACAATTCTTCATCGTCTACCATGTCACATTTGTTCATGAATACTACGATGTAAGGAACACCTACCTGACGAGAAAGTAAGATATGTTCTCTTGTCTGAGCCATAACACCGTCAGTAGCAGCAACTACAAGGATAGCACCGTCCATCTGAGCAGCACCTGTGATCATGTTTTTAACGTAGTCAGCATGACCTGGGCAGTCAACGTGAGCGTAGTGACGTTTTTCTGTTTCATACTCAACGTGTGCTGTAGAGATTGTGATACCACGTTCTCTTTCTTCTGGAGCTTTATCGATGTTCTCGAAATCTACTTTTACGTTACCTGCAACTCTTTCTGCCAATACTTTTGTGATAGCAGCAGTTGTTGTTGTTTTACCGTGGTCAACGTGTCCGATTGTACCAATGTTACAATGTGGTTTACTTCTTTCAAATTTAGCTTTAGCCATTTTGAATAATCCTCCTTAATTCTATTGCCCCTTTTTACAAGGGGCATATTATTTATTTTTTGTTTACTCGGTTATCTCTGATTATATTTCAAATCATACAGATTTTCAAGTGTTTTTATTGTTTTTCATAGGATAAAACAGGACTTTTCCTATTTTCCTTTGTTTGCTAATACTTTTTCCTGTACGTTCTTTGGAACTGGCTCATATTTCTCGAAGAACATTGAGTAGTTACCACGTCCCTGTGTTCTTGAACGTAAGTCTGTAGAGTATCCAAACATTTCTGATAACGGAACATATGCACGAACGATTTTTCCGCCGCCTAAATCATCCATACCTTCAATACGTCCACGGCGAGAGTTGATATCACCGATAACATCTCCCATGTATTCTTCCGGCATTGTTACTTCTACCTTCATGATTGGCTCAAGAAGTACAGGAGCTGCTTTTGCCATAGCGTCTTTAAATGCTAAAGAACCGGCAATGTGGAATGCCATTTCACTTGAATCGACTTCGTGGTAAGAACCGTCATAAACTGTTGCTTTAATACCTACAACAGGGAATCCGCCAAGCATACCGGATTTCATCGCTTCTTCGATACCTTCTCCAACTTTTGGAATGTATTCTTTTGGAATTGCTCCACCTACTACTGTAGATTCAAAGAAGAATGTCTGTTCACCATTAACGTCTGTTGGTTCAAATTTAACTTTACAGTGTCCGTACTGTCCACGTCCACCTGACTGTTTTGCGTACTTGCTGTCAACATCAACTGCTTTTGTGAATGATTCTTTGTAAGCAACCTGAGGTGCACCTACGTTTGCTTCTACCTTAAATTCACGAAGAAGTCTGTCTACGATGATTTCAAGGTGAAGTTCACCCATACCAGCGATGATTGTCTGACCTGTTTCGTGATCTGTGTGAGCACGGAAAGTAGGGTCTTCTTCTGCAAGTTTTGCTAAGGATTCACCAAGTTTACCCTGAGATGCTTTTGTTTTTGGTTCAATAGCTAACTCGATAACAGGTTCTGGGAATTCCATAGATTCAAGGATTACCGGATGCTGTTCGTCACAGATTGTATCTCCAGTTGTAGAGAACTTAAATCCGATTGCAGCAGCGATATCTCCTGAATATACTTTGTCAAGTTCTTCTCTCTTATTTGCATGCATCTGTAAGATACGTCCAACACGTTCTTTTTTGCCTTTTGTCGCATTTAATACATAAGAACCTGAGTTCATTGTTCCAGAGTAAACTCTGAAGTATGCTAATTTACCTACGAATGGGTCAGTCATAATTTTGAATACTAATGCTGAGAAAGGTCCTTCATCAGAAGATTCTCTTACAACATCGTTTCCGTCTTCGTCAACACCCTGAATTGCAGGAACGTCAAGTGGTGAAGGCATAAATTCGATAACTGCATCAAGGAGTTTCTGTACACCTTTATTTCTGTAAGCAGTACCACAGCATACAGGAACTGCATCACAGTTACATGTTCCTTTTCTTAATGCTGCTTTCAATGCTTCAGTTGATGGTTCTTCTCCTTCTAAGTATTCCATCATTAAGTCATCGTCTAATTCGCAGATTTTTTCTACTAATTCTGTACGATATAATTCGGCATCATCTTTCATGTCTTCAGGGATGTCTACAATAGAAATATCATCACCCTTGTCATCATTGTAGATGTATGCTTTCATTTCAAATAAGTCGATGATTCCTTTGAATTCATCTTCTTTTCCGATTGGTAACTGAATGCAGATTGCATTTTTACCTAATCTTGATTTAATCTGTTCTACTGCTCCATAGAAGTTTGCACCTAAAATGTCCATTTTGTTGATGAAAGCCATTCTTGGTACGTTGTATGTGTCAGCCTGACGCCATACGTTTTCTGACTGTGGTTCAACTCCACCTTTAGCACAGAATACACCTACTGCACCGTCAAGTACACGGAGTGAACGTTCAACTTCTACAGTAAAGTCAACGTGTCCCGGAGTATCAATGATATTGATACGGTGCTCTAATGCACCTGCTTTTGGTTTACAGTTTTCCTGTAATGTCCAGTGACAAGTTGTAGCCGCTGAAGTGATTGTGATACCTCTTTCCTGCTCCTGAGCCATCCAGTCCATTGTAGCAGTACCTTCGTGAGTATCACCAATTTTATGGTTAACACCGGTATAGTAAAGAATACGTTCTGTAGTTGTAGTCTTACCGGCATCAATATGTGCCATAATACCAATGTTTCTTGTTCTCTCTAATGGATATTCTCTTCCAGCCAAGACTTTTTCCTCCTATATTAGAAACGGTAGTGAGCAAATGCTTTATTTGCTTCTGCCATTTTGTGCATGTCTTCTTTCTTCTTCACAGATGCACCTGTATTGTTTGCTGCATCAAGAAGTTCGTTTGCTAATCTTTCTTCCATTGTTTTCTCTCCTCTTTTACGAGAATACAATGTAATCCAACGAAGTGCTAATGCCTGTCTTCTGTCCGCTCTTACTTCGATAGGAACCTGATATGTTGCTCCACCGATACGTCTTGCTTTTACTTCAAGTACTGGCATGATATTGTTCATCGCTTCTTCAAATACTTCGATAGCTGGTTTGTCAGATTTTTCAGCAATTCTTTCAAATGCTCCGTATACAATTTTCTGTGCTACACCTTTCTTACCGTCTAACATAATGTTGTTGATAAGTTTTGTAACCACTTTATTATTGTACATTGGATCCGCTAATACGTCTCTTTTTTGTGTATGTCCTTTACGTGGCACGGTCCTTCCCTCCTTAATCATGTTCTTGAAACTTTCGTTTCTGTTAAATTAATTCATCGGTACTCACATGTGTCTCTCTATGAAATATGAAACGCCTTATTCATTGGCATGTGTTATCGTGCGGGGACTGTATTCCTAACCCGCAACCTACAGGAATCATAGTTCTGTTTGTGATAACGATTCTAGTTACTTTGTTTTATTTTGCGTCTTTTGGTCTCTTAGCACCGTATTTAGAACGAGCCTGACGTCTTTTTGCAACACCTGCTGTATCAAGTGTTCCACGTACGATGTGGTATCTTGTACCTGGTAAGTCTTTTACCCTACCACCACGGATAAGAACAACGCTATGTTCCTGAAGATTGTGTCCTTCTCCCGGAATGTAACTTGTTACTTCGATACCATTAGAAAGACGAACTCTGGCGATCTTTCTAAGCGCTGAGTTAGGTTTTTTAGGTGTTGCTGTCTTAACTGCAGTACAAACACCTCTTTTCTGTGGTGCAGAAGCGTCAGTTGCTTTCTTTCTTAAAGAGTTGTATCCCTTCTGTAAAGCTGGTGCTGTAGATTTTTTAACAGCTGTCTGACGTCCTTTTCTTACTAACTGATTGAATGTTGGCATTCCTTTCACCTCCTATGAATACTGTTTTGGTTGCCGAGTATTAGTTACTCTTTCATTTATACGCACTAAAAAAACTACGTTTTTATGCGTACTTAATCAGTTTATTACTAACTTTCCTAAAAGTCAACCCCATATACGCAAAAAAGTAGGGTTTCTCCTACTTTTTTACTAATCCATATGATTCCTATACTCGTTGGCTGAAATTCCTTCCACTTTTTTAAACACTCTTGAAAAATGAGCAAAATCAAGAAAACCAACTTCTCTCGCCACGTCGCCTATGCGAAGTGAAGAATCTTCCAACAGTTTTTTTGCACGTTTAATTCTTATCTCATTTAAAATTTCCGAAAAACTTTTCTTCATCTCTTTATTCAACAGTTTGCTCAGATGCCACTGGCTGACGTAGGTCTTCTCCGCAACTTCCGGCAAAGTCAGTTTTTCACTATAGTGTTCATCAATATATTTCATAGCATTTTTTACAATAAAAGAATTTGCTGTCTCGTGCGGTTCGACTAAAATATGTTTTTTCTTTAAATTTTCCGTCATTGTTTCTACCGCTTCTTCTATCTCTTTCATACTTGACGGTTTCAGCAAGAATCTTGTTACGCCCAAATTTACCGCCTGCTGCGCATAATCAAAATCTCTGTATCCCGTCAATATACTGATTTCCATATCTTCAAACTCTGATTCCAATCCTGCAATCATCGTCAGTCCGTCCAATTCCGGCATGGAAATATCACAGAATATCATGTTAGGCTTATACTTCTGAATCAATTCTCTCCCCTCGCACCCGTCATTAGCAGTTGCCACAACTTCGCAGTTCCATTTCTCCCACGAAATACTTTTGGACAACCCCTCCACAATGATAGGTTCGTCGTCGATTATCATCACTTTGTACACTTCTCACACCTCTGTTTAAGTCTTACCCTTCCCATGTCTTTACCGCTCTATTATATAGACACCTTTAACATTTGTCAAAATTTTATTATTATCGTTCCCGTTCCAACTGCAGCGCCTCGTCCAACAACATCTTAGCATCTTTTTCTCCTGTCGATATGTCCGCCGCTCCTTCGATAATCATCTTGTACGCTTCGGGACAAATACGGGAATCCGTAGGTTGGTTTAGCGAAGCCGCCCCGTCACTTAATGTTTTCCCACTCTCCACAAGAAACGATAGCCCTTTATTTGTACTTCCTTTAAATGTAGCGATTCCGTTTCCGCCCCAGTACCTTTCCAACGATTTTTTCGTTGTATGCGCTTCCACAAAACGCACTGCCAATTCTCTTTTTTCCGGATTTTCCCACGCTTTTTTTGTAATATAAAATCCTGAGGAAATACCGGTAATCAGCGCTCCTTTTTGTGCTTTCTGCTCTTTCACACCCGGAAATGCAACTACAGTCACTTTATCTGTCATCCCCGCTTCCACAAGACTGCTTACATACCAAGAACCCTCCAGCTGCATTGCCGCTTTCCCTTCCTGAAAAAATTGTATGGCACAACTATCGGCAAATATATCCGTATCTTCCGGAAATGCCCCCATATCTCTCAATTCTTTCAATGTTCCAAATGCTTTTACCCATGTTTCCGGCGCTTTTTCGGGAACAACAGCATATTCTTCTTCCCCCGCCGTATACAAAAGTAAATGTTCTATCCAATAATGCGGCATATGATTTAAAGACACCGCTACTGGAACAATTCCATTTTTCTTGAAAATGTGAACCGCTTTCACAAATGACTCCCAGTCTGTCGGAAGTTTCACATTGTATTTATCAAACAGTTCTTTGTTACAGAACAGCCCTTCCCAGTACCCCGTTGTCGGTACGGCTCTTATCACCCCGTCTTTATTTCTCACTGCCTCCAGCGCCGTATCAAGTGTATCTTCTGCGTATTCGGGATATTCTTTTTGAATTTCCTCCAACGATACAAGTTTATCCGTCGCTAAAATAGACTCTGCTGCCGAATCCGTAAAAAACTGAATAACATCGGGTTCATTTCCAACCGCAAAACTGACAGCCACCTTCGTTTTCCATTCCTCGTCACAAATCTGTGAATCGTCCTCTATGGTGACATTTTCATATTTTTTCATAAACTTCTCGTTAATATCCTGATATATTTTTGCACTTGGAGTCGTTCCCCCAAACATGGAAACCGTTTTCAAAACGATTTCCTCCTCCACTTTTTCTTCCACTCTTCCTTTACAACCGACAATCAGTAATAAAACAGACGTACAGACAACAGCGAGAGTCAATATTCGCTTTCCGTTCATTTCCGTTCTTCCTCCTCCCTCTTTTTCCACATTTCAATTTGCACACGTTGTTTTGTTTCCTCCTCATCTTCCGGCTTCCACTCATACGGAATAACAATTTTGAAACTTGTATGCTCTTCGTCAATATCCATATCCAATCCATAATCCTGACCGTAAATCAGTTTAATTCTCTCATTTACATTACGCAGCCCGAGAGAGGTATGCTTTCCGACACCCTTTACTTCTTCCGGAGGTCCGTATAAAATCTTACGGATTTTCTCCCTCTCTTCCACAGTCACTTTCCCCGATGAATTGACAACTTCAAGAAAAACTTTATCTTCTTCCCGATAAATTCGTATTTTGATAATCCCTTTTTTTACACGTTCAATCCCATGTACAACCGCATTTTCCAAAACAGGCTGTAACACAAGTCTCGGGACTTTTACGTCCAGCACAGATTCGTCTATTTCCTGCTCAAAATCAAGTCTTTGTCCAAATCTTTTTCGCGTAATAAACAGATACGCTTCCGAACACTTTAATTCTTCTCTCAGCGCTGTCAGTTTTTGATTTTCTCGGTTCATTCTATAATCTATGACCGTTCCCAATGCCTCAATCATTTCAGAAACGGCAATATCTCCGCTCATTCTCGCCTGCCAATTCATCATTTCCAATGTATTATTAATAAAATGTGGGTTAATCTGTGTCTGCAGCGCTAAAATTTTTGCGTCTTTTCTCGCCATTTTTTCATCGTAAGCACAGTCAAATAAATATTTTACTTTCTTTGACATATTGTTGAAGGAATCCACAAGATAATCGAATTCTTTATTCGGCATATTATCCGTTTCAAGAACCGCCCCCAGTTCTCCCCCTTCAATTACCTTCGATACGCGGACAAGTTCGTGAATAGGATTGCCTATCTGCTTTTGCAGAAAATAGAATATCCCCATCATTACCGGAAACATTGCGATAAATATAATGGTAATCACCCGATAAAACTCGTACAATCCAGAATAAACTTCCTCCGAACTCACAAGAAACAGCACACCCATATTATAGTAATTGTATTCTTTAAAATTGAGATATGCATTGTATTCTCTGTCTTTTACTAAAAGCAGTTCATCCCCCTTTGATTTGTTGTATTGACGAAATATTTTTCGGATAACAGCCCTCTGCTTTTTTTCTCCAACCTTTCCGTGTACCTGCACCAAATTGTAATTTCCACCTATACTCAGTGCAACATTTTCTTCATCCCCGATTTCTAACCCGTGAAATAACTTTTTTACATCTGCTTCCGCCACAAGTGTTCCATATTTTTGATAGTCAAACACAGTATACAGATTACGGATAATAAACACTCTGCCATTAATGATACGCAGTTGTACTTCAGACGTATTCTCTCTACGGATTTTTTCAATCTCCGGTTCTATTTCTTCTATATATTCATCAAACTGATGTTTTACTTTTGCATTATAGACAATCATATGGGGAATGTCCGCCTCATAAAAGGTAAACATTTTAAATCTTCTGTCCAAATTAAACTGTTGCTTCGATAAAATTGTAATCGTATCGATAAACTCGGTCTTTGTTTTAATCCCCTTTTTGTAATCTCTCCACGCTTTCTCGCAACTTCTCTCATAAGAAATTTGCAGACAACTTTCTATTAAATCATCAAGTCTTCCCGACACAAGAGAGGAAATGTTCTGCATTTCATTTTCTATCATAGCGTCCGTTCGTTTCGTAATTTCCATTCGATATGAAAGTGCTGTAAATATAAATACGGCAACAACAGGCAATACCCAGCACATAATCACGAGAACTAAAATAAGATTTCTTATGGAAGATTTTCGCTTTCGTTTTTTCTCCATCTCACTTTTTCCTTTAGTTTTATATTTTGACACAAAAATAGAGCCTGTCCACTGTTTTCACAACATCAGACAGACTCTGTTTCTCTAAGATAAAATCGCTTTCAGCAACTCCCACACATGTGCAATAGACTGTTTTGCAACTCTCTCATTCGGCGTATGCACATCAATCATATCAGGACCTATGGACAGAATATCAGCGTCCTTTATTTTCTCCGCCCAATATCCGCATTCCAATCCTGCGTGTACCGCCTCGATTTTTGGCTCTTTCCCAAATAATTCTTTATATTTCTCTGTGGCAATTTCACGTAGTTTTGAAGTTTCTCTATATTGCCAGCCCGGATATTCGCCGGACCATTCACACTCCATTCCTAAAACATCAACTATTGTCTGTATTTGGCTGACTAAAAACTGTTTCTGTGTTTCCACCGAACTTCTAAGCGCCGAATGGAACAACAGACAACCGTCGGCTTCCTCCATACACCCTGTATTTACCGAAGTCTGCACAAGTCCCTCAACCGCAGAAGACATATGCATAACCCCCTGTGGCATAAGTATTAAAAACTTCTTCAATGTATCTGTTGTCTTTTCTGTAAACACTTCGCAATCTGATACTGTCTTTTCCTCTCTGACAACAATTTCTATATCATCAGCAGGCGACAATTCATTTTTCAATTCTCTTTCCAATTCCGCAATCTCTTCTTTTACTTTAGAAACCGCTTCCCTGTTCACATAGCACAATATATTTCCTGCGCTTGCAATCGCATTGAATTTTCCGACAGACTCGATTTTGCCTATTTTTGCATGATACCTTTCCAGACGTTGTAACAATCTTCCGAACAACTGAATTGCATTTCCTCTCTCCAGTTGAATTTCCATACCAGAATGTCCGCCCTTTAATCCGCCCATATAAATATGAAGCGGAACAGACAGTGTTTCTGTTTTTTCTCTTTCTATAGGAAGTTTAATGCACGCTCCCACGCCTCCTGCACAGCCGCTGCAAAACATTCCCTCTTCTTCCGAGTCCAGATTAATAACTCTCTTTCCTTCTAATTCCGAAATATCCACAGACGCACCGCCGAGAAGCCCAATCTCTTCTTTAGCGGTAAAAATAAATTCCAACGGCGGATGCGGAATATCTTCCGATGCCATAAGCATCATTCCGTACGCAATCGCAATTCCATTATCCGCACCCAAAGTCGTTCCGTTTGCATGGAGAAATTCACCGTCATCAATGACTTCAATGCCGTCCTGATAATCATGATTTGTATCTGCTGCAACAACATATACCATATCCATATGCCCCTGCAAAATAATCGTATCCCGTTTTTCCATTCCCGCCGTTGCCGGCTTTTTCACAAGTACATTATAATCTTTATCCTGTTTGGCCCAAAGCCCCAACCCTCTTGCAAAATTTACAAGATAATCGCTTACCGCTTTCTCATCTCCCGATTGTCTTGGGATAGATGAAAGTTCCTTAAAATATGAAATAATTTTCTCTGTTTCCATTCCTTTTTCCCCCTGTTTTTTTGTATTATACCTTTGTTTTACAAAAAATTCCACCTATTTTCATTTATCCCAATATTTTAACAAATAATGCCAAGAATCGTCATGGTGTGTTGTCTTTTTTTGCTCTATAATAAATAAATGAAAGAAAACACGTTGGAAATTTCATTTTCAACAGAAAAGGAGAGTATTATGTTAAAACTAAACACCGCAGTTGCCACAGCGCTAAACGGTCAACTGCAGAGTAATGAACCTTGCATTATTCAATTAAATCTTGAAATTTCTAAAGATAGCATCATGGAACTGTTAAGCAGATTAAGTAAAGGAAAATCTTTAGAAACGGACGAGGTTCAGCAGACAAATGATAATACCTTAACTTCTCAAATTACTTCTGTCATTCACGAAATCGGTGTTCCCGCGCATATCATGGGATACCGTTATTTGAAAGACGCCATTTCTCTGGCAATCACGGATCCGGACAGTATCACCGCAATTACGAAAGTAATTTATCCGGAGGTTGCTTCAAAAAATCACACAACACCGAGCAGAGTAGAACGAGCCATACGTCACGCCATTGAAGTTGCATGGTCAAGAGGAAATATGGATGTGTTAAATCATTTCTTCGGTTATACTGTAAGTGCCGACTCCGGACGTCCTACAAATTCAGAATTTATCGCTCTTGTTGCCGATTATATCTGCTTAAAATCTGAGAATAACAGCATTTCACTGCATTAATTCCATGAATAAAAAATACGCCTTGTTAAAAGTTTTCCTTTCAACAAGACGTATTTTTTATTTTAGCAATTCCTATTCTTCAGGAACTACGATTAAGTCTTTTGTAAAGTTATTTAATACTTCGCAACCGTCTTCTGTAATGATTACAAGGTCTTCGATACGAACACCGATTCCTTCGTCCGGTAAATAAATACCCGGTTCGATAGAGAAGCACTGTCCAACTTTGATAATATCTTCGTTTACAGAAGAAACATCTCCGTATTCATGGTCTTCCATACCGATAGAGTGACCTGTTCTGTGTGTAAAGTACTGTCCGAAACCTTTTTCTTCAATGTAGTTTCTGCAAGCCAAGTCTACATCGCACATTCTGTTGCCAGGTTTAGATGCTGCAATACCTCTTGCCTGTGCTTCTTTAACTACTTCGTATACTTCTCTTGCTCTGTCAGATACTTCACCGATAAATACTGTTCTTGTCATGTCTGAGCAGTAGTCATTTAAGATACCGCCGATGTCAAGTACAACTGAATCTCCGCGTTTTCCTTTTGTATCGTCTGTTACGTGGTGTGGATCTGCTCCTGATTTACCATATGCTGTGATTGGTGAGAAAGAAACATCTGAATGTCCTGTTGCAGCATATTTTTCACGAACGATTGCATCTAATTCTTTTTCTGTATATCCTTTAACAACCAATGGAATTAATTCTTCCATGATTTTGTCATTTGCTGCTGATGCTTCGCGCATTAACTGCTGTTCTTTCTCATCTTTGATCATTCTTACATAGTCAACAATCATAGAACCGTTGCGGAATTCACTTCCTGCACCTAATTCCTGTAATCTTAATAAGAATTTTGCCGGCCAAACTTTATCGATACCGATTGGTTTGTCTTTCTCTACAAATCTGCTTAAGATTTCTACTCCGTCTTCAATATCGTCATACCAAACTAAATCTACCCCAAGATCTTTTTCCTGTGGGAATAATTTGTTGATAACTAATTTGTGATCTCCGTTCACATTTAAGTAAAGGGCTAAAAGTCTTTCGCCCGGATGAATCCATTTTCCTGTCAAATAATAAATACTTGGAGGATCGGAAATAATCATCTGTGGCATTCCCTGCTCTTCCATTGCTTTTAAAATTCTACTTACTTTTCCTGCATCCATTATGTAATGCCTCCTCTGTTTTATTGTGCTTTTCATTTGCACTATAATGTAATTATAGTATCATTCTTGCACTGTGTCAACAAAGCAATCACTTCTTTTCTCTGTCCTGAAAACAGCCTCCCGCACAACCTGTGCAGCCGCTTCCACACCCTCATGTACCTACTCCGCTTTTTCGTTTTTTTATTTGATTCTTTATCACGAGAATTACAATAGCCGCAATTACTCCGATAAGAATAATATCTGCCAAACTCATTTTTACACCACCATTCTCTTTTATTTTATCATAAATTTACTACGAAACACATTCATTCTGCAAAATTTCATTTAACGCATTTTTACTGCTCGTATGACAGCGGACAATACTCGCATTACATTTCTGTGCCTCCGTCACCGCACAACGCACCATTTTGTGCGAAACTGTATTTGTAAAGAGGATAATCAAATCGGGACTTCCTATTTGTTCACTCAAATTTGCCGTCATCTGCGTAAAAATTTTCGCCTTACATTTATATGATTTACAAAGTTTTTTATACTGACCAACCATACGGTCATGCCCGCCAACAATCACTACACTCATATTACTTCCTCCTATTCTGCGTAACTTGTCATAATTTCTTCCATGTGAACCCCGTTATAAATAAGGGAAATCAATGTTTCCTTTGCCACTTCAAACTTGCGAAATAATTTTAATTTCTCCGTCATATTCTCATATACCTTCCAGTAACCTGCATAGAGAAAATATTTTCCCTCATTTTCCATAAACCCTTTCACATCTTCCAAAGGATACCCTAAAAGCAATCCCATCTCATGCGGAAACTCTCCACGCTCTTTCATATACGTTTCATACCGCATTTGAAAGGTTTTCAAAATCTGTCCAAACTGAAATAGGCTGTACCCTTCCTGATGAAAAAACTGTCTGATTTCTTTTCGGCATAGAAATTCTTCTAACTTTTTACGCCTAAAAAGAAGGAAAGTGACCTTCTTCTCTGTCTGTAACATTTTGTAATAAGAAATACCGCTCTTCCCGACAATCTCTCTCACCTGCTTCTCATTTTCCAAAGGCACAATAAGCAGGTTTGACACTTTCAGTCCTGTAATCAGCGGAGCGCACTGCATTGCCAACTGTATTTCTATATTTTTTAAATCCATTTCCCTTACAATTTCAAATATCTCCCTGCTCATCGTTTCCTCCTTTGGTTAGTTCTGTCTAACTTATATTTATATTAACTAATTTAAGATGTTTCGTCAAGATAAAATAATTATTTTTTTATTTATTATTCCCAAAAAACGAAAAAGAAGTCACACACTAATCACTTAGTGCAGCAACTCCTTCTTCCTTTAAAGTATGTATTCTATTTTACTTTTTCAATATCCCGACAAGTTTATCCATACTGTTTAAGGTAAAATAACGAACTTTTCCGTTATCGTCAAACTGTGCCGTTCCGTTCACTTCCACTTCCTCATCTGTTCCGGTTTTATTACGCACACGAAGTTTTACACGAAACTCGTCATAATCTTTTTTCTCGTCGATTTCTGTTTTCTCTATCTCCATATCGCAACCGCTTTCATATGATAGCATCATAATTTGATATGTGCCTGTTTCCACAAAAGTATTATATGCATCTTCCGTCATCGCACCTTGAAATCTCTTCCCCAGCCAACCGGATGATGATAAAACAGAAGAGTCATTTTGAAATTCCTGATATTCCTCATCACTGACAGGAGTAAACAATTCTTTTATTACTTTTTTAAGATTGTCTGTATTTTCCGTACTCTTTTCCTTGCCACACCCTAATAAGCATATACTCAATACACAAAACAGATATAAGCAGATTTTTTTCTTCATACGATAGCCTCCTTTTATATCGAATATTTATAGTGTGACATAATTATATACAGAAATATTATCATATTGCAACAAATATTTTTACATTTCACTCACTTTATCCGCAATCGACATCGTTGATTTTCTGTGAGATACGAGTACAATCGTTTTATTTTCTTTTTCTTCCAGCAAAGTTTTTAAAATAATTCCTTCATTTAGACTGTCAATATTACTTGTAGGCTCGTCTAACAGAATAATCGGAGCGTCATGCAAAAATGCTCTCGCAATTCCGATACGCTGTCTTTCCCCGCCTGAAACGGAGTCGCCTAATTCTGCAAGTTTTGTGTCATATCCAAGCGGTAATGAAAGAATAAATTCATGGATAGATGCTTTTTTTGCCGCCGCAATCACTTCTTCCCTTGTAGCATCTGCTTTTGCAACCTTAATATTATTTTCAATTGTATCTTCAAACAAAAACGTTTCCTGTGTCACATAAGAAATTTGGTTTCGCAGTTGTTCCGTGTCAATTTCATTTACATTTTGATTTCCATAAGAAACCTGCCCCTCTTTCGTTTCATAGAAACGCATAAGCAGTTTTAAAATCGTCGATTTTCCGCAACCGCTCTCGCCCAAAATACCATGTATTGTATTCTCTTTGATTTGCAAGGAGAAGTTTTTCAAAATGTTTTTCTCCGCATTCGGATATCCGAATGTCACATCTGAAAGTGTTAACTCTCCCTTTGGCACAGTCACATCACTTTTTATCTCTGTCACAATCGGCTCTTCTTCCAAAAGATTTAGCACACGGTTTCCGCTGGCAAGCGTCTGATTTAAGTTATTGGATAATGCGGACAATGCTCCTGTAGGTCCAAAAGAACTCATCATTGCGATTGTACAGATAATCGTTTCTCCTGCCGGAACAAGAGTGGCGCTCGCAAGAATCATCACAACTCCTGCAAGGAGAATAACAATATCCGTACTTATTCTCTGCCGTCCTTCCTGCTGCTTCAGTATTTCATTGACTCCTTCCAGTTCATCGGTAAACCTATCCATTTTTTCTTTTCTGTCGTTTTCTTTGCCATACTGCAAAATTTCGTCCAAACCGTATAAATTATCCAAAACCGTTGTGTTTAAGTTTCCATATAGTTTACGGTACTTCTGTCCGTATTTCTGTCCTGCTTTGCTATTGATAATCGGAATAACCGCTCCCACTAAAATATAGAAAAATAATGCGATTACTCCCAAAATCCAATGATACTGCCCAATAAAAAGAACCATAATTCCCGAAGTCAGCACCGCAATGACTATCGGAGAAATCGTGTGGGCATAAAATACTTCCAACAGTTCAATATCACTCGTAATAATGGAAATCAGATTTCCTTTTTCTTTTCCGTCCAACTTGGCAGGGGCTAATTTACGCAGCGCCGAAAAAATCTGATGACGGATACTTGCCAATAATTTAAACGCAATATAATGATTGCTCGCCTGTTCCGCATAACGCAATATTCCGCGCAGTACGGCAAAAATAATTGCCAGCACAAAAACGGTTGTCAACGGCATCGTTTTATCTATACCCAACACATTCCCAATTCCCACGCCTCCGAGTACCGTAATGAAAATTGCCATAAGATTTCCAATGCTGCCCATGAGAATGGCAACAAACATTACCGCAAGCAGCGGACGTATCATTCCGATAAGTCCAAACATAACCTGACTTCCGCTTCTTGATTTATTCATAAGAAACTGCCCCCTTTCCAAATTGTTCTAACGCACTCTGATGATGAAACATTTTGTAATAATATCCTTCTCTCTTGCAAAGTTCTTTGTGTTTTCCCTGTTCTGCAACTTTACCGTCTTTTAAAACGTAAATCTTATCCGCCGACACTACATTTGCCAGTCTGTGAGAAATAAGTAAAACTGTTTTTGTCTTAGCCAGTTCCCTAACAACCTCCATAATCTGATTTTCACTTTCCACATCTACATTTGAAGTTGCCTCATCAAAAATGTAAATATCGCTGTCATGTAAAATCGCTCTCGCAAGGGCAAGTCTTTGCTTTTGTCCTCCCGATAGATTAGATGCTTTTTCCTGCAAAATGTAGTCTAAACCGCCGCTCTTTTCCACAAAATCCAGCAGATGTACTTTTTCCAACGCACTCTTCATATCCGTTTCCGTTGCGTTTTCATTTCCCATAAGAAGATTTTCACGGATTGTTCCCGCAAACAGATAACTGTCATGACGAATCCTTGTCACTTTTTTCCGAAGTGCTTTCGGAGAAATTTTTTCCAAAACAACTCCGCCTATCGTCACTCGCCCACCGTTAACAAAATTATCCCCCATTATAATAGAAGTAATTGTACTTTTTCCACAGCCCGACTCTCCGACCAAAGCCGTAAGTCCGTGTTCCGCCTGTAAAGTAATACCGGATAAAATCTGTTTGTCTTTCTCATAGGAGAAATCCACTTCTGAAAAACAAATCTCATCGCCAATAACCTCTTCTGTCTGCTCTTCAACTTCCTCTTCCTCCAAATCAACAAGACGGAATATTTTATCTGCCGCAGCATTTCCGTTCATGGCAATATGGAAAAATGAACCGAGAAGACGAAGCGGAAGGAAGAATTCGGCAGACACCATAATCATAAAGAAACATTGTGCCAATGAAACATTTCCCGCACGGAGTTCCAATACACTTAAAATCATTCCGACTCCCGCTCCGCCATACGCAATCAAATCCATAATACTAATAGAATTCAACTGCATAATCAGAACACGCATTGTCACTTTTCGGAACTTTTCCGCTTCCTCGTCCATTTTTTTCGCATACCGTTCGTCCGCATTATAGATTTTCAATGTAGTAAGTCCCTGTAGGCATTCCAAGAAAGAATCGCCCATTTCCGTATATGTTCCCCAATATTTTGCAAGCATCTTCTTTGCAAACTTCTGCACCGCTATAATTGAAAGCGGAATTAAAGGAACGCAGACAAGAAGAACAACAGCGACCTTTATGCTCATCATTCCCACAATAATAAACAGTGTGATTGGCGCAAGCATACTATAGAAAAACTGAGGAACATACTTCCCGAAATAGATTTCCAACTGCTCTACACCTTCCGTACTTATCTGTACAATCTCAGAAGTTTGAAAAAACTTTTTATATTGATTTCCCATACGCATCAACTTATCATAGACCATTGTACGAAGTTTTTTCTTTACTTCCTTTGAAGCTTCAAAAGATAACCTTGTGTTCCAAAGTGACATCAAACTTCTTATCAGTATGACAATTCCAAGAGCAACGATAAGAGACACTCCTTTTTCTTTCAACGCCCCGCCTGTCGTCATTGTTTCGATAAATCCTGCTATCGTAAGCAGAAAAAGAATATTCGCCATAAGCATTACCCACTGGCTGAAAACCATTTGTATAACTTTTTTCTTTGTATCTTTAAATTCTGAAAGTAATCGTTTATGAAACATTTTTCTTTCCTCCCTTTCCCTTTTTATACTGTAAGACGTGCATTGTACATAAAATGCAAAATAGCACCGAAGCCATTTTATGCACGATAGTTATCCACAACAATTCCCTGAAAAACGGAATGGCAAATCCACTCACCGCCATAATAAACAGCATCACTATAAGCAATACATCTATCTTTTTGTTTTTTCGCATATTGTTCTCCTTCGCGTTTTATTATATTGATAATCATTTTCATTAAGAGTATATGTGAAAGGGAAAGAGTTGTCAAGAAGAAAAAACAGGATATAAGCATTCCACTTATACCCTGTCATAAACTTTACCTTATTTCTTTTTCACAAAACTGATTGCAATGCAGGACGGTCCAACGTGTGTTCCGATAATTCCGCCCACCGCATACATGGCATACTCTTTAATTCCGTATTTCTCTACCGTTTCCTCCATAAACTCTCTGACAATTTCCTTATCGGATGTGTAACCGAAATATACCGGTTCGTTCTCATCTCTCTCATAAGACTCAAACTCCGTCCAAAGATATTTCTTTGCACCTTTTCTTCCTCTCGCCTTGCCCAGCATAACCAAAACTTTATCTTTCAACTCGATAATCGGTTTAATCTGAAGCATATTTCCGAGAACAGCCAAAGAAGCAGGAATTCTTCCGCCCTTTTTCAGATAGGTCAACGTGTCCAGCATGCCGCATACAACTAATCGCTTCTTCAAATCATCTAGACATGCAACGATTTCCTCAACACCTTTTCCCTCTGCACGCATGGAAACTGCACGCTGCACAAGAAAACGCTGTGTAACAATCGCCTGTTCTGAGTCTACAATCCAAACTCTGTCATATTCGCTGATCTGTTTTGCAAGATTTGCCGCATTTACCGTTCCGCTCAAACCGCTGGAAAGAGTAATAACTAATACGTCCTCCTCCCTCTTCTGTGCTTCACGATACAATTTCAGAAAATCTTCCGGTGACGGCTGGCTTGTCACCGGCAAATCTTTCTCTTCCGCTAATTTCTTGAAAAATCTATCAAAGTCCTCTTCTTTCTCCTGAACAAAATCTCCGTCCGAAAACTTAATTTGCAGTGACACCATCTCAATGCCCATTTCCCGTGCTTCCTGCAAAGTAATATCTGAAGCCGAGTCCGTAATAATCATCATATTTCTTTTCCTCCAACATCTATCCGTATATCAACGAATAAATATATCATACTGAGGAAAAAAAGCAATTAAAGATTTATAAACTTTCTCTTTATTTCACTCTTTTGGCATCCCGATATGGTCTAAACAGTAAATACAGAAAACCTGCTATCAAAATGAATGCCGCCACAGTTCCGATACCCCAAATTCCTTTCGTGACAAACGTCCCGACTTGATATACACAAAGCGAAACTACATAAGCAAGCAATGTCTGATATCCGATTGCAAACCAAAACCATTTTGCATTATTCATTTCACGCTTAATTGCTCCCATTGCCGCAAAACAAGGTGCGCAAAGTAAATTAAATATAAGGAAAGAATATGCTGACAGCGCTGTCATATTTGCTGCAAGTTGTCCCCAAATTTCAATTCCGTTATCTGCATTGACTTCTGCAAATCCAAAGAGAACACCAAACGTACCTACAACGTTTTCTTTAGCAATCAGTCCGGTAACTGCCGCCACAGCCATTTTCCAATCTCCCCAGCCAAGCGGTGCAAAAATCGGAGCAACTATTCCTCCAATCGCAGACAAAATACTGCTGTCGAGTTGTTCAGGCTCAAGCATGACAAATGCTCCGTCCACCCAGCCGAAATTCATCAAAAACCAAAGAACAATCGTTGATAAAAGAATAATCGTTCCCGCCTTTTTAATAAATGACCAGCCTCTTTCCCACATACTCCTTAATACATTTTGTATCGTCGGCATATGATATGGCGGTAATTCCATAACAAACGGCGCCGGATCTCCCGCAAACATTTTTGTTTTCTTCAATATAATTCCGGAACAGATAATGGCCGCAATTCCTACAAAATAGGCGCTCGGCGCTACCCACCATGCACCGTCAAACAACGCTCCCGCAATCAAAGCGATAATCGGAAGTTTCGCTCCGCAAGGTATAAACGTTGTCGTCATAATCGTCATTTTTCTATCGCGGTCATTTTCGATTGTCCTCGATGCCATAATACCCGGAACACCACAGCCGCTTCCAATCAACATTGGAATAAACGATTTTCCCGAAAGACCAAACTTACGAAAAATTCTATCCATAATAAACGCAACTCTCGCCATGTAACCGCAGGCTTCTAAAAATGCTAAAAAGAAAAATAAAACAAGCATTTGCGGAACAAATCCAAGAACCGCACCTACGCCCGCCACAATACCGTCCAGTATAAGCCCCTGCAGCCAGTCTGAACACCCGATAGCATTTAAACCGCTCTCTACTAACGCAGGCACACTCGGAACAGTAATAGACTTAATGCCGAACAGATGCCAACCCTCGCCAAAAACGCCGTCATTTGCCCATGTTGTTGCCCAATCTCCTACAGTTGTCACCGAAATATAATAAACCAAAAACATAACAGCCGCAAAAATCGGCAAAGCGAACCAACGATTTGTAACAAATCGGTCTATTTTATCTGAGGAAGTCATTTTTTCTTTTTTCCCTTTTGTCAGACATTCTTTTATAATAGAAGAAATATATGTATATCTCTCATTTGTAATAATACTTTCCGTATCGTCATCAAATTTCTCTTCCATTTCTTTGATTTCCTCCGATACGTCAAGATTATCCGACATCATTTCTAAAATCTTAGTATCTTTTTCCAGCAACTTAATTGCAAAAAATCTCTCTTGCTCTTTTGGAACAATACCCGATAATTTCTCCTCTACCTTTTCAATGATTTCCTCTGCTTCTTTGGAAAACTCATGTTTTCTTTCTCCGTTTTTCTTTGCCTGTGCAATTCCAACCGCCTTTTCCGCCGCTTTCTTAATTCCCGTACCCTTTAATGCTGAAATTTCTACTACTTCACAGCCCAGTCTTTTGCTTAATTTATCAATATGAATTTTATCTCCATTCTTCTCTACAACATCCATCATATTGACTGCCATAATAACCGGAATACCCAATTCCATTAACTGTGTGGACAGATATAAGTTTCTTTCCATATTTGTCCCATCGATAATATTCAATATGGCATCAGGTCTTTCTCCTACCAAATAGTTCCTTGCCACAACCTCTTCCAATGTATATGGGGAAAGAGAATAAATACCGGGTAAATCCATTACCACCACGTCTTTATGCCCTTTTAATTTTCCTTCTTTTTTCTCTACCGTTACTCCCGGCCAGTTGCCCACAAACTGATTTGAACCTGTCAACGCATTGAACAGTGTCGTTTTTCCACAGTTCGGGTTTCCGGCAAGCGCTATTTTTATTGCCATATCTCTTCTCCTTTAAGTTTGTTTTATCTTTCTTTAATTAGTTTTAACTAACCATTGGTTAAAAAAATTATTCCACTTCTATCATCTCCGCATCTGCCTTGCGTATGGACAATTCATATCCTCTAACCGTAATTTCTATAGGATCGCCAAGAGGAGCAACCTTTCTCACAAAAATCTCTGTTCCCTTTGTAATTCCCATATCCATAATTCTTCTCTTCACAGGACCTTCTCCGTACAGTTTCTTTACCTTTGCAGTCATCTGACAAGGTATCTGTTTTAATGTTTTCATACTCTCGTTCCTTTCTACACCATAATTTTGTTTGCCATATCTCTTCCAATGGCAACTCTGGAGTTCTTCACATTCACAATCAGATTTCCGCCTATCTCCGATACAACCGTCACTGTTCCGCCCGTGACAAATCCGAGATTTTCCAAAAATCTTCTCGTTTCTTCTTTTCCTCCTACTTTTTTAATAATTGTTTCTTTTCCTGTACTCATCATTGATAGCGGCATCATCACACCCTCTTCTTTCTGATATTGATAAACATTTTCATCTATCGTTAGTATACTCTAACCATAGTACACTGTCAATAACTTTATCCGAATTTGTTTTTTTCTTCTTTATATGTTATACTTACAAAGACGAAATCGAACACAAAATTTTATAGACAAAGGAGAATTTTATTGATGAAAACAGCAATTAATGAATCTGCTGAGAACTATCTTGAAACAATATTAGTGTTAAGTAAAACCCTTCCTGTTGTCCGTTCTGTAGATATAGCAAATGAACTGGGATTCAAAAAGTCCAGCGTAAGTGTGGCAATGAAAAATCTTCGTGAAAAAAATCAGATTACAGTTACTGATGCAGGATTTATTTATCTTACAGATGCCGGGCGGGAGATTGCGGAGATGATTTATGAGCGACATGAATTACTTACCGCATGGCTTGTCAGACTTGGCGTGCCGGAAGAAATCGCATCAGAGGACGCCTGCAAGATGGAACACGTTATCAGTAAAGAGAGTTTTGAGGCAATTAAACGACACGTGCATTAAAAAGGGAATACCTTCAAAGAATGGAGCATGCCTATGAAACAATCTTCAAAAAAATTTATTATTATTTTCTTTTCTATTCTTTTGATTACCGGAGTTTTGTGTATTGTACAATTCATGTATCATTCCTTTAAAACTCCGAAGATTGAGAAGAAATCACATACCTTATATGGCTTTTTGCTAACAGATAAAAATCAAGAACATTTACCCGTAACAGCAACTATTGATTTTGAAATAGCAACATATCCTTTTCAAAATGAGAAAACATCTATACAAGGTAAAATAACCGTTTCATATGCACAAAAAGAGATATATACCACCGACTTCTACAGCCATAATCTTGAGAGAAAATATATATCCATTGAAGATATTTCTAAACAAAAAAGTGTTGCAACTGTTTTTTCAGTTTACAACACTTTTTATTATGGATTATGATGATTCTTTCTTTTTAAAACATATACAATTGTTGCCGCGCAAAGCACAAGGATTCCCATACTCATTGCTATCGGGAAATCATCTCCCGTTTTTATAGGTTTTGAATTAATATCTTTCCCATCTTCCTGTGCAATCACTGTCCATTCTGTATTGTATTCTTTTTCTGCAATTTCATTGCCAACCGTCACAGGCACTTCCAATGTAACCGTCACTTTAACTGTCGAGTTATCTTTAAATTGTCCTAATCTTATTTGATTAAATGACACTGCACTCTGACTGATTTCTCTTCCGTCCTGCTTTACAGAAAATTGCATATCTTTTAACAGTTCCTGTTCGTCTTTGCAATCTGCCTCCAGAAATAAACTGGTTTCTTTTGTTAAATCTTTTGTCTGAATGATAATTTCCTGTTCCACACTATCACCCGGCATTAATCCTTTTAATTCTTTAAACAAATCATTCTCTGATATGTTCTTTAAATCAAATGTTTTCTTCTGTCCATTATAAATAATGGTCGGCGTTTCTTTCGCATATGCTTCTCTCGGAACAAACAATAACGCAAGAATGCATACAAGGAATGCAGTTTTCCACTTATTTATTTTCATTTCTCACTGCCTCCTTTAATTCTTTTGTTTCAGAATCGACTACTACCTTTTTCCATGCATCAGACACCGCTCTTTCCGGCTCCGCCTGAATGGACTGTGTGGAAATATCCACAACCAGTTTCTCTCCATCTTTCTTCTTTACTTCTTTACAATTTTTGATAAATTGTACGGATTCACCATTTTGAAGAGGTTTGCGGTAATAGTAAATTCCGTCTATCTCCAGCCAGTTATCCTTAAACCCATCTGGAAATTCTAAAGTATAATCTTCGCCTTGTTCCGGAACATTTATTGATATATTATCTGTTTTTGTTTCTGCTTCCGAATCTTGTTCTTTCCCCTTCGATGTTTCATAGTAAACAGAAAGATTACATCTGACATATACCGGCATATTTCCCGTATTTGTAACTCTTACATTACTTTTGACCTGTCCGTCAAAATTTTCTTCAATCTTGGCGCTTACTTTCCCTACGTCAAATTGGTTAGTCAAATTACCTTTACTCTGTAAATATGCGATGGTAACACCTGCTATTATGACAGTCAAAAGGAGTAACGCAATCGATATTTTTTTCCCTATTTTCTTTTCTTTCATAGCGTATCACTCCTTTATTTCTGATAAATATTTTTCTTTCTGTCCGCACCGTCAAGCCATTTCTCATTTACGCGCTCGTTCCGAATAACAACCTCTTCCTCTGCACCGATGCGAATTGCAATATTGCCCTGCCCGTCCACGTTGGAGGTTGATTTTATATTGTCTCGCCAGTTCCAGTCTAAGTTTTCTGCTATCTGATATTCTCCTACCGGAAGATGTACCGTTGTTGTTCCTTTACCGCCACTTACGTCTATCGGTATTCTTCTTGTTTCTTTGGAATCTTTTTTCACAACATCAATATATACAACACCGTCTTCGTCTGCATTTACATATTCTTTTGTCAGTTTTAATTTTCCAAAGAATTCATGCAATGCATCTCCATAAGTATCTGTGTATACAGGTCCCTGACTCGCCTCGACATATGTACTGTTTCCGTCTTCAGTGATTGTTGTATACATCTTTGTAGGCAGTTCTGTGATTGGAATAGATTGTTTCTTATCCTCCGCCGGATTCCAAACCTGTCGTTCTGTATGCAGCGTTAAATTCGGCTGGGTATACTCTTCTTTAAACAATCCGTTCAGCATATACGCCCCCTTCTGTGCCAAAGGATTTTCTTCCGGAAGACTTGAAACATGGAATTCCACTTTGTCCGTATAATCACTATGCTGGGAATCCTTTGCTGTTGTCTTTACAATACACGGGTAAAGTTCCATATCCGCTGTAATTAGCGTATTTTTAAATGTATCCCATGTTATCATCTTGTCATCGGATTTCCACTGCCATTCTATAAACGTTCCGCTGTTCCCCAGCAGTTCGTTCATTTTCAAAATCGGCTCTGTATCAAGTACATCTCCATTTTCATTGACAAAACTTCTTGTTCCCTCTTCCACATTTACTTTACAGATTGGATTTCCTTCCATATCGTGGTAAGTTACGACATTAGCGCTATTAAATACCGCCGTGTATGTTTTTTCTTCAAACAACTGCTCCGGTTTTAACTTCACAACCATTTTATCCGACACCTTAGTTCCCATGCTGCCGTCGTCTTTATAATCTGTATACCAGCCTTTGAACACATATCCGTCGTATTCATATGCTTCCAACTGCATAGAACCGTCAGTGTTTCTTACTAACTTACGATATTGCTCAGGCTTACCACCCTCTCCCGCGATAACGGTATCAATATTACTGTTTACCTTAATCGAAGTTTTTACAAATACCGGCCACAAATCCATAAACTGTTTAACAACAGCATCTTTGGAAACAAATGAAATTTTTGAAGCGTCTAACGCTTCTTTTGAAGCGAATTTCCAAACATGCCCTGCCTGTGGTTTTTGTTGTGTCCAGCCCGCAAAGTACGACTGTTCTACATCTGCAATTTTGTCAAAGTCCGGATTCGGTGATACACCAAGTCGTTCACCCATATCTTTGACAACAGGATTTATAGTGTCATTATCATTCATGTGATAAAGAACTAATACAGGGCTATAAACTGCAATAAACTTATATGATTTTCCTGCGACAATCTCACCGGTGTATACATATTCCGAACCGTTTGATACAGTTTTCAGTATCTGCTGCTCTCCATCTGTTTCACAAATCAGAGACATCAATTCATATTTCTTACCATCTGGCTCTGATGAAAGTACGGATACTTTTCCGCTTTCTGCGGTTACCGTCACTTTTGCCTTTCCAAATTCGTCCGGTAATTCCTCAACCGTATAACTTGGTTTGTTCGGCAAATTGATTCCGTTCGGAAGATTTTCAATCTGATGAATATTCGTTGTTGTTGTCACATCATATTTTGCATATACCGGATATAAATCCATTGTTTCTTTTACTTTTAAACGTTCGTCCAGATAAGAAGAATGTTCCCCATCATATTCTTTCAGCAAATACGGCTTTGCTTTTTCAACATTCGATGTACAATATTCCTCTTTCGCATCGTAAATATAATTCCACTCTGCGCTGTCTTTTGCGACTTCGTTTCCTGAAATCCACCCAAGAAATTGGTAGCCGTTCCGTTTCATCTGTGCATCTGTCGGAGATGCCTTGCGTTCCAATTTCCCTGAAATTTTTCCGCCGTCCTCCGTATCAACAGAAACATCAGTTCCGGAAAGCGGATACTTATATTGATGTTCATTATCCGACAACATAAATATCGCGTCGTCATAGCGTCTCTGTACAGTTGTTTTTACATTTCCCATTTCGTCATGAAAAACAACATCTGTACTAATCATTGCATAACCAGTGTACTTATCATACGAATCAAGTCCACCTGTATTCATTTCATTTTCACCATTTTCCAAGTTCTTCCCGGTATACGTCCACTTTCCCCCATCTTTTTCCAATGTCCAAAATTGAAGATGATACCTATCTTTAGCCAGTGGAGTAGGAATATACTTAAAAGTATAATTTATAGGTGAGCCTACCGTCATACTATCTATTTTTCCTGAATTTGGAAAATCTGTATTCATTGAAATTTCATACGCATTGTAAGCACCTTCGCGATTGTTATGAGAATATACTTTTAGTGGAGTTGTAATTTGTTCAGCATAACTGTCATCACACGTTCCATTTGCTCCATGGTTTTTAAACTCTGTTCCCCAACCAATAATTTCTTCTCTACAATAAGTTGGACCATTAATATTTTGGAATGTTTCCTTATAAGTATGTATAATTGTTGTGTAAAGCATAGGTTCCTCAAACGGACTATTTTCTCCTTGATGGAATGCTTTCGCCCAATACTCTACTTCATAATTAAACCTTGCCACATATGTAACCTTTTCCGTCAAGTCCGGCACTTTATACCTGTACTCTCTGCTAACACATACTTCCGTTCCATCAGCCTGTTTTTTATACCAGCCACGGAATTGGTATCCCTTCGGGAATTCTTTCGTTCCGTCTTTCGCTTCAACGTCGATATAGACATTATTTTTATCTGATTCTACGAGTGTTCTTCCAACACCCTCTCTTAGCGTCACATCTGGATTTTCATCTTGTTCATTTCCTTCAAATTCCGTCAAAACATTAGCCAATGAGTTAATATAGATTGGGTACAACTTCATCTCTTTCTTTACTGCTGCACCATTCGGGTAAAATTCCCCCTGTTGTTTAATATCTTTTAATTGTGTAGAAGTAATAGCCGAGTATCCTTTTTCCTCCTCAGAAGGATTTGGAATAGTTGTCCAACCATAGAATTTACTTCCCTCTATTGGATTTGGCATATGTTCTTTCAGAGTTGCATCATATTTATACCACTCATCTGCGACTGTTGTCTGACCATCTAACTCATAGAATGTTACTTCCGCTTCCACTCCGGCTGCAAATAAATCCCTGTCCTGAATTGGAACTTTCTTAGGATTTTCAACTCCTTCCAATTTCGCTCCGTCATTCTGTGTAAGCGCAAGAATCTCTTTCATATCGGAAACTTCGTGTTTCTCCACGTTTGCTTTTTTATACCAATTCATTAATCTGTAGCGGTCATTTAATTCCATTGTTAAAGTAACCGCCTGTTCTTCTCTTGGGTGTACGCCTTGAATGGCAAAACTTAACGGGTCACTTGTTTCTGCAGGAACATTTACCAACGCCGTCTTGTCAATTTTCACTTTGCCTGCTCCCGGAAAATCAAAGGTTGCCATTACAGATTTTCCATGAACAGGAATACCCAAGTCATAATCCATTACCCATTTATTATAGTGTGTTTTTAAGTTTAAATATGTCTGGCGTGGTTCATCACCTATAAAATCATAGAATTTGGATTCCCAAAAGTCTATGTCCTCATACGTGGCGTCATCTCTTGGACCATGTACCTCATTATCATCATCATCACCCACTGCCCTGATAGATACACCACTGGCAATTGCGCTTGGCTTAAAGTAAGAATAACTCACTTCACAACCGCTATCCACTATTCGTGCAATCCCACTCAGATTAACATTATGCTGTATAATCGGTATAACCAAAACTGCATTGTACTGTTGTGAAGAAATATCCCCTGCATAATGGCATCTCACAATTTCAGAATTTCCACGCAACGCACCGGTAATTCCCCCGGCATATCCGGCAATACCTGAACCAACTGCCACATAGTTTGCCACATCAAAGGAAACTTTAGCTGTGCTAAAACAGTCAATAATATGACAGCCATTATTCACTCCGCCAATAATTCCCCCTGCATATACAGATTTTCCGCCTAATGCACCTACCGCAATTTTATAATCATTTCTGACAACCGTGTTGCGTAGCTCTCTGCTATCGCCTTCCCCTTTATAGTTGGCGCGGGCACGGCAATATTCTATTGTGGAACTTGATGCCCAACCGACAAGACCTCCCATATAAAGACCTTCTCCACCGACACCGGTAACGCCTGCAGTGGAGTTATTAACTACTTCCGTTCCACTTACTTCACAGTTATATAGCAGGGAATTTTCCACAATTCCGGCAATACCGCCACCTGAAAATCCACCGTTTGTCACAAGAGAAACAACGTTATTCGCAGGTGATATTTTCAACTTACTGTTTAATACGGTAATATTTTCCAATTTTGAGTTTTCCGCATAACCTACAATAACTCCACCCTGGAAAATACAGTCTAAATCCGCATTTTCTACAATCAGATTTTTAATTGTAGCATTTTCTATAAAAGAAAACAGTCCACTGTTAGCATCTTTAATAATGTTTGGATCATATTTTAAACCTTTGATTGTATGCCCCTGACCATCAAAAGTTCCCTGAAACGGCAAATCTTTTGTACCGATTGTCAGATGTTTAATTCCATAGTGATCCAAAATGCTCTGTTCTATCTCACCAATCTCAATATCTTCCGTTAAAACGATAGTTTGATCTTTAAAATCAAAACTTTGACTTGCCGCCGCAAATACAAGCAACTCATCAAAACTGCTAATCTTTCTCACCGGCTCTTCTGCTTTTACCGTTGTGGCAAATCCGGAAAAAATCGGCAACAGCATCGCCAAAACCAATATACCTGCTATATACTTGCGCACACTACTTTTTTGCTTGTCCACTATTTTGCCACCTCCTCGGGCCAGCCTTCAACCGCGAATACATTTTTGCTGTTATTTTCACTTTGTACCGCCTGCACTTCCGCTTTAAATTCAATATCGCTTCCCGCATATTCGCTGGTCAATCTATTCACATCAAACTCTATTCCCCGCATCAAATCTTCTGTCGTTTTATTCGGCTCTAAGACGTCTGTATAATAAATCCAACCATCTTTCTCCCGCCACTTCTCATCTGCAAATTTGTAATTTACATAATCTTCTGCTGGAAATATCTCTTGATTCTTTTTCCCTGTTGTGTTCAATTTCACTCTGACGTATACCGAGTGATTACAAACATTTTTCACTTTAATAATCCGGGATACATCTTCATATTTTAATAATTCTTCTTTACCATCTTTTACTTCTACTTCTTTACCATTTTCATCTAATGTGTGATTGATTAATTGTACTTTCACATTACCAAATGTGATTACATTATCTGTCTTAATTTTTCTTATTAAAAATGCCGAGGAAGAAAAAATTCCCAAGCATAAAATTAAGAACAAACCCATCACAACTCTTTTCCTATTCTTTGTCATTTCTTCCTCCTCGTTGATTATTATTTCATTATTATTGTCTTATTCTTGTATGCTTAATTACTATTTGATTCCAAATGCTGCTTTAGCTGCCGGAATAACTACTTTTGCTTCGTCAATTACTTGTCCTTCTCCATCAAACATCTGATGTTGGAATGAATGTACTTCGATTGCTCCGGCCTTTGTTCCATCTGCTGTCATGAAATCATCTCCGGTTGCAGTATCTTTCGCTACTACATTGCTAAATAACGGTGTAGTTGTCCATACATTTTTTGTTGCCTGGCTTCCATCTAAACCTGCTGTATATTTGAAGATTCCGCCTACATATTCTCCGTCTGTTCCTGTTGTAGTTGCTTCTACTGCTTCCCAGCCATCGTTAATTGTGAAATATACCTTGTTGTCGTTTTTCATTGTATTGTTAACGTACACATAAACATAGCATTTTTCGCTTCCTGCTCCAACACCAACATATGGATTTTTTACAACTGTTTCTCCCGGGAAGATTTTAGAATTTGCTACCCAGTCTGGTTCATATAAATTTCCGTTTAATTTTGACTCGTCCTTATCAATCGGTTTGTCATCAGGACCACCGTCCGGCTCTATAGGGTCAATTGGGTTGATATTACCAACTGTAAATTGGTTTGATAATGAATTGTGAGTTGTTAACCATGCAACAGTTCCCCCTATTAATAATACACATGCCAATAATGTTGCAATAATTGCTGTTCGTTTTGTCTTACGACTTGTCTGTTTTCTCTCCATAATCTCTTCTCCTTTTGTAAATATAATGAATTGTTGAGCTAATCAATACCATTGCAAGAAGCGTAATAATAATTGCCTTACCGGTTGTTGTTCTTGCGAATAAGTAAATATAGCCTAGTATAGGAAGGGAAAATTTTACTTTTCCTATAATATGATCAAAATCAACGGGGTTTGCATCGTTGATTTGATTACCGTTAGAATCTTTATTGTGAATGCCGTATGTCTTTACCTGCCGATTTTGTTCATCAATTTCACGTATTCGATGAGTCGCTACAACCTTGTCATCTAAATAAAAACTAATGTCATCTCCGACCTTTAATTCTTCCGGATTCACTTTTTGAATATATACAATAGAGCCAACTTTATATTTTGGCACCATACTGCCACTTGTAATTACATAGGGATTTAAACCGATGAGCCTTACTCCGCCTAATGCAAAGATGAGAACTATACAAATAATAAAAAAGAATTGAGAAATATATTTGAAGATGTGATTAAATATGTTGTTTTTTTGCGTTTTCATTTTGACTCTCTCCTTCACTTCCGCATGATAAATAACAGAAATGATTCTTCTGTACGATTCCTTATGAGAGTCTTGTTATACTTCTTATCTCTCCAAAAAATTTGATTATCAGTTTTTTCTGCTATACATATATGATACGACTATTTTATTTGTTTTTCAACCTTATTCGACAAAAATATTGTTTTTTATAGTTTTTTATAGTTTTTTAATACTTTTTTGTATTTTTTCGCATTTTACTATTCTTTATTTTCATTTTTATTTCAGTTTTAATTTTATTACTTTTAAATTTCTTACTTATTTTTATTAAATATAACTTTTTTATTTACATTGTCTGCTTGCAAAATTTATATTCTGTTTTTTTATGATTGTTCAATTTACACAACTTTTAATTCTTCTTTTCTTATAACGCCATATTTTTCTCTTTGTTTCCAAAAGATTAAGAATAGTCAAAAAAAGACCATTGGAACATCGTCCAACGGTCTTTATATATTTTATCTGCTTTTCTCCCAATCTACGAACATCATAATAAATCCGATAAACAAAATCCCCGAACATATCACTATCGCCTTTTCCCGCAGCACCTCAACGAATACATTTCCCAGTATTGCCCCAAGAACAAAGCATAGAATCACTCCGTAATAGAGAAAACCTTTTTTTAATTTTTTCTTTTCTTTTGTGTGCCAGTATTCACACATATTCTGTGTTGCACTCCGCAAATTACCGATACACATTGTTGTCGCAATTCCGTTTCCGTGAATTTTTCGGAAACTTTCCACCTGTATGCCACAGGCAAAGGAAGTGAGGCTGTTTGCCGGAAGATTATATTTTTGCGGAATAAAACATACCCCCGCCAGCACAATCGCCTCGATTAAAATAGAAATCTGCCTCCAGTGGAGAAGGCTTTTTTCTTTTAGCCTAAGCCGTATCATATCAGAAAGTGCAATTCCCACCGCAAACGCCACTACCGGAACAGCATACCTTACTGCAATATTCCATTCTTTTTCCGACAAATGAATGCCGAGCAATAAAATGTTTCCCGTCTGTGCGTTTGCAAAGACCTTTCCTCTGCACATATAGGAATAGGCATCCATAAATCCTCCCGCTATGGCGAGAACTATGCCCAGTCTGATTGATTCCGACATCTGTTTTTTCATTTTTACACTTCCTTTTTTACTACTGTCCCAGTTTTTCTACCTCCATATTTTGCGGAAGTAAAAGACTTAACAAAATAGAAACGACAAATACGATTGCCACACAGTTTCCTCCGAAAATATCTCTCACAATCTGAGGGAAAATTCGCCAAATATCCGCCTCGCTTGCTGTTGTAAATCCAATTCCGATAGCAAGAGAAATTGCTGTAATAATAACATTTCTCTGTGAAAATCCCGCTCTCGCAAGCATCTGCACACCGCTTACCATAATTGTACCGAACATCATAATCGTACAACCACCCAAAACGGACTCAGGAAGTGATGAGAAGAAGTTGGCAATCGGTGGGAAAAATCCCGCTAAAATCATACATATTGCACCCATCATAATCGTAAATCGATTGACAACTTTTGTCATCGCAACAAGCCCTACATTCTGACTGAAAGAGGTAATCGGCGGACAGCCGAAAAGTCCCGTTACCGAACTTAAGAAACCGTCACAGGCAAGAGAACCTGAGATTTCTTTTTCTGTTACTTCTCTTCCAAGTCCCGTCGCTACAACCGCCGACGTATCTCCGATTGTTTCCGCTGCGGATACCATGAAAATAATAAAGACAGCGATAATCGCATTTAGGTTGAATTCAGGCGTAACCGGAAGAAATCTCGGAATGGCAATCAGCCCTCCGTCAAAAATTCCCGATAAATCAACAACTCCAAGACAGAGGGATAAAATATATCCGACTACAAGTCCGAATAATACGGACAACTGTTTCCAAAAGGATTTTGCAACAATATTAAACAAAAGACAGGCAACAAGCGTTACCGTTCCAATGATAAGATTTTTTGCAGAACCAAAGTCTTCTGTATAACCTCCGCCGAAGGAACGAACCCCTACGGATAAAAGGGAATATCCAATCGTTGTAACGACAATTCCGGCAACAAGAGGCGTAATGATTTTTCTCCAATATTTTGCCAAAAGTCCTAAGATACCTTCTAAAATACCTCCTACGATAACCGAACCGACTACAGTCGCATATCCGTATTCCGTACCGATATAAGACAATAAAGTAACAAAAGTAAAACTGACTCCCATTACAATAGGAAGTCTTGCCCCCACACGTCCAAGTGGATACAACTGAATTAATGTTGCAATCCCTGCCATAAACATAGCATTCTGTAATAAAAGCGACTGCTGTTTTTCACTTACTCCCGATGCTGTTGCAATCAGAATAATCGGAGTCAGGTTTGCCACAAACATGGCTAAAATATGTTGTAAACCAAACGGAATTGCTTTTGAAACAGGAACTCTCCCGTCCAGTTTATAAATGTTTTCCACACAGACTTCTTTTTTCTGTTGTTCTTTCATCTGTTTCCTCCCTTTACTTTAAAAAGAGCCAAGTGAATCACTTGGCCCTGTTTTTTATTCCTCTATTGTTTCGAGTTCTTCTGCCGACTCTTCAACTTCTTCCACATTTTCTATCATGTCAAAATCTTCAAAGTCTTCTTCTAACTCAACTTCCTCTTCCGGTTTCTTTCCTGTATCCAAATTTACGTCACGGTATTTTCTCATACCTGTACCTGCCGGAATCAGTTTACCGATGATAACATTTTCTTTCAGACCAATCAGTGGGTCAACTTTACCTTTGATTGCTGCTTCTGTAAGAACTTTCGTTGTTTCTTGGAAAGAAGCGGCTGATAAGAATGAGTTTGTTGCAAGAGAGGCTTTTGTGATACCAAGCATTACAGGTTCTCCTGTTGCCGGTTCTTTGCCTTCTGCGATTAACTTCTCATTTACATCTTCAAAGTCAAGCACATCTACCATTGTTCCCGGTAAGAATTCGGAATCTCCGTTTTCTTCGATACGGATTTTCTTCAACATCTGACGAACAACAACTTCGATATGTTTATCATTGATTTCTACACCCTGAAGACGATATACACGCTGTACTTCCTGAATCATGTAATCCTGTACGGCACGTAAACCTTTAATCTTCAGAATATCGTGAGGATTTATACTACCTTCTGTAAGTTCATCTCCGGCTCCCAATACTGCTCCGTCCTGAATTTTAATTCTTGAGCCGTATGGAATTAAGTATGCTTTTGATTCACCTGTCTCACTGTTTGAAACGATAATCTCACGTTTTTTCTTTGTATCATTAATTGTGGCAGTTCCGCCGAACTCTGTGATAATTGCAAGTCCTTTTGGCTTTCTTGCCTCGAAAAGTTCTTCGACACGAGGAAGACCCTGTGTAATATCTCCACCGGCTACACCACCTGTATGGAATGTACGCATAGTCAACTGTGTACCCGGTTCACCGATAGACTGAGCGGCGATAATACCAACAGCCTCACCAACCTGAACAGGTTCTCCTGTCGCCATGTTTGCTCCATAACATTTTGCACAAACACCGATGTGTGATTTACAAGTTAAGATTGTACGGATTTTCACTTCTGTAATCGGACCGCCGTCTTTGTTTACACCGTATTTCATAACGTTTTCTGCACGTTTTGGCGTAACCATATGGTTTGCTTTTACAATAACATTTCCGTCTTTATCATAAATTGTTTCACATACATAACGTCCTGTGATACGTTCCTGTAAACTTTCGATTTCTTCATTTCCGTCCATGAATGCTTTTACATACATACCCGGAATTTCTGCACCTTTTTCCACACAGTCAATTTCACGGATAATCAAATCCTGTGATACGTCAACAAGACGTCTTGTCAAGTATCCTGAATCGGCTGTACGAAGAGCAGTATCGGAAAGACCTTTTCTCGCACCGTGCGCAGACATAAAGTATTCCAATACGTCAAGACCTTCACGGAAGTTTGACTTGATAGGAAGTTCGATTGTACGACCTGTTGTATCAGCCATCAAACCACGCATACCTGCCAACTGTTTAATCTGTTTATCAGAACCACGGGCTCCGGAGTCAGCCATCATAAAGATGTTGTTGTATTTATCCAAACCGTCTAACAGCGCTTTTGTCAAAGCATCATCAGTGTTTTTCCATGTTTCTACAACTTCTTTATAACGCTCTTCTTCTGTAATTAAACCACGTTTAAAGTTCTTTGTAATTCTATCTACAGTATCCTGTGCCTGCTGAATCATTTCCGGTTTCTGTGGCGGCACAGTCATCTCGGAAATAGATACAGTCATCGCTGCTCTTGTGGAATATTTATATCCTGTTGCTTTAATCTTATCTAACACTTCGGCTGTAACTGTTGCACCGTGTGTGTTGATAACCTTTTCAAGAATCTGTTTGTTCTGTTTCTTTCCTACAAGGAAGTCAACTTCAAGAAGAAGTTCATTTCCCGGAATACTTCTGTCAACAAATCCTAAATCCTGCGGAATGATTTCGTTGAATAAGAAACGTCCCAATGTAGATTCCACATTTCCGCTCATTGTTCTTCCGTCCGGAAGTGTTTTTGTCACGCGGACTGTAATTCTTGAATGAAGTGTGATTACTTCATTTTCATATGCTAAAATTGCTTCATTTAAGTTCTTGAAGAACTTACCTTCTCCTTTTACTCCCGGTCTTTCCTGTGTTAAGTAGTAAATACCAAGTACCATATCCTGTGAAGGAACGGCAACCGGACCACCGTCTGAAGGTTTCAGAAGGTTGTTTGGAGATAAAAGTAAGAAACGGCATTCTGCCTGTGCTTCTACAGACAATGGAAGATGAACAGCCATTTGGTCACCATCGAAGTCGGCGTTAAACGCTGTACATACAAGCGGATGAAGTTTAATCGCTTTACCTTCTACAAGGATTGGCTCAAACGCCTGAATACCAAGTCTGTGAAGAGTAGGGGCACGGTTTAACATAACCGGATGTTCTTTAATAACATCTTCTAATACGTCCCAAACCTCTGTCTGAAGTCTTTCAACCATTTTCTTAGCATTTTTAATGTTGTGTGCTGTTCCGTTTGCTACAAGTTCTTTCATCACAAAAGGTTTGAATAACTCGATAGCCATTTCTTTCGGAAGACCGCACTGATAAATTTTAAGTTCAGGTCCTACTACGATAACCGAACGTCCTGAGTAGTCAACACGTTTACCAAGTAAGTTCTGACGGAAACGTCCTGATTTACCTTTTAACATATCTGATAAAGATTTCAACGGACGGTTTCCCGGACCTGTAACCGGACGTCCACGCCGTCCGTTATCAATTAAAGCATCCACCGCTTCCTGAAGCATTCTCTTTTCGTTGCGGACGATAATATCCGGAGCGCCTAATTCAAGAAGTCTTCTCAAACGGTTATTTCTGTTAATAATTCTTCTGTACAAATCATTCAGGTCAGATGTAGCAAAACGTCCGCCGTCTAACTGTACCATTGGACGTAAGTCCGGCGGAAGTACAGGAATTGCATTTAAAATCATCCATTCCGGTTTGTTTCCTGACTCACGGAATGCCTCAACAACTTCCAAACGTTTAACGATTCTTGCACGTTTCTGTCCTGTTGCTCCTTTTAATCCGCCCTGCAATTCATTGTATTCTTTATCTAAGTCAATATCGTGTAACAATTCCTGAATGGATTCAGCACCCATACCTACACGGAAAGCGCTTCCCCATTTTTCTCTTGCGTCCTGATATTCCTGTTCAGATAATACTTGTTTATACTGTAAATCTGTTTCACCTTTATCTAATACAATGTAAGATGCGAAGTACAATACTTTCTCCAATGTTCTCGGAGAAATATCAAGAATTAAGCCCATACGGCTTGGGATTCCTTTGAAGTACCAAATGTGTGATACCGGAGCGGCGAGGGCGATATGCCCCATACGCTCACGGCGGACACTTGCTTTTGTTACTTCTACTCCACAACGGTCGCAGACAACCCCTTTATAGCGGATTTTCTTATATTTTCCACAGTGACACTCCCAGTCCTTGCTTGGTCCGAAAATTCTTTCGCAGAAAAGACCGTCTTTTTCCGGTTTCAATGTTCTATAGTTAATTGTTTCCGGTTTTGTTACTTCACCTCTTGACCATTCTAAAATCTTTTCAGGTGATGCCAAACCAATCTTAATAGCATCAAAAGTCATTGGCTGGTATGTTGCTTCATTATTTGTTGCTGACATATAGGCACTCCCTTCTATTCTTCGTCAAGAATTTCATCAAATTCGATATCTTCAGGTTCTTCTTCAATATCTACCAACTCATCGCCTTCAAATTCTTTTTGGCTAAAGCCGTGTTCTCCGTAAGACTCGCCTTCCGGAGCATAACTTCTGTCTCCCTCAATAATTGAGTGTAAATCGGTTTCACCGTAATCTATTGTTTCCATAATCTCTACTTCTGTATTGTCGTCACGAAGTACTCGCACATCAAGTCCGAGTGACTGTAACTCTTTCAGAAGTACCTTGAAGGATTCAGGGATACCCGGTTCAGGAATATTTTCACCTTTGATGATTGCTTCGTATGTTTTCACACGACCTACAACATCATCGGATTTCACTGTCAGGATTTCCTGTAATGTGTAAGATGCACCATAAGCCTCCAATGCCCAAACTTCCATTTCACCGAATCTCTGTCCACCGAACTGTGCTTTACCACCGAGCGGCTGCTGAGTTACCAATGAGTAAGGACCAGTTGAACGTGCATGGATCTTATCATCTACTAAGTGATGCAGTTTCAAATAGTGCATATGTCCGATAGTTACAGGGCTGTCGAAGTATTCTCCTGTTCTACCGTCACGGAGTCTTACTTTACCGTCTCTTGAAAGCGGAACACCTTTCCATAATTTTCTGTGTTCTCTGTTTTCTGACAGATATTCTAAAACTTCCGGTAATAACTCTTCTTTGTGTTTTGCTTCAAACTCTTCCCACTCTAAGTTGACATAATCGTTTGCCAAATCAAGTGTATCCATAATATCAACCTCGTTTGCCCCGTCAAATACAGGTGTTGCGATGTTAAATCCTAACGCTTTCGCAGCAAGACTTAAGTGGATTTCAAGCACCTGTCCGATGTTCATACGTGAAGGCACACCAAGTGGGTTCAATACGATGTCCAAAGGACGACCGTTTGGTAAGAACGGCATATCTTCTACAGGTAATACGCGGGAAACAACACCCTTGTTACCGTGACGTCCGGCCATTTTATCCCCTACGGAAATCTTTCTCTTCTGTGCAATGTAAATACGAACTGCCTGATTTACACCCGGTGATAATTCGTCACCGTTTTCTCTTGTAAATACTTTCGCATCTACAACAATACCGTATTCTCCGTGAGGTACTTTAAGGGAAGTATCTCTTACTTCTCTCGCTTTCTCACCGAAGATTGCACGAAGTAATCTTTCTTCTGCCGTCAGTTCTGTTTCTCCCTTAGGAGTTACTTTACCGACTAAAATATCGCCTGCGCGAACTTCAGCACCGATACGGATAATACCTCTGTCGTCAAGGTCTTTCAATGCATCGTCACCTACACCCGGAATATCTCTTGTGATTTCTTCAGGTCCGAGTTTTGTGTCACGCGCTTCCGCTTCATATTCTTCAATATGGATTGATGTATAAACATCATCCTGTACTAATCTTTCACTCAATAAAACGGCATCTTCGTAGTTGTAACCTTCCCATGTCATAAATCCAATGAGTGGGTTTTTACCAAGCGCCATTTCACCGTTTGCTGTAGACGGTCCGTCTGCGATTACCTGACCTTCCTCTACTCTTTCACCTTTGACAACGATTGGTCTCTGGTTATAGCAGTTACTTTGGTTACTACGTAAGAATTTTGTTAATTTATATGTTTTTCTTATTCCGTCATCCTGTTTTACAACAATTTCTTTTGATGTAGAACGTTCGATAACACCCGCCTGCTCAGCAATGATACAAACACCTGAGTCAACAGCGGCTTTTGTTTCCATACCTGTACCGACAACCGGCGCTTCTGTCATAAGAAGAGGCACAGCCTGACGCTGCATGTTAGAACCCATTAACGCACGAGTCGGGTCATCGTTTTCAAGGAAAGGGATAAGTGCAGTCGCTACAGAGAACACCATTTTAGGCGATACGTCCATGTAGTCAAACGCTGTCTTTTCGTATTCCTGTGTTTCTTCACGGTAACGACCTGATACGTTCTTGTGAATGAAGTGTCCCTCTTCATCAAGAGGCTCATTCGCCTGTGCTACGTGGTAGTTGTCTTCTTCGTCCGCTGTCATGTAGACAACTTCTTCTGTTACAACAGGATTTTTCGGATCTGTTTTGTCAATCTTACGGTATGGTGCTTCCACAAATCCGTACTCATTAATTCTTGCGTAACATGCAAGAGAGTTAATCAAACCGATGTTAGGACCTTCAGGAGTTTCAATCGGACACATTCTTCCATAGTGTGAATAGTGAACGTCTCGAACCTCGAATCCGGCTCTGTCTCGTGAAAGACCGCCAGGACCAAGTGCTGATAAACGTCTTTTATGTGTCAACTCACCAAGTGGGTTGTTCTGATCCATAAACTGTGACAACTGAGAAGAACCGAAGAATTCTTTCACTGCTGCCGTTACAGGTTTGATGTTAATGAGTGACTGAGGAGAAATCCCTTCCAAATCCTGAGTTGTCATTCTCTCACGAACAACTCTTTCCAATCTGGATAAACCGATTCTGTACTGGTTCTGTAACAATTCACCAACCGCACGGATACGTCTGTTTCCTAAGTGGTCAATATCATCATCTGTTCCGATACCGTATTCTAAGTGGATATTGTAGTTGATTGACGCTAAAATATCTTCTTTCGTAATGTGTTTCGGAATTAATTCATGAATATTTCTGCGGATTTCTTCTTTTAATTCGTCAATGTCGCCGCCTGTTTCTTCAAGAAGATCTGCTAATACAGGATAATATACTAATTCTGCAATTCCTAATTCTTCTGCATCTACATCTACTACGCTCTCTAAGTCTACCATCATGTTAGAAAGAATTTTGATGTTACGCTCTTCGCCTTTCACCCATACAAACGGAACGGCTCCGTTCTGAGTTGCTTCCGCTAATTCTCTTGTAATTGTCTGTCCTTCTTCTACAAGTACTTCGCCTGTAATTGCGCTCACAATATCTTCTGCTGCGACCTGACCTGTAATACGGTTTTTCAACGCTAACTTTTTATTAAATTTATAACGGCCTACTTTCGCTAAGTCATAACGTCTTGCATCAAAGAACATACTTGTAATTAAACTTTCTGCGCTGTCCACTGCAAGAGGTTCGCCCGGACGAATCTTCTTATATAACTCCAAAAGACCTTCCTGATAACTTTCTGCCGTATCTTTTCCAAAACTTGCAAGAATCTTAGGTTCTTCGCCGAACAATTCTAAGATTTCCGCATTTGTACCGTATCCCAACGCACGAATAAGCACTGTGATAGGTACTTTTCTAGTTCTATCTACACGTACATAGAAAACGTCATTGGAGTCTGTTTCATATTCTAACCACGCTCCACGGTTTGGAATTACTGTGGAAGAATATAATTCTTTCCCAATCTTATCATGAGCAATCGCATAGTAAATTCCCGGTGAACGCACTAACTGACTTACGATAACACGTTCTGCTCCGTTGATAACAAACGTACCTGTCTTTGTCATCAGCGGTAAATCTCCCATGAAAATCTCATGTTCGTTAATCTCATCTGTTTCTTTATTATAAAGTCTTACTCTTACCTTAAGCGGTGCCGCATATGTTGCATCACGTTCTTTGCATTCCTCAATTGTGTACTTTACATCATCTTCGCATAATGTAAAATCAACAAATTCCAAACTCAAATGACCGCTGTAATCAGCAATCGGAGAAATGTCTTCAAATACTTCTTTTAATCCGGCATCAAGAAACCATTGATATGAATCTTTCTGAACTTCGATTAAGTTAGGCATCTGAAGCACTTCTTTTTGTCTAGAATAGCTCATGCGAGAACTTTTTCCATTTGTGATGGGACGAATTCTGTTTTTCTCCATTGACGTTTCACTCCTTGTATATTTATTTGGCTCTCATGTTATTTTCCTCGTAATATACAATGAAAAACGGCTTTTTCACCGATTTTCATCGCATTATGTGGGCATGATTTTCCACAATAGTGCATCTTCAACTGTACCATACCCCCTCAGGCTTGTCAAGAGGTTTTTCACAACTGTTAAAACATTGTCCAAACACATAACAAGACGGTCGATTGATATCGACCGCCTCATTATTTACCTGTCTTCTTTTCTCCTCTTAGCGCAAACACAAGTAATGCCTGCTGCTGCCGCTGCTGCGAGCAACGCACCCCAAAGGGCAATCGGAGTTGCATCTCCTGTCTTTGCCGCTCCGTGCGTTTTGCCGGAAGTATTGTTTCCGCTTCCGGCGTTGCCCGTTACATTACCGTTTCCACTGTCGTTTCCATTTCCGCTGCCAGTTCCATTTCCGTTATTTCCGCTTCCACTGCCATTTCCACCATTTCCGTTTCCTCCACCGTTATCGATTGGCGGCTCAGGTTCCGGATCAATCGGCGGTTCCGGATCAGGATCAATCGGTTTGTCAGGTTCTTTCACATCATCCATTGCCACCTGCAATGTTTTCAGTTGTTCTGCAACCTGTTCTTTTGTCGCCTCCCGATATAAGTCTTTCGCTTTACCGATTTCATTCTGAAGTGTCTGCCATGCGTCCTCTTCGTAATCTTCCTGTTCAAGTTTTTCCGCTTCAGATACTAAACTCTTCAATGCAGAAATGTCCACAAGAATATTTTCTACGTTTTCTTTGCTAAGGCTTTCAATGGCTTTATCCACTTCTTCCTGAGTTGCGTCTGCTTTTGCAAGAATATCTTCTGCCGCTTTTACAAGCGCTTCATATTTCGCATAAGATTTCGCCGTGTAATTTACTTCATCGTAATTTAATTCAACGACAACTTTTCTCAATACGCTGATGTCAACGAGAGAATCTTTTGCCTGATTGATTTTGTCAACAAGGGCTGTAATGTCTTCTCCTGTCGCTTCTGCGTTGTTTAACATTTCTTTCGCATCATCAATTAAATCTTTGTATGCATTCCAACTTCCTTCTGTGTAGCACTGTTCTGCTTCCTGTTTCTCAGCCAGTTCTTCAAATGCTCCGATTGCATCAATCAGTTTCTGACGATTTTCATCTAACGGAATTAATTTGGCAAATGCGTCTTTCAAAGATTTCATCATTGCACTTACCTGCTCTGCCGTTGTATTTTCATTATCGGCGAGCGCAAACGCTTCTTCAACTACTTTCTGAAGTGCATCGTAACTGTCTTTCAGATAAAGATTAGCATCTAACCCTTTGTACTCTTCTGCTTTTTGACGCAACTCTGCTACATTTGCAAGGGCTGCTTTTGCTTCATTAAGTGTCACTACCGCTTTGTCAACTTCTTCCTGTTTCGCATTCTCTTTGTCAAGAACTGCTTTTCCGCTTTCATACGCCGTTGTGTAGTCAGCAAATGTTTTCTCGGAGTAGTCTGCACTGTGTTCTGCGATTGTTTCGTATTCCTTGATTGCCTTTTCCAGTTCCGTAAAGACAACTTCGTGAACAAGTTTTGCGTCTGCCCATGTTGCATGGTCGTTTGAGTCCGCACCATTTGTTTCTGTAATGAGAGAAACCGTTTTTGCTCCTCGAATATCAACACTTACAGGAACAGACGTCTTAAATTTCACCCCGTCTTTGCGGAATACTTCTTTGCCGTCCACTTTAACAATAAAGTTTACGTCACTGTTGCCTTTCTGTTCTTTACCGATACCCGCAACCGCCTTGAATGTTGTCGCATCCAAGTTTTCTACGTTTACGGTCACTTCTGAAGGTGCATGCGAACCTACCCCTTTGTCAAATTTAGTTGCTTTTCCGTCAACCCATACGCCAAGTTCTGCACCACAGGTACATTTATCACGCATATTTGCACTGTAGCCCGCTTTGTCAACTGTCCAGTTCATATCACTGATATACATTTGTTCCACAAGTTTGAAATTGATTGTGTAAACTTTTTCAATTCCGTATCCCGATGTCGCACGGATTGTCGCTACAGGTTTGTCTAATGTTGCCTGTTCAATCTGAACTTTTACGTCTTCGCCGTTTTTCACAACGTCCACTACAGGAAGTTTCACATCTTCTTTGTTAAAGAGTTGATGTGTGTACTCTGTCTGCGACGCTTTAAATCCCGACAACGCCTTTCCGTCTAATGTGATGTTTTTAATCGGCATTGTAGAGTTTACATCCAGTTTACTGTTTTCCATTCTTTCTTTTACAAATGCATTGTCATCTGCTGCCGCCTTTGTAATCGGTGTAATTCTAAATGTCTGCGTATATGTCTGTCCTTTCTGTAACGTATACTGTCCTAAAGGTCCGGGACCGCAGCTTGCGTTTCCAAGTCCTCTCTGTGCCGTATCTACAGACAGAACAACATCTTCTGTTTTCGGAACTTGATGCGGGTGTCCGAAATCGTTCCATGTTTTATGAATATCTTCTGAAGTGTAATGTAATGCACTCATATCCATTGTGCCTTCCGCAGCAATCATAATGCCCTTGCCGTTTTTGCCATTTGTCAATGCTGTCCATCTCACATCACTTCTGTTACCGTTTTCCTGCGGTCTTACATATTTGTCTTCAAACATATTTATGACCGTATCTCTGTAAATGCTTACTCTTGCGCCAGTCTTTCTGTCCACGTAATTTTCCTGTGGCCCTCTTCCGTAGTAAGTCACATTTTCATATGCAGAAGGTACAACCATTCTCATACCGACTTTTGCGATGTCGCCTACTGCGTCATTGTTTGCAGGAGTAAAACTGTTTGTTACAACAATATCTCCGTTTGCATAAATCTGATAATCGATTGTATTCGGAGAGTCAATCCCTTCAATCGTTCCTTCTACGTGAACGTTTACCACTTTGTCTTTTGCATCCACTTTACAGTTTGTTACCTTAAAGTTTTTCGCCGCATTTTTCATGCCGTCTTCGAAATTCGGATCATTACTTATTCTTGCTCTCCAATAATCCGGTTTTGGTCCGTCTTTTAAGAGAACTTCATCATTTACCGTATAGTTTGTGATATAGCCTGTTGTCTTGTCGATTGTTACAGAGAATTTATCTCCGTCTTTCTCGCTTCCGCTGAGAACAAGGTCTTTTTCGCCGTCTTGAACTGTAACATTATTCGCGTCATCTACATTAATTGTCGGACGTGGCGTTTCATCTTCATAAGAAAGTTCTAACTGCTCAAATGCAATCTCATTTCCTTTCTTTCCGCCATATGTTCCCGCCCAATTCCGATTTTCTTTTAATGTTACGTTAAATTCCAAAATATAGTCAGAGCCTTCTACTCCTTTGATTTCAGGGAAATCTTTTAATTCGATAACTTTTTCTGCTCCGGCTTCAATATTTTTCTCTTCCTCAGTGAGCATGCCCTGTTTTACAATACCGTTATCTTTCAACAACTTCCATGCAATATCGTACTCATTTAAGTTTGTATTTAAAAATTCATTTACAATACGAACTTTTCCGTCTTTTGCTTCACCGTCATCATAGAAAGAAACCTCCTGATGCACTTTCTTCACTTCGTACAATTCCGGCGAAGGTGTTCTGTCCGCATTCATCAGACCGTTACAACAGAAATCTCTGTCCGTCACTTTTTCGCCCCAGTCACCGCCGTAACCAAAGTAAGTAGTTCCTTCAGGGTAGTTTGTTCCCTCTGCGACAATTTCATCATCCTTAAAGTCCATAGCATATACAACTTCACTGTCTTTCGGCTGATAATTCGGATCTGCATTCGCAATATTTAGCACGCGAACACCGTCAATCAGACCGTTAAATCTTCTTCCCGCATACTCAGGATCTTCCCCGATACCGATTTTATATGGTTCAGTATCTACCGTTTCTCCCTTAGTGATTGTTTTTTCACCAAGTTTTTCTCCGTCAGCGTACAGTGTATATTTTCCGTTCTCATACGTTCCTGCAAGATATGTCCATTTGCCGATTTTTTCTTTCGGGAACGGCGCTGTCAAAGTTCCGTCAGTCCAACCGTCAACGAAAAATTCAATCTGATCGTTTGCCTTTGTTATCTTCAAATTATAGCCTGAATCACCTTTTGCAATAATCGCTTGGTCGCTTCCGTTTCCGCCGTTATATTTTACCCATGCTCCCAATGTAATCGCTTTACTGTTCGCAGATTTGTTTGGAACAAGTACATAACCGTCAAGGGCTTTGTCTTTCTGACCGTCCACTAACGTTCCTTTAATCGCTGTCTTCGTGCCATCATCATTTTTCACATAATAGTCGGTCTTATTGACTGCTGTTGTCTGAATAGACTGATCCATCCAGTCCCAAATAAATCCGCCCTGTGCATTTTCGTATTTTCGGAATACATCCCAGTATTCTTTGAAGTTACCAAGACCATTTCCCATTGCGTGCGCATATTCAGACTGAATATAAGGCGCTTTGTTTGCCGTATTCGTCACATGACTTTCCACAGCGGAAACCGCCCAGTACTGCGAAGAATAAATATCTACCATAGAATTTTCACGGTTTCCTTTTGTATAACGGTTATCACGCTCGTACTTTCTCAGCCTTGAAGGATCACGTTGTAAAATCCATTTTGTTGAGTTATTGAAACAATAATTCTCATTCATTGCATGTTCTTTATATGTAGACTCATTTCCTAAAGACCAAATCACAACAGAGGCGTGATTTTTATCTCTTTCTACCATATTCATTGTTCTGTCCATGACAGAATTGTTCCAAACCGATGCTCCTGAAGGGATGTCTGCTCCACCGTCAAAAGAACCTTTATGGGACTCAATATTCGCCTCGTCACACATCATAATTCCAAGTTCATCTGCCAACGCATATGTATACGGATGATTCGGATAGTGGGAAGTACGGATTGCATTCACATTAAACTGTTTCATTGTCATTAAGTCTGTGCGAATATCTTCTTTTGTCAAAGCACGTCCGTTCATATGGTCTGTTTCATGGCGGTTTGTTCCGCGGAACATAATTTTCTTGCCGTTAATCTGCGCCTGTTCCTGTCCTGCCTCGTTGATGTCCACTTTACCGATTTCTCGGAAACCGACTCTTTGGCATACTGTTTCAACCACTTTACCATTCGCGTCTACAAGTTGAATTAAAAGGCGATACAAATTCGGAGTGTCCGCAAACCATTTCTTTGGATTGATAACTTCTTTAGAGCCTGTTCCTCTCTGCCCCTTGTCATCTGCCTGTTCTTCAATCTTTTCTTTTCCCGATTTTACATTTACATCGAAAGAAAGAGGAGTATCCCAAACTTTCTTATCGCTGTTCATCTCGTACAAATCCGCTTTAACCGTATATTTGCCCGATACATTCTTATCAAGGCTTCTGATGTCCGCATCTAATGTTAAAGTTGCGTTCTCATAGTTTTCGTCAAGGTCTGTCTTTACAAAGAAATCACGGATTTCCACTTTGTCTTTAGAATACAAGTACACATCTCTGAAAATACCGCTCAGACGGATAAAATCCTGATTTTCCAGATAACTTCCCGTTGACCAGCGGTAAACCTCCACTGCGATTGTGTTTTCTCCTTCTTTCAGATAGTCCGTAATATTAAATTCGTCCGCCGTATAACTGTCCTCAGCATATCCGACTCTCTCGCCGTTTACATAGAGGTAGAATGCTGATTCCACACCCTGAAACGATACAAACACTTCACGCCCGTCCCAGTCTTTTGGTATTTCAAAAGTTCTTTTGTACTGTCCGACACTGTTTTTCACAGTCGGCGCAACAGGTTTGTTCCACCCGTTCGTGTGGTATTTAACAGTTTCATAATTTGCCCACGGATATGTTTGGTTTACATAAATTGGTGTGTCATACTTGAAGTTTCCTTTTTCATCTTTTTGGGTTTGAATATTGCTCGGAACTTGGATTTTATCCCAACCTTTCGTGTTCCAATCCTCTTTGTAGTTTTTGGCATCCTTGCCACGTTTTTTGTTTAATCGGTCTGCAGGTTTCTCCGCATATTTAAAGTTCCATTCTCCGTTCAGTGTCTTGTACCACTTAGAACCCGTTTCATCTGCCTCGTCTAGAGCAGATTTTTCGTTCTGCAAAGCCTTATCCGCCGATTCATAAGGTGTAAATGTCGCCCTCGGGGCTTCTCGGTTGACCTCAACCGTCTCGATTTGGTCGTACCACTCTTCGCCTTTAAATTGATTGTCCGCTGCATTTGCCTCCAAAGTCAATCCGTCCATGCCAAGCACCGGAGTCACAATTAACGCACCTGTCAAAAGTAATGATACGAGCCGATTTCTCTTTTTCATTTCGTCTCCTCCTTTTTGTGAATAGTGCATATTTTTCGAAACCAAACACCAATCCTTTTATTCATATTAACATTTTTATTTTCTTTTTTCTATATATTTATAAAGTTTTTATACTTAATTTTTATAATTCAAAAAACTTCTCCGCTTTTTTCGACAAAAAAACAGAGCCACTTAAATAGTAACTCTGTTTTTATCTATTTCTCTATTCCTTTAGTATAAATGACACGCCACAAAATGATTTGGTCTTACCTCTTTCAATTCAGGGAATGTCGTTCTGCAGGCTTCAGTTGCCTTTGGACAACGTCCGGCAAACGGACAGCCTGGTTTAGGGTTAATTGGACTTGGTACGTCGCCTGATAAAAGTTTTCTTTCTTTCAAAGACTCTTTTTCTGGATCCGGTATCGGTACCGCATCCAATAACGCCTGACTATATGGGTGCAACGTGTGCTCGTAGATTTCATCACTATCTGCGAGTTCCACGAGGTTGCCGAGGTACATAACAGCGATTCTGTCTGAAATATATTTTACAATATTCAAGTCGTGAGCGATGAACATATAAGTAAAGCCATGCTCTTCCTGAAGATTTTTTAACAGGTTAATAATCTGACTCTGAATCGAAACGTCAAGAGCAGAAATCGGCTCATCACAAACGATAAATTCAGGTTCTACCGCCAACGCACGGGCAATACCGATACGCTGTCTTTGTCCACCTGAAAATTCGTGTGGAAAACGGTTAGCGTGTTCTCTGTTCAGTCCAACCGTTTCAAGCAATTCATATACACGTTCACGGCGTTTCTCTTTTGTATACATATTATGAATTTCCATACCCTCTTCAATAATGCTTCCTACTGTCATACGAGGATTTAATGAAGCATATGGATCCTGAAAAATAATCTGCGCTTTCTTAGAATATTCATAACGGTCTTTCGTTTTCTTTAAATTTACTTCTTCACCGTTATAAGTAATTTTTCCTGAAGTTGCATTATATATCCCCATTACCGTACGTCCAAGTGTAGATTTTCCACAACCTGATTCACCTACGACACCGAGTGTTTCCCCTTTATAAATATCCATGCTTACGTTATTTACCGCAACCAATGTCTGTTTACGTCCCACATGGAAATGTTTTGATACGTTTTCTAGTGTGATTAATTTCTCCATTGCTAATTTTCCTCCTTTTTATCTGGAAAATCCGGATGTAAACGCCAGCATGAAGCTTTGTGTCCTTCTCCCAAATCAAATACAGGAGGCTGGTTTTTCTTACAAATCTTCATACATTTTTCACAACGGCTTGCAAAAGCACAGCCCTGTGGCGGAGCATATAAGTCCGGTGGTGTTCCCGGAATGGAAACAAGTTCTTCGTCTTTCTTTGTATCTACTGTAGGAAGACTCTTTAACAATGCTTCTGTATATGGATGAGCATAGCGATAAAAAATATCACCTACTGTTCCTTCCTCTACTACTTTACCTGCATACATAACAGATACACGGTCAGCAAGGTTAGCCACAACACCTAAATCATGGGTAATCAAAATAACTGCTGTCTTTGTTTCTTTTCCTAACTCTGCAAGTAATTTCATAATCTGAGCCTGAATTGTTACGTCCAACGCAGTTGTAGGCTCATCGGCAATCAATAACTTCGGTTTACATGCCAAAGCCATTGCGATCATGGCACGCTGACGCATACCGCCTGAGAATTCATGCGGATACTGATTTACACGCTCTTCCGCATTCGGAATCTGTACCATGTTCAACAGTTTAATCGCTTCCGCTTTTTCGTCCTCTTTAGAAATTTTCTTATGTTTCTTCAACGTTTCCGTCAACTGTTTTCCGACTTTCATTGTCGGGTTTAAACAAGTCATTGGATCTTGGAAAATCATGCTGACTAACTGTCCGCGAATTTCCTGCATTTCTTTTTCACTCATTGCAACAATATCTTTGCCGCATAAATCAATGCTTCCTTCTCTAATTCTTGCAGGCGGCATCGGATTTAATTTCATAATTGTCTGAGCAGTTACACTCTTACCACAACCGCTTTCTCCAACGACTGCAAGCACTTCCCCTTCACCTACATGAAGGGAAACGCCTCTGACTGCATGAACTTCTCCTGCATATGTATCAAAGGAAACGTGCAAATTTTCTATATTTAAAATCTGTTCCATTTCTAGTTACCTCCTTAATTTAGGGTCAAATGCATCCCTTAACTGGTCACCCAATAAGTTGAACGAAAGCATCGTAATACAGATGAATATCGCAGGGACTATCAAAAGGCTCGGATACATTTGGAATGTCAAAATACCGTCATTTGCCATAATTCCCCATGAAGCCTTCGGCGGTGCAATACCAAGACCTAACATAGACAGGAAGGCTTCTGTAAAGATAACTGCCGGAATATCCAATGTAATGTTTACGATAATAACACTTAAAATATTCGGTACTAAATGCTTAGAAATAATTCTTGCCGGTTTTGCTCCCATTGATTTGGCAGCAATAACAAATTCCTGCTCTCCGAGGCTGACTACCTGCCCACGGACAAGTCGCGCCATACCGGTCCACCCTGTCAGAGAGTAAGCAACGATAATCGTTCCGATACCACGAGGTAATACTGTCATTAAAAGAATAACGATAATCAAATATGGAATACCACTGATGATTTCCACAATACGCATCATCACGTTATCAACCGCTCCTCCGAAGTAACCTGAAATACCGCCGTAGATAACACCGATGAAACAGTCAATCAATGCTACGACAATCGCAACTGTAAGGGAAACTCTCGCCCCCATCCAAACACGGACAAACACATCACGACCAAGAGCATCTGTTCCGAAAATATGTGTCTGACCGGTTACAGGATCTTCACTCATAATCGGCTGGTTTGCAAATGCAACATTCTGTGATGAATAATCAAACGGGCTAATCATTGGGATAAAGATAGCCCCAAGTAATAACAATAATAAAAGTACAAGACAGACAACAGCCACTTTACTTTTCTTTACACGGTTAAATGCGTCTTTCCAAAAACTTACTGACGGACGTGCAATGGATTCCATGCTTTCCGCATCTGTTCCGATATGTTCAAACGCTTCTGCGGGAATTGTTCCGCTTACGTCATATGCTTTACGCGGCATCTGTGCTACTTCCAATGCCTTTTCTTTTTTCAATCTCATTGTACTACTCCTTTCCACCAGTCAATTTTACTCTTGGGTCAATGAAACCGTAAATTAAGTCTACGACAAGGTTGGCTAAAATTAAGAATGAACCATAGAAAATCGTAGTACCGGCGATGACTGGGTAGTTATTTGTCTGTACACACTGTACGAAATATTTTCCAAGACCCGGAATAGCGAAAATATTTTCTGCAACGAACGCACCTGTTAATACAGAAGCAACCAATGGTCCCATTACTGTGATGACAGGCATAATCGCATTACGAACTGCGTGTTTCCAAATAATCGCTCTCTGGCTTAAACCTTTTGCTTTCGCTGTCTTAATATAATCTGAATTCAATACGTCAAGCATACTCGTTCGCATCAGACGGCTTATGGTCGCCATTGAACCGAACGCCAGCGCAAATGCCGGAAGAATTTTAGCGTTCTCCGATCCCCAACCTAAGATTGCGAATACTTCCACGCCTGTAGCCTCGTATAATTTTAAACCTAAGAAATATTGTAATATTGAACCGATAATAAACGACGGAACAGACACACCTACAAGTGCGAAGAACATTGAAGCACTGTCCCAAACAGTTCCTCTTTTTACCGCTGCAACTACCCCGAGTAAAATACCCATGATAAACGCAAAGATTAAAGCACGCATACCAAGTTCAAACGATACAGGGAATGCCTGTGCAATAATATCTGTAACCTGACGTCCGTCAGGAAGAGAAACACCTAAATCTCCCTGAAATACGTTGCCTAAGTAAATAAAAAACTGGACAAGTACCGGTTTATCCAAACCATACTTTTCAAATAACGCTGCTTTTGTTGCTTCCGGAATAGCCTTTCCACCTGAGAACGGATCCCCCGGTAACATGTGCATCAATGTAAATGTGAATCCAATCAGAACAATAACTGTAATGAACGAATATACTATTCTTTTTAATATAAATTTAACACGATTAGACACCTGATTCATCTCCTTCATTTCTTTTTCTTATTGCTTATGTAAGGTACAAAGCATCCTCCTGTACCTTTCTATTGCCGTTCTTTGTACTTTACATAAGCAACAGGAAGAACTCTTATTGTTCTTCATGTCACTCGATAACCGTCTTAAGTGTACAGGTACGGCTCTTTTCGGAATAAGGAGGAGTTGTTCCCTATTTCTGTCGGGGAACAACTCCCTCCTCTTTTCCTATCCTATATTCACTTCTTTAAGATTATTTAATCTTAGCACCATCTGTAAAGTCGAATTCTTGGAATCCTGTACGAGTCATTCCTTCAAGTTTATCAGATACTGTGTATGTTACTGACTGGAAGTATAATGGGAAGATTGCTGCGTCTTTCTGTACTGCAATTTTTTCTGCTTCCATTAACATTTCCTGACGTTTTACTTTATCAACCTCTTTAGTTGCGTCTGCGATTAATTTGTCATATTCAGCACTTGAGTATTTACCGTAGTTGTTACCGTTTCCTGTTGCGAACATATCTAAGTATGTCATTGGGTCGTTGTAGTCCGGTGACCAACCTGCGAATACAATGTCAAATTCACCTGCATCCATTGCTGCTAATTTTGCTTTGAATGGCATTGGTTTGATTTCTACCTGAATACCTAATACTTTCTTCCACTGTTCCTGATAGAATGCTCCTTCTTTCTGAGCCCCTGCACTGTCTTCTGTTAAGTAAGAAATCTTGAAGTCTTCCGCTTTCATTCCGATTTCTTTTAATCCTTCATCAAATAACTGTTTTGCTTTTTCAGTATTGTATTCTGTGATGTCTCCAAGTGTTTTTGCATATGAATTTCCGTCTGCTCCCGCGATAGATGTCGGTACGATACCTGTTGCCGGTTCAGCACCCGTTTTGATTACGTTTTTACAAACTGATTCAACATCGATTGCTATTCCGAGTGCCTGACGAATTTTTGCATTGCTTAATTCTTTTTTCTGTGTATTAAACTGGAAGTACCAGTTACTGTTGTCAACGTATTTTTCTAATTTCATGCCTTCTTTTTTAGCCTGATCCATCTGTTCACCTGCAATGTTGATACAGTCAATCTGTCCTGCTTTGAAAGCATTTAAACGAGCGTTTCCGTCTTTTAACATTAAGTATTTAACTTTTGGAACACTTACATTTTTTGCATTGTAGTGATCTTCATTTTTTGCTAATGTGATGTGATCGTCGTGTACCCACTCTTCAATTGTGTAAGCACCGTTTGTAACAATCTTATCAGCATCTTTTGCATATTTTTCAGCACCGATTTCTTCATATGCTTTCTGGTTCATCGGGTAGAAAGATGAGAATGAGAATAAGTGTAGAGCATATGGGATTGGGTTAACAAATGTTACTTCCAATGTGTAATCGTCCAATGCTTTTACTCCCAATTCTGAAGGATCTTTTTTACCGTCAAATACTTCCTGACCGTTTAATAAGTTCTGATATACGATAAAGCCATAAACAGAACCTGTATCTTTTTTAGAAATTGTCTGATATGCGAACACGAAGTCGTGTGCTGTTACAGGTTCGCCGTTAGACCATTTTGCATCCTGTCTGATTTTCATCGTGTAAGTTTTTCCGTCTTCACTTACCTTTGTATCTTCCGCTAAATCAGGAACCGGTTTGTCATTCTCATCAAGTTTATATAAACCTGAAATAACCATTCTTAAGATATCTCCTGAAGGTACGTCAGATGTCTTAATGGAGTTTAATTCAGCCGGTTCTGTTCTTAAGTCAACAGTTACCATATCTTTGTCTTTTGTCCCCGGAAAACTTCCTGCTGTTTTTGAGTTCCCCTCTTTGTTTCCGCCGCCACAGGCAACAACCGAAAGTGCCATTGCACCCGCGAGGCATAGCGCTACGAGTTTTTTCATTTTCATAATTTTCTCCTCCTTTTTTCCTTTACCTCTTTAAAGTGGCATTATAGTAGAACTTCAACGAGAAGTCAAGTGAAATCGCAAAAGTTTTTTATTTTTTACTATTTCTGTCACTTATTTTGTATTTTTATTCATTTTTAATGTATTTTATAATATTATAAACGATAAGTCAAGAGGATATATTTACATATATTTATATTTATAAAAAATAGATATATACCAGAAGTGAAAATAAGATTTTTTGTTATTTTTTTTACAGCACGTTTCCGTATAAAACAAAAAAGACGCCTGAGAATAAATTCCCAAGCGTCCCTTTAAGAGAGAAATTATTTTAAAGTAACTTCTGCTCCTTCTGCTTCTAATTTTGTTTTGATTTCTTCAGCTTCTGCTTTAGTAACACCTTCTTTAAGTACTTTTGGTGCTCCGTCTACAACTTCTTTAGCTTCTTTTAATCCAAGTCCTGTGATTTCACGAACAACTTTGATTACTTTAACTTTAGATGCTCCTGCAGATACTAATTCAACGTCGAATTCGTCTTTTTCTTCTGCTGCTCCTGCTGCATCTCCGCCTGCTGCTGCAACTACTACACCTGCTGCTGCAGATACACCGAATTCTTCTTCACATGCTTTTACTAATTCATTTAATTCTAATACTGATAATTCTTTGATTGCTTCAATCATTTCAGCTGTTGTTAATTTTGCCATTTGATTTTCCTCCACTAATTCTTATTTTCTTTAAAATTTTTGATTACTCCTCAACCGGAGCCTCTGCTGCTTCTTCAGCCGGAGTTTCTACTGCCTCTCCGCCCTGTTCAGCGATCTGTTTAATAACACGAGCAAAGTTTGTAATTGGTGACTGGATACTTCCAAGTAATTTTGAAAGTAATTCTTCTCTTGAAGGGATTTTTGATAATTCCTGAATTCCGGCAACATCATAAACTGTTCCTTCAACAACCCCACCTTTTACTTCTAACGCTTTAGCGTCTTTTGCAAATTTGCAAAGAATTCTTGCCGGCGCTGTTGCATCGTCTTTAGAAATTGCTAAAGCACTTGGTCCTTCTAAGTATTCTTCAAGACCTGCAAATTCAGTTCCTTCAAAAGCTCTTTTCATCATTGTGTTTTTGCAAACTTTGTAGATAACACCTGCTTCTCTCAACTGTTTACGTAATTCTGTATCTTCTGCTACAGTTAAACCACGATAGTCAACTAATACTGCTGACTGAGCACCTGCGATGTCTTCTGCGATTGCCTGTACGATTGGTTGTTTTAATTCAACTTTTGCCACGAATGGTGCACCTCCTTATAGATTTTGTTTGCACCGCCGATAATAAAAAAATCTCTTTATCCTCAGACAAAGAGATTGCGTAAATTCAATGTAAGAATTCATATCTCCTCGGTAGGCGTTCTCAACTTATGCCTTACGGCACCTACTGTCTTCGGCAGTTACTATAGTAATCTAACATACTTTTCTTTTACTGTCAACCCCAAACATAATTTTCTTGACTTTATTTTTATTTTATATTACACTTTAACATATTTTCAGAGAAAGTATGGAACAAACAAATTACTTTCTTAAGTGAATATCCCCCTTTACCATGCTATCACTCTGGATAACAAAAATTAAGGAGGACAATATTTTGTTTAATCAATTTTTAGCAAGTCTGAATGACTTCCTTTACAGTTACATTCTTATTTTTCTGCTTGTCTTAGCAGGTCTTTATTTTTCATTTCGTACAAAATTTGTACAGTTCCGATTATTCAAAGATGCCATTCACGCTCTTAAGGAGAAATCGGAAAACAGCGGAAATAAAAAATCAGTATCTTCTTTTCAGGCACTTATGATTTCCACCGCTTCCCGTGTCGGAACAGGAAACATTGCCGGAATTGCAACCGCTATCGTTGCGGGAGGCGCAGGGGCTGTCTTTTGGATGTGGGTTATGGCGCTTATCGGCGGAGCATCCGCATTTGTGGAAAGCACGCTGGCGCAAGTTTATAAAGTAAAAGACGGAAAGGATTTTCGCGGAGGCCCTTCTTATTATATTGAACGGGCATTGGGAAAACGCTGGCTCGGCGTATTGTTTTCCATACTGCTGATTGCCTGCTTTGCCTACGGCTTTAACGGTTTGCAGACTTACAATATGTCATCCGCTTTGGAATATTACATTCCAAATTACAGCGAAACAATTCTGCCTGCCGTTGTGGGACTGATTATCGCAGCCGCAACCGCCTTTGTTATTTTCGGTGGCGTACACCGTATCAGTTTTATCACTTCCGTTGTTGTGCCGATTATGGCGGGAATTTATATTCTTATGGGAATTGTGATTACATTGATGAATTTCAATCACATTCCGGAAATGTTTTCGCAGATTTTAGAAGGTGCATTTAATTTCAAGGCAATTTTCGGGGGATTTGCCGGAAGTACTATTCTAATCGGTATTAAGCGGGGACTTTTCTCAAACGAGGCTGGTATGGGAAGCGCGCCAAACGCTTCTGCCACCGCAGATGTTTCTCACCCTGTGAAACAGGGGATGGTACAGGTTATCTCGGTGTTTATCGACACACTTTTAATTTGTACGACAACCGCTTTCATTTTACTCCTTTCAAATGTGGAGGGAACTGCCGGTAAATTAGACGGTATTCCTTATGTGCAGGCGGCTCTTCAGGCAAACGTGGGAGAAATCGGTATACATTTTATCACTTTCTCTATTTTCGCTTTTGCTTTTACAAGTTTAGTCGGAAATTACTATTATGCAGAATCAAATATTCTTTTTATTAAAGACAACAAGATTTTGTTAAACCTTTTCCGTGTATCATGCCTTGTTGCAATCTTCTTCGGCGCACAGGCGGACTTCGGTACGGTTTGGAATTTGGCAGACGTCCTAATGGGATTTATGGCTATTGAAAATATCCTTGTCATTTTCGTACTCGGCGGTATCTCTTTCAAGGTACTTGATGATTATATGAAACAGAAAAAGCAGGGACTAAATCCGGTGTTTAAGGCTGAGAATGTCGGGCTTAAGAATACGGATTGGTGGAAATAATGTGAAAAAACTGTGAACGGGGACGTAGTCAAATTGAATTTGACTACGTCCCCGTTTACACAAAAAAGAACTATTGCGATACCGAAGTACCGCAATAGTTCTTTTTTCGTTCTATTTATTCTCGATGTAATTTCTTACAGTTTAACCGGATTTAATTTTACTCCAGGTCCCATTGTAGATGTTAAAGTCACACTTCTTAAGTACTGTCCTTTAACAGCTGCCGGTTTTGCTTTGTTGATTGCATCGATAAGCGTCTGGAAGTTGTCCGCTAATTGTTCTTCTGTGAAAGAAGCTTTTCCAACTGGCACGTGGATAATGTTTGTTTTGTCCAATCTGTACTCAATCTTACCTGCTTTAATGTCATTGATTGCTTTTGTAACATCCATTGTAACTGTACCTGCTTTTGGGTTTGGCATTAAACCTTTTGGTCCAAGTACACGTCCAAGACGACCTACAACACCCATCATATCCGGTGTAGCAACTACTACGTCAAATTCAAACCAGTTTTCGTTCTGAATTTTTGGAATTAAATCTTCTGCTCCTACGTAATCTGCTCCTGCTGCTTTTGCTTCTTCTGCTTTAGCGTCTTTAGCGAATACTAAGATACGAACTGTTTTACCTGTTCCGTGTGGTAATACTACAGCGCCACGGATCTGCTGGTCTGCGTGACGTCCGTCACAACCTGTTCTAATGTGTGCTTCGATTGTCTCATCGAATTTTGCAACTGCTGATTTTTTTACTAATGCGATAGCTTCTTCTTTGTCGTAAAGGTTTCCTCTATCGATTAATTTAGCAGCTTCTGTATATTTCTTTCCTCTTTTCATTTCAAATAACCTCCTAGTGGTAATATCGGGAGCGAGCCCTCCCACATTCTATGTTTACAATTATTCTGTTACTGTTATACCCATGCTTCGGCAAGTACCTTCTACCATGCTCATTGCAGCTTCAACTGTAGCAGCGTTTAAGTCCGGCATTTTCATCTCAGCGATTTCCTGTACCTGTGCTTTTGTAATTGTAGCAACTTTGTTTTTATTTGGAACACCTGAACCTGATTTAATGTTGCAAGCCTTTTTAATAAGAACTGCTGCAGGTGGTGTTTTTGTTACAAAACTGAAACTTCTGTCATTGTAAACTGTGATAACAACAGGGATAATCAAATCACCCTGATCTGCTGTTTTTGCATTGAACTGTTTTGTAAATTCAACGATATTTACACCATGCTGACCTAATGCAGGACCAACCGGTGGTGCTGGAGTTGCCTTTCCAGCAGGAATCTGCAATTTAATATAACCTTGTACTTTTTTTGCCATTTTTGTGTACCTCCTTGTGGTATTTGCGGGGATTTCCCTCCCACTTATTCTTGTTACATTTTCTTAACTTCTTTAAAACTAATTTCTACTGGTGTTTCACGACCAAATAATTCAACATTGATAGTCAGACTCTGTTTCTGCGTATTCATTGCCTGAATTACTCCGACTGTTCCTTCCCATGCTCCGGCGGTAACAGTAACTGTATCGCCTTCTTCAAAGTCAACAACAACCTCTTCTTTCTGAATACCTAACGGAGCCATTTCTTCGTCCGTAAGCGGAACAGGTTTTGATCCCGGACCAACAAACCCAGTTACCCCTCTTGTGTTTCTTACGACATACCATGTATCATCATTCATCACCATATGAATCATAACATATCCCGGAAACATTTTCTTGGAAACTGCTTTCTGTACTCCGTTTTTCAGTTCCACTACGTCCTGCATCGGAACTCTTACTTCTAAGATTTGGTCCTCCAGATGTCTGTTTTCAATTGTCTTATCAATGTTTGCTTTTACTTTGTTTTCATACCCTGAATAAGTATGAACTACATACCATTTTGCCTCTGACATAAAAACTCACCTTTCATTATAATTAACAGTTATTATTTAATTAAGAAATCGACTCCGTATTTTACGATTACATCGACTATCGAAATTAATGCTGCCAACAATATTGAAACGGAAACAACAGCAGTTGTTTCTTTTGCGAGTGTCTTTTTATCCGGCCAAATGATTTTCTTAAACTCTGCTTTAAGACCTTTGAACCAGCTCTTCTTCTGAGCCTTTTCCTTACTAGACTTTTCGCCCATACTGTCACGTCCTTTCACAAACGATTATTTCGTTTCTTTGTGTAATGTGTGTGTTCTACAGAACTTGCAGTATTTCTTTGTTTCCATACGATCAGGATGTGTTTTCTTATCCTTTGTCATATTGTAGTTACGTTGTTTACATTCTGTACATGCCAATGTGATTCTTGTGCGCACAACTTCCACCTCGCTTTTTCTGTTCTAAATTTCATAGTTACCGGTAGTTTGCGAGACTACCTAATTTTAGGCATAAAAAAAAGACCTACTTCCATTCGCCTGTTTAGTTTATCATACAGATGAATGTCCGTCAAGTCTTATTCTTTGATTTCCCTAGTCATTTCCCCTATATTTTTTCCTTTTTTGTCTGAATTTTTGTAAAGAAATAAATGTATTTACAACCCATTAAAATGACGATGAAAATTCTCCCGTAAATATTTTGCATCATTATCATAGCGGCCACAAGCATAACCGATACAGGTAATAAAATGTACCATTTTGTTTTCAGCGTCATGCTTCTCTCCCTCACAAAACTGTCCAAATGTTTCTTATATAATTGTGTTTCCGTAAACCAATGATGAAACCGTTTTGAACCTTTCGCAAAACAAAAAGATGATACGAGAAGAAACGGTGTTGTAGGCAGAACCGGAAGAAGAACGCCGATGCCCCCTATTGCCATTGTCACAAAACCGATAATAATCCAAATGATTTTCATCTTTACCTCCTTAAGTAATTCGAAACTACTTTTTGTTAGTTTATTCTAACTCTAGGTGCATCATATGTCAACAAAAAATTCAGAACTCCCTGTTTACTTTCCATTCTATTAGACTTATAATGTTTTAATCACTTAAAGTTGGGAATACAAAGGAGAATGAATATATTTATGGAAGAAAAAAAATTTATGCTATTTAAACATTTATCTGTCGGAAAAATTTTGTTGTTTTTATTTCTTATTTATGTTGCACTTTTAGTCGTCCCTTACATTTCACACAAAAAAGTTCCCTCTTCTTATCGCGAGAATTTCAACCCCAATTCCCTTTATAGCGATAGCACAGGAAACGAACGGGTTGCCTATATCAACGATAATAACGATGCTCTTCTTTACCGACTTCATATGATTGAAAATGCAAAAGAAGAAATTATTCTATCCACTTTTGATTTCAATCCTTCCGAATCCGGAAAAGATATAATGGCTTCTCTCATTCAGGCATCAAAACGTGGAGTTTCTGTCCGTATTATCGTTGACGGTACTAGCGGATTTATCGATCTATATGGAAATGACTATTTTCAGGCACTCTCCTCTTATCCAAACATTTCCGTTCGTATTTATAACACAATCAATTTGCTAAAACCGTATGATATGCAGGCACGCCTCCATGACAAATATGTAATTATTGATAACAAAATGTATCTGCTCGGCGGACGAAATACAACAAACTTATTTTTAGGAGATTACTCCTCTTCAAAAAACATTGACCGCGAACTGTTCGTCTACAATACAAAGGAAGATAAAAATTCTTCTCTTTCCCAGTTACGCACTTATTTCGAGAGTGTATGGGCATTGCCGGACAGCAAAGATTACCTTTGTCAGAAAGAAACTGACAATGTAATAAAAGCAAAAAATGTTTTGGAAGACAGATATAATTATTTACGAAAAACTTATGAAAAAGCATATTGTGAGTGGGACTTTGAAGAACTGACTATGCCTACTAATAAAATCACTCTTCTAAGCAATCCAATTGAAACAGAGAACAAAGAACCGCTTCTTTGGTATTCTTTACAACAATTAATGCTTGAATCAAAAAATGTTACGATTTATACTCCATACATTATTTGCGGAAAAGAAATGTATCAAGGGCTTGAAGATTTAAAAGCCAAAAATATTCCCGTGGAAATCATCACAAACGATGTCGCAAGTGGTGCAAACCCTTGGGGCTGTACGGACTATCTAAATCAAAAAGAAAAAATTTGGAAAACGGGAGTGAAAGTATATGAATTTATGGGCGAATATTCCTGTCATACGAAAGCACTTTTGCTTGATGACCGCATGAGTATTGTCGGTTCATATAATTTCGATATGCGAAGCACTTATCAGGATACAGAATTGATGCTCGCTGTTGATTCTCCTGAATTAAATGCAATTATCCGTAAAGAAGCCGAAAAAGATAAAACTTACAGCAAAACAATGGGGAAAGACGGAAAATATATTTATGGCGATAATTATAAGAAAAAAGATTTAGGAATTGGAAAGAAAATTTTCTATGGTATACTTAGAATTGTAGTTCTTCCGATAAGAAGATTTTTGTAGAAACTGTGAAAGGGGACGTAGTAAAATCAGATTTTACTACGTCCCCTTTCACGATTACCCCCGTCCCTTTTCTAAAAATCCCCCGTCCCTTTTTAACTATAAATCTATATATCTTCTTCTCCAACCACACAAAAACCCTAGAAATATGCTTTAAATCAGAAGAAATTATTCAAGTTATTTATGTTATTTTTAAGCAGAACGGAAAACCTACAGTTTTACAGGCTTTTCCCACTTAATCTAGAAAAGGGACAGGGCTTCCAGAGATTAGGGACACGGTAAATTGTAATTGGGGACGTAGTGATTTATAAAATCACTACGTCCCCAATTAATTATTTCCTCTTCTTAAGCAGAAGTGCTATAACTGCTCCTGCTCCCGCAATTGTTACTGCAAACGGAAGAATCGGTGCTTCATCTCCTGTTTTCACAGGTTTATTAGTTGTATCTGGTTTTGTATTCGGTTTGTTGCTTGGTTTTTGCTGAGGTTTACCATCCGGTTTATCATCTGGTTTAACATCAGGTTTGTTATCCGGCTTATCATCCGGTTTATTGTCCGGTTTACGTTTCAAGTTTTTAATGGCTGTTTCAATTGCTTCTGCCATTTTATCTACTTCTGCCTGTTTTGTAATATCTAAATCACGGATAACCGCTTTAATCGCTTTTTCTACCTCGCTGAAATCAACATACTCATCTTTATTCAAAGCATCCGCTTTGCTGATTGCTTCATCTACCTTTGTATAATCTGCTTTTTTCAAAACAAGTTTATTCTGAGCATCTGTTAATTCTTTAAGAACTTCATCAACTTCTGTCTGAGTAGCAAACATATCATTTAAAATAGTTTCTGCTTTATTTAAAGTTTCTTCGATAGATTCAAAATTAGTATAGTTATTTTTATTCAGACCATTAATTTCATCAACTTTATTCTGTAAATTTGTTTTATCTACATTGTTACAGATTTTTGCTACAACAAATGAATGTTTTGGCAACGTAATACTCTGATTTTCTTCCATTACCATTTCTGTTTTGTTAATTTTTACATTGTCCGGATTTTCCAATGAATTTTCGTCTGTAATTGTTTTTGAACTTAATGTCTGTAACTCAATTCTACGTCCTACCAAGTTATAGTTTGGTATATTTAAAGTAACTTTTCTGTCATTTTGACGGTCAACGTTTACCATAGCCACATAAACATTTCCCGAAGCATCTTTACTTGCAAGAGCAGATAAAGTTTTTACCCCATTGTTCATTGTTGGCACACGATTAAACTGAGCATCTACGATGTTTTCTCCAAATCCTGCATTTAACATTTCAAATACATGAGCCGATGGTGTAGAGAAGAACTTATATTCTCCTTCTCCTGTTTTTGTATCTGCCCCTTCCTGAGGAACAACCTGAATGACAGCCTGCTGTGTTGGGCCAAGTAAATCTCCCCCATCACTATACCAGTCTGACAAACAGTGTTTCTGAATATAAGGACTTCCTAAACGCACATATTCCATCAAAACTTTTGCAATGTATACAGCATGAGTTTGTGAGCGAACTTGTGGCTGTGTATTTCTGAAAATACCGTATTCACTAATAACCGGCACTTTACCTTTTGGCAACATATTCACATAGTTCTGTACATGCTGAATACCATTTGTTTCTGCCTTTTTCATCGCTTCATCATAAAATGCTTCAGAAGTATTTCCCTGTACAGTACTTGAATACGGATGTATAGTCATTCCGTCATACCAATCATTTGCATTTAAGTCATTCATACGAGTAATAAAACCTTTAGATTCATAACTTGTATAAACTTTTGCCTCGTGTGATGTACCTTCGATTTCATTGATTTTATCTGTTGTATTTTTAATCGCCTTTGATACATCAATGAATCCATCTCGTTCCACGTTGTATGTAGCATACACATTCTGGTTTGCTTCCGGAATTTTACCGTGTTTTCCGTCACCAAAGCAAATTGCTCCTGTACTGTAATCAACAACACAGTGTTTATCATTTGCTCCCGAATTTGCAAAAGAATCTACAACAGTCCATGGTTGTAAATTTCCATCTACTCCTACAAAGACTTTTACCCCGTCATTTACCGCTTTAAAATCAGGGTCGGCAACAATTTTTCCGTTTTCCATTTTTCCTGGATTTACATTTGCATATCTTAAATACCTAACTAAATTCGGTTTTCCGTCTGTTCTTGATGCAACTTTATTCCAGTTTTCTTCATCAACAGCGTATCTCTGTACAAAACTTGCGGTTCCGCCTTCTGTGTAGGCTTTCTCTGATCCGCCTTCCACATAATCCGTCCAATATCCTTGAGATGTTTTTCCATCATTATCCTTGCCAAATGCCTGCTGCATTTCGTTTCCGATTTCAAAATAACGTACATTGTATGGTTTTTCATGTCCGTTATTCGCACGAACCTTTGCCCAGTCAATCCCACCATTTGGGTTTGTTCCTACTTTAGCGTTTAAGTATTCCACTAAATCAGTTGCATCCATTTTACTTCCACGGCCTAAACTGTATACATATACAATTTCTGAATCTACGTCATCTGCAAAGTCTGCAATTTCTTTAATTCCAAAGTTTGCCTCAATACCTGCTTGGTTTCCTGAATTGTAAAATCCATGAATCTGTTTTTTTCGGCTTTCTTTTGGACCTAAAGTTGTTTTCCAGTTGAATAAGTTTGAAATCGTTCCTCCCGGATAACGAATTGAACCAAATCCTGCATTTTCATATAACTCTTTGAAATCTTCTTTTATTTTCATTGTCTTAGAGTCAAATGTTCCATATCCGTTGAAAGCATAACGGTGGTTAATACCAAAAATAGAGTCCGGCTCAATTGTACGATTTACTTCATCTAAGTTTACTGTTAAACTAACTTTATTTAATTCTTGTGCTTTTTCATTATATAACGCTTTTGCTTCCTCATCCGTTAAGACTTTATTGTATACACAAAATTCGTCTACATCTCCACGCATTGGGTGTGGGTCTATACTTGCTTCATTCTTATGAGAACCTAATCTTAATGAAAGAACTTTATTAACCGAATTATTTCCTAAATTCTGTTCTCCATCCAACTCACCGTTAATGTAATATTTAACTTTTTTCGCTTTCTGGTCAAATGTTACGGTAATATGCTGCCACTGTCCCTTTGCCACCGATTTTTTCGATGAAACATCCTGTCCATTAAGATATGTATTATATTTTCCATCTCCTTTAAGAGTTAAAACGGAACGTCCCTCTCCCTCATGCTGTAATAGAACCGCTGACTTATTCGCATCATCTCCCGTAATAGATGTATCATAACGATACCACATAGAGAAAGATGTCGAACCGCTTCCCGTATTAATATAATCGTTCAATCTCAAATAATTATCTGTTCCGGCTCCGAAGCGAAGAACCTTTCCGAAAACCGCATCTCCACTTTCTACAACTTTTACATTTCCATGTAATGTTGCAGTTGTTTTATCGCCTTTACTACTTGTTAGGGAATCAAAATTCCAATAATCTTTTAACCCGGTAGCCAAATCCGTTTTTACTGGTTTCTCAGCATAAACAGGAAATGCGTTCGGGCTAACTAACCCAAACGCAAGCACCGAGCATAATATTGTTTTAAATACTCGATTTTTCATCCTTTTCTCCTCAAACTATCTTCTCTTCTTAAACAGAAGTGCTATTGCTGCTCCAAGTCCCGCAATTGTTGCTGTCAACGGAAGAATTGGCGCTTCATCTCCTGTTTTCACAGGTTTATTTGGTTTTGTATTCGGTTTCTGATTTGGTTTATTATCAGGTGTTTCCGGATTTTGTGGGTTTTGTGGATTCTGTGGATTTTCCGGTTTTTCTGTATCCGCCTTTACAAGTTTATCCTGTGCATCTTTTAACGCCTTTAATGCATCTGCAATTTCTTTTTCTGTTGCATTTTCATTATCATATACTTTCTGTGCGTCTTTTAATGCATCCGCAAATACTTTCCAACTGTCCGCTGTATAATCCTTTTCATTCAGTTTTCCTGCTGCTGCCAAAGCATCATGCAAAGCATCTTTTGAAGGTTTTTCCGGTTTTTGTTCTTCTACCTTTTTAAAGTTTGCAGTTAAGTCCACTTTTTCTTTTACTTCAAATGTGTACGCTGCATCTGTGCTTACTTCCACTCCGTTTACTGTCCAGTTTACAAATTTATATCCTTCTTTTGCTTCTGCTGTTACAGTTGCCTTTTCGCCTTTGTTAAATTCTCCGCCGCCGGAAACTGTTCCCATTGTTTCGTCTGCCGACTGTACTGTTACTGTATATTTTTCTACAGGGTCAACAGGCGCATCTGTTTTTTCAAATTTTGCTGTTAAAGCAGTGTTTCCTGTTACTTTGAATGTATACTCTGCCACATCAGAAACTTTTGTTCCTAAAGAATTGTACCAGCCTGCAAATCTGTATCCTTCATTTGCAGTTGCTTTTACCGTTACATTTTCTCCTGCCGCAACATCTTTGCCGCCTTCTACTCTACCGCCTTCTTCTGCCTGTACAAACACAGTGTATGTTTTCTGTGGTGCATTTGCCATATCAAATTCTGATACAGTTACCCAACCATCACTTGACTGTGTTGCTACAAATTTTACTCCAAATACTTCCTGTTCATCGAATGTAAATGTTTTCTTTGAACCATTATTTGCAAATTTCTGGTCTTTGGCAACTTCTTTCCATTCGCCATTAGCAGAATTTTTCACATATAATGACGCTCTTGTTACATAACCGCTGTTTGTATCTGTTCTCGGTGTGAATGAGAATTGATTGATTGTGTAACCTTTATGGAAATCAATTTCTGCCCAGATTTCATTTAAGTTTCCTTTTTTACCGTCAATGTTTTCTACTTTATCTGTAGCACCATTCCAGTTTGAGTGCCAGTGTGTATTTGCTTTTTTATCAAATGCCTTTGTGATTTCTCCTTCTTTATCGCCACCATTTAATGTTTCTGAGTTTGTCTTACCTGTCCATGCTGATTTGTTGTACTCATCTTTTACTTCCGGCGCTGTTGTCACAACAACATTGTCAATTTCTGCTTCAATTGAATCAGATTTTGAACCGATTCTTTCCAATGGAAGTGCAAATGTTGCATGAGAAATATTATCTTTCTTTACCATATTATTATGGAAGAATCTACCTTTTGCATCGCTGACAAATTGTCCGTCCACATACAATTTCGCACTCTGCTGGCGAACGACAATCTGAATGTTCACCTGTTTTCCAACAGGAAGTTCATAGTCAAAGTAGTAATCATATAATTCTCTTGTAAATCCAAGTTTTCCATTGTTCATCACACGAATATCATGTGTTCCGTATGGCGCTGTTTCTTCAAAAATAATATCGCCCGGTTTTGAAGGTTTATCTAATTTGATGTCAAATGAAAGTGCATTTCCATTTCCCAACTGTTCAATAGGAGATGTTACATAACTTTCTTTATCTTTCAAATGTAGTGCTCCGTCTTTTACTTCCGCATTTTTACCATTTTCAAGGTTACGTTTGTTTTCAGAAGAGTCATTTAAATTTCCTTCAAATTTATACTCTGCATAATTATCGCCTTTTTTATCTTCCTGATAATATGGATTTGTATTAGGACCTGTTCCTTTATCCTGAGCAAGTTTTGCTAATTTATCGGCAGTTCCCTTTTCTTTACCTGTTGCTGCCCATGTTTTTTCTGCATAGAATGGTAAAGCGTCAAAGAATCTCCAGTATAAATCTGACTCTGTCAAACCTGAAGCATTCTTATCAATGTTATCACTCCAAATTGCAAATGCCGCTCCTAACATCTGGTCATCCCCTGAAGGAACAGACTGATAACCGTTACGTTTTGTTTTTACTTTGCTCGCTTCAAAACTGTCAAAAACTCTGTTTACATTTAGTAAGTCACCGTAAGCATCTTTTCTAGTCTTACTTCCGTCCGGAACCATATAACCATAGTTATCAATTGTATTAATTAATTTATATCCCATGTCATACATTTCAATTCCGTCTGCCCAATCACTAGACCACAAGTTCATTTCGACATTTTCAATTGCTTCCGGTTTAATCGGTGTTACAGGATTGTCTTTAATCCATGTCAAACCACCCCACATACGAACCGGATTCGTTTCTTTCACATGAGGAACTAATTTGTTTACAAAGTCACGGTAAGATTTATAGTTGTATAAAAATTCGTCTGCACCGATATGTACTGTTGTATCTTTATCAAATGTCGGATTTTCCCCTTTTGTATAATCATCGAAAATTTCTTCAATCTTAGCTACCGCTTTTGGATTTGTTAAATCAAAATGGTCAATTAACGGACGCTTAGCATTCAATGAAGAAACTTGATTTTTTACCATTAATTCAGGCCAAACTTTTGTAAAGGATGTAGCATGAGCAGGTACGTCAATCTCCGGAACGACTTTCATTCCCAGCGCACGTTCTTCCTGAATAAATTCTCTAAATTCTTTCTTAGAAATAGAGTAATCTTTTGCTGTAGGAGATTCTCCTTTATCATTTGTTAAACTTGATTCCAAACGGAATGCTTCATACGCCTTAAACGCTTCATTTTCCTTATCATGTTTACCATAATTTTCTAAGAAAATATAGTTATCTGATAAATGTGCTTGGAAGTCATTCATTTTATAGTAACGCATTGTTCTTGTGATTTCTTTCATTATCTCTAAAGAAATCGGTTTTCTAGCCACGTCAAGCAATAAACCACGAGTCTGGAAACGAGGATAATCACGCATCTGTCCTACTTTGTATTCTTTACTATTCTCTTTGTACATCTGTAAAACAGTCTGCATACCGTACATATTTCCCGTTACACTTACAGAATCCACATTGATGCGGTCTTCCTTGATGTCCATCGTGTATCCTTCTTCTCCAAGAAGTTCATCAGGCGCTTTCAATGTAAAGTTAAATGCGTTTGCCTGTGCCTCTCCTTTAGAAACTGTCAATGTTTTTCCCGAGAAATCTTTATAATCTTTTACAAACTCATCTACAATCGGTTTTAACTTTTCATCATTGTAAACAACTTTAGTTAATTTATCTGTGCTTACTTTTTTGTCTGAATTAGAATACCATTCTTGAATTTCCGGAATCACAACCGGTTTCGCATTCTTTCCTTCTACCGTTTCGTGAAGCCCTTTTACAGTGTAATCATAATCACCTGTAACTTTTTTATTTCCTTTACTATCGGAAACTTCAAAAGAAACTTTTACTAACTTATCTGTCAATGGATGCTGTACTTTACCATCTTTTGCAATAATCTGTTCAAAATCTGCACCATTAATTTTAATTGTAAATCCTTGTGGTACTGTAGGTAATGTAAATGTTGTCGCATCTTTTTCAACTGTTCCGCCTTTTAATCCCGCAATAACACTGTCTAATGTATTTTCTGTCGGGGCTTGAGCCTGTTGATTAGAATATAATTCAATTTCTTCTATACTAATGTTGTTGTAACCTTTATTAGAAGTATCTTTAACGAGTACATCAAAGTCCTTTAACTCAATTTTTGTTGCACAAATCGGTTCAGCAAATGTATAAACTAAGTCTGTCTTATATCCTTCTTTTCCTGTTTCTTTTACATTGTCTACTTTAACTGTTTTTTCTGCACCGCTAATGTCTGTATATTTTAAGTTAAATCCTTTTACATTTGAAGGAGAAGGTGCAACATCACGATTGAACAGTTTTACTTTCATTTCTTTAATCATTGTCGGTTTTGCAAGTTCTGCTTTTACCCACTGATTTTGATATGTATTCTCTGCACTTGCCCAACGGTTATCTCTTCCGTATTTTCCATCTTTTAACTTATCTGCACCAAACTGATCCACTTCTTTGGAAGATGCTGTTACACTCTTCGCTGTGAGCATATGGTTTTTATTTTCTGTTGCCTCAATATCCTGAGCATACACTTCAATCTCACGAATTCCTACATTTACCCAGTTCAATGTTCCACCGTCGGCGTCCAGTATTGTTACTTTAACTGCTTTTGCCTGTTTTGCTTCAGCCAGTGTAATTGTTTCTACGCTTTTTGCTCTGTTAGTAGTATTTTCATAGACTTTTTCATATTCGTCGTTTTCTTTTTTAATTTCTACTTTAAACTTTTTAATATTCTGTCCTACATCATCTCTCTCAAAATGTACGTTAATCTGTTTTACTGTCTGAACACCGTCTAAAGTCACTTCAATATGTTCGTTTTTTGCCTTGTTCTGATCTGTTCCCCACCATGTTTCAAGATTACCGTCAACTGCCTTTGAAGGCGCTGTCTTTTCCGGCTGTCCTGCCGGCTTCTCATAACTAGATGCAGAAGTTGGTCTGTTTAATGCTAAATTCATCTGTGTAGCTGCCTGTACAGGTCCCATATCAACCAATGCTACATTCATAATCATGGCAGCTGATAGCAATCCACTTACTACTTGTTTCTTTTTCATATACTTTTCCCTTTCTCTTTCTATTTTACATAACTTTTCACTATCTATGGATTATATCAAACATCACCGCTATATGATATATGATAAAATATACAAAAAAAGGACGTAGTATTTGGTTATTTTTTACTACATCCTTTCAATATTTATCTATTTTCTTTGCGTTTTCTTGCGTAGAACATTCCTGCTAAACCTGCAGATACAACTAACATCATGAACCATAATGTCATGTTTGTTGTGTCACCTGTTTTAATTGTATCAGATGTACCATCTGTTGTATTTCCACCGTTTGTTGTCCCATTTGTTGTTCCGCTTGTAGTAGGTGCTTTTTTCTCTAATGCTGCGATAGCATCTTCAATGGCTTTTGCCATAGCGTCTACTTCTGCTTGTTTTGTAATGTCTAAATCACGTTTTACTGCTTTGATTGCTTTCTCTACTGCTGAGAAATCTTTGTAATCCGCTTTATTTAACGCTTCTGCTTTAGCGATTGCTTCATCTACTTTTGTATAATCTGCTGTTTTGTAAACTAAAGCATCGATTGCTGCATAGATTGCATCTGCATATCCGTCAACAACTTCCTGTTCTGTCACTCTTTTATTTCTTACAACAGCATCTTTTGCTGTGTTAAGAGCATTTACTGTTTCTTCTGTATATACACTTAAATCAGAAGGAATTTTAGCGATTGCTTCATCTACTTTTGTATAATCTGCTGGACGAACTATATATTTTCCATGTGTTGTAGAAAATAAATCCATAAGTCCAAGAACTTTATCTTCTTCGTAAACTTCTTCCGGATAATCACACCATACAGCCTGCATACTTCCGATGATTGCAATATTTTCTCCCGGTTTTGCACCAGTTACTGAAGTAAAGTCTTTTTCTTTGATATTTTTAACCGCATTGTCATAGATATATCCGTTTCCATGCTCTGCTTTATCATAGTTTCCAATTACCCAGTACCAACCATCATTTGTATTTAAAATTTTGTGACCCTTATTTGCAAAATAAATTGGTTTTGCTACATCATATCCCCACCATCCTGAAGTCCAGTATGAAATAATAAGGTCCTTATCAAATGTTCCAAATTCCTCTGTACTTTTGTAGTAAACACCGTCATTGAAACACATTGGTTTCATTCCTTCTTTTTTTACCATAGCAGATAAATCATTTACATAAGTTACAAATTTTCTATACAAACCTGTTTTCTGTAAGTTTGCCCAGCCACCTGTGTTTTTGTCGTTTGCATATTCATCACAACCTAAGTTGAAAATTTCACAGCCTTTATTGCCAAAATATTTTGCATATTTTCCGATTAATGCTTTTGTAAATGCAATCGCTTTGTCATTATTCAAATCTACTGTACGGATAGAACCGTCAAACTGTGGATTTTCAATTCCTAATTTTTCCATTGCTGTTAAGATAGAGTCCATATGTCCAGGGCTGTTGATAACCGGAATGACATTTAATCCTCTGTATTCTGCATATGCAAGAACTTCATCCATTTCAGCCTGTGTAAGTGCGTTTCCATTAGGGTCTTTGTAATACTCATTATTTCCTTCTGTAAGAGCATTTTTCACCGCATCGCTGGCATATGATGTTCCATTTACTTCTAATGACATATCGTCTAAATAAAAACGAAGAGCATCATTTCCCAATAAAATTTGAACGTCTGTGTAACCGTTCTGGTATGCTTTATTAATAATTGTTTTTAACTGGTCTACACTAAAGTATTTTCTTCCCGCATCGATTGAGAAAACACTTTTCAAGTTCTGTTCTTCTGCTGCCTTAACTGTTGCTGCCTCGCCAGTAGTAAGACTTGCTCCGCTTAAAACAATACCGAAAGCAAGTGTTACCGCAAGTAATTTTTTCATAAATTTCATTTTGCTTTTCTCCTTTTGTTGTCTTTAAAATTTGAATTAATAAGTTACTTTTTCCCTTCCCTCCTTTTTGCGAAAATAACGTTCTGATTATAACATAGGATTATATGTTTTTCAAATACTGTTCAAAAAAAATCCCGTTCCATTTCTGAAACGGGATTTTTCTATCTAGTTTTTACAACTTATCTCTTTTTTCTTTTGTAAACAACGATACCAACGATTGCTACAACTGCAACTACCATTAACACAACAATCATTGTGATTGGTGCCTGGTCGCCTGTTTCAATGCTTGTCGGTGGTGTTGGAGGATTTTGTCCTTCAGCCTTTCCTTCATCATTTAAGCGTTTTGTTGCATTAATTAAGTCTGAAAGTGCATCTTTCAATTCTTTTTCTGTTGCATTTTCGTTATCCAGCACTGCTTTAGCCTGTGCCATTGCATCTTCGTAAACTTTCCAGTTGTCTTTAGAATAGTTTCCTTCTTTATAGTATGCTAAGCATTCATCATAGAATTTCTGCAATTTTGCACGAAGTTCATCGCGGTCGCCATTTTCATCCGGATTTGGATTTGGATTAGGATTTGGTTTTACCGATTCCTCTTTTAATCCGTTAATTCCGGCATTTAAGTTATCTAATGCTGACTGCAACTGAGCGTCTGTAGCATTTTCATTTGCTAATGTTTCTTCCGCTGCTTTTAATACTGCTTTAAATGCACTGTAACTATCTGCTGTGTATCCGTTTGAAGTAATTGTCTGAGCAAATTTTACTCTTTCTTCTAATGCTTTTCTTACAGCAGATTCCTGTTTTTCTGTTACATTTACTTTAACTTCTGTTGTTTTACCTTCATAAGTTACTGTTACAACTTCGTCAGTTTCTTTTAAGGCTGTTTCCAAAGAAGGTGCAAATGTAAATTTATCTTTTGTTTCTGCTGTGTAAGCAACTTCTGATGATGTATTGTCACTATAGAATACACTTAATACTAATCCTTCCGGATTGAATGTATCACCTACATGGTAATCTGTTTTTGGTGATGTTTTTACTGCAATGCTTGTTAAAACTACAGGGTTCTTTTCGATTGCAAAAGTAGTTTCCAATGTTCCTGAGTATTTTCCAATACCTGTTACAATTGCTTTTGCAGTACCTTCTTTTGTATTATCTGCGTAACTTACTTTGTAATCAATACCGTATGTTAAGGCTTTTCCATTCTGTTTTACAGTTACCTGTGGTTCTACAGGATGTTTTTCATCTACAACATCCACTTTCTGTTTTGCAATAGGGTCGATTGTTACTTTGTTTGCCGCATCAGAAATATCTGTTGTTTCTCTGTGCATTCTTAAACGTAACTCAGCAACTGCCATATGTTTATTCATACCATTTGCTTGGTCAGAATATGTTTCAACACCGATTAATTTGAATGCTTTTGCTTTTACCGGTTTTGTAAATGTAAGTAATGTCCAGTCTGCTTTATCTTTTGAAATTGTTCCTTCTGCACATACGTCTGTGTCTTTAAATGTTGTGCCGTCCACACTATATAAAACTTTATATTTTGTCACACGACCATTTCCACCACCATATACACGAGGATGATAATTCATTGCATCGATTGTAGTTGCTTCTTTTAATGTTAATGTAATTTCACGATTCTTAATATCACTTGCTGTAGCACCATTACGCCAGTTTGTATGCCAGTGCGTATCTACATCTCCATCCAAGACATATCTAACATCACCTTCATGAGCATCCGGACTTGGTAATGAGAACGGCGCTGATGGTGTAATGTCTTCGTTTGGATAATATACATCAGGGTCTTTATCATTTAAGAAGATTGTAAATGTATTTGTTGTTTTGTGGTCTTCTGATTCCATGATAATTTTAATCTGATTGTCTGTATTCTTTGGAAGAACTGTTACGGCTGCGTTATCTTTTGCTTCTGCTATAACATTTGCTATAAGTGCAGATGTTGTATATTTTCCTGATGCAAGTTGTTCTTTTGTCAACTCTACACCATTTACTGTTAATTTGCCTAATGTGGCAGTTGTATTTGTCTTAAAGGAAGTTGTTGCTTTCTTTAACTCGATTTCTGTAATACCTGTACATGGTTTACGTCCCTCTAACTGCTCGTCTTTATTTGTTATTTCAAATTTCACAAATGTCGCTGAAACCGGCGCATTTAATTTGTATGTGTATGGTTTAATATCATTTTTCTCTGTGCCGATTTGCTCTGTTGTTTCTACAGGTATCCATGGACCATTTTCTGTTTCAGAAACAGAAATTTTGGTTGTATTTGCATCTGGGAATCTTGCACTGTAACTATCTTTAAAGAAATGAATTACAATTTCTCCGATAACCTGCTGTGTATCATATCCAAATGTAATTTCAGCTTTATTATCATTTCCGTCATTTGAGTTTTTAAAGTTTGTCCACACACTTTCATTTTTTCCGCCGTCAAGGTTAGCATCTTTTTCTATTTTGCCATCTTTGATCGCTGATAAAGTATCTGACTGCATATTTTCAGGAATATCCTGTTTCAAAATACTTGCCTGTCCTGAAACACTGTCTCCGATTGCAACATCTTTATTAGCCACACGCACTGTTGCAGTTACTGTTACCTCTTTACCTAATACGTTTGCTGTTCCGTTTACGGTAACCGTTCCAACTTGATTATATACAGAAGCGTCTTTGTCTTCCCATTTAACAGGGAATGCAACATCCATCACTTCACCGTTACTTAAATATGCTGTTCTTGATTCCGGTAATGCAGGTTTAGTTCCTACAGGTACTGCTGTAGAATAATTTAATAATCCGCCTACTTCGTCAATCATATTCACTCTAACAGATACTTTATGTTTGCCGTCTACAGTTCCGTTCACTGTAAATGCACCTGTTTTATTTACCTGTTCATCTGTGATTGTATCCCATTTAACTGCTTTCTGTTCTTTCTTTCCGTCAGAATATCTCACTTCGATTGTTTCCGGTAAACTTGGTTGATTTCCGACTTTTACATAGTAATTCTTTTCCATAAAGAAACTATCTACAACAACCTGCTGTTGTCCGCCTGTTGTATCTGCTGTTGTTTTTAAAGTAACTGTTTGTTCTCCAAGTCCTTCTGCCGAAACTTTTACATTGATTGTTCCCGCATTCTTTGTTGACTGTACGATAGCAATTCCTGAACCGTTGTAAACTCTACGTTCTGTTCCTTTGTAAGAGTCATGGTCTGTCTGCCAGCCGTTGTCCAAACCAACTAAAGTTCCGTCACCTGTTACTTCAACTTTTACTTTATCGTCTGCATTTGGAACGATATTGCCTTTTGCATCTACTACATCAATCTGTAAGTAAGATAAATCAGTTCCGTTTGCTTTAATTTCACTGCGGTCTGCTTTTACCTGTAATTTTGCTTCTTTGTCTGCTGTTGTTACAGAAGCACGTCCCTTTGTATCTGTAATACGATTTCCTTTTTCATCGAATGCTCTTGCTTCCAATGTACCTTCTTCGTATTTTACATTCCATGTACGATAAAGTTTCTTTGTATCTCCATTTTCATAATAACTATGCCCAACAGATGTTGTTTTCTTTGTTATTGTCTGTTCTTCCCCAACTTTTTTTGCTTCCGTGCTTCCCTTTGGAGTTAACCATAATTCAACCTTTGGAGCATCCGAGTAAACAACTACTTCCGCATTACCATTGTCTAATTGAATTTCTTCTCTATTCCATGTAGGTAATACATGAAGTGTATTTACTTTATCATTCCACTGGCTCTGATATAAGTAGTAAGAGTCTTTTGGCATTCCGGCTGTATCAATAATACCGAAGAATGAGTTCTTTGGTGAAGGCCATTTACCTTTTGCCCCTGCATCTGTACCGTTCCATGGAGTCGGTTCACCGATATAATCAAATCCTGTCCACACATACTCTCCGGCAACAAAGTCACGGGTAACTACATCGTACCAAGCATCGTTTGCCAATGCACCCCAACTAACTGCTGATTTATCATAAGAAGTTAATTCCTGTGTATTGTTGTCTTGTCCTTTTGTATGGTATACGCCACGGCTGTTAATAGAAGATGCAGTTTCGGAACCATAGATCTTCCAGTCAGGATGTTTCCTTCTTAAATCATTGTAACCATTTCCTTTAGTATAGTTTGTTCCTGAACTTCCGCCAGCTGCAGTAATTTTATCAGCAACTTTAGAATGTTCTGTATCCCCACTATTAGTCGGCTCATTTTTTACTTGATTACTTCCGATAGTTAATTCTTTCGTTGTATCTACATCCTGCGCCCATTTAATTAAATCAGGTACTTTTTCATCATAATCACTATATCCAGCGCCTTCCTGAATCTCATTTCCTAAAGACCACATAATAACAGATGGTGCGTTCTGATCTCTCTTTAAAGTAGCTTTTAAAGAAAACTCAGCCCATGTCATAGTAGATGTTGCACCAATAAGTTCTGTTTTACCGATCTGCTTATTAAAGTATTTTGCAAAGTCTTCCGTATTTCCGTTTTTAGCATGGTGCCATCCGTCGAAGATTTCTTCCACAACTAAAATACCTTTTTCATTACAAACATCAATTAAATGCTGTGCAGCCGGATTGTGTGTCACACGGATAGAGTTACATCCCATTTCCTGTAAGATTTCAACCTGACGTTCAATTGCACGACGGTTTGCCACTGCACCTAAAGCGCCTTGGTCATGGTGCATACAAACACCTTTTAATTTTACAGGTTTTCCATTTAAGTAATATCCTCTATCCTTATTAAATTCTGTGTAACGGAAACCATATTCTGTGTCGTATGTATCAACAACTTTATCTCCCACTTTTACTTCTGTGCGTACAGTGTAAAGATTTGGATTTTCAATGTCCCATAATTTTGGGTTGCTTACAGTAAATTCAGCATTAATATCTGCTTTGTTATTCGGCTGAACTGTAGTTTTTTGTGTTGTTGTTTCTCCAATAACAGCAGATGGCTTACCTTTTTCAAAAACTTTGTGTGTTAAAACAACGTCTTTCGCTTCTTTTCCGTCATTTTCCACTGTTGTTTTTACTGTTGTTTTTACTGTTGTCTTATTTGTTGCAAGTTCAGGTGTTTCTACCTTTGTTCCGTTTAAAGCAACATTTACAGCGTCTGTCACTGTTAAGTTCACGCTTCTGTAAATACCGCTTCCTGAATACCAACGGCTCGAAGGTGTTTTATGGTCAACCTTAACTGCAATAACATTTTCTTCACCGAATTTGATGTGGTCTGTCAAATCGAATGAGAATGGTGTGTATCCGTATGGGTGTGTTCCTAATTCTTCACCGTTAATATAAACAGTTGAATTCATATAAACACCGTCAAAGTCAAGGCGGATTTCTTTACCTTTTAATTCATTGCCTACAGTGAAGTGTTTACGGTACCAACCAGTTCCTCCCGGAAGGTATCCACTCTCTGCTTCCATTTGCTTTGAATATTCCTGCTCGATACTGTAATCATGTGGTAAAGAAATATTTCTCCACTTAGAGTCATCAAAGTTACTTGTCTGTGCATTTCCTGCATCACCTAAATAAAATTTCCAGTTTGCATCAAAGTTCTGTGTACGTTCTGTTGCATTGTTAACTGTATTTACATATACAACTTCTTTGTCCGAACTCATCTGCGTCTGGGATTGTGTTCTCACATCTATGCTTGCATTCGCTGTAGCTAATGGTGAGAAACAAGACATTGTCAACACCGCTGTGAGCAAAGTTGCTCCGAAACGTGCTGTTCCTTTTGTAAACTTGTTCATTTTCTTTCTCCTCTCCTAAAGTTAGGTTGTCATACCTTGCTATATTATACAATAGTTTCCTACATTTGAACAGAAAAACTATCATTTTTATGAGAAAATTTTTTCTACTTTATATTTTTATCTATACTTTGCACGAAAATGTATTTTCGTTTCCGCTTTTTTAAATATTTAACCATTTCTCGAACTTTCCATTCTGGTATTCCTCTTCAGTAAGCGTATAAATAGGAACAGAGGTTTCTTTCAATTCTTTATTATATACAAAAGAACGGCTTCTTCCCGGTGCAAAAACTAACATATCTATTTCATTTTGAAGTAACTTCTCCACATCTCCATGCGTTTCATCTAAAATTATACACCAATCCAAACTATTTTCTTTACAGAACCGTGTAAATCTCTCCACATACCTTTCCGCCGTTTTGTGATACAGAATATGTGATATAGGATTACTCGGCGTTCCCAGTATCAGAGGCATTTCCCAAATCAATACTGCTTTTTTCATTATACTTCCTCTCCTTTCTTTTTCTGTACCCTTTCTACAATACTTTTTATGGAAAAGGTAAGATGAGTCTTTTTAAATTCTAAAAAAAGAGTTATGACAGATTTCTCCATCATAACTCTTTATGTTTAAATTAGTCCTGAACGTATGGCATTAATGCTAAATGTCTTGCTCTCTTAATTGCCACTGTAAGCGCTCTCTGATGTTTTGCACAGTTTCCTGTGATTCTTCTAGGAAGAATTTTTCCTCTTTCAGAGATATATTTTCTTAATTTTGCTACATCTTTGTAGTCGATTTCGTTATTTTCTTTACCACAGAATACACAAACTTTTTTTCTTCTGCGTCCGCCTCTTCTCTTCATTGGAGAATCTGCTTTGTTGCCTTTATCGTAAGCCATTTTATTTACCTCCTAATTTCTTCTCATTACCCTGTAATGTATATCTACGTTAATAAATCGCTCTTTAACTGAATGGTAATTCTTCATCAATTCCATCAGGAATGTTCATGAATCCATCCCCAATGTCTGCACTTGGCGACGGCATAGGACTTGCCTGATAACCACTATTCTCACTTGCCGCTTTACTTTCTGCAAATTCCTGTTCTTCAACAACTACATCTGTTGTATATACTTTTACTCCGTCTTTGTTAGTGTAACTTCCTGTCTGAATACGTCCCGTTACGACTACTTTTAACCCCTGACGGAAATATTTCTCAGCAAATTCTGCTGTTCTTCCAAAAGAAACGCAGTTAATAAAATCTGCTGTCGGTTCTCCGTCACGTTTAAAACGGCGGTCAACTGCCAACGAATATCTGGCAACTGCAGTTGCGTTCGCACCTTGTGAGTATCTTACTTCAGGATCTCTTGTTAAACGTCCCATTAAAATTACTTTATTCATACGATTGCCTCTTTCTTCTTTTATGCGTCCTGTCTGATGCACAAAAATCTGATTACGTTTTCCATGATACGAAGTCTGCTTTCTACTTCTGCCGGAACAGTTGAATCAGATTCAAAATGAATGAAGTAGTAAAATCCTTCTTTCATTTTCTGAATTTCGTAAGCCAATCTTCTCTTACCCCATTCGTCAACGTCTGTCACGTTACCACCGAAACGAGCAATAACTTCTTTTACTTTTTCGATTGTTTCTGTTCTAGCGTCATCTTCGATTTTTGCGCTGACAACAACAGCTAATTCATATTTGTTCATGTCTTTACCTCCTTATGGTCTTTTGGTCCTCGTCTGCGAGAACAAGGATTTTATATAATATATCACAATTTGATATACTACCATATCTAAAAAGTTATTTCAAGCCTTTTTTCAATTCTCTCGTATTTTTCTCTACAATTTTTCGTGCTATCATAATTTGGTGACCGCAGCCTGTACATTTCAAACGAAAATCCGCACCTACACGAAGTATTTCCCACTCAAAACTTCCACATGGATGTTTCTTCTTCAATCTGACTATATCGCCCACCTCATATTCCAACTTTTCCAACGCCTTTCCTCCTATCTCTCACTGATTTTTACTGCCTGTAAAACAAATCTATCCTCATTACTATCGATTGTACAAGTTGATAAACTGACGATATGAGAATCTTTTGTCACTTTAGCGTCCGTCTGATAATTTGAAATAGAACGTACATAATCTATATAATCCATAAATTCTTCATCATTTTGAAAAGTTTTCGTATATGTTCTCGATGTATCTTTTACAACCGCTGCCGAAATTACCTGATATTTTGATTCTTTTCCATCAGGAGTGTAAATATAAAAATACGGATGTTCCTTATAGAATGATTCCTCCATATATTTTTCTAACTGTCCAAACATCGAACCGCTCTTCATACGGTGTCCGTAAATAATTGTGTTTTTATCCTGAAAATCTCCCGAATTATCTTTATCTACGAACAATGTACCATATGTGTTTTTCCCTGTACCAAAAAGTTTGGTCAAATACTCTTTATTATTATGACTGTGTACGACCGGATAGTTAATTCTTGACGGTTCTTCAAAACGAATCCATCCGATTGTATCCGGATTGATGTCCCACAATTTGTTAAAATCAACTTTAAACTTCTCTTCGCCTTTCTCTGTTTTCTCTACAGTAATTGCTAGATTTTTGATTTTATCGTATTCATCATTTCCTTTTTTATAAGAAGAAAAAATCTGATACAGTTGAAAAGCAGAGAAACAAAACACACAAATAGCAATAATTAAAACAATTGTGCTAAAAATAGAATTTTTCTTTTTGGGCTTCTTCTTTTTATTATGATATTTTCCTTCTTCTTTCATTTTTTGTCTGTGTAATTTTCGTTTTTCTTTTGCGTCCATACTTACTCCCTCTTTATATTTATTTGCTATGTTTCATTATATCACAAATCATGTATAATAAACTATAACAATATTAAATCAGGAGTGATTGTATGAAAGAAAAACCAACATTTCTCACCACATCCCAATTTGCCAAACTGCACGAGGTCAATAAACGCACTCTTCATTATTATGATGAAATTGATTTATTTTCTCCTTGGGAAAAATCAGAAAATCAATACCGCTATTATGATTCCCGTCAAAGTATTGATTTTGAATATATCCGTATGCTAAAAGAGTTAAATATGAGTATAGGTGAAATTAAGACATATGTACAAAACCCAAATCCCGCTGACTTCATCAAAATGGCCGAACAAAAAATCGGGGAAGTAGAAAAACAAATTTCACATCTCCAAAAAACCAAAGAAATTCTGCAACAGAAAAAGCACTTTATAGAACTCTGCGAAAACATTTCTAATGAGGAAATACGTTTGGTCGAATGTGAAGAAGAGTATTTTTATGTAACCCCATTTTCTTTTTCCGAAAATGACTTATCTCACATTTTTTCTTATATAAAAAACGTATGGGGTATTGAGCAGTGCAGAATGGGAATAGGAAGTTATATTAGTTTAGAAAAGATTCGCAGAAAAGAATTTGCATATTATGACGGATTATTTACTCCGGCTCCGCAAAACGTTTCTGCAGAAGACACTCTGCTAAAGCCAAAAGGACGGTATCTCTGCGGATATTTGAAAGGGAGTTGGGACAATCTTCCTCATCTGTATGAAAAAATGATTGCTTTTGCCAAAGAAAACCGCCTGACTTTAAAAGGCTATGCTTTTGAACTTGGGTTAAATGATTTTGTTATTTCCTCTAAAGATGACTACATTACGCAGGTGATGATAAGGGCAGAATAAATTCTTTTCTTCCCTTGTCAAAATCTCCCTCTATTCATTAACTGTTCCAGGCTGTATTTAAACTTTCTCGTCTTTCTGCCAGTTCTTTTTGTACCGTCGGAAGTATCTTATCTATTTAAACATAGATTAATTTCTCTATTTTCACACTTCCGGAATTATGATAGAATTGAAATAGCACATTAGATAACGTACGATTGAAAAGAGAGTAGGGTAAAAATGAATTACAAATATTTAGATATGGAAAATTACAAAAGAAAAAACCATTTTGAATACTTTAACAGTCTGGCATATCCATATGTTGGGCTAACAGTAAATGTTGACATTACAGAACTATTGAAAACGATTAAAGCGAGAAAACTCCCATTCTTTTTATCAGTTTGTTATTGCGTTTCCAAATCCGCCAATCGAGTACCGGAATTTAGGCAAAGAATTCTTAATAATCAAATTATAGAGTTTGAATAATTGCCAATACTTACATTTCCACAAATAAGGCAATCAGTTTCTTATTTGAAATCAACTGTCTTTCCTATGTCTTGTTTAATTTTTATGTGTTAAATGAGTTCCTCTCAACTAACACCCTGTCAAAAGCGATTTTGCCTTGTAAATACATCGTTTTTCAATTAATAATATCTATTGTCTCTTATTTTTCCCCCTCGTTAGATAACGAGAGCTTGATGTTCTCTCGCAAGCTCGCTTAACTACCAAAGTAAGTCAGCCACTAAAAACGGTGAAAAAATCTAAGAGATTTTCCCACCGCCATGTCTGGATCACTCCATCTTTCTATTCATTTCTTATATCCATCTTGTTTAATCTTAAATATTACAAACAATACTCCTTATCAAACAGCATTTTGCATCTTTCAATAGCATTTTGTACATATTCATCTTGCACTATATAATAAATGTATTTTCCTTGTCTTTGACTTTTTACTATACCATTAGCTTTTAATATATTTAATTGGTGGGAGACTGCTGACTGAGACATCTCTAATTCTTCCGCTAATTCTCCAACACATCTTTTTGTCTTTAATTCAAGCACTATCCTTAGTCTTGTAGAATCTCCCAGCGTCTTGAAAAATTCCACCAATTGCAAGCAATCTTCTATAATAAGTTTTTGCATTTTCATCTAAATTATAAATTATGCACTTTTAATGCTCTAATAGCATTTAATATTGCAATAATCATGACACCAACATCTGCGAAAATAGCAAACCACATATTCGCAATACCTATTGCACCTAATCCAAGACATGCAAATTTGATAACCAATGCAAAAATAATATTCTGATATACAATTCTAAGACATTTTCTCGAAATCTTGATTGCTTTAGAAATTTTTAGTGGATCATCATCCATAAGGACTACATCTGCAGCTTCAATTGCCGCATCAGAACCCATTGCACCCATTGCAATTCCAATATCAGCACGAGTCAATACAGGTGCATCATTAATTCCATCTCCAACAAAGGCTAGTTTATCTTTCTCTGCTTTTGTGGAAAGTAATTCTTCTACTTTTGACACTTTATCTGCTGGAAGTAATTCGCTATATACTTCATCAATCCCAAGTGATTGTGCCACTTGGTCTGCCACGCGTTTTGCGTCTCCTGTAAGCATTACTGTTTTTTCTACCCCAGCTTTTTTCAATTCCGCAATCACTTCTTTTGAATGAGGTTTTAATATATCAGAAATTACAATATGTCCCGCATATTTTCCGTTAATTGCCATGTGAATGATTGTTCCAACTCTATGACAATCATGATACTCTACACCTATTTTTTTCATAAGCTTGCTATTTCCAGCAGCCACCTCATTGCCGTCTACTTTTGCGATAATTCCATGTCCACTGATTTCCTTTATATCAGAAACTCTGCTACGGTCTATTTCCTTCCCGTAAGCTTTTTGCAAACTTTTGCTGATTGGGTGAGAAGATGCACATTCTGCCAAAGCAGCATATTCCAAAAGTTTCTTTTCTTCCAGTTTATTGTGATGAACAGCACTTACTTCAAATACACCTTGTGTCAAAGTTCCTGTTTTATCAAACACGACATACTTTGCTTTTGACAAAGTTTCCATATAATTAGAACCTTTAATCAACACACCTTCTTTACTAGCACCACCGATACCAGCAAAGAAACTAAGTGGGATACTGATAACCAATGCACATGGACAGCTAATTACAAGGAAAGTCAGAGCTCTGTAAATCCATACTCCCCATTGTGCTGTTTGGCCTAAAAACAACATTTGCACCAACGGTGGTAATAACGCCAATGCCAATGCTCCATAACATACTGCAGGAGTATATACCTTTGCAAATTTAGAGATAAAGTTTTCTGATTTGGATTTTCTTGAACTTGAATTTTCCACAAGCTCTAAAATTTTTGAAACTGTTGATTCACCAAACTCTTTTGTTGTTTGAATTTTTAAAACACCAGTCATATTGATACAGCCACTGATGATTTCATCCCCCTGTTTTACATCACGAGGTAAACTCTCACCTGTTAATGCACTTGTATTAAGGCTTGACGAACCCTCTATTACAATACCATCTAATGGAACTTTTTCTCCTGGCTGCACAACAATTGTACTATCAACACCAACTTCATCAGGATCTACTTTTTCTAATTTCCCATTAATTTCTATATTTGCATAATCTGGACGAATATCCATCAACGCGCTAATATTTTTTCGGCTTTTTCCAACTGCATAACTTTGAAATAATTCTCCAATTTGATAAAACAACATAACAGCGATTGCTTCATTGTAATCCCCACTTCCTGAGTAAATTGCTAGCGCAAAAGCTCCCACTGTTGCCACCGCCATTAAAAAGTTTTCATCAAAAACTTGTCGGTTTATAATTCCTTTGCCTGCTTTCTTTAAAATATCATAGCCGATTATTAAATATGTTGCCAAGTAAAGTAATAGTTGCGCAATTCCTGTTATCTGTATCAAATTCAAAGCAATAATCATAACTGCCGCAATAATAATTCTTGTCAACATTTTTTTCTGCTTTTTATTCACAGTCCATTCCTCCTATTTATTTTATATATGTTTAATCATTCATATATTTGTTTTAAATTTGCACCCCTTTTATATTTAGGGGTGCGTTTTTCTAAAGTTCAATCTCACAATCTGGCTCTACCTTTTTGCAAGCCTTTAAAACATCATTCATAACTGCTTTTGGTTCTGTTCCATCTTCGAACTCTACAATCATTTTTTGTGTCATAAAGTTTACAGTTGCATTTGCTACTCCAGCTGTCTTTTTTGCTGCATCCTCCATAAGATTTGCACAGTTTGCACAGTCAACTTCGATTTTGTAAGTTTTTTTCATTATAATATCTCCTTTCATAATTGTTATTTCCATTCAACAATTAAGTACTTGTTTAACTGTTATGACTGCAGTATAATTCTCTTATAACCTAAAGTCAACAGAGATATGTGATTACCTACTAAATGGGCGAAACACATTTCTAAACAGAGCAAAATGAAAGGAAGATCGTATATGTCTTATATGAAATTACCACATAATCATCATAACGAAATAGATAATACTGAGTTATTAGAACAGCTTAATGATATTCAACACTTTCAAATAGTTTCAGAATTATTTAAACAATTAAGTGACCCTACACGTGTTCGTTTATTTTGGCTTTTATGTCATTGTGAGGAATGTGTTCTAAATCTATCTGCAATGATGAAAATGACAAGTCCTGCCATATCCCATCATCTTAGAGAGTTACGAAACAAAGATTTAGTATCTAGCAGACGTGTAGGAAAAGAAGTTTACTATAAATCAGCAAATACAGAGCAGAGTGTATTATTGCATAAAATGATTGAAAGGATTTTGATGATTACCTGCCCTGAACACAAGGAGTAAATATTATTATGAGCAAAAAAATCACATCATTAGAAAAATGTATTCAAGAACTTTCTCATAAATATCCTATAGTTAGTTATGATTTATACGAAGGTATAAAGCTTGCTTTTATGTCATTAACTGGCAACAAACATACTGATACACATGAGCCATTAAGAAATATTTTAGAAATCAATTACTGTCATAAGGGAAGAATTGGGTGGAAAATGTCTAATGGAAATAGCGTTTACTTAGGTGAACATGATTTTTCATTACATACAATGGAATATTGCTCTAACTCTACAATAACTTTACCTAATGAATACTATGAGGGGATTAGCATTTATATTGACTTAAATACCCTTTCTGAAGAACCGCCCGAATTATTAAAAAATACTGGGATTACAGGAAATAGTATACTTGATAAATTTTGTAAGGATGGAAATTTTTCAGCTTTTATTGGCAATGAAGAAACAGACGCTATCTTTTCATCATTCTATCATCAGCCAAAAGAATTTCAACTTGTGTATTGGCAAATAAAAGTGATAGAACTCTTACTGTATCTAAGTAAATTATCGTTCGATACAGAAAAACGATTGTCTGAATATCAATCTGAACAAATTGAAATTGTTCGCAATATACACAAATACCTTTTAGATAACATAAGCCAACGGATAACAATAGATGAAATGGCACGCAAGTATCTTATCAATCCTACTACATTAAAGTCCGTCTTTAAAGCTGTATACGGTACTTCTATTGCCTCACATATAAAAGAACATCGAATGAAATTTGCAGCTCGTTTGCTAATGGAAACGCCAAAAAGTATAAAGGAAATTGCGAAAGAAGTAGGGTATGAAAGCCAAAGTAAATTTTCTAAAGCTTTTAAGGAATATTATGATGTTTTACCAACAGAGTATCGAATATTCCATTCAAACAAATTAAAATAATTTAATGCTCTATACAATAGCTTTAAATCAATATTTTATGTGTAATAGGGTTTTGCATCCAAAAAAGATACTATGATACTCTCGTAGTATCTCTCCCTAATTGGAATATTATATTTTTGCGAGCAAGTAATCATAGGTTATTTCTTAATATCCCTTTTTGGGGAAACTCCTCATTTTCTTACACCTATATATAAGGAAATATCTGTATTATTCTTCGAAAAGTGTCGCTATATATCAAGTCGCTATAAAACAAGAGAGAATGTCTTCGAACATTCTCTCTCATTTACATAATAAAATATCACCTTTTCTGTTTTCTTAAATGTAATACATATTTCCATACATCAATTGGCTTAAGTTTGGCTTAAAGGCTTACTTTTTAGCATTTTTACTTGCTATTTTTTCTGCTTAAAATCTTCTCTTAGTACAGCTTTGCTCCTGCTGGAATCTGATCATCAAGAATCAAAACATTGAGTCCTTCTCTTCCTTCTACAAGGTGTGTAGCAGAGATGATCATACCACAAGAATCAATTCCCATCATCTTACGTGGTGGAAGGTTTGTGATTGCAAGTAATGTCTTTCCTACTAAGAATTCTGGCTCATAGTAATCGTGAATTCCGCTTAAAATCACACGATCTACGCCACTTCCGTCGTCTAATACAAACTTCAGAAGCTTCTTAGATTTTGGAACTGCTTCACATTCTTTAACCTTTACAGCACGGAAATCTGACTTGCTGAATGTATCGAAATCAACCATATCTTCGAATAATGGTTCTACTTCTACGTTAGAGAAATCGATCTCAACCTTCGCTGGTGCAGCTGTTTCTTCTACTGGAACAACTACTTTTGCAGCTACTGGAGTTGTCTGTGCAGCATTGTTTGCTTCGTTCTTAGCAGCGCCCTGTGACTTCATTGTCGGGAATAATAATACATCTCTGATTGCCGCTGAATCTGTAAGCAACATACACATTCTGTCAATTCCGAAACCGATTCCACCTGTTGGCGGCATACCGATTTCCAGAGCATTCATAAAGTCTTCGTCTGTTGTGTTTGCTTCTTCATCACCCTGTGCAAGCAATTCTTCCTGTGCTTTAAAACGTTCTCTCTGGTCGATTGGGTCATTTAACTCTGAGTAAGCGTTTGCCATTTCCCAACCATTCATAAAGAACTCGAAACGTTCTGTATATTCAGGATTTTCCGGTTTTTTCTTTGTTAATGGAGAAATCTCGATTGGATGATCCATAACAAATGTAGGCTGAATCAAGTGTTCCTCTGCAAATTCTTCAAAGAAGAGCGCAAGAATATCACCTTTTTTGTGGCGTTCTTCGTATTCTACTTTGTGTTCTTTTGCCAACGCTCTGGCCTCTTTCAATGTATGTACTTCGTTCCAGTCAACACCTGCGTATTTTTTAACCGCATCTACCATTGTAATTCTTTCAAACGGCTTTCCTAAATCCATTTCAACACCGTTGTAACAGATTTTTGTTGTTCCGAGAACCTCCTGCGCTACAAAACGGTAAAGATTTTCTGTTAAGTCCATCATTCCGTTGTAGTCTGTATATGCCTGATATAATTCCATTAATGTAAATTCAGGGTTGTGTCTTGTATCTAATCCTTCGTTACGGAATACGCGTCCGATTTCATAAACACGTTCCATTCCGCCGACGATAAGTCTCTTTAAGTATAACTCTAAGGAAATACGGAGTTTGAAATCCTCGCTCAATGCGTTAAAATGTGTTTCAAACGGTCTTGCCGCTGCTCCGCCCGCATTTGAAACTAAGATTGGAGTTTCCACTTCCATAAATCCCTGTCCGTCTAAATATTTTCTGATAGCGCTGATAATTTTAGAACGTTTGATAAATGTATCTTTTACATCCGGATTCATAATTAAATCCACATATCTCTGACGGTAACGTAAATCCGTGTTTGTTAAACCGTGAAATTTCTCCGGAAGAATCTGAAGACTCTTTGATAATAAAGTTACTTCGTGTGCATGGATAGAGATTTCGCCCATTTTTGTGCGGAATACATCACCTTTAATGCCTACGATATCTCCGATATCCATTTTCTTGAAGTCTTTGTATGCTTCCTCGCCTACGTTATCTCTTGCAACGTAAGATTGGATATTTCCCTGTAAATCCTGAACGTTGCAGAAAGACGCTTTTCCCATAACGCGTTTAGACATAATACGTCCCGCAATAGAAACATCTTTTCCTTCCATTTCTTCAAAATTATCTTTAATTTCCATACTGTGATGAGTTACATCATATTTTGTTATAAGGAACGGATTTTTTCCGTTTTCCTGTAAGTCCGCCAATTTTTCACGGCGTACTTTTCTTAACTGGTTCAAATCCTGTTCCTGTGCATTCTTTTGTTCTGCCACTTTTCCCACTCCTTTAATTAAATTGACCTTTCAATTTTTAACACTTTGTATTCCATAACGCCTGCCTGTGTTTCCACTTCTACGACATCATCTACTTTTCTTCCGATTAACGCTTTGCCTACAGGTGATTCGTTGGAAATTTTTCCTTCAAGACTGTTTGCCTCTGTAGAGCCTACGATTTTAAATTCCATTTCTTCCTCAAATTCATTATCGTAAACTGTAACCGTACATCCAATGCTGATTTTGTCTAAGTCCACTTCGTCCTCTACAACAACTTCCGCATTTTTCAAAATTTTCTCTAACTCTTCGATACGTGCTTCAATATCTCTCTGCTCATCTTTTGCTGCATCGTACTCTGCATTTTCCGATAAGTCGCCCTGTTCTCTCGCTTCTTTAATCTTTCCTGCTACTTCTTTACGTTTTACAACTTTTAAGTTTTCTAATTCATCTTCAAGTTTCTTTAATCCAGCGTAAGTAAGAATAGTCTTTTTGTCTGCCATCTTAACTGCCTCCCTTGATTTACCATTTTATTTTTTCATGGAAATTTCCATGTATTTCTTCATTTGAATATACTTTGACAATTCCTGTATTATACTCTAGAAACAGGGGATTGTCAAGGTTGTTTGAACCCTCTGAATCATATAAAAACGGGGAATACCTAAGTATCCCCCAAATTTTTATTTATCTGATTTTCTGCGAAGAATTGCAATGATTACACCAAGGCATCCTGCCATTCCAACAGCAGTTGTAAGCGGATCTGATGCATCGCCTGTTTTTACCGGTTTCTGATTTTGATTACCGTTGTTACCTGCGTTGCCGTTATTGTTTTGACTGCTTCCGTTTCCTGCATTTCCGTTATTATTCTGATTGTTTCCGTTTCCTGCACTTCCGCCGTTGTTGTTTCCGTTGTTGCCGCTTCCGTTATTATTGTTATTATTGCCTTCCCCTGTTGCCGGAAGAACTCTAGTTTCTTTTACGCCACAACGTTCACATACTCTTTCTTCACATCCGTCTTCTGTTGCAGTAGGCTCTTTTACTACTACCCATTCGCCGAACTTATGACCTAACGCTTCTGTCTGTCTTGTTTCCGTTGTATGGCATATGCTGCAAGTTCTTGTTTCTTCTCCCGCTTCTGTACATGTTGCTTCTTTTGTCACTTCCCATTCGCCAAACTCATGACCTAATGCTTCTGTCTGTCTTGTTTCTGTTGCATGGCATCTGCTGCAGGTTCTTGTTTCTTCTCCCATTTCTGTACATGTTGCTTCTTTTGTCACTTCCCATTCGCCAAATTCATGACCTAATGCTTCTGTCTGTCTTGTTTCTGTTGTATGGCATCTGCTGCAAGTTCTTGTTTCTTCTCCCGCTTCTGTACATGTTGCCTCTGTTGTCACTGTCCAGTCACCCCATGTATGTTCACAAGTTGATGAATCCTGTGTAACCGTAATTTTATATGTTACGCCTTCTGTAACTAATGTAACTGTGCCAGGGTTTTTACCTGTAACTGCATTTCCTACAGATGCTTTGTAGAAGTTCCAAGCATTGTCATCTTGTGCATAAGCGGCAACTTTGTCATTTTTCACAGCCCAGTTGTTTAAATAATATCCGTCTTTAGAAACTGCGAATCCACCATTGTTTTTCGCTGTCACTGTCAATGTCTGCGGTGTATCTTTCAATGTGACGTTTTGATTATCAATATTTACATATTTTCCGTTAACATCTTTCATCGTGTAACCATTTCCCGCTTTTTCCAATGTCCAAAGTGAATCTTTATAGTCACCTGTATTAAAGTTGGCTGCTTTCATACCCAAACCACTTGGATTTCCGGCTGATGCGGGTGTATTCAGCATAATATGTGTGTCATTTCCAAAGAGGTATGTTCCTGCTTCCAGTTTTGTGATTGCATTATAAGGAGGCATATCATTCTTTTCTTCTCTTGTAATACTTTCCGCATCTCCTTCTGTCTTTATCACTTTACCTGCAAGATTTACTGTTTCGCCTACTTTTAAGTTAATTTCTTTTACATCATTTTTTACAATAATATAATATGTAGTTCCGCCGATAGTAACTTCTGTCTTTCCTTCAGATACACCTTTAATTGTGATGTCTGTTTTCGCTTCTGTTGTCTGTCCTTTATACATTTCACCTGTTACTTTCGCAACATAACTGTATTTATCTGTTTCTGCCGAAGGATTGAGCAGATAATTTTTATTGTCTGTTCCTTTTGAAGCGATTAAATACTGTCCGTTATTCGTAAGTTCTGATAATTCTTTTACTTTTACATATCCTGTAATTTCACTGTCTTTTGCATCTTTTGATGCTTTGTAAATATCGAATTTACAATTATCGTGCATTTCTCCATTTCTGTCAAAGTATAATTTTGCTGTATCTTTATAGAAATATAAATATCCTCCTGCTCCACCGGCAGCTTCTTGCTGGAAACTAAATGTGCCGTCATTATTTTTTGTCACTTTAATATCTGCACTTGTTTTTGTAAGCGGTGTATTTCCTGATGTTGCTGTCTTTGGAGTAAGATATACTGTTTCTCCTTTTGCAGTTGTTCCCGAAATCACATATTTATCATTCTTCTTAGTAAATGTAAACAGGCTGCTGCTGATTCTCTTTTTCTCTCCATTAAACTTCGCATCTGTTCCTAACTGAATTTCTGCTTCCGGTTTGATTTCCACTTCTTTTGTGGTTACTTTCGCTACATGGTCAAATGTATTTGTTGTACTTGCCGGATTGAGTACATAATACGCTCCGTCTGTTCCTTTGATTGCAATAATGTACTGTTCTCCATTTTTTACTTCTGACAACTGGTTTACTTTTTTGTAGCCCGGAATTTCAGATTTTTCTCCCTCTGCTTTTTTGTATAACTCAAATTTACAGTTATCGTCTACATTATTCTGTCTGTCGAAATGTAATTTTGTTTTATCTCCTTTATAGAAATACAAATACTGTCCCGCACTTCCTGAAGAAGTGTCTTTTAATGCAAATTTACCGTCGCCCTGTTGTTCCAATAAAATATTAGAACTTGTTGTACTGCACGGACATTTTCCTGTTGAAACTTTGTGGCTTAAATATACTGTCGTATTCCCTGCTTTTGAAGAGATTTTATATGTATTTGCCTGTCCGCTTACTGAAGTAAATGTAAATAAGCAACTGTCCAATTCTTTTTCCTGTCCGTCAAATTTTCCGTTTGCCGTAGCAAGTTTTGCTTTCACTACAGTTTCTACTTCTTTCGGGTCTTCTCCCTCTAATGTAACTTCGGCAATAGTTTTATCCAAGCCTTCTAATTGGCTATCGCTGTAGTTTCCTGTTTTGTCTGTGTATGTTTTTTTATCGCCTACACGAAGATTGACAATCTCATATTTTTCGCTGTCTGTTACATTTACACGGATTTTTGTACTGTCTTCCCCTGCTTTCACAGTTACAACTGCCTGTTCCAATCCTTTTACTTTTTGAGAAGTTAATTTCAATTTACCGTTTTCAACTGTACCCGTTACCGCCTTTTCATTGTCTGATTCTACAGTTACTTTTGCATTCTCTTTTAGTCCGTTTACTGTAAATGTTTTTGTTTCATTGGATTTCATTGTCACTTCCGATACAAATTTTCCCGCATCATCTGTACACCAAATATTTCCGATTGCTCCGCCTTTTACAATATCTTCTATGTCTAAATTAACATATTTAATTTCCGTTGCACCGTTTTCATAAAGTAAACCTACTGTTCCGTCAGGCAATACAGTTAAACATGAGTAGGCATAGTATGCCGAACCGTTAATACTGTATTCATATGCCCATTTTAATGAACCGTCATCTTGAACTAAGGCTACGAAAATCTTCCCTGCCGCACGACTTCCGGTATTAGAAGGAGCTGCAAAAAGGATTGCTGTCTTTCCGTCAATTTTTTCCGGATAAGTTATCGCTGTCAACTGGCATCCTAAGTTGTAACTTATTCCCATATTTTGTTGTGCAGACCATGTCTGTCCCCAGTCATTTGATACATAATATCCACCGTGACGTGTAAACATATATAACTTACCGTCCGCTTCAGTCACAACTGCTTCAGAACTTGTCCCTGATACAGACTGTCCACGTGTCCATGTTTTTCCCTCGTCATCAGAGTAGATTGCGACACTGTTTTTATCCCCATTTGTATATTCATATGCCGTAAATACAATTCTTCCCTCTGACGTTACCATTCCGCGTCCTGGACCGACAAGGAGAGATTGTTCGTTGTCTTTTCTTAAATTTAAAATAGAAGGAGAGGACCATGTTTTTCCGCCGTCTTCCGATGTTGTCATATAGAGGTAGTCTGTAGGCCATACCTGATATGGTGAGTCTGCCTCAAAAAGATTGGCGTCCACACCTTTGCCTTTTACGTTGAAATATTCATCAACGGTGTAATCCTCTACAACATTTCCTTTATCATCTTGAATGGAGTAGGCTCCTTCGCCTTTCTTTCCCTCATTTTTTACTAGACGATATGTATAGTTTTCCTGTTTTGTACGTTCCGCACACCATACATCGCTCCAGCCTTCTTTACTTGCCAAAAGGATATTTCCCTTTTCATCATGGCTTTTATTTCCTACAGGTTTTGCTTTCGCACCGTTTAACGCATACCCTGCCGGATACAAATCGGCAATCATATATACTTTCTCGCCGTCTGTCGCCATTGCCGGATCGATAAATGCTGTTGAATTTTGATTATGTACATTTCCGTTATCACCGAGATAGTTTGCAAATGTATAGTTCCATGTTGCCCCATTGTCTTCGGAATAAGATACAATCGTATCCAATCCTCCACCATCCATATGAGTTGTCCATCTGGCGTCACAGCCTGCCACCAATGTTCCGTCATTAAGCGATACTAAACATGGAATACGGAATTTTTCACTTCCGCCTGTACCTGACCAAAATGGCTGTTCTTTTGTTGTACTGTTTTGAGGTTTCGTTCCCTCATTTGCTAAAACTGCAGGCATACCGTTAAATGTCAAAGTAGCCGCGAGCAGCAATGCCAAAACTCTTCTTCTCTTCTTCATTTTTCTTCCTCCCTAATTCGCAGCAAAATACTTTATGCAAAATATCTAGTCCGAACTTGTTTTTGCTTTACTTTTTATTATAATACTCACAAAAAATTTTATCTATAAGAAAAAGTGTACAAAAAAAATATCCTATACAAATCATTTTACACGATTTATAGGATATTTTTTATGCACTTTCACTAATCTACTAATCTTTCATCTAACAACGCCTTTAATTCTTCAAAACTTTCCACCCGATTTATGTCATCTCTCAACTTCGCAGAGTTTTTCATTCCCGTTGTGTACCACGCAATATGCTTACGCATTTCTCGAATACCGAGATAATCGCCTTTATATTTCATCTGCAATTCGGCGTGTCTTAACATGGTTCTTTTTACTTCCTGTACGTCAGGGCGTTTCGGCATCTCGCCGTGTTTTTCATAATAGAGCAACTCGGAGAAAATCCACGGATTTCCCTGCGCTCCTCTTCCAATCATAATACCGTCACAGTTTGTCTGTTTTTTTATCTCAACGGCGTCCTGCCCGCAAGTCACATCTCCGTTCGCTATAACCGGAATGGAAACCGCCTCCTTTACCTGACGAATAATATCCCAGTCTGCCTTTCCCGAGTAATACTGCTCTCTCGTTCTCCCGTGAACAGCAACGGCAGCGCCGCCGCTCGCCTCAATGATTTTTGCAATCTCCACCGCATTTACAGAAGCATCGTTAAAGCCTTTACGGATTTTTACCGTAACCGGCTTCTGAATTGCCCTAGACACTTTTGTTACAATCTGCTCCACCAGTTTCGGATTGTTCATTAACGCTGAACCCTCTCCGTTTTTTACGATTTTCGGCACAGGACAGCCCATGTTAATATCTAAAATCGCAAACGGCAGTTCTTCAATACTTTTTGCAACTTCGCTCATCACATCAGGGTCTGAACCGAATAACTGGAGAGAAACCGGTTTCTCCTCCGGATGAATTTCTAAAAGTGCCTGCGTATTGCGGTTCTTATACTGAATTGCCTTAGCGCTGACCATTTCCATGCAAAGAAGTCCCGCCCCCTGCTCTTTACAGAGTAATCGGAACGGCAAATCAGTCACCCCTGCCATCGGGGCTAAAATATATGGATTTTCCAGTTCTACATTTCCTATCTTCAGCATTATTCCCCTATATCCTCTCCTAAGAAAAATACTTTATAGTACAATTCAAGAGAACGAAGTAAATCTTCCTTTGTTCTCTGCAACTCTTTGATTTTCAATCTGCTTCCGATATCGTCATAAAGAAAATCATTTTCTTCTGAGGACACTTCAAAAACAAGCGTTCCGTCCTCCTCAAATTCTAGGGCGAGAATACCGCCGATTTCTTCCGTATATAACACGCACATAATTTTCAATTCATCTTTAATACTGTCCGGCAGTGCGTCAAAATCCGGATTAAAATAATATTTCTTTTCATATGCGTTTGACGCACATAATACTGTTTTTTCTTCTCTATACATATTCATACATTCCTCTCACTGAAACTTCTCCCGAGAAAACTCTTTCGATTTTCCCGTCTTCTTTCTCTACAAGCAACTCTCCCTCTTCATTGATCCCGAGAGCGAACGCTTCATATTCGTTATTCGGTTCTAAAATCCGCACCTGTTTTCCGCAGTTCACTAACATTTCATTATATTCGTCCTGCATAAAGGATACGTCTTCCGTTTCCGCAAACCGATTATAGTTTTCCTCAAAAGACTCCATTATTTTTGCAATTAAATCGGTACAGCAAAACTCTCTTCCCGCCTCTTTTTTTAATGAGGTCGCCTTATCCCGCAGTTCTTTCGGAAAGTTTTCCACATTTACATTTATTCCGACACCGATTATCACCGAAGAAATCGCTCTTTCCTCCATTTTCATCTCGGTAAGAATACCGCAAATCTTCTTTTTCCCGATAACCAAATCGTTGGGCCATTTAATTTTCACTTCCAAGTCTTCCCGCTCTCGCAATACTTTCGCTACACTGTATGCCATGACAAGCGTAAGCATCGGGGCTTTCTCCGCCGAAAACTTTGGTCTTAGCAAAAGGGACATATAAATATTGTCTGCATCTTCAGACTCCCACGTTCTTCCACGCCTGCCCCGTCCGGCATACTGTTTCTTTGCCGTAACAAGTGTACCGTGTTTTTCACCGTCTTTTGCCAGACGCATCGCCTCCGCATTTGTGGAGTCTATCTCCTCATAGGAATAGACGGTATTCCCCGCCCATTTCGTATTTATTTTCATTAAATCCGTCACATAATCCCTTCCTATCCGCACAAGCGCTGCAACAAACTTGGGAAATTCTCTCTTATCCCTCATCTGTTCATACCGCCTGCAGACTTGTTCATACAGTTCTCGCTCCGTATAAATCTTATATTTCTGAATACGAAGCAATTTTGCACAGGCTTCCAGCATCGTCAGATATAATTCCTCCTCCGTACAGCCTACGGGCATTCGCAGTTCAAATGCCGTTTCCATACGTTCTTTTTCTGACAGACGCGAAATCCTCGTACTATAATAGCACTCTTCCTCTATTTGTTCAATATAGTAAATCCGCCCTTTTAGTCCGTAAATCATTCGCTTTGCATCATAATATCCGATTTGCATATTTTGTCTGCTGCGTTTCTGATGAAACTCGATAATACTTCCGAGTTTCACACGGGGAGCAATCCGATACACATTCATTTCATCGGTCAGATGTACTTTAGGTTCACGTCCCGGACCATAAATCCGAATTTGAATGATATTTTCATACCCTCTGTCCACCAACGCTCCCATTGGCACATTATTAATGACACCGCCGTCAATATATGTTTTTCCGTGTAGTTTTTCATTTTTAAATCCCACAAGATAGGCGCTCGCCAATAGGAAATCCTCCAGCATTCCCTCAGGAATATCCTCTATGCTTAAATCCAGTTCTTTCATATCCGACACGGAAAAAGTCATAAGACAAAACTCTATTCCCGACTGTCGTATCTTTTTCTCATCCACATTTTCATGTATCAATCTCCGCAAAGGCGTCACATCGACACCACCGTCCGCCAATGTTTTCCAAATCTCCCGCAACACCTCCGTCAGCGTATTTTCTTTGCGGAACAATCGCTCCATCCATATATCATCTACATCCATTACTTTTGAAAATGTAATTTCACTCCAGACTTTCTCCGCCTTTTCCACATCATCCATACAGATAAACGCACCGTTTAACGCACCGACAGACGTGCCTGCCACCGCATTCACTTTTACGCCCGCCTCCCGCAGCGCTTTCCACGCACCAATCTGATAAGCGCCTCTGGCGCCTCCGCCGTCCAACATAATCGCATATTCTTTTTCCAAATCAATTACCGGCTTCATTTTGCACCTCCCCGCGTCCAAAAAAGGGATATGATGAACATACCCCTTTCTTTCTGTCTGCTTATTTATCTTTTCCGATTTCCGTCACGGATTTTACCAATCCCGCAACGCTTTGAATTTCTGACGGAATAATAATTTTCGTTGCTTTTCCGTCCGCTGCTTTCGCAAATGCTTCAAGACTCTTCATTGTCAATACGGCCTCGTCTGCTCCCGCCTCTTTCAAGAAACGGATACCGTCAGCATTTGCCTGCTGCACTTTAAGAATAGCCTCCGCCTGACCTTCAGCCTCTTTAATCATCTTTTCTTTCTCTGCTTCGGCTCTTAAAATTGCTGCCTGTTTCTCTGCCTCAGCGTCAAGAATTGCAGATTCTTTATTACCCTCTGCAACAAGAATAGTTGATTTCTTCTCACCTTCTGCACGGAGAATGGATTCACGTCTTTCACGTTCTGCCTTCATCTGTTTTTCCATTGCGTCCTGAATAGCGGCAGGAGGTATAATGTTTTTCAACTCTACCCTGTTTACTTTAATTCCCCAAGGATCAGTCGCTACATCAAGAGAAGAACGCATCTTCGCATTGATTGTTTCTCTTGAAGTTAATGTTTCGTCCAATTCCAAATCACCGATAATGTTACGAAGTGTTGTCGCTGTCAGATTTTCAATCGCCATAAGCGGATTGGCTACCCCATAACAGAAAAGTTTTGGATCTGTAATCTGATAAAATACAACCGTATCGATACGCATTGTAACATTATCTTTCGTAATAACAGGCTGTGGCGGGAAGTCAGCCACCTGCTCCTTTAAATCTACTTTTCTTGCAACACGCTCGATAATAGGTATTTTAAAATGCAGACCTACGCCCCACGTTGCCTGATACGCTCCCAATCGCTCGACAACAAGCGCCTGTGCCTGCGTAACAACCTTAATGCAGGAAATCAATATCAGGACGATCAAAATCAATAATGCAATCCCGACAATTGTTCCCATTCCGATTCCGCTACTTCCGTAATACATAGAAACCCCTCCTTGTTTTCTGAAAATATTTTTTTATTTATTTATTTTACTATATCTTATTTTCTTTTTCAAGAAAAATTTAAACGATTATGCTTTGTTTAGCGGAAAGGCGAATCTTACGGAAAATGTACTATCGTTCTCAAAAACTTCAAATGTACCTTTATGTTTTTCCATAATCGCAGCACAATTATGCAGACCAATTTTTGCCGAATCTCTTCTATTTGTTAATTTTGCTTTTGTATTTTGCATGGAAAGTACAAGATAACCATTTTCCAGTGCGTAGTGAATAAAAATCGGTTTGGATAAATCACCATACTTTGTCAAATTAGAAAACAGATTATGAAAAAGTCGGTATACCAAATTAATGTTGACTTCTAAAGTTGACGTAATATCATCTACCTCCCGCCGTATATCTGCTCCCTGCATTTCCAAATCAAACAAATTTTCCTCCAGCATCTGCATAATCAGTTCATTTCCATTCACTTTCTCAAAAGAAATCTTCTCCTCTCCGCCGCAAAGAAGAAAATGTTCAAACAGTTCATTTGTCAATTCTTTCAGATGATTTGCCTTGTCTAAGGAAATTCCGATGTATTTCTTTAATTCTTCATCTTCCCTGCCCTTACTTTTCGCCAACTCCAAGTAGGCAATCACAGTTGTCAGCGGAGTTTTAATATCATGGGAAAGTGAAGTAATCAGGCGGTGATTTGCCTCATAAGCCGTCTTTTCTTTTTGCATTTTGTCTTTCACCGATAATCTCAATACATCTATGCCACGAGCCACATCGGTAATCTCATCATTTCCCCGAAGCGTTACGGGACAATCCAAATTTTCCGACAGCATACACAGTTCTTTTCGCATTGTAATAAGATATCTTATTTTCCTGCGGACACCTGCTATCATCACAATAAAGAAAACAAGGAAAGAAAGAAGAAGCGAGAGATATCCGGCATAATTTTCTGCCGAAAAATCATAACAGAACAAGACCGCCTCCGCTTTATCACTCCCTAATTTCAGTTCGTAACTTTTCATCTTTCCAAAATTTTCTCTTCTTTCACCGCCTTTATCCGTTGCCCCATACATGGCATCATAAATGATATTTCCATTTACAAAAATCTTTGGAAATACATCTTCTCTGTCAAAAACCCATTCATCAATTTTCCAAATATTTTGAACAGTAATCTTTTCTTTCTCGATATAACTCTGCAAATCTTCAGCATATTTCTGTTCTAACTTTTCGATATGCTCTTCCGTGTTGTAATACTTCGCAAGCAAATAGGAAGAAGAAAAGGAAAGAACAAAATATACAAGGACAGAAATGCCAAACGACAGCAGACTTAAAACAAATAACTCTCTATTCAGATATTTTTTTCTCATTTCTTTCATCGATAATCGCATAACCCTTTCCCCAAATATTTTTAATATATTTAGACGCCTGTGATGTATCATTTAACTTACGCCGTAAATTTCGGATATGTACCATAACGGTAGCATTTACAGAAAAGTGATATGGCTCATTCCATATATTCTCATACAGTTCTTCCAGCGTAAAAACTTTATTGAGATGCTTCGCCATAAAAAGTAAAAGTTCATATTCCGTACCGGTAAGAATAATTTCTTTTTCTCCCTGATAAACGCGGGATACGGTTTTATCAATTTTCAAATCTTTGATACAGATATAGTTTTCTTTTTGCTCTGCCCCTTTCCCCTGATAAATATAATATCTCCTTAACATTGCTGAAATTCTCGCTAAAATTTCCGTTTGAGAAAAGGGTTTTGTCAGATAATCATCTGCTCCGCTTGAAAATCCCATGTACTTATCATTTTCCATTGTTTTTGCCGTAAGAAATAAAATTGGAAACGTATATGTTTTCCTCACTTCTTCACAGGTAGTCAGTCCGTCCTTTTCGGGCATCATCATATCCAAAACCATTAAATCAACTGTCCCGTCCAGCAACTCCAATGCCGTTTCCCCATTATCCGCCTCTACCACCTCATAATCTTCTTTTTCCAACAGCACTCTTAACGCCTGACGAATATCCACATCATCATCTACAACCATGATTTTACTTTTCTGCATCTGCTCCCCTTCTTTCGTCTTTTTTCTTATTATACCATGTTTCTTTTCTTTATCTGATAAAAATATACAATCGGAAAGGAACATAAAATAATCATAAACGCAATGAAATATTCCCCCTCCGCATTCGGTTTTAAAAGACTGTCACATTTTAAGAAAAGGATTTGCAACGCTCCGACAATCAAATAGTTGTATAAAATTTTCATCAACACCCAAATGCCGAAAATGATTTTTTGTTTTAAATTTTTCGGAACTTCTAAAAAAGAAGATGCTCTGTTATTTTCTTTCGACTTCCAATACTCACGCTCTATCATAACAGAAACAAATACGGCTAACCCTGCCAAAACGAAATCTGTTTTCGTTGACGGCTGTAAGAGTGAAGTTCCCTCTCCCAGCATAACGTCTGCCGCCGCAAAACAGAGATAGCGTCTTAAGATGTTGAGAAAGGAAATAAAATAGTTTAGCATACTTATCTCTCCTTTCATTTTTTGTATGTTTATTTTACAACACTTTTTCTGAAAGAAGATAAGTAAAATTCTAAAGAATTCTAAAGAAAAAGAGGTCAATTCAAAATTGAACTAACCTCTCATTTCACTCATATTCTAATGGAAGTAATGACTTCCGATTTTATATCCTGTATTTCCGTTTCCAAAGAATAAACGATCCCCGATTGGATTTTCTCCTGCCAATGCAGCATCTGCTGCTTTATAGCATTCTGCTGTCGCCTTGCCTGACGCAAGTACACGTCCCAATTTTCCTGTAATCGCCGGACCAAACTGTCCTCTCTGGTAAATAACTCCTGAAATTGTATTCGGGAATCTTGAACTTCTTACACGGTTCATAATAACCGCACCAACTGCAACTTTGCCCTGATATGGCTCTGCCCCTGCTTCGCAGTAGATAATTGCTGCCATTAAATCTCTGTCGCTTGCCGATACAGACATCGGAGCGTTTCTTTTCTGTGAAGCGGCTGCGGCTGCTTCCGCTTTCTTTATTTTCGCCTCTTCTTCCGCTTTTCTTCTCGCTTCTTCTTCGGCTTTCTTTTTCGCTTCCTCTTCCGCAATCTGCTGCATTGTCTTTCCGTTCTGTGTGTTTCTTGTTACTTTTACATCGGCTGCTGCCACAGTAATCTGTTCATTGTCTGCCCCTTTTAACGTCAACTGTTTTCCGTCTGTATCTACAACAGTATATTCTTTTCCGTTTACCGTTGCTTTTGCAGGGCATACTGTTTTCGCTCTTTCTACTGCCTTTGTTCCAAGAACAAGGTTAGCATTTTTTATATATCCTACTACATCCCCTGAAGAAACTTTAGACCATGTATCTCCCGCTTCTTCAATATGCACAACAGTGTTGCGGTATACTTTTCCTGCAACTGTACCGTTCTCATCTGCTGTCGCATAGACTGACATTTCTCCGTCTGTATTTACCAATGCTTTCTGATTGAACTCCTGTGTTTCTACTGCAACAGATGCTGCTGCCGGTAAATTTGCAGTAATATCATCTAACACCGGTTTATCTCCTAATAGTTCTACAATCCCTTGAGTTTCTGATTGTGCGTCTGCCGCTTCACTTGTAAATACAGCCGGTATAGTAAGACAGGTTGTAAGCAAAAGACATACTGTCACTTTCATAATCTCTCGTTTCATATATAACCTCCTGAGTCATTATCTGGTTTGATTTGTTAATATTATTATACCCAAATAATGCGTTTTAATTACAACTTGTTACAAATTTGTTACAAAGTTGTCTTGGAGCATACTAACACTAAAAGATTTGCTTGTCAACCCCTATGCCTAAAAATTTTTATCTTCGCTGTCTGCAGACTTCAAACATCAGTATGGAAGAAGCGATTGCCGCATTCAATGATTCTACCTGCCCGTGCATCTGGATTTTTACCCAAATATCAGCCTTTTCGGCGATTTCATCACGCAGTCCGTTTCCCTCATTTCCAATCAAAAAAGCACAGCCTGTCTTATAATTTTCTTCGTCATAATTATTTTTTCCCTGCAAGTGAGCAGCGTATACTTTGATACCCTGTTTTTTCACTTCATCGATTGTGTTTTCCAAATCCTCCACATATAAAAACGGCATTCGGTAAATCGAACCCATTGTAGAGCGGATTGTCTTTGGATTGTAAATATCTACGCAGTCTTTACTTAAAATAATACCGCTCACCCCGGCCCCTTCCGCTGTTCTGACAATTGTCCCCAAATTTCCCGGATCCTGTAAATTGTCTAAAATCATTAAATGTGCCGGATTTTGTGCGAAAATTTCTTCCAATTTTGTCTTTTTTTGTTTTACAATGCACAGAATTCCTTGAGGAGTTTTCGTATCGGAAACATGGGAAAACACTTTATCCGACAAAATTTCTATCTTCAATCCGTCCAAGTTTAATTCCTGTTTCTTCCTATTAAATAGTGTTTCGGAAATAAACACTTTTTCTATGCGATTTCGAGGCGCTTCCGAAAACATTTTTATACCCTCTACAACGAAAACATTCCTCTCATTTCTCGCCTTACTCTTCTTCTGCAATTGTAACAATTCTTTTACCTGCGCATTGCCTGTACTTGTTATCATTTTCTTACTCCTCTTTCAATTTCTGCAATACTTTGTTTGAACCAATCAGGATAATGATACCGTCCTCCGGAAGAGGCTCTGTCGGCTCAAAAGAGAGATTTACATTGCTGCCCTGAATAATTCCTACAACATTAATTCCTTTTCTTTCTCGGATACGCAATTCCAACAACGTTTTCCCTGCCCATTTTGCCGGTATTTTCCATTCAACTAAACTGTATTCAGGAGACAAATCAATCCATTCTGCGAAATTTGTCGCTACAATTCCTCTCGCAATACGAATTCCCATTTCTTTTTCCGGATAGACAATAACATCTGCTCCGACTTTTTTTAAAATTCTTCCCTGCAATTCTGTCTGCGCCTTCGCAATCACATACGGAATTCCCGTTTCTTTCGCCATAATAGTCGCAACGATACTCGCCTCAAGATTTTCAGACAACGCAATAACCGCCCCGTCCAAATTTCTCGCACCGATTGTTTCCATTACTTCCGCTTCCTCAATATCCGCACGCATCGCATAGGATACTTCGTCAGAAATTTCCTGAATTTTTTCCATAGACTTGTCTACAACAAGTACTTCACAGCCAAGCCGCTCTAAAGAAAGCGCCACGCTTTTCCCAAAATTTCCTAATCCAAATACTGCATATTGTCTTCCCATTTTTCTTATCTCCTATCCTACCAAAATACGTTTTTCCGGTAATTCTCTTACCCTGTCTTTTGTATGTCCTTTTCCAAAAATCAACGCCATTGTCACTGGTCCGATTCGCCCGATGTACATCAGCATCATAATAACATATTTGCTTGCCGTTTCCAGTTGCGGTGTTAAATCCGCACTCAGTCCTACCGTTCCCATAGCCGAAGTTGTTTCATATAATACACGCATAAATTCCACATCAGATTCCAACACCGAAACGATAACTGTTCCCGTAATCAAAAATCCCATAGAAAGAATAATAACTGCAAGTCCTGTACGGATATTGTCTTCTGCAATTCTTCTTCCGAAACATTCCGTATCTCTTCCGCCTTTAATAGCAGAACGGCATGCCAATATAAGCATAGCAACGGTTGTCGTTTTCACACCGCCTGCCGTACCCGCCGGAGAACCTCCGACAAACATCAAAAGACAGGTAATGAGTTTCGAGCCGTTTGTCAGCCCCGATTGGGAAACTGTGGCAAATCCCGCCGTTCTCGTTGATACCGAATGAAATCCCGATGCCATTAATTTCTCCCCAAACGTCATATTTCCAAACGTTTCAGGATTTGCATATTCCAAAACAAAAAAACTGACCGTTCCGAATAAAATAAGAGCAATCGTCATGCTAATGGCAATTTTAGAATGTAACGTCAACTTTGCAAATATTTTCTTGACAGAATACCCCTCTTTTCCAATATCTTCAAATACATTTTTCAGCACATCGCCCCAAACGGTAAAACCGATACCACCGATAATAATCAATGACATCGTTGTAAAATTAATAAGAGGATTTGTGGCATATTCCGTAAAACTGCCATTTCCCAAAATATCAATCCCCGCATTACAAAAAGCAGAAACAGAATGGAAAATCGAGTAGCACACTCCCTCCACAAGTCCATATTCCCGCACAAACTGAAAAGAAAACAGTATTGCACCGACTCCCTCCACAATAAAAGTCCCTTTAATAATCTTAATCAGAAACTTTACAAGACCGCTCAGCGTGTCCATATTATAAGTTTCCTGAATAATAATACGTTCCCGCAGCGTAATCTTCTTTTTTAAAATCAAAAAGAAAGAAAACGTACAGGCGATAACTCCCAGTCCCCCAATCTGAATCAGAACAAGGAGAATTCCTTTTCCAAGCACCGTAAACTGTGTCGCCGGCACAATCGTCACAAGTCCGGTCACACACACTGCCGAAGTTGATGTAAATAAAGCGTCTGTAAATTGAATTGGTTTTGTATTACATATCGGTAAATACAATAAGACACCACCTAAAAGGATGGTGCCTAAAAATCCGGCTGCAATCAACTGCATTGTGCTAAATCTTATACTTTTCTTTCGTTCCTTCACAAGTCCATTCCCCGCATTCTAACAATTTTCTACATAGTCAAAGCAAATACATAACGTATTTGCTTTGATTAGTATACTACACTTTGAAGCGATAGCCAACACCCCAAATTGTTTCTATATATTGCGGTTTTGATGTGTCAAATTCTATTTTCTCCCTTATCTTTTTAATGTGAACAGTTACCGTTGCAATATCCCCGATAGATTCCATATCCCAAATCTCGCTAAACAACTGATCTTTCGTATAAACATGGTTCGGATGACTTGCCAAAAATGTAAGCAAATCAAATTCTTTTGTCGTAAAGGTTTTCTCTTCTCCATTTACCCACACACGTCTTGCCGTTGTATCAATTTTAAGTCCTCTTATCTCAATCACTTTATTTTCTTCCATTGTACTGCCGATAAGACGCTCATATCGTGCGAGATGCGCTTTCACTCTCGCCACAAGTTCGCTCGGACTAAACGGTTTTGTCATATAATCGTCAGCGCCAAGTCCTAGCCCTCTTATTTTATCAATATCGTCCTTCTTTGCCGAAACCATAATAATCGGTGTATTTTTCTCATTGCGAACCTGACGGCAAATCTCAAATCCGTCCACACCCGGAAGCATCAAATCCAAAATAATCAAATTATAATCCTCACCGAGCGCTTTCTCCAACCCCGCTTCACCGTCATTTGCAACTTCTACCTCAAATCCGCTTAACTCTAAATAATCTTTCTCTAAGTCAGCAATCGCTTCCTCATCTTCCACAATCAAAATTCTATTCATTTATCGGCACCTCCTGATATTTTCTAATCACAAAATACATGACTGTTCCTGTTCCTTCCTTGCTCGTCGCCCAAATTTTACCGCCATGCTCCTCAACGATTTTCTTCACGATAGAAAGCCCTATTCCACTTCCCCCTTTAGAAGAATTACGTGATGCATCCGTACGATAAAACCGATCAAAAATATTCGGTAAGTCTTTGGAAGAAATTCCTTTTCCATTATCTTCAAGTTCCACCTGAATAAAATCACCAACATCTTTCACCCGAAGATTAATGCGTCCATGTTCCTTATCCATATATTTAATTGAATTTGTTACAATATTATTGATAACACGCTTCAACTGCTCCGCATCGGCAATAATTTTCTGTTCGCCCTCCACATAATTGGAATACCCAAAAGTGATTCCCTTTGATTCCAACTCCAGCGATAAATCTTCGGCACAATCATCAAAATAATCATTTACCGAAATAGTGTTGAAATTATACGGTATGCGATTCGTATCTATCTTTGAATAAAATGTCAACTCATTAATCAGTCTGTCCATCTCATTCGCCTTATTGTAAATGGTTCGGATATATTTATCCATTTTCTCAGGCGTATCTGCAACACCGTCCATAATTCCCTCAGCGTACCCTTTAATTGCCGTAACCGGAGTTTTTAAATCATGGGAAATATTGCTAATTAATTCTTTTCCTTCCTTATCATACTGCAACTTTTCTTCCGCATTGGATTTCAAACGCTTACGCATATCCTCAAAATCCTGACAAAGTTGTCCCAACTCATCATCTGTTTCCGCTTCCAACTGAAAATCAAGATTGCCTTCTTTAATGCTTTTCGCCGCCTTTTGCATTTTCCCGAGAGGTCCTGTCACCCCTTTGTAAATCCAAAAGATAAGCAACGCCGCCGTCAGAACTAAAATAATGATGATTGCCAGCAAAGCATCGGTAATTAACTGACGTACCTCCGGAATAACATTACTTACATCCGTCACAAGAAAAACGCTCCCCAGCGTATTATCCGACTGCTCAAAATCAATCTGCTTCACTAAAGACTGAGCGTTTCCATAATATACGCCGTTTTCTGACGTAGAATCATGCTCTCCATACTCAGGCAGTTGATAAATCATCTGTTTCGCCTGTTCGGCAGCACCGCCGATATAAATGATTTTCTTGTTGCACCTCACGATAAGATATGAGTTCTTGGAAAGAAGTTTCTCATTTATCTCATCCAAATAAGTAATATCGTCCAATCTTCCCGGATTTTCCGAAGCAACCTCTTTCAACTCGTGATACGGTTTCTCCGTCAAACTATTCATTACCTGCACGGAATTTGAAAAATTCTTGTATGTCGTTCCCGTAATCCCATAATTCTCTTCTATTTCATTAATCTGATACTGACTCAGCCCGAAAATAATAATTGCCGTCAACAAAACCGGTAAAAAACTGACCGTTACAAATGCTGTAATTAATCTCGTTTTTAACTTCAAACGGACACTCCCTTTCGTTTTCCTAGCCCTGACCTCAAGGCTTGCGTGTACATTATAGCACGGTATTTTCCGCTCGACACCAAAACGCTTATAAACATTTATAAAATTCTTATAAACTGTGAAGAAACTGTGAAAGGGGACGTAGTCTTTTTCAATTTCACTACGTCCCCTTTTACAGTTTCGACACATTTTATAAATATTTTTTCAAATCTTCTGCTTTGTCTAATTTTTCCCATGGCAAGTCTAAATCATTGCGTCCAAAATGTCCGTATGCCGCTGTCTGTTTGTAAATCGGACGGCGTAAATCTAACATTTTGATAATTCCTGCCGGTCTTAAATCAAAGTTTTCTCTGATAATTTCTACTAATTTTTCTTCAGAAAGTTTTCCTGTTCCGAATGTATCTACCATGATTGAAGTCGGCTGTGCAACTCCGATTGCGTATGATAACTGAATTTCACATTTATCTGCAATTCCTGCCGCAACAATATTTTTCGCTACATAACGCGCTGCGTATGCCGCTGAACGGTCAACTTTTGTACAGTCTTTTCCGGAGAATGCTCCACCGCCGTGACGAGCCATTCCGCCGTAAGTATCTACAATAATTTTACGTCCTGTAACACCGCTGTCCCCATGTGGTCCGCCGATTACGAAACGTCCTGTAGGATTGATGAAGAATTTTGTGTTTTCATCAATCATTTCTTTTGGAAGAATTACGTCAAATACGTGTTTTTTGATGTCTTCGTGAATCTGTTCCTGTGTTACTTCAGGATCATGTTGTGTAGAAAGTACAACCGCATCTAATCTTTCCGGTTTTCCTTCTTCATTATATTCTACGGAAACCTGTGTTTTTCCGTCTGGACGTAAATATGGGAGTGTTCCGTCTTTACGGATTTTTGTCAACTGTAATGCCATTTTGTGTGCAAGTGAAATCGGATATGGCATAAGTTCCTCTGTTTCATTTGAAGCATATCCAAACATCATTCCCTGATCGCCTGCACCGATTGCCTCGATTTCTTCGTCTGTCATTTTATTTTCTTTTGCTTCCAACGCTTTGTCAACACCCATAGCAATATCTGATGACTGTTCGTCAATCGCTGTGATAACACCGCAAGTATAGGCATCAAATCCGTATTTCCCACGGTTGTAACCGATTTCATTAATTGTTTCTCTTACGATTTTCTGAATATCTACATACGCGTTTGTTGTAATTTCACCCATAACTAAAACAAGCCCTGTTGTGATTGCTGTCTCACAGGCTACACGGCTGTTTGGATCCTGTTCCATTAACGCGTCCAAAACAGCGTCTGAAATTTGATCGCAAATCTTATCCGGATGTCCTTCTGTTACCGATTCTGATGTAAATAATAATCTTTCCATTTCCATTTCCTTTCTGTTTACTTTCTCTTTTCGGGATTTCTTCGCGGAACATGATCTTTTTCCGCAAAAAAACAGTCCACAAAAGTGGACTGTTTATATTTTCATAAATCAATCCTCTTATTGTTCGATTACTCGCTCAGGTTGGCACCTTCCTGTCTGCGACAAGGGGTTGCCGTGGCTTCATCAGTCCTTTTACCTCCACCACTCTGAATAAGAGAAAGTTTCTATATAATACATATATTTGTTACGCTGACTATCATAACACTACTTACAGGTTACGTCAACCTGTATTTTCAGAAGAATTTTAGTCTTCTTTTTTCTTTCTTTTGCCGATTACAACAGCACCTGCTGCCGCCATAAGTCCCAAATACCATATCGGAGACTGTGTATCTCCCGTTTTAACAGGTTTCTGTTCCTCCGGTTTCACTGTCGGTTTATTCGGGTTCGGTTGACTCGGTTTATTTGTATCCGGCTGACTTGGTTTATCCGGTTTCTCCGGCTTCTCAGTACCCGGCTTATTCGGGTTTTCAGGATCCGGTTTGTCAGGATTTTCAGGATCAGTCGGTTCGGAATTCTTTTCAAATACTGCGTACACTGTCATATCTTCTTCAACAACCGTATCTGCTGTTACTTGTACTCCCGTACCGTCTTTTTCCGTATTCCAGCCTTTAAAAGTAAATCCCTCTTTCGCAGGATCAGCAGGGAAATTATCGCCTAATACTTCGCCTTTGTCCAGTTTCACTGCTGTTTCTGTTCCGTCTACATCAAATGTAACCGTCACTTTTTCTTCTTTTTCAGGAAGATTTGCAAGGGCATCTTTTAACATTTTTTCTGCCTCTTCAACTTTTTCCTGTTCCGCAAGAGCATTTTCGTATACAGAATTTGCTTCCGCATATGCTTCCACTAAAGCATCATAGCCTTTTCTGTCCGCAAATGTCACACCAAGTTCTTCCAGTTTTTTCTCTGCGTCCTCTACCAATTTGCCTAACTCAGTTTTGTCCACAGCCTCGTATGCCTCAAACTCTCTTAACTTAAATGTTTCTTTATTGCGAAGACTTACTCCCTGCATTTTCAGATAACGTGTATGTAACGGTGTTTCAAATGTAATTGTATTTACATTTTCTCCTGTAACCGTTTTCACATCTGTCCATGTTTTTCCGTCTGTCGATGTCTGAATTTTGAAACTCTGCGGCGATCTGTCCCACTGCAATACGATTTTGCTAATCTCCTGTTCTTTCAGCATATCTACCGCAAAAGTGCTGTCAGCATGAGCGCCCTCAAAATAGGAGTCTTTTTCGCTGACACTTGTGTCATGTTTACCGTCCAATGTATTTCCGTCACCGTCAATCGCTTTCCAGCCTACACGAAGTTTCTTCCAATCGACGTCTTGATTTGTATCTCCTTTATGTTGTGCTGTTCCCGCTGCCGCCGTTGCCTGAGATACATTTAACTCTTTCACTGCTTTACCGTCTGCCACCTCGCTGATTTTTTCCGGTGACAATGCTTTATTATACACTTTAATGTCTGCAATCTTTCCGTTTAAACCTTCTCCGATTGTTGTGAGAGGGAATACGAATGTGGAAAGTAAATGTGCGTAATCTGTTTCATTATCACTTAATCTTGATAATGTTTTGGAAAGTTTTCCGTTTACATACAGTTTTGTTACTTGCTGTGTACCGACAACAGTCAACTGCACGTCCTCGCCCTTCGGAATGTTAAATCCGAAATCCTGATTAAAGTAAGAACGGTTCAGTCCTAAGTTTCCATTTTCCTTGATTGTTAAACGTCCGTCCTTTCCGTCAAAGAGGCATATATCGCCTTTTGTCTTTGCATCTTTTGGAAGCTTTAAGTCAAACTGTACTGTATATGGATAGTCCATAGAACGAAGTCCTGTTTCTACTTTTCCCTTTCCGTCCAATGCCAGCCATGTTTTTCCGTTTTCTTCTTCCGTTTTTGCCCCTGTAATTTTTCCGTCATAGTCATTTCCACTTGCATCGTGTACTTTACCGTCTTTTACATTTGCAAAATCGTAGTCTAAAACAAGTCCTGTTTCACTCTTCGCATCGCTTCCGAGAGATACTCCCGGTCCCTGCTGAAGCGTTTCATATTTAAAACTATATTCCTCAAAACTCTGTGTTGCGTCCGTTCCTCCCCATGTTTTTTCACTGAGAATAGCTGCCTGACGTAAAATACGTTCAAAATTATCTCTTTCCGTAACACCCATATCGGCAATATCCGCCCAGAGCGCCGTCTTTGCTCCAAGAAGATTTGGTTCTGACTTTTTCACCGTGCTTCCTGTCATCACTGTCGGATCCCAATTGTTGAATACGTGTTCTACATTGACAATATCTCTTTTGTCACGTCCCGGATTTCCATACAAATGGAAAGAATCCACGTTAACTATCTTAAAGTCCTGCTCAATTCGTTTGCCGGCATCTTCCCACGAATTTGCCCAGAAATCAATTTCAATATCGTTGTATGCTTTTGCAGCCTCCGGATTTGTGAAAAATTGTTTTGTCGAACCCCACATACGAACTTTTTTGTTGTGTTTTTTCACATTGTCTGCCGTCTGACGAATATATTGCTGTACGCCCGGTCTTTCTTCATTTGTAATCTTCCAGTATTCGTCTGCTCCGATATTTACCGTATCTCCTAAAAATACATTTTCATCTAAATATTCATCAAATAATGCGTCCATAAATGCAAATGCAGAATCTTTCTTTGGTCCTGACATTGCCAGAAGTTCCCAGTCTTTATCCGCATTAATGTTCGTCGTAACTCCCGGAACTTTTTTCTTTACTTCGTCCAAATTTTCTTTTACATATTTTGTAAAGAGAAGTGAATGTCCCGGAGCGTCAATCTCAGAAATCGGATTGATTCCGTAGTCCATAGCCATTTTCTGTAACTCTTTGTATTCTTCTTTTGTATACTGAGGAGCACCTCCGTACACTTCATTGTAATACTCATCTTTTTTCGGAGTTGTTGCTAATCCCGGATATGTATCACTTTCCAGACGGAACATACCTTCCACGTCTTTCCAGTGTTCGTAATCTCCCCTGTTTGCGTCTCCCGGAACATGGCGGTTATCATTCAAATGAAACTGTACTTCATTGATTTTATAAAATGCCAGCGCTTTTACAATGTCTTCCAGTGCGTCCATGCGATACGGTGTTCTCGCAATATCAATCATCACACCGCGCACTTCATATTTAGAAAAGTCTCTCGCCACACCTTTCGGGAAAATAAATTCGCCTTTCTGTGTGTAGAATACCTGTTCCAACGTCATCGCACCGTACAGACAACCGTTATATCCGTTTGCAGTAATATGAATTCCCTTGTCATCTGCCTGCAATAAATACCCTTCGTCTCCGAGAGAATATATGTCTTTTTTCAGTGATTCAATGACAATATCATTTGCGTCCCCGCTCTGTCCGCTGACAATCTCCAGTTCCATTCCCGTGATTTCTTTCATATCTTTTTGGAACTGTTTTGCAACTTTTTCTGCATTTACATTTCCGTTATCTTTTACAATAATGCGGGAATCTTTTCCTAATTTTACATCACCATTATAGCCGTACCATTCCTGAATACTTGGAATGACTTTCGGCTCTGCATTCGGTCTTTCTACCTGCGGGAAAAGGTCCGTATGTTTCTGTGTCTTTTTCGGCACGGATACCTGAAATGTTTTCTGCGCCTTATCGTTCTCGTCTTCTTTATTTACAACCTCCAACATGATTTCCATATTGTTATAATCGTAAATGTTATAATCCGTAATCTTTCCCTCATCAGTGATAACCTGTGGAAACTCACTTCCCACTACACGAATTTCATATCCCTCCGGCACTGACGGAAGAGGCACTTCTGCCATGTCTGCCGTAATCTTATCCAGACCTTTTACGGAATCCATAACTTCCTGTGCGGATTCAGGTTCGTAAGGCACCTGCACCTGCGTTCCGTTGATTTCAATTTCACGCACGGAAACGCTGTTTCCGCCTGCATTTGTATTTACTTTATTAAATTCAAAACGCACATATTTCTTCAGTTTAGGAACGGTTGTAATACTAACCCTTTTATCCGAAACATCAGAAGATTCTGTTGTAAATGTTTTAATAGGTTCTCCCCAATCATCATCTTTGTTCTCTTTTGTCTTAATGACAAAGTCTGTAGAGAATACTTTTTTGTAGAAATACAAATCAATGCTCGTAATGTCCGTTACTTCATTTCCAAGATTAATCTCAAACCACTGCATTGTCTGATTTTGATTTGCGCTATTACCATTCTTCATCTTCGGCGCAGACCATCTCGATGTGTCGCTTGTCTTATCCCCGTCTACAGCCAATTCAGGTTTATACTGTGGCGCTTCTGCCTCCACACCGGAAGCAGTCACCTTTTTCCCTTTTGCGATATTCCCTTTTATCGTATTTGGTTTATCGGGTGTATCCAACTCTCCATGCACTTCACATTCATAAACACCGATACTTTTCTTCGCTGCATTTGTGTTATAAGAAGTGAAACGCAGACGGAGATATCTTGAAACTTCCGTAGGCTGACCGTTCTTCGTCAAATCTACTTTTCTCGTAATGTTTTGATCGTTGCTCGAAGGAATATCCAGTTTTCCAACTTCTTTCCATGTCGCCTTAGCGCCATTGCTATCTGAAGTTTCAATGACAAAACTTCCATATAACTTGGCAAAGAACTTCACCGTCACGTCCGATACTTTCGCAGAATTTCCCAAATCCACTTCAAGCCACTGCTCTGTAAATGTATCGTCATCACCACTCTGCCAACGGCTGTTCTGTGCATCTGTTGTCTGATTATCTCCCTTACCGTCAAAGGCAAGTTTCGGCAATCTTGCGGGATTTCCGCCTGTCGCATCTAAATATTTTGATGCTCTCGCAGGACGATTTAATGCAATATTTTTATCCGCTGCACGAGTCCGTACAAACTCCTGTGTCTGAGAATCCTCTTTCCCTGCTGCCTGAGTCATGCCAAGAGAAGACATATTTCCTATGGTCAGCGTGGCTGCAAGTAAGAGCGCCATCACTCTTTTCTTTTTCATTTCCCTTCCTCACTTTCAAATATATATCCTATTATTTCTTTTTTCTCTGCAATAAAGTAATCAACGCCGCGCTAAGCATCATGCCCACTCCTGCAGCGCCCGGCGCTGATGTGTCTGCTGTTTTTGGTGTTTCCGGTTTTTCCTGTTTCGGTGGAATTTGTCCATTTGGTTTCTCAGGTTTTTCGACTTCGCCCTTCTTCTTCATACCTAAAACAGCATCATTCAGGCTGTCAATCGCTTTCTCCAATCGGTCAAGTGTCACATCTTCCTGATTTAACACGTTTTCCATATTTTTCATTGCACTGCGAAGTGCTTGTACGCTGTCTTCCGTATATACGAAAACGTTGTCATATTTTTTTGCTTTCTCCAACAGTTCTTTTGCTTCTTTCTTTTTCGCAATGATTGCCTCAGAAATATCCGGTTTTTCCGGCTCTTCCTTTCTCTTCTCCATATTTGTGATGGCAGTGTTTAGATTTTCAATCGCTTTATTCAACTGTTCTACAGTCACATCACTCTGTGCTGCAATATTTTCCGCCTCTTCAATAGCCTTGCGAAGAGTCTCCACACTTTCATCAGTGTATACGGACGTATCGTCATATTCTCTTGCTTTCTGAATCAACTCTTTTGTTTCTTCTAACTTTATTTCAATTTCTTTTACATCTACAAAACGAATCCCGTGAGCATTTGCAAATTTCTCCGCCGCACTTTCCTTTTCACCCAAAATCGTAAGCCCCGACATATTCACGCCAAAGAATGCGTCCTCTGAAATTTCTCCCACAGACTTAGGAATGTATATTTTTGTAAGCCCGCTGCAGCCATTCAGCGCATATGGAGGAATTGCCTTCACACCGTCTTCCAGAACAATCTCCTTCAAATTGGACTTTCCATTTAAGGCAATGTTGTCCAATTCCACTGTTCCTGCCACATAAATTTTCTGTTTCCCTTCCGGAACCGTAAGAAGCCTTGTCTTTTCCGCATTATAAATCACTCCATCGTAAGAAGAAAATTTCTCATTTCCTTCTTCCACTAAAATCTCTGATAAATATGGATTTTGGAACGTTTCTTTTTCATCGTACATTGTCACTTCTTTTGGCATAACAAAACTTGTCTCTTCTTTCTGATACGGATAAATCAAAATCTTTGACAGGTCCTTTGTAAAAAGCACACCGTCTTTAGAAGCATAATATTGACTTTCCTCCGGCACCGTAACACTCTTCAATGTTTTTGAGTGAACCTGTGTCTCTACATTACTTACTTTTTCCGTTAAAACAAGATGCTCAACAGCAGATTTTTCTTCAAATACTGACTGTGCAACGGAGATGACATCTAAATCATTAAATTTCTCCGGAACCGTAATTGTTTTCGCTCCGCCTGTCGCTCCCATAACGGCAAGTCCTTTGTGGAAGCCTAAAATAATTCCATTTTTGTCCGTCACTGACACGCCGTACAAATCAACGGAAGTATGGCTTTTTGAAAACATTTCTAATCCGTAATCAAAGTTTTGGGCATCTGCACTTCCCCATGTACTGTCTGAGAAAAACCATTTACCGTCCGCATACACAATATTCCATGCGTGCGCTCCTGCCGTCGTATCTCCCGTAACTAAAATCGCAGGAATTCCCGCAAGATTCAGCATTGCTTTGTACAAATTTGAATATCCGCCGCACACAGCCACCTTATATTTGAAAACATCGTAAGGTCTGAGCCCTATGTTTTGGTCCTGCAAAGTTGCATATTTAATATTTTTTGTAATCCATTCGTAAATTTTTTTCGCTTTCTGATAGTCATCTTTCTCATCTTTGATGACCGTTGTCTCCAGAAATGTTTTGATTTCTTCCGCTTCTTTTTCGGTCATCACTCCGAGTGACTGATCCCATGTTTTGAAATCCTCCGGTTTTAGTAAAGAGATAAAATCCAACGCAACTTTATTGTACTCTTCCGCTGAAATTCTTTCTTTTCCATTTTCTTTTGCCTGTACATATCCCGACTTTGCCTCAACCTGCTGCCGGTACGGTACTCCCGAAACGGAAATGCTCACTATAGATACCAAAACGCCTAACTTAATCCAAATCTTTTTTCTTTTCATCTTTCTCTCTCTTTCTCAACACTACTTCTGTTTTTTCTTTCTGCATTTCACCATCACAACAGCCGATGCTCCAAGTAAAAGCGTCAAATAAAACATTCCCCTGCTGTTATCACCTGTTTTTACCGTGTCTGACTGTCCCTGTGGTTTTTTCGCATCTGTTCCACCTGCCTGTTCATGCCCTTCCTCTTCAGATTCATATGTAAAGTGAAAAGCATCTAACTTTGAAAGAATATCCTGAACCTCTTTCGGAGTGGCATCTGCCTTATCCAAAATCTCTTTCACTTCATTTCTTAACTGCACGAATTCCTTCCATGACCAATCAGTAACTTTTCCCTGTTCCATATCTTTGATTGCATTATATTTTTCCAACAGTTTTGTTTTATCTGCCTGCAGTTCACTTATCCGCTGTTTCAGAAGCGCCGTCTTTCCATTTACTTCTTCCTGCGTATACGTGCCATTCAGGAATGCTTCAATCTCCTGAATGCAGTCGCGAAGCGCCCCATAACTTTCTTTTGTATATCCCTCTCCGGAAATCTCTTTTGCCTTCTTTAAAGTATCCTGCAGTTCACGAATGTCTACGCGAATCTGCAATGCATCTCTTGCTTCTGACACTTCTTTTGCCATGTCTTCCATTTCAGCCGTACATGTCTCTTCATCGTCTTTCTTTAAAAGTTCTTCCGCTTTCTCAATAACCAACCGGAATTTCTCCCAACTTTCTTTTGTATAATCGGCTTCTTTCAGATTTTCGCATTTTTTCAACTCTGCCTGCAGAGAACTTCTGTCCACCTCTTCCGGTTCTGCCTGCTGCCGTATCGTCAATGTTCCGACTTCTACCCAACCTCTCTTATTTTGTCCGTTCGGGCTTTTTCCCCCACGTTCAAATTCAATTGTGTATGTTCCTTCCGGCAGTTCCTTCTTCATCAGTTCCACGCCTTCCGCTCTCTTCTGCGCATAGGTGTCGATTGTTTCTTCATAGACCGTTTTCCCTGCCAAGTCCGATATTTTCACTTTCAAAAGTCCGTGGTCATCACCTTTAACTGTAATCCCACTGACAAAATGTCCGGTGAATTGATATGACAGCGCGCCCGCATTGTCACTGTCAGTTGCCTGATATCCGTTTATAAGTTTCCAGCCCTGTCCTCCCTGCAAATCTTTTGCCGGTATCTGCTGTTCTATATACCCGATACTTTCCAACTGCTCCAACGCTTCCTGAAGTTGTTTCACCGTTCTGTCCACTTCCGGCTGTTTTACCGCTTCATCTTTCTGCACATCTTTCGCCTGTGCAACCATTTTCTTTAATCGGTATAAACTGTTTTTTGTATAAGCGCCTTCCAGTTCTTTTTCTGCTTTGGCAATCAGTTCATTTAACTCTGTTTTATCTGTCCTGCCAAATCCAAGACGCTCATATCTGCTGTGAATAAATGCTGTTCTCGCATCAATGTACTCCTGAGAAGATTCCAACATTTCTTTTCCGTCCTTAATACTCTCAGCAAATGCATCTTTTAACGTTTTTTCTGCTTCGACATAATTTGGAGCATTTTTATCTATCGCTTCCGCCTGCTTAATCATCTCGCTTAATTCTTCCGCATTTCCTTTTTTCTCTGTATCATCAGAAAGGTTTAACGGTATAATCTCATATAAAGACGGCTCTCCGGTGTATCCCGGTTTTAATATCACTTTTACGGAAGTCGTGTTCACTTTCGGGAACTCTGCCAGATAATACGCATGATATCCTGCGCTTGTTCCATCTGCATCTCCAACTTTGTCATTAATGTCGCCCAATTTTTTTCCTTCATAAACAGTGACATATTTACCGTTTTGCAATGCCTGTATCTCAAATCCGGCAATGCCATTATGATTAGAAACAAACTGGTCAAATTTTATCTGATTGACTGTCTCTTCTTTTGCAAAAGTCAATGTAATTTCAATCGGTAATGAAGCATTCGGTTTTTTAGAAGCCCATCTTGTCGACGCATTTCCATCAATCATTTTCTCTTTGACATACTCCGCTCCCCAGTTATCTTTTTGAGATACTTCCACTGCCTGTATGGAAACTGCATGGCGAACATATTTCTTCGTGTAAACCGGACTCACTCTCTGCTCTCCATAAAACAGAGCCGCTTTTACCGTACAATCTTTGCCTTCCGGCAGTTTCAATACATTTTCATATAAAGGTGACGTTTTTCTTGGAATACTTCCGTCCATCGTATAACGTATTTCATATTTCCGTGCCAAATCGCTCTTACTCAGTGATAAATCATTCTCCTGCGGAGATACAAAGCCCGACTCTTTGCTAAATGAAATTGTTCTGTTTTTCATCTGCTCACTCATTGTTGCAGCCATATCATTTAACATCGTATCCGCTTCCTGATAATATTTCAGGTCTCCCGTGTTCTCTAATAACGTTTTTCGCAAACTTCTCATTTGCCGATACATCACATCAATTTTCTCATAAGAAAGTCCCTCCCGGTTTGTCAGGCAGTATATATTCTCCACTTCTTCCAAATACATACGGTATAAGCGGTTCATCTGTTTTGCCTTAGCCAGCACGTCTCCCGAATTATTTGCGCTATTTTTTATCGCTGTCTGCAGTTCCTCTTTTATTTTACTTAAATCCCTGTGCAATTCCGGCAGGAATTTCTCTGCCTGCTGTTTTAATTCTTCCATATTTGCTTCGGTAAAATCAATTGTATATGTTTTACCTTTTTGTGCCGCAAAAGAAATGCGTCCTTTTTCATTGTCTTTTTGCACCCGTACTTCTTTTCCGTCCTGATATACTTTTGCATTTGTAATATCTTTGTACTCGCCTGTAAATGTGCTTTCTTTTTCTTCACCGTCATAGCGCACCGTGAATTTCTCAGCCATGTTATTTTTCCACATCTCTGAAATGGTAAAGTTCCCTCTCGCCTTTAATCCTTTCACTTCTCCCTCTGTCCACGCTGAAGGAATGGCAGGTAAAAACTGCACATATCCGAGTTGAGATTGTAAAAGCATTTCCGCCACACCTGAAGTCAGACCATAATTGCCGTCAATCTGCCACACAGGCGTTCCATTCATCATGGTATCTCCTCCTTGAGAACCGTGAGAGTCAAATAAATTGTACTGAAGTCCTGAAGTGTTTCCGCCAATCAGATTATTCAATAAACGATATGCCTTGTCACCGTTTCCTGTTCTCGCCCATAAATTGATTTTATTTGCTTTTGACCAGCCTGTTGAGTATTCTCCCCTCTCCTCCAACGACTGAATGGCAGCGTCCATATACTCTTCATTATCTTTGTGAATCAATGTTCCCGGAAATAACCCTACTAAGTGAGAAGCATGTCTCTGCTCTCCCAAATGTCCGATATTCCAACCGCTGTTTGGAACCGGAATTTCAGCAAGATTTCCCGCTTTTGCATAAGATTGATGATGTCCCGTTTCCGTACCGACTCTCGTCTCTTCGTACCACTCTTTGATTCCGTTTGTGGCATTCATCTCAATCGGATCCAATCTCTGCATCTTCTCTTCCCATGACTTTAACACAGTTTCATCTTCCCCGACAATTTTTCCCGCTTTTATACATTCATTATACAATTCCCAAACAAGTGACTGGTCATAAGTTGTTCCGACCGCCGTAGGCCCCTGTTCTGCTGAAAAACTCGGCACCACAACAAGTCTTGGCTGCCCGTCATATTTAGAATTTTTGTCGTGTACTTTCTGATAGTCTGATGTCCATAAATAGTTATCCCAAAATTGTGCCGCTTCCTTCATAATCGGATAAATTGTATTTTTTAAATAGTCTTTATTCTGTGTAAATTCATAATGTGCCCACAGATTTTGAATCGCCCACGCTGCTCCTGTAGGATTCCAGCCATACTCCTGATTATTCGTCGGCGCCGTCATACCGAAAGGATTGTTTTCCGTATGTACGGTAAATCCGTTTTTCTTCGTTGTGGCATCTTCAATTCCATGCACACGCTCCGCCGTCAAACGCCCCGGTTCACGCAGATTTTCCATATAATCCACCATTGTCGTTCCACACTCTGCCAGGTTCGTCACATATACAGGCCAATAATTCATCTGTACGTTCACATTAAAATGATAGTCTCCCGTCCATGCAGAAGCTCCCATAGTCCACAGACCTACCAAATTGCTCGGAAGAGTACCTCTTGAACCTGCGATTGTCAAATATCTCCCGTACTGGAACGCCAATACTTCCAAATATTTAGAATATGAGCCTTTTCGATAGGCGTCTATCAGTTCATTTGTCGGAATATTAGAACGGTTTTCCCCTAAATCAAGACTGACTCTGTCAAACAAACCCTGATGATCTTCTATATGATTCTCCTTTAATTCCTGATAAGATTTCTCAGACGCCTTTTTTACCCGCTCAACCACAACTTTTTCCAAATCTTTTTTCGTGTCTCTATATGTAGGATAGTCATTCTTATAGTCTGTTTCTGCCGCCATCACAATCATAATCTTATCTGCATTTTCCACTTTATACAGTTGATTCTTTTCATCTGCAGTGATGTCGCCTCCCGACTGAACAATTTTCATGGTTGTCCGAAACTTCAGCCCGTTGTCCTTCACTTTGCCGAAGATAGTATACATATTCTGTTCCGCATCAAATTTTGCCGTCCCTTCCAGACCACTGTTATTCAGTTCCATTTTTATCGAAACGTCCAGTTTCTTCTCTTTCGATGCAGACAACTCCGTAACCATCACTTGATCAGGGCTGCTCACAAAATGTTCTCTCTTATAATCAACTCCCTGATGTGAAAATGTAGTTGCGGCAACTCCGGTTTGCAAATCTAACTCTCTTCTATAATTTTTTACATTGTCATCTCGGATTCCCGTCTCGGAAAAATCAATCCAGATATCTCCAAAATCCTGATAACTTCCTTTATTCAGATTATCCTCTCCGGGAAATTTTATCTTTCCACTCATTCCCGGTTTGCCCAAAGATGTATCGTCATTGAATACATTTTTCGACTTGTCATCAAGCAATTTTCTATACGCTTCAATTTCCTTATCGGTATACGCAGTTTTCTTATTGCCAAACTGATAATCCGGTCTTGTCTCCGAAGGACCGCCTGTCCACAATGTCTTTTCATTAAAATGAATTCTCTCTTTGGAAATTCCGCCAAAAATCAAATTCCCCAAATTTCCATTTCCAAGGGGAAGGGATTGCCGTGTCCACTCTCCTCCATTTGTCTCCGCCGAATGAATGTTGGCAGGGGTTTTATACCATAACTTTAACGCATCGTTTATAGAGTTTACATTCTTCTCCTGTGCCGCTTTGACTTCCATGCCCACATCATTGCCATACGCTCCCCACGGAAGCAACAGGCATGCGCATGCTCCGGCAAGTATCCTTTTCATTCTTTTCTTTTTCATTTTTTACCTTTTCCTTTTCATCAAATTAAGCAAATTGCTCAAAAACCATACAATTACTCATATTATTTATGATACAACGCACATTTTTATGCGTCAATTAGGAATTATAACCAAAAAACAAACCAAAAAACTTATCTCAACCACCCATACACTGAGCAATACCAACAATACGCAAAAAAGGGGCTGTCGCACTAAGTAATTAGTGCGCAGCCTCTTTTCTATGCAAAAAATTACAGCCAGGCTTCGAAAA